>NZ_JAMAVT010000030.1:0-60046 GCF_023713665.1 Paenibacillus sp. MER 180 | reverse complement strand
GAGCTATATGACTACGTAAATTGGTTCAACAAACATCGCATCCATGGAACCTTAGGCTATATGAGTCCAGTAGATTACAGAAGATTATCCCTTAAAAAAGCTGTCTGATTTAGTGTTGACAATCCAATAGCAATACTGGCTATGTGATGTTAGGACTTATTGTTGAAAAGGTCAGTGGACAGTCATATGCAAATTATATAGAAGAGCATATTTTTAAGCCAAGCAACATGTTGAATTCGATGTTTACGGTTTCGGCTGGTACACCAAAAGCGGAAGGACATGTAAAGGGGGAAGTCGGACCCGTAATGCACAATTCTGCAGCGTTTGCAGCTGGGGATATCATCTCTACAGTTGAAGATTTAGAACGGTTTGACAGAGCCCTGCGTAATCATGTATTGATAAGCAAAGAATCATCAGAACTGATGAGTACGACGCATGCTAAAAAGTTTCCGTCTCAATATGGATATGGATGGTATACGCAAGATGTCATGGGGAAAAAGGCCGTTGGGCATCCAGGAGGATATCCAAGTGGTTTCCGTCATTATGTTACACGGCTAATGGACGAGGAATTAACAGTGATCGTTCTTAGCAACGAGATGACGGTGAATTCCAAAAAAATCAACCGTAATCTTACATCCATCGTTCTTCAGCAGCCGATTTGGATATGGGAGGAGAAACTTTAAACAAGGAGAATTTAGTAAAACAGATTAATGGTAATCGAAAAATGACGATAGAGATTATTATAAGTAGCAGTTGTCATGTAGGTTCGTTAAATGCCTCACTCGTCCATCCACGCGAGGTGTTTAAATCAGCAATACTTAGTAATGCAGCAAGTGTCATTGTTGCTCATCAGCATCCAAGTGGTGACATAGCGCCATCGAAGGAAGATATTAACGTTACAAAGAGATTAGCCGAAGCTGGAAAGTTACTAGGCATCGAAGTGTAACTTCTAGTGGGAAAGGAGTTTATAGGTGAAAAAAGAGAGTGATCGTTTATATTTCATCGATAATTTAAAAATAGCTTTAATTATGCTTGTAGTAGCTCACCATGCTGGACAAGCTTATGGACCAGGTGGTTGGTGGTTTTTTTTGGATGATGAATCTATCAATTGGTTGGGCAGATTTTTCTCTGTAAATGCAGCATTTTTTATGAGTTTGTTTTTCTTTTTATCAGCCTATTTTCTCCCCCAATCAATCTCAAGAAAAGGGCCGAAACGGTTTTTAAAAGAACGGCTTATTAGAATTGGTATTCCATTACTACTGGGATTTCTCGTGATGATTCCTATTCTGATGTATTTATATTACGTTAATTTCAGAGATTATGAGCCCATCCCATTTTTTTCTTACTATGTTAATATATTTTTTGGACTTGGTAATGAACCCGCGAATTGGACTGGGCCATCATGGCCTGATATGCAATTTGGCCATTTATGGTTTTTAGAGCATTTACTTGTGTATGCGATTGTGTTTTCGGTCTGGACCTTCTTTACATCTAAGAAATTCACACAAAAGTCTGATAGAAACATTAAGGTTTATCAGATTCTCTCCCTGTGGTTGGTCGTTAGTTTAGTGACTTTTATTACAAGGATATGGTTTCCTATTGATCATTGGACAGCTTTTTTAGGATTTATTCAAACTGAGTTTGCACATGTACCACAGTATGTGAGTTTCTTTTGTTTAGGCATTATGGCTTATCATCGCAAATGGTTTTTATCTATGAGTGCGAGAGCAGGATACATCTGGCTTGTTATTGGAATATCAATAGTAACCATTTTGTATTTTGGAGGAAATACGATAGATCCTTTTCTTTTAAAGGGTGGACAAAACTTCGGTTCGTTGGCTCGATCATTAATTGAGACGTTACTGTGTATTTCACTTGTAATCGGTCTTCTAATTTTATTTAGAGAGAAAGTTAACGGCGCTAATCGTTGGTCAAAGAGGTTAGCAAACAATGTATTTGTTGTTTATTTCATCCATATCCCAGTAGTTGTCTTCCTTCAATATACATTGAATGACCTACCAATATCAGTCTGGGCTAAATTTCATATAACGGTATTTTTAGGAATCATTCTAAGCTTTTTGCTAAGTCATTTTGTATGGCGAAAGATTCCATACCTCAAAAGAATGATGTAAAAGGAAATAATTTTTAGATAAGTGAAAAAGCCAGCATTAATGCTGGCTTCAGCGTGTAGACAAAGTATCTTTAGATACAAGGTCTACACGCTTTTTTTGTCGAATACATAAGAGAACAATGTGAACGAGGTGAAAATCATGCTTCATCAGGAAATGGAAGATGGCCGCTATCAGATTGCGGTTGTTGCTTTAGACGAACTGGATCCCCAAGATCATTTGGTTCGTAAAATTGAAAAAGGCATCGACTTCTCCTTCATTTACGACTTGGTAAAAGACCTGTGCAGTGCAGATCAGGGTCGGCCCAGCATTGATCCGGTGGTCCTCATTAAGATGGTCTTCATTCAATATCTGTTCGGCATCGTTCCATGCGCCAAACCATTCGAGAAATCGAAACTAATGTGGCTTACCGCTGGTTTCTCGGCTATGACTTTACCCGGTCCATTCCTCATTTCAGTACCTTTGGCAAAAACTATGTGCGTCGCTTCAAGGATACCGACATTTTCGAGCAGATTTTCAGCCAGATCCTGAAACAGGCCTGCCGCCATAATTTAGTGGATCCCTCCGTACTCTTCATCGATGCGACACACGTAAAGGCCAACGCTAACAAGAAGAAATACATCAAGCAAATGGTGGAACAAGAGGCGAAAAGGTACCAGACTGAGTTGGAAGCGGAACTGAATCGGGACCGGGCAATGCACGGAAAGAAGCCACTACCCCAAAAGTCTGAAGCTGCTGTCAAGGAAGTTAAGGTCAGCACAACCGACCCGGAAAGCGGCTGGTTTGTGAGAAATGAGAAAGAGCAAACCTTTGCCTATTCGGTGCATGCTGCCTGCGACTGAAATGGCTTTATCCTTGGAACAAAGGTCACAGGAGCTCATGTCCACGACAGTAAGATGTTGCTTGAGGTTTTACAAGAAGTTGCAGATAGCTTTGGCTGCCCCCAAGCGGTAGCTGCAGATGCCGGATACAAGACCCCACACATTTGTAAAACGTTGCTGGATAAGCAGATTCGCCCCGTTATGCCCTACACCCGTCCTCATACGAAGGACGGATTCTTCCGGAAGCATGAATACGTCTATGATGAGCATTACGATTGTTATCTCTGTCCGGCTGATCAGGTGTTAATCTATGAGACTACAACCCGGGAAGGATATAAGCAATACCGTTCGAATCCGAGTATTTGCAGAAATTGCCCGTTACGGAGCCAGTGCACGGAGAGCAAAGACGTGATCAAGCGAGTGACCCGTCATGTCTGGGCGAGGTATGTGGAAGAGGTTGACCATCTTAGGCACACATCGGAGAACAAGCAGTTATGTGCTAAACGAAAAGAAACGATTGAACGTGTCTTCGCCGATCTCAAAGAAAAGCATGGCATGCGATGGACCACTTTACGAGGACTTCAAAAAGTGGCCTTGCAGACGATGCTTGTTTTCAGTGCCATGAACCTCAAAAAACTGGCGAATTGGATGTAGAGGAAAAAAGGACCTTTCTCTATTTTCAAGCTCCGAAAACCATTTTTTTTGAAAAAATGCCCCGGTTACTCATGTAACCTGAGGCATTTGTCGACAGTCTGAAAGCACCTAAAGGTGCTTTTTTTATTAATAACATCTAACTGCGAGTGTCTATTACCAGTCTGTACGGTGTGTTAGGATCATAATCCGAAGGGTATCTCCCTCGCACTAATACATACACGTCTTCACCCGGATTAATAGTGGTTGTCAGAAAACGCGGTATTGCAGGACTACCGTAGTTGCCCTCATCTTTGAACGAAATAACTTGTCCGTCATTTTTGAATACAATAAACATCAGATCATACGTTCCACCACTATTAGGTGGGGTAAATAACGCTGCTACTGTACGCATGCCTGGAGTAGTGTTCTTTACATGGTAGAAATCGAGATCATCGGGAGCGTCGAGGTAACCGCCATGCTCATGCACATAGCCAAGGTCAACCTCAATTGCAGTATCAAAGGTATCTGCAACACCTTTTTGCGCAAAAGCAGATGGTGCAAAAGTTAGTAGTAGCACGGAAGTAATCAAGGCTGTTATTACTTTTCTTATTCTCATAAACATTCGCCTCCAAATGCAAAATGAGTCGGCCGAACTCTTGACAAAATATTACCATTTAATCAACCTTCTGGTATATAGTGCGATAGGGCTAATATTTTGTCGGTTATTAAACATTAATGTAATATTCTATAAAGAAAACTTAATCTAAGTGGATTGTGGACATAGCGAGGGTGTAAAATAGAGTATGCCTTTCTCAGTTACTTATATTACTGTTGCTCCAGAATAAATGTAGTGACTTGTACACATAAAGAATCGGAGATATGAAAGAGCGTTCGAACATTCGGAATACAGGGGCTCGGTACACGCTGGAAGCCCCGTTTTATTGAACGGGGCTTCCAGCGTGTAGACAAAGTATCTTTAGATACAAGGTCTACACGCTTTTTTTTTTTGTCGAATACATAAGAGAACAATGTGAACGAGGTGAAAATCATGCTTCATCAGGAAATGGAAGATGGCCGCTGATTGTTATCTCTGACCGGCTGATCAGGTGTAATCTATGAGACTACAACCCGGGAAGGATATAAGCAATACCGTTCGAATCCGAGTATTTGCAGAAATTGCCCGTTACGGAGCCAGTGCACGGAGAGCAAAGACGTGATCAAGCGAGTGACCCGTCATGTCTGGGCGAGGTATGTGGAAGAGGTTGACCATCTTAGGCACACACCGGAGAACAAGCAGTTATATGCTAAACGAAAAGAAACGATTGAACGTGTCTTCGCCGATCTCAAAGAAAAGCATGGCATGCGATGGATCACTTTACGAGGACTTCAAAAAGTGGCCTTGCAGACGATGCTTGTTTTCAGTGCCATGAACCTCAAAAAACTGGCGAATTGGATGTGGAGGAAAAAAGGACCTTTCTCTATTTTCAAGCTCCGAAAACCATTTTTTTTGAAAAAATGCCCCGGTTACTCATGTAACCTGAGGCATTTGTCGACAGTCTGAAGCCAGCATTAATGCTGGCTTTTGTCTTAATAGGATAATGATGTGTCATAAAAATAATGGTTCTTGTTCAACTATCGGGTGCTTTGCTTTAATAAGCTCCATCTACACTTCATTCTCTTCCATCTCTCTAATCGACTCGGCGACCTTGGCCATCATGGAGCATTCAATCCGTTTGCGGAAAACGTCACAACTAAACTCATAGGATCCGTTGATGGAGCCCGTAGCATGCAAGGCATTGGCAGGACATCCGCCACTGCAGTAGAGCTTCGCCCAGCAATCCTTGCACTCCGGCTTCGTGTAGCAATTGCTCTCTTTAAATTGGCACTGCAGCTCAGGACGCGTGATGCCATCCCAGATGTTGCCCATGCTGTACGCTTCATCCCCGACAAACTGGTGGCAAGGGAAGAGCTCGCCCCATGGCGTGACAGCAAGATATTCCGTGCCTGAACCACAGCCCGTGATTCTCTTCTGGATACAAGGCCCTTCTGAAAGATCTAGCATGTAATGATAGAAAGTAAACCCTTTGCCTTGTTCACTGCGCTTAATCATTTCCTTGGCGAGAATTTCGTACTGATTATAAATCTCCGGGAGATCCTTCTCGGTAAGCGCATAGGGTTCCCGTGGATCACAGATGACAGGTTCCATCGAGATTTTGTCAAAACCAAGATCTGCAATATGGAAGATGTCATTGGTGAAGTCGACATTATTCCGCGTATACGTTCCCCGTACATAGTATTCCTGATCTCCGCGCTTTTGGATGAATTCCTGGAACTTCGGTACGATAGAATCATAGCTGCCTTTGCCGGTAACGGTGGTGCGCAGCCGATCATGAACCTCTTTTCTTCCATCCAGACTTAAGACGACATTGTACATTTCCTGATTTAAAAACTCGGTAACTTCATCGTTGAGCAGCATGCCGTTCGTTGTGAAGGTGAAGCGGAATTTCTTCTTCCATTCCTTCTCCTTGCTTCGTGCGTACTTTACAATCTCTTTGACGATTTTCCAAGCCATAAGCGGCTCTCCGCCGAAGAAGTCGATGTCAAGGTTACGGTGATGGCCCGAATTTTCGAGCAGATAATCAATAGCTCTTTGTCCAACCTCTACGCTCATAATTGCTCGATCACCATTGTACTTCCCTTGGCTGGCGAAGCAATACTCGCATGACAAATTGCAAGTATGCGCGACATTGAGACAGAGCGCCTTCACATACGTTTTACGTGTTTTTAAGTGAATAGACAGATCCTCATAAGCATCCTCTGTAAAAAGCTGCTCATTCTTTATAAGTTCCTCGACCTCTGATATTGTATCTCGAATGCTTTCTTCTGGATATTGTTTTTCCTTCATTAAGTCCAGGATTTGTTCGGGTGTTTCCTGTTCATAAAGCGCAATGATCTCATACGCCAGGTCATCAACAACATGCACTGAGCCACTATAGGTATCGATCACGATGTTGTATCCGTTCAGTTGGTATTGATGAATCATACTGCGAATCAAGCTCCTTTTTGTCTACAAATTGCAGGTGGTATCCGTAGAAACAACTTCGCCGTCCTTGGAAGGACGGCGGTGAGTTTCATTGCCTATTTGTTATTTGTTCATTTCATTCTCACAACGTTGATTGGCTACGCCGCAGGAAGTCTTGCAAGCAGACTGGCAAGATGTCTGGCATGCGCCGCATCCGCCGTGTTTTGCAGTGTCCATCAGTTTGCGTGTGCTTAGTGTTACGATTCTTTTCATCATGAATAACTCCTCTACCATTTCGTGAATGCGAATAAACTCGCTACGTTGAACTATGGTAGCAACAACTTTGGAGGTTCAACAATCAAAAAGGTCACACCATTGATTGGTGTGCATAAAATTATGCTTCGATTAACTCTATCTATTAGCCAATCAGAAAATAAATGAACACTTTTGCCAACAACATGGAAGGGGATTCACCTATACTTGTAGAATATTGTATGTCAAATAATTGGAAATTTTGATAGAGGACTACGAATACCTATATTCGGTGCTGGGAGGTGGATGGTCGACTTACGAGACTCGAAATTATTTGCTCTATAGTAATTTCATATCAATTACTTATTCATTTTATAGATGCAGTCGAGAGGATCATGGTGTGGTTTTACATGGGTGGTTGGTCGTAGATGTGATCATGAATAACAATTCCGAAGCAGAATGAGACAGAGGTGTAATATGAAGAAATCCATACTTTTTATTCTATTTAGTGTATTTTTTCTGATAGCTTTACCGAATCATAGTGATGCGGCAGCTAAGCAAACGAAAATTATTTTGGATGGTGAAGAGTGCGTTCTTCCTGAGAATGCTGACGTCGTAAATCTTAACAATAACGTGATGATTCCCATTCGTGTAGTTGCGGAAAACCTAAAGTTTAAAGTGGACTGGCATCAAAAAACGCAAAATGTGAAAATACAGCAGAACGCCAAGGTGATCTCATTAGCAGTTGGTAAGAAAGAAGCGTTAGTCGATAATGAACAAAAAACGTTGAATCTCGCCCCTCAAAATATAAAAAACACAGTGGTTGTCCCTATACGATTCGTTAGTGAAGAGATGGGGTTAAAAGTAGGCTGGAATAACGTAGACAAAATCGTCACGTTGGATCGAATCAACCCGGATCCCTCTCCTCCTGCAACAGGTGAAGAGTCTGAATCGGAGTTACATCATGTGAATGACATTCAATTTGCAAACAATCAACTGGTTCTTTCTTTAGATCAGGAGGTTACTCCAGTAATTACTCAATTGACGAGTCCAGATCGGATCGTTGTTGATCTGCCTCAAACTACATTTGGAGGGCCTTTGGCTGAATCTCTCGGTTCTAAAACGACAGGTAAATTAGATCTAAGTGGGGCACCTAATGTTACGGAAGTAAGATATTCGTTATTTAATCAAGACCCGGCTCAGATTCGAATTGTCATTGAGTTAAATCAAATAAGCAATGTACAGTATTCTTCTGAATGGATGGAAGGCCAATTGATTGTTGATCTGAATATGAATGGTGATCTCATTACTACCAATCCCGATGCTGTGCTTCCTCATTCAGGTGCCAAACTCGTAGTTATCGACCCAGGTCACGGCGGTAGCGATCCGGGGACATCGGGTTATTCGAATCAAGTTGAGAAGGACTTTACGTTAGCATTGTCCTTGAAAGTCCAAGCACTGCTCTTAGAGGAACCTGAAATCAAAGTTGTCATGACTCGTGAAACCGATGTATATCCTACTCGTACAGAACGTGTTCAATTGGCCAATACAGGTAAGGCGGATGTATTTGTATCGATACACGGCAACAGCGTGAAGGATTCACCCAAAACGACAGGTACAGAGACGTTCTACTATCAACGAAGCAGCAGTAAAAGTCTGGCTGAAGTGATTCATAGGCATTTGATCGAGGCTATCGGGCTAAAGGATCGTGGTGTGAAAAATGGCGACTTGCAAGTCATTCGAGAAACAACAATGCCGGCAGTCCTGTTAGAGATTGGATTCCTAAGTAACCCTGAAGAAGAAGCAGCACTGTTATCAGATTCTTTTCAAGATAAAGCAGCTCAAGCTATTGTTGATGGAATCAAAGAATATTTGGGGAAGTAAATCGGTGAGGATGTGCTGGTATGAAGCAACGTATGTCGATTACGATTTTGATATTGGTTATCGCAATAGTAGCGACAGCCTGTGGAGGCAAGCCTGCTACTAAATCAGGGGCGGCTTCAACGTCGAACGAGGGGATTTATTCGCCCGCAAATGGAACGGATAAGGCAGTAGATAAAGCTGAAAATCAAACGGAGGAGATTGTCGTTTACTTCGTGGATTCTCAAGTAACGGAGTTAAAGCAGAGTAAGATGGAAATTCATTATTCGGATAGTCTGGACAAATATAAGAAAGTATTTAAAGCTCTGCAAAGCAACAATCCTGCTGATCTTCTATCCCTATGGAATAAAATCGAGCTAAATGCAATGAAATTCCACGAGGGAGTTTTAACAATAGATGTGCATATTCCAGGTGAGGCGAGATTAGGAGCTGGCGGTGAACTGTTGGCTTTGGATGCGCTCAAGGAGACTCTATTTCAATTTAAGGAGATCGAAAACATCGAACTTCTTAGTGATGGAAAAGCTCTAGATAGCTTCATGGGGCATGCTGAATTGGAGCATCCCATTTCTCGTAATAAGGCTAAGTAAGAAATATGCGCCTCGATATGGGCAGCTGCATAGAATATACGGTGGTGATGAAAAACAGTACGAGGAGAATGAATATGTATCCGTGCAATTACCAACCGTGGCATTATCCTTCTCATTATCCCCAGGGCAGCATGAATCGGTGCTATAGTTGGAATCCGTATGATTATAGCTGGAACAATCATCAGTGGCCTTTTTCAAGAAGCAATATGGTGTTGAAGGATTACGGAGGTCAGCCGTTCGTCGTTGATATTGAGCAGGCAGCCGAGCAAAACAAGACATATCGTACGGCTCTGTGGACGGGAGAGCACTTGCAAGTGACGCTGATGAGCATTCCGGTCGGAGAGGATATTGGCCTGGAAATGCATCCGACTACCGATCAGTTCATACGGATTGAAGAAGGGCAGGGGCTTGTGAGGATGGGGGAGAGTAAGGAGAAATTGGACTTCGAGCAGCACGTCGATGGTAATTATGCCATTATGATCCCGGCAGGCACATGGCACAATATCATCAACATCGGGAATAGACCGCTTAAACTCTACTCGATCTATGGCCCGCCTAAGCATCCGTTTGGAACCGTCCATCCAACGAAGGCGAGTGCCATGGCCGCAGAAGGCAGCCATAGCTGAAATATCTCGTTATGGAGCCGAAATGATGAGACTAGTTGTTATCACGCTCCACCAAGCGATAAGCGAGGTGGAGCGTTTTTGCATTTATGATCCAGTTCACAAAATAAACGTTACGGGCGTAACTGATACGCCTCCGGTTCTTTTGATATAGTAAGGCTGTAAGCCAACGTGGTCATTACCACTTCCGAAGTGCAGGGACTTCCTCTGTTTCCTCGCACATCTGTTCTAGCTTCTGTAAATTGACGATATATATAAATTTCTGACGAATGTCGATCAATCCTTCGCTCTGAAAGTCACTAAGGGTTTTGGAGATGGATTCACGTGTGATCCCCACCATATTGCCGAGCAGGGCATGATTGATTTTCATATCAATCTTGTAAGCGGTTCCATCTTCTTGACCAAAATTATAGTATAAGTCCATAATTTGATTGGCGACTTTCGTTCGCACATCACAGAATGTCATATAACGGATCATGCGATTCAAGACGCGCACCCGTTGAAACATAATCCCATATGCTTTGTGGAGAACAGAAGGATATTCCTTAATGATTTGCAAAAAATCAGGCTTACTGATCTGCCAGGCAATAAGCGGTTCCAGCGCTTCGATGGTGCAGATCCGATGGTTATCGCCAGAAATGGCTTCGGCTTCGCCGAATATTTCACCCGCGAGTTGAATGCTGAGCACAACTTCCTTCCCATCTTGAATCCGGTATATTTTGACTTTGCCGGTTCGAAGAATGAAGATCTCATCGCTATGGTCATTTTCAAACATGAAGACATGATTTTTTTTATAATGACGTTCTTTAAGCATTGGTGCGATACGTGCAGCTAAATCACCAGGTGGAATCTCAGAGAAAAGTGGGATTTGAGCAATGTCTATCATACGTTCAGATCCTTTCATAGTGAGATCAGCACTATTGTATCATGGTTTGACCGTAAGTAATAATCAGGAATAATTGGATGGAGGAAGAGGAGAATTGAGGGTACAAGCGAAGGAACTGTTCCAAATTCGGGACACCGAGACCAATATACGTACGGAAATGCTGGCGGGTCTGACTTCATTTATTACGATTGCCTATATTATTGCGGTTAACGGGGCTATCTTAAGTATTGCGGGCATGCCGTATGAAGCCGCGACAATTGCGACCGTACTGTCTTCCATAGTTGGATGCATGCTGATGGCATTCTGGGCGAAATCACCGCTCATTCT
This sequence comes from Paenibacillus sp. MER 180, assembly GCF_023713665.1. Classification (NCBI taxonomy): domain Bacteria; kingdom Bacillati; phylum Bacillota; class Bacilli; order Caryophanales; family Paenibacillaceae; genus Paenibacillus; species Paenibacillus sp. MER 180. The sequence goes on along the minus strand of NZ_JAMAVT010000030.1, from coordinate 48,885 downwards.
GGCGCCAGGCATGGGGGATAACGCGTTTTTTGTCTTTACGTTGGTGGCCTCCTTCGGCCTGACGTGGCAGCAGGCACTGGCAGCGAGTTGTATCGCAGGTGTTCTGTTCTTTGGCATTTCGATGACGAGAAGCGCCTTCTATTTGTCGCAGACGATACCCGAATCGATGATACGAGCCATGACGGCAGGCATCGGATTGTTCATTGGATTTCTAGGATTGAAAAATGGCGGCGTTATCGTACCCAGTGAGAGTACGTTCGTGCAATTGGCGAGCTTCAGCGATCCGTATGCGTTAACGACTCTATTGACGCTTGCTCTCGTAGTACCGCTGTTTTTGCGCGGGGTGAAGGGGAGCTTCCTGATTGGAATCATTGCAGGAACACTGATTGGGGGAGTTCTTGGGATTGTCGATTTCTCGAAAATGGATAGCTTCACGTTCTCCATGGCGGGGTATGAGCAGCTGCTATTTGCTTTTGATTTTAGCCTGCTGAGCAGCTTTCATTTCTGGATTGCCGTGTTTTCCTTATTGATGGTTATTCTCTTCGCGAATATGGGGGCGCAGTTAGGCATGCTGCCGGACCATTCGAAGTTCAAGCGTTCATTTCAAGCCAACGCGTTATCTATCATTACGGCATCCATGCTCGGATGCAGCCCGACGACTACGGTTGCTGAATCCGCAACAGGCATTGCGGCAGGGGGGAGATCTGGATTAACGCCATTTATCGCAGGTTTGCTGTTTATTCCGGCATTGTTCGTTGTTCCGATCTTGAAATTGATCCCGAATGCTGCGATTGCACCTGTGCTTATCATTGTGGGCTGTTTGATGATGCAAGGGGTCAGACATATTCAGTGGGATGACTTGACGGAGGCTTTTCCAGCATTTCTGATGATGCTCGTGATGCCGTTATCATTCAGTATCGTGAATGGGATAGCATGTGGTTTCATTGCTTATCCGATGGTCAAAATCGTCACGGGGCGGCGCTCTGAAGTCACGGCAGCCATGTATGGGATTGCGGTATTGTTCTTGATCTATTTTATCGTGAGACAGTAAAAGATTTTTGTGTAAAATTTTGTCTAAATATGGTAAACTAGGCGGAGAGGATGGTTGGAGAGGGGGACGTGCCGTGAGACTGATTGCCATCACCCGAATATGACGCATCGCGTATGCTTATGCCTGATGCGCCCATATTCGGGTTTGTTACGGTTACGGTGAAGCAGCATTACCCTTGGCGGATCGCTGTCTCCAAAGCGACTTCAATCATATCGTTGAACGTCAATTGCCGCTCTTCGGATGTCGTCGCTTCACCTGTTAGGATATGGTCGCTTACTGTGAACATAGCAAGTCCGTTGATTTGATGCTTCGCCGCCAGCGTGTACAATGCTGCAGTCTCCATTTCAACAGCCAACACGCCGTAAGCGCCAAGCTTCAGCATCGTTTCCTTGTCATTGTCCTCTGTATAGAAGATATCAGAGCATAAGATGTTCCCAACACGCAGATTTAGTTTCTTCTCCTTGCCGATATCGTACGCTGTCTTGATGAGATCGAAGTTCCCAATCGGCGCGAATGCATAACCCGGGAACCGGTTCGTATTAAGCGAAGAATCCGTACATACCGCTTGGGCGATAAGCACGTCGCGCAGCTTCACATCATGTTGAATCGCGCCGCATGTTCCAATGCGAATGATCGTCTTCACATCATAATCTTGAATCAATTCTGTTGCGTAAATCGCGAATGAAGGAACTCCCATCCCAGAACCTTGCACAGAAACAGGCTTCCCTTTGTATGTCCCTGTGAACCCAAGCATCCCGCGGACTTGGTTATGGCATTTCGCGTTTTCCAAGAATGTCTCAGCAATATACTTCGCGCGCAGCGGATCTCCAGGCATTAAGGCAACGGGTGCGATTTCACCTTTTTTAGCTTCTATATGTACACTCATTGGAACGTACCTCCTTTTTCATTTTCAAGCGCATGAATCATGAAAACGCTTTACTCCAATACCCTATCATACGTGTACACATCAATTCAGTAATGCAAGCTATCGCTTTTCTGTGAAGTAGATTACAAAAAAACAGTGCAGCGTTTAACTGAACTTCTTCTACGCTCCATCTATAATCGAGTTGTCTCCAGCTTTTGTGTACCACCTGCGCTGGTCAGGCGAATGAGAGCATACACGATCGCATATGCTGCGAAGCGTGGGGAGATCAACAATTTTGATCGTTTTCTGTTCAATCGAGATAATCCCTTCATCTTGGAAGTCCTTTAATACTTTGGAGACGGACTCGCGGGTTACACCGAGCATATTAGCAATGACATGATGCGTTAATTTATAGCCAATTATGTAAGCGGATTCACCTTCGGCTTTCCGTCCTAGGTTGCAATACAGGTCATAGATGAGGTTCGCCGTCTTCAGACGAGTGTCAAGGAAGGAGATGTACTGGGCTTTGCGATTAAGAATCCGGATGCTCTCTACGAGCAGCCAGTAACAGCGTCGCAGCACGCTGGGATACTCGTCCAGAATGGTCTGGAAATCTTGCTTCTTCAAATACCAGGTGTGCACGGTTTCCATAGCAGCGATGGAGGCAATGCGGTAATCATCATAATGGATGGCTTCGATCTCGCCGACGACATGGCCAGGGAAGGCAACGCCATATATGATTTCTTTGTCTTCGAACAAGCTATATATTTTAATGGATCCGGAGCGAATAAGGAACACATCGCGCCATTATGATCGCTCTCGTAGATAATAGCTTGATTCTTGCGGAATTGCCGTTTGCTGAGCATAGGCATAATACGCTCTACTGCTTCATCTGATAGTTCTTCAGAGATTGAAATGCTTCTTATGTCTGTAATCATCATAGATGCCCTCACTTTCCAATATATGTGGCATGTTAGAAAATCACTGAAATCACTGAAGCTAGTCCATAAAAGATAGATTCATAGAGTAGAGCCGTGTTGAAACGAAGCTTTTTACTGTTCATTATGACCGTGATGCGGCTGAAATTCAAGGCAAGTGAAGCCCATTACCGGTAATGAAAATAGATTTTCACAAATAATGTGTCGGAGGGTCTAGAGATGAAGAAAAAGATGAATCTTATACTTGTATTCGTATTGATGGTTTCCATGGTGTTAACCGCATGTGGTGCAAAGAATGAATCCAAGAGCGGAGCTGGCACAACTGGAGAAACAGACGGTAAGAAGCTCAAAATCGGTATGGTTACTGACTTGGGTAGCGTCAATGACAAATCCTTCAACCAGAATGCATGGGAAGGATTGCAGAAGTTGAAGGCTGACTTTGGATACGATGTCAAATACGCGGAACCCAAACAAGATTCTGAAGTCATCCCAAATTTGAATCAATTCGTCAAAGGCGGATATGACCTCACATGGGCGACAGCTTATACATTGGATGGCGCCATAACGCAAATTGCCAAAGAAAACCCGGATGCGAAGCTTGGCATCATTGATTCCTCCATTGTTGTGCCAAACGTTGCAGCTGTTTCCTTCAAAGAACAAGAAGGGGCCTACTTAGTAGGGGTAATCGCTGGCTTGATGACCAAATCGAATAAAATTGGCTTCGTCGGCGGCATGGAAATCCCTCCAATCCAACGCTTCGCAGCCGGTTTCCGTGAAGGGATCAAAGCCGTAAATCCGAATGCGCAATTATCCGTGAACTATACAGGGCAATTTACACGCGTTGATATGGGGAAATCCGCTGCGGCAACGATGTACAATGACGGCGCAGATATTATTTTCCATGCTTCAGGATTGACAGGCAACGGTGTATTTAACGAGGCGAAAGAGCGTGTCTCCCAAGGGCAAAAGGTATGGGTTATCGGGGTAGATAAAGACCAATCTCTGACGTTCGGCGATGAAGTAACCTTAACGTCCATGATCAAGAAAGTTGATGTCGCTGTCTATGAAATCTCGAAGCAATTAGCAGAAGGCAACTTCCCAGGCGGTAAAGTGACGAACATGGGTCTCAAAGATAACGGTGTTGACATTGCACCAACATCCACTAAGAACGTTCCGGCAGATGTGTTGGCGAAAGTAGAAGAATACCGCAAAAAAATTATTGACGGTGAAATTGTCGTACCAGAAATGTAAAGCAAAGAACCGATTGGAACCGAAAAGCTCCCCTCGCCTAATCAGCGGGGGGTTGTTTCTGGAGGAGGAAGGAGCCAAGTCTAATGGTGCATACAGAGACGGTATTGGAGTTAAAAGGAATCACAAAGCGATTTGGTGACGTCGTCGCGAATGAAGACATCTGCTTTGCCTTGAAGAAGGGCGAAATTCATGCATTGCTTGGTGAGAATGGTGCCGGCAAGTCGACATTGATGAATATCGTATTCGGATTGTATCAGCCAACAGAAGGCTCTATTTGGGTCAACGGACAAGAAGTGATTATGGATACCCCGAACCGGGCGATTGAGCTGGGGATTGGGATGGTGCATCAACATTTCAAGCTTGTACAGCCTTTTACAGTAACTGAAAATATCATTCTCGGCATGGAACCGAAATCCGGTCTGAGAACCGATTTGAAAAGTGCTTCAGCTAAAATTCGGCAATTATCGGAGCAGTATGGCCTAAATGTGGATCCTGCTGCCAAGATTGAGCATATTTCAGTAGGAATGCAGCAGCGGGTAGAAATCTTGAAGACGCTGTACCGCGGCGCAGATATCGTCATCTTGGACGAGCCGACGGCGGTGCTGACTCCTCAAGAGATTACGGATCTGCTTGCCATTATGAAGCGGCTTGCGAGTGAAGGCAAGTCCATTATTATCATCACGCACAAGCTGAAGGAAATTATGGAGGTTGCGGATACGTGCACCATTATTCGCCGGGGGCGCGTGATCGACTCGGTTATGGTCAAGGATTCCAGTCCTCAAGAATTGGCTGAGAAGATGGTGGGCCGCGAAGTGCGGTTCAAGACGGAGAAGGCTCCAGCCAATCCGATGCAGCCTATTCTAAACGTAAACAACTTACACGTTCGCAGGGATAATGGACAATTTGCGGTAGACGGCCTCTCCTTCCAGGTTCGTGCGGGTGAAATCGTCGGCATCGCGGGGGTCGATGGGAACGGTCAAACCGAGTTAATCGAAGCATTAACAGGCATGCGGCGTGTAGAATCGGGCGAGATTCAGTTGGACGGCGTCAATGTCGTGAACAAGACTCCGCGTGAGGTTGGCCGAGCTGGAATGTCGCATATTCCGCAGGATCGCCATAAGCATGGTCTGGTGTTGGACTTTACCGTGCCAGAGAATGCAATCTTGCAGACCTATGATAAGCCTGAATTGACGAAGGGCGGACTTATGGATCACAAAGCTGCGTTAACGCTCGCCGAGAAATACGTGAGATCATTCGATATCCGTATTCCCGGATACGAGGTGCCGGTACGTGCAATGTCCGGAGGCAACCAGCAGAAATTAATTATCGCGCGGGAAATTGATCGGCATCCCAAGCTGTTGATCGCCGCGCAACCGACACGCGGCCTCGATGTTGGAGCGATTGAGTTTGTCCATAAGGCGCTCATTGCGGAACGCGATAATGGCAAAGGCATCCTTCTCGTATCCTTCGAATTGGAAGAAATCATGAACGTGGCTGATCGAATTATCGTGCTCTTCAATGGTCAAATCGTAGGAGAAGCTCGTCCGGAAGAGACCAATGATCAAGAGCTAGGATTGATGATGGCGGGCAGACGACAAGGAGGCGAATCGAATTGAATCGTGTGAACAAGCTTCTGCGTCAAGAATCGATCTGGATACCGGTCATTTCCATTGTGATTGGGATTGTCATCGGCGCGATTGTGATGCTGATTGGCGGATATGATCCATTGCTTGCCTATTCTTCGTTGATAGATAAGATTTTCGGTAGTGTCTATGACATCGGTGAAACGCTGCGTTCTATCGTCCCACTGATTCTATCAGGTCTCGCGGTTGCGATCGCATTCCGCGGCGGGATGTTCAATATCGGGGTGGAAGGGCAGATCGTGATGGGCTCTCTCGGGGCCTTGATGGTCGGAAATATGCTGGAATTGCCGCCATTCATTCATGGGATCGTAGCGATACTCGTCGGAACCTTGTTCGGTGGAATATGGGGGGCACTGGTCGCCATATTCAAAGTCAAACGCGGGTTGAATGAAGTTATCTCGTGCATCATGCTGAACTGGATTGCCCTATATATTAGTCATATTGCAATCAAATCGTACATGGCTGAAGCAGGCACATCCCGTTCACAAATGATCCATGAATCTGCGGACATCCAGATTCCGTGGTTATCGGATCTGCTCAGCGGGGCTCGTATTCACTGGGGATTCTTCATCGTCATCTTCATCCTTATCGGTTATTACTATTATATGAACCGCACTAAGAAGGGCTATGAGATTCGTGCAGTAGGATACAATAGGCATGCTGCGGAATACGCAGGGATGAATGTATCTAAGATTGCGATTCGTACGTTCTTTATCTCCGGCGCGCTTGGCGGCTTGATTGGCACGTTCGAAGTTCTCGGTGTATTTAAGTATATGGCGATTACGCCTAATACTTCTGGCATTGGGTTCGATGGAATCGCGGTAGCCCTTCTCGGCATGAACACGGCAGTTGGGGTAACCTTGTCCGCAGCTCTATTTGGCGGCTTGTATTATGGTGCGCAAGGAATGAGCTTCGGTGCCGATGTGCCTCCTGAAGTGATTAAGATGGTAATCAGTATCATTATCTTCTTCGCGGCAGCTCCAGGAGCCATCCGCATGTTCATCAAGATGTTCAAACGCAAATCGAAGCGGGAGGAGGGGTAAACCATGGATATTCTAGCCAATCTATTGAATGGAACATTCGTGTTTGCCACGGCATTGATCTTTGCCGCACTCGGCGGGGTGATCGTCGAACGTACCGGTGTTATTAACCTGGGACTTGAAGGGTTTATGATATCGGGAGCATTCGCTGCTGCGGTTACGACGCATTATGCGGAGAGTGCGGGGCTTGGTGGTGCTTCGCCTTGGTTAGGTCTCCTCGGTGCCATGATTTTCACGCTGATCTTCTCCGGCATTCATGCACTTGCTTCGATAAAATTTAAAGCAAATCAGGTAATCAGCGGGATTGTCGTCAACTTGCTGGCGGCGAGCTCGACGTTCTTCATGGTAAAGCTCTTGTTCGATGGAGCAGCGGAGACGCCGATCATTGAGGTGTTTTTTAAATGGTCCATCCCATTGTTGAGTGACATTCCGTTCTTCGGAAAAGCATTCTTTACGGCATATCCAACGACCTATATCGCTTATATTTGTGTATTCGTGGTATGGTTCGTCATGTACAAGACGCCGCTGGGCTTGCGGATGCGCGCGGTTGGGGAACACCCTGGGGCAGCTGATACGGCAGGTGTGAAGGTCAATCGTCTTCGTACGTTATCCATTCTGGTTGGGGGATCCATCGCTGCCCTAGGAGGCGCAACGGTCGCCTTAACGGCGAACAGCAGCTTCGCGCAGAGCACGATCTCCGGTCAAGGCTTTATTGCCCTTGCCGCGGTCATCTTCGGGAAGTGGAACCCAATAGGGGCGTTTGGCGCAGCGATTTTCTTCGGATTTGCCCAAGCGCTCAAGGATCAGGTTGTCATCTATGATTGGGCGAAGACGATACCGACCGAAGTGTTCTACATGCTTCCTTACCTGTTGACCTTGCTGGTGCTTCTCTTCGCAGTTGGGCGTACGAGCGGACCAACCGCACTCGGAGAGCCGTACGATCCGGGGAAAAGATAGAGTTTATTTCGATTTCGTCCATGTGAAGAAAGTATAAGAAAATATACAGTATCCCCTCAGAGGTAAGTGGAGCAACCAATCCCCTCTGAAGGGGATTTTTTTATTTGAAAGTCTATATTCGAATCATCTGTTAAACTGCACACAGTTTCCTAAGCTTCTCTAAGTGAACAGGACAAAATTCCGCGGTTCTTTGCATCCTTAGCAGGTATAATGGAGGGAGCGTGCTGCCCTAACAAACGGAACATGAAGACTGGTCAGGATAAAGGCAATGTTGAAGGTGTTAGTTAGTTTATATTTGGTTGAAATTTCCTGACGTCTTTGTTACAGTATTGGTATCTAACAGGAGCGGAGGGTTATGTGTGATAGATTGTTCCCGATAAGCCAACCATGCAAATTGCATTCATTGGTTCTTTGTTTCTCTGCCTGTCAGCAGAGCAATCGGGATAAGTCTGTCCATATGCCGTCTAGTTCATGTCTTGGCGAGTGTCGCGAGGATTTGCCTGCGCTTTTTTATCGAGGGCTTCTTTGGCGCTGTTCGAACATGGACTTATACAGGGATATTCCTACCCGATTATAGTTGGCACAGGCAGAGCATTTGTCTGTGTTTTTTTATTTTGGTTAGGGGGGGATTTCCTATGACAACACAGGAACTGTTCAATCCTGAAGATCGGAAGAATAAGAAGAGACGCGTGTGGCTGATTACGGGCGCCAGCAAGGGGCTGGGCTATGCATTTGCCAATGCTGCGCTAGAAGCAAGGGATCAGGTTGTAGCCGTCGCCAGAACCGTCGGGAAGTTAGAATCACTGAAAGAGCAATACCAAGATGCACTGCTATTTTTGCGGCTTGATATCCGGGAGCGGGAATCTGTATTTGCAACCGTAAAGGCGGCGGTAGAGCATTTCGGGCGTCTTGATATTGTCGTGAACAACGCGGGCACGATGACGTTAGGCATGGTCGAGGAACTGAGCGAAGCCGATGCAAGAGATCTTATGGAAACGAATTTTTTCGGGGCGCTATGGGTCTCTCAGGCGGTATTCCCTTACTTGCGTGAGCAGCGGTCAGGGCATTTGATTCAAATTTCCAGCATAGGGGGAGTAATCTCAGGTCCAATGACAGGCATGTATAGTGCAAGCAAATTTGCACTAGAGGGCCTAAGCGAAGCGTTAGCGCAGGAAGCAGCCCACTTTGGGGTCAAGTTGACGCTCGTGGAGCCGGGCGGATATTGGACGGACTTATACAACACGATGCGCTATAGCCAGCCATTAGAGGCTTACCATTCTCTTCGAGAAGAGCTAGCCCAACAGTATGCGGAAAGTTCGATAGATAGCGATCCTGCATTGGCTGCCGAAGCGCTTATGAAGCTGGTGGATAGCGAGAACCCGCCTTTGCGGCTTATTTTGGGAAGCGCGATTTTTGATATCGCCAGAAACACTTATAAGGAACGCATTGCGACCTGGGAGGCGTGGGAATCGGTGAGCAGAGCGGCAGAACAGGGGATATCCGTCCCGCCGAAGGACGGAGCCACCGAGGTGTAAGAAGTAGCGTACGCGATGCTTATCGTCAACAAAAAGTAGGAAGCCGTTTCTCGGTATGTACTGGGAAACGGCTGTCATTTATCCAAACTATGTCGCTTATTTAATGGAGGATTTACTTGATAGAGATAACAAACAGCACTCTGCTTCCGCCTCTTCCGTCATAGTTCGTATGTACGGGCACCCCATCTATCTCGCCGTCTCCTTCTTCGATTCGGAAGCCCATCCGCGTATGAAATGCGATCGAAGTCGTATTAACGGGTGAAGTCACACAGCGGACGATATCGCAATCGTATTCCCGTACGGCATCGAAGAACGCTTCGTACAGCCTTTTCGCGATCCCGGACTTTCGATGATTCGGGTGAACACCGATAAAATGAATATAAGCCTCGTTCGGATAGGTTTGCGACACGAACCCAATTAAGAAGGCGACCATTTCCCCGTCTTGTTCTGCAACAAAGCTCGTTTGTTGAAAATGGACAAAAAACAATTTTGGCAGCATGTCAGACATATTTCTGCCGCCCCACCAATCGTTAAGAACAGAAATTACACTGGTATAATCGGATGTTCTCACTGCACGAATGTTCATGTCCAGCACCTCACTTATGCGAATAATATATAAATTTTACCATAAATCAAGAGAGGTTTTGTATATAATATATTGCGTCAGTCGCGTGTTTGCAGCCCATTACATAAACAGCTTCATGGATGGTCGTAATACTTTTACCATGTTCATTGGATTGGAAATAAGCGAAGATAGAGGCAGAAGAAAGATCGGGAAAGGGGAACAGTACGATGATTATTTCTTTTGACCAAGCAGCACCATGGAAGGGGAGACCTTCCATTTATTCATACATACGAGATCAAGGGGAGTCAGTAAATGGCTCTTTGCCGGATGACGACGAATTCTGGGCTGACAGCAAGTTACGGTGGGCATCAGGTGCCTTGGACGGAGTGCTCAGTCACCATGCAGCAGGCAGTGAGCGGGAGGAAGAGGTAGACGAAATCGTCGAATTACTGGCGAAGCAATCTCAGGAGATGAAGCATGCCACGCGAAAGGCACTGTATATGAAGCTCGTGACGGCTCAAATAAGCAGCATGATTGACGATATATTGGAGCAGGTACGTACTCATCCAGGCATACGACCAGAGCCCGTATTCCATGAAGCGGTATGGCTCGCTGAGCATGGGGCACATCGCAATGTCGTGAAGTTCGGTATTGCGCTGCTCGGTCTTTTCCAAAATGAACACGTGAAGGAGCTGCTTCTAACGCTCGGTAGGCATGATGAGTTCACGCTGTATACGGCAGTTGCGATTCGGAATGGAATGGACGACAGCAACGAGGTGCTGTGGGAATTAGCCAAGCATGTTCATGGTTGGGGGAAAATTCATCTCGTTGAGAGGCTGGAGCCGGCGACGCAGGAAATTCGAGATTGGCTGCTGCGCTATGGATGCCAGAACAATATTATGGATGAATATTTGGCATGCATATGTGCGAGAAATGGAGGCTTGCAGGGGGCGCTATCCGCCGAGCAGGTTGACCACGAATTGTATGAAGGTGCGACGGATATAATTGAAGCTTTGTTAAATGGAGGTCCCGCAGAGGATATCGATGATTATGAGTATGCTCCACAAGTGTTATCGGATTATGTAAGGTTGGCGCGAGAGATGTGTTCCACGGTTAAGCACCTGTCGGTCATGCTCCATCTGCACGACTTCTTGGCCCAAGAGAAGGAGAGATGGAACGAGCGAATGTCTGCAGGATGGACGGAGCAGCTTAGAACCGATACGATAGAAGCAGTTCAAGTGATCCTTGCCCAGTCGAAATGGAAGGAGAACGTGCTGGATGCAATTGAATCGGGCGAATCGGTGCATCGCTATTACGGTATAGCATGCGCAGGGAAGCTCGGGATAGATATTTGGGAAACCCTTTATCATCAGCTTGCTGAGGATCCACTGCAGGATTCCCTTTACTTGCAGCTCATGAAATCAGAAGACACGAGCAGAATTCGGAAGCTGGTTCAGTTCGCTGAGGAACACCTGCCGCTGCAGGATATCGCTACAGGTCCGGGAGATGAGATGGGGCTTGGGAGAGAGTTTATTGCACATCAATGTCTGGACAGCATCTTGCAGAGCTTGGAGCGATTCGCTGGTATTGGAGAGAGGCTCGTTAAGGCCGGTCTAAACAGTCCTGTCGTTAGCACTCGGAATATGGCGCTGCGGGCGTTGGAAGGCTGGGACGCTGCTTCTTGGGGCGAGCAGCTCATCGGGGCGGTCATTCATTTATTTGAAGTAGAGACTGAAGAAGCGGTAAAAGAACGAATTCAGGCGTTGCGAGAAGCTAAAGGCGTTTGAATATTCGAATAGAAATTATACTTTACTGGAGTTGAAGAAGTATATGGCTTATCAACAAATAGACGGCGTACGCGTCTGGGGCAACCCGGAGGAGAGCGCCGTTGCGCAAGCGAAAATGTGCGCTAAGACGGGTAATGTGGTTCAAGCCCTACTGATGGCGGATCATCATAAAGGATACAGTCAGCCGATTGGCGGGGTCGTAGTCTATGACGGGCAAATCTCGCCTTCAGGTGTCGGATATGACATTGCCTGCGGGAACAAAGCAGTCCGTACTCATTTGACAGCAGAAGAAATCAAGCCTAGATTGCCGAAAATCATGGACAAAATCGCCCGCAAAATCTCCTTCGGGATGGGGCGAGTCAATAATGAGAAAGTGGATCACGATCTCTTCGATGATCCGGACTGGAGCGTCTATCAAGCGATTGGCAAGCAGGAGCATGACAAGCTGAAAGCATTGGCTCGCAATCAGCTTGGTACCGTCGGAAGCGGCAATCATTTTGTAGACTTGTTCGAGGAAGTAGGGACGGGACGCCTATGGGTTGCGAATCATTTCGGGAGCAGAGGATTCGGGCATAAGACGGCGAGCGGATTCATGAATCTGGCTGTCGGACGGGAGTTCCTTGCGAGTGCTCCAGGAGAGAAGATGGATCAGCCGCCTATCCTGCTTGATTTGAGCAGCGAGGTTGGAGATATGTATTACCGTGCCATGAAGCTGGCTGGGCGATATGCCTATGCGGGGCGGGATTACGTAATCGAGCAAGTGCTGGCGATTCTGGGTACGGATGCTGATCTTGAGGTGCACAATCACCATAACTATGCATGGAAAGAAACGCATAACGGCAAGGAAGTCGTGGTTGTCCGTAAAGGGGCGACTCCTTCCGCACCGGGTCAGGTCGGCTTTATCGGCGGCAGTATGGGCGACATATCGGTAATTGTGAAAGGCAAGGATAGCATAGAGAATAGCGAAGCTTATTACAGCACCGTTCATGGCGCGGGACGGATTATGAGCCGGACGCAGGCGGCAGGCAAAATGAACTGGAAGACCCGAACTCGAAGCGGCGGTAAAATTACGACAGCGCAAATGATGGAGGCCGTGCGCACATTCGGCGTCGAGCTGCGCGGAGCGGGTACGGACGAGAGTCCGTTTGTGTATCGGAAGCTGCAGGAGGTATTGGATGCACATGCAGAAACGATCGAAGTGATGCACACATTAAAGCCGATCGGCGTGTGTATGGCCGGAGCAGATGAGTTCGATCCGTATAAGGATTAGTTAGCGTGTAGTAGCATACATTTGAAAAGTAAAATGGAAGAAGAGCGCTCCGATACGGAAAGAGAGCGTTCTTTTTTTGTTGTTCACAAAATCCAATACTTTACAATTTAATTAAATTCTATGATAATCAAGAAATATATCATATTTTATGGAGGTGCTTCATGAATCAAGTCTATATAACAAGTATAGGTAAATTCCTTCCTGGCTCTCCGGTTAGTAATGATGAAATTGAAGATTATCTAGGCAAAATTGGGGGTAAGACCTCAAAGACCAAGCGGATCATCCTTGAAAAGAATCAGATAAAATATCGCTACTACGCAATGAACAAAGAACAACAGAGTTTATATACGAACGCAGAAATGGCTGCTCTAGCAATACGAGATGCACTAGAACGAAATGAAAATATAGCAAAGCAGGATATTGGCTTCCTAGCAACAGGATCGACGAGACCCGATTTGCTTCTTCCTGGTTTTGCGAGTATGGTACATGCCGAAGCGGGCTTGCCAGTAATGGAGATATCCTCGCATTCGGGTTTATGTGCTAGCGGTATGCAGGCACTTAAATATGCGTACTTACAAATTAAATCTGGCGAACAAGAAGCAGCAGTCGCCTGTGCCAGTGAGTTTCTGAGCCGTGAATTTAAGCATACGAAGTTTGAGGCGCAGTCTGTACATAGCAATGGGCGTGTGCCGTTCGACACGGACTTTTTGCGATTTATGCTGTCGGATGGTGCAGGCGCGGCTATATTGCAGGACAAGCCCTCCGCGAAGGGGTTATCGCTGCGCATCGAATGGATTGATAATAAGTCCTATGCAAATGAGTATGATGTGTGCATGTATTCGGGTATGGATAAGGACAGTGGAGTTCCTTCGTGGCTTGATTATGCATCCATTCATGAAGCGGCGGATCAAGGGGCTCTAAATCTGAAGCAAGACGTCAGACTGGTTAATGAAATCACGACGGTAGGTGTTCGTCGATTTTTGGAGCTGGTGCAGGAAGGCCGGTTTGAACCTGAGACCATCGATTGGATGGTTTGCCACTACTCGTCGCATTTTTTCAGAGATGAGATATTCCGGTTGTTGGAGAAGGGCGGGGTATCAATACCAGCAGAGAAATGGTTTACGAATTTATATACAAAGGGAAACACGGCTTCCGCTTCGATATACATTATGCTGGAGGAGCTCATGAATGAGGGACATCTAATGGAAGGGCAGCAAGTGCTATGCATCGTTCCCGAAAGCGGTAGATTCCAAACCTCGATTATGATGCTGACAGTAGTTGGGCCTTCGGTCGAAGAATAGAATTGGATAGATGGCATTTCTAGATAAGTGGATCATCAAGTAGGCAGGCAGAGAGTGGGGAGCCACTCTCTCTTTTTGTAATTTCAGAAGTACGACAAGGGGGAGCGCCCCCCTCATAGAGGTTGAACACCCGTCAATTTCAGGATAAATACAAGGAGAATAACCACGCAAATGCCTAGAGGAATCGAAGCAAATGTCGCCCCAACGATTGCTATCCCTCCGCCTCGCGCAGAATGTCTCGCTCTGATCCCTAATGCAAATCCAATTATGTTCAAGATAAAGGACGTAATCATGACGGGCTTTAGTTTGGACGTGAATATGGAGTTATACTTGATCACCTCGTTCAGATGATTCAATATGTATAGAAATGACAGGATACCAAGTAGGCTGAACATAAGGGAAGCAACTGCTTGCCCCTGTCTATTTACGGGAGCCTTGGGTGAAGATGACACAGGTTTAGCAGCAGGCTTGCTGGTCGATGTCTTATCAAGTTCTGTCACTTTTGCCGATTTCCCTGACTGTGAGTTGATCGAAGCAGGGCGAATCGTTCTGGGCTGCTCGCGTGTTCTACGATTTCTGTCAGGCGCTGCTGTTCTGCTGGGTGATTTCATTGTGGTTCTGTTGATAGGTTTTACTGGCGTTCTAGATGGACGCTGCTGCACAATTTGTTCTCCTTTCGTAGGAGGATTAGGTTTTAGGAATCAGTTACTACTATATATGTATTCGGCAGAATTGGGTAAGAAACTTTGTAGATTTTATGGGATATTATATTGATGATAGATATTAGAATGGCTAATGATTAAGTGACTTGTATTAATGAAAGGAGAGATATAAGCATGACAAGAAAAAATATGAAAGTATCAAAACAGGAAATTGTAGATTATTGGTTCTCAAGAGTCGATGAGTGTGGATTAAGTGTGGATACTTCGGAGGCGCACAAACGATGCTGGAGATGTGGATGTGAGAAAAGTTTAGAGAGGTGTCATATAATTCCTGCATCTTTGGGAGGGGAGGACGCGGCTTCTAATTTAGTGTTGCTTTGTAAAAGATGTCATATCGAAAATCCCAATATCGCAGATCCAGAGATT
The DNA here is from genome assembly GCF_023713665.1 of Paenibacillus sp. MER 180. Classification (NCBI taxonomy): domain Bacteria; kingdom Bacillati; phylum Bacillota; class Bacilli; order Caryophanales; family Paenibacillaceae; genus Paenibacillus; species Paenibacillus sp. MER 180. The sequence goes on along the minus strand of NZ_JAMAVT010000030.1, from coordinate 33,594 downwards.
ATGTGGGACTGGCTTCGTGCATACGGTACTACGTTTTACGATACATTTTGGATAAAACAAGGAATTAAGGAATATGAATTTATATATCATAAAAAATTTAATGATGAATTGAAGGAGAAAAGTATAGATCTGACTAAGTTTTTTGAAATTTATAATGAAGAGATTCAAAACACATCATATCATTATGGGCACCCTTACTTGAATTCGGCAACATTGGCAGGGGTAATCAGAACCACTTTTAAAAAGTATGAAGTAAATTATACAGTTAGACAATAATAACAATAATTTTGATGTATCATAATCTATGTAGATAGTTACATCACGAAGTTTTCTCTTTACTGAGGGGATTTTTTGTAAATAAGTACAAACTAATTACTTTAGAAACCAATATTTTTTCTTTTAACTATATATTTTTAAAAGAAAATTTAGTATTATTTATAACGGAATCCGAATAATGCGATAAAAATCTTTTTCGTTTGTTCGGTTTTGCGACACTTTGTACGGACATAACATAGAATACATTTACTTCACATGAAGTGTTGATGTATGGAATGGAGACAAGATGAAGAAAAAGATTTATTTTAACCACGATGGCGGCGTTGATGATTTGATTTCTTTGTTTTTGTTATTGCAAATGGATAACGTTGAGTTGACAGGTGTATCCGTTATTCCAGCGGATTGCTACTTAGAACCGGCGATGTTTGCAAGCCGTAAAATCATTGATCGCTTCGGAACAGGCGGGCTAGATGTAGCAGCGTCTAATTCGCGTGGGAAAAATCCTTTCCCGAAAGACTGGCGCATGCATGCATTCTACGTGGATGCTCTGCCGCTCTTGAATGAATCTGGCAAGGTCGTAACTCCGGTTGCGGACAAGCCAGCACATGAACACATTATTGATACGCTGCGTGCAACGGAAGGCAAGACGACCTTGTTGTTCACAGGTCCGCTGACTGATCTTGCTCGCGCATTAGATATGGATCCAACAATTGAAGAGAAGGTAGAACGCCTTGTATGGATGGGCGGTACATTCCGCGAAGCGGGCAATGTGCATGAGCCTGAGCATGACGGAACGGCAGAATGGAATGTATTCTGGGATCCGGATGCTGCTGCTCGCGTGTGGGAGAGCGGAATCGAGATTGATCTCGTAGCGCTGGAGAGCACGAACCAAGTACCGCTTACACTGGATGTTCGTGAACGCTGGGCTGCAGAGCGCAAGCATATCGGGGTTGATTTCCTCGGTCAATGCTACGCTATGGTGCCGCCGCTCGTTCATTTCTCCACGAACTCGACGTATTATCTGTGGGATGTATTAACGACTGCCTTCGTTGGCAAGAGCGATCTTGTGAAGGTACAGACGGTGAACAGCAAGGTAATTACCGAAGGTGCTAGCCAAGGCCGCACGGTAGAAATGGCAGACGGTCGTCCGGTACAGGTCGTATACGATGTAGACCGCGATGCATTCTTCGATTACATGACAGACCTAGCGAAAAAAGCAACAGAGAAGAGGGAGTCATAATGTCAGAGAAGAAACGCGTCATTATTGATACCGACACAGCAGGAGACGATACAATCGCGATCTTAACGGCCCTTCACTATTTCCAAGTCGAAGGCATTATGATTACAGGCGGTAATGTGCAGTTCGATCAACAGGTGGAAAATGCACTGTATACGGTTCAAGTTGCAGGACATAGCGGCAAGGTTCCGGTGTACAAAGGATACGAAGGCCCAATTATGGGACTGGGTCACAAAGAGCATCGTACTGTAGAGGATGTACACGGCAAGGACGGGATGGGCGATTCCTTTTTCGAAAAGGCGATTCAATCCCCTGCAACTGGACATGCGGTTGATTTCTTAATTGACACGGTGCATAACAATCCTGGGGAAATCCATCTGCTGGCGATTGCGCCGCTGACGAATATTGCGATGGCCATCAAGAAGGACCCGACGATTATACCGTTAATCCCGCATCTGTATATTATGGGCGGCACGAACAATGCGCTTGGCAACATTACGCCGACGGCAGAGTACAACTTCTATGTTGACCCGGAAGCGGCTAAGATCGTGCTTCACTCAGGCATTCCAATCACGATGGTTGGCTGGGAAATGTGCACGCAATATTCCATTATGGATGACAATGATCATGCGGAAATCGAGCAGCTCGGCTCTAAGGGTGCGAAATTCTTCAAGGACGTGAACAAGGTCGTCATGCGTTTCAACAAGACTGTTCACCGTCTGAATGGTACAACGCATCCAGATACACTGTTGGCAGCAGTTGCGGCAGATGAGTCGATTATGACGAACTCTCATCTCTATCATGTTGATGTAGAGACGGTGGGCGAGCTGACAAGAGGCTACAGCCTCGTCGACATTAACAATCGCTTGGAGCGCACGCTCAATGTTCGCGTATGTGAAGCGATCGATCGCGATGCGTTTAAAGGAATGCTATTTGATGTATTAAAATCCATAAACTAACATAGAATATTCGAATTCATGCAAGTGAAAATGAAGAGGTCTATCCGACCCTTTCGTATTACAATCTTGGCTATAGACTCGATGAAGAAAGGATCTGTATATGCAATACATTTGGGGGCTTCTAGGCATTTTAGGCATTCTCGTTATAGCACTGGCATTATCTAAAAATCGCAAGGCGATTAATCCGAGAACGGTCATTGGCGCGTTCGCAATTCAATTTATTTTCGCGTTAATCGTACTGAAATGGGAATTCGGCAAGACGATGCTGAACTACTTGTCCAAAGTTGTTCAGAGCATCATCGATTCCACGAATGCAGGGATTCAGTTCTTGTTCGGCGGAATACTCGGGGCAGAGAAGGCGGGCTTTACGTTCGCACTGCAGGTGCTGCCGATCATTATTTTCTTCTGTTCCTTAATCGCAGTTCTGTATTACCTCGGCATTATGCAGTGGGCAACGAAAATCATTGGCGGATTTCTGTCTAAAGTACTCAAGACGAGCGAAACAGAATCTATGTCAGCGGCAGCGAATATTTTCCTCGGTCCAACCGAAGCACCGCTTGTCGTTAAGCCTTATATCGAGAAAATGACCAAGTCGGAGCTGTTCGCGATTATGGTCGGCGGGCTGGCGTGCGTATCCGGCTCCGTGCTTGGCGGATATGCAATGCTCGGCGTACCGATTGAATACTTGCTTGCGGCAGCATTCATGGGAGCACCAGGCGGCTTGTTGATGGCCAAGATCTTGATGCCGGAAACGGAGCATCATCTTCGAGTGGAAAAGGTTCAGATGGTCAAGGATACGGAATCCCGTAATGTGATCGACGCTGCCGCTCGCGGTGCCTCGGACGGTCTGAAAATTGCTGCTGGTGTAGGAGCGATGCTTCTGGCGTTCATCTCGCTCATTTTCCTAGTGAACATGATCATCGGCTGGGTTGGCGGCGTGTTCGGCATTGAAGCATTGACGCTCGAGCAAATTCTCGGCTACCTGTTCGCACCGATTGCCTTCTTGATCGGTGTGCCATGGAGCGAAGCGCTGCAAGCAGGTTCCTTCATCGGACAGAAGTTCGTCTTGAATGAATTCGTCGCGTACACTTCGTTCGCGCCTGAGATTGCAAGCTTGTCTCCGAAGAGCGTAGTCATCATCAGCTTTGCGTTGTGCGGCTTTGCCAATCTGGCAGCCATCGCGCTGCTTATTGGAGGTCTGGGCGGTATAGCTCCTTCCCGCAGACAGGATCTCGCTGAGCTTGGCTTCCGCGCGATCATTGCTGCAACACTTGCGAACTTGCTGAGTGCTGCAATTGCGGGTATGCTCGTGTAATGTTAGCGTAAGACAATAGGTAATCTTTTAACAATAGCACATACTAAGAAATGAAGAGGCGGTCGCTTCTCTGGATTGACACAGGGAACGGTCGCCTTTTCCGTATAAAAAAGTGCGCATGAGGCATGTCTAACACTTGAAATTTTCAGAAAAAAGTATACAATGATTAAAAGTTGATAGTAGGAAACTTTTTTGGGCGTGGAAAAAAGGTGGGCTGATTATGGAATCAGGAAAAGGAAAACTCTTTCACAAAACACAAAATGGATCGAGTTTAGAGGAAATTAATAATACGGTTCCGATACCTGAGAATGCAGGTTTCTGGAGAAAGCTGCTGGCTTATTCAGGACCGGGTGCATTAGTCGCAGTCGGATATATGGATCCTGGCAACTGGGTTACCTCCATTGCGGGTGGGTCGCAGTTTGGTTATTTGCTGTTGTCGGTTATTCTCATCTCCAGTCTGATTGCCATGCTATTGCAGAGCATGTCTGCGAAGTTAGGAATTGTGACCGGGATGGACTTGGCACAAGTAACCCGGTTGAAGACAGGCAGAAAATGGGGCTTTGCCCTATGGATTATTACAGAGCTGGCCATTATGGCTACAGATATAGCTGAGGTTATCGGCAGTGCGGTGGCTCTTAATTTATTGTTCAATATCCCTTTACTCGTCGGGGTATTCATTACTGTACTTGATGTGTTTTTATTATTGATTCTAGCGCGATATGGTTTTCGCAAAATTGAAGCCATCGTCGTTACCTTGATTGCAACGATCCTTGTTGTGTTTCTGTATGAAGTCATTATTGCACAGCCGAATGTGGCGCAAATGCTTGAAGGATTTATTCCACGATCGCAGATCGTATTTAATGAGGGAGCTTTGTTTATCGCTCTAGGTATCGTCGGCGCCACGGTGATGCCGCACAACTTATATTTGCATTCGTCGATTGTGCAGGCGCGCCAATATGATCGTGGAAATCGAGAATCGCTCAAAGAAGCGGTCAAATTTGCGACGATCGATTCCAATATACAACTAACCGTTGCGTTTGTGGTGAACTGCTTACTGCTCATTCTAGGTGCATCTCTGTTCTTTGGTTACAGCGGCTCCTTGGATACGCTGGGGCAGTTATACCGCGCACTGAATGACAGCTCGATTGTCGGTGCGATTGCCAGCCCTGTACTGAGTGTATTGTTTGCCGTCGCTCTGCTGGCATCAGGCCAAAATTCAACGATCACGGGAACCTTATCCGGGCAAATCATCATGGAAGGCTTCATCCATATGAAAATGCCGCTGTGGGCTAGACGGATGATTACTCGTCTTGTGGCCATTATACCGGTTGTTGTATGTATTCTCGTGTTCGGGAGTACGGAATCTGTAGTCGAGAAATTATTGATCTATTCACAAGTATTTCTAAGCGTCGCATTGCCGTTTTCCATCATTCCTTTGACCCTCTTTACGAGCGATGAGAAACTGATGGGCGAATTTAAAAATAAATTATGGGTCGTTATTCTCGCCTGGGTCACTTCCGTAGTATTAACGATTCTCAATATCTGGCTTATTATTACGACATTCCAATAGTATTGCATAACATGAAGGCTGAAGCCTAAGAACCCGAGTGGTGACACGATAAAGCGTGCTCCTCTCGGGTTCTTAGCGTTTAGGTTGCGTATGTATCTTGTTTCTTGAACAACTCTATAGCTCGATAACTCGGTACTATTTATTCAATGGATATCAATCGATGAATATCGGAATTGGGAAAAACTTGATTGAAAGAGGAGTTTGATTTGTTTACCATTAAGAATGGTCATTACATAGGAGAAAAGAAGTAGGGATACAGGCACCTAGCTCAGCAGTGCTGGCATGACCTTATTCCTATCGAATTATGTTTATCAGAAGGGGAGTTAATTACGTGCAACGACCGAACCGAACCTCAACAGGGAAACGACCCAGTGGGCCAGCTGGTTCTCAAAGTGTTAGAACATCATCCAGCAGCCAGTGGAGAACACCAAGTTTAAAAGGAAATCGAGTATCCAATCCTAGCAACCATACGAGTGGCGAACCGATAGAACGTAATGATGCAGTCCGCTGTGAGAAATGCGGTTCTACGCAGATCGTCGGGGGGCAAAGAGGGTATAGTGTGGGGACCGCATTTTCAGGTGGATGCCTACTGACTATATTGGGGATCATCATTGGCTTTGCAATAGGTGGCCCTATTATTATGTTATTCTTTATGCTAATAGGGGTCTTAACGGGATTTTCAGGGAGCAACAAGCTGGTCAATTCTTGCATGAATTGCGGCAATAAGTGGGAACCGAAGATGAGAAAGAGAAAGAAGAAGTAATCTAACAACAGCGCCATTGTTCAGCTCATATTATGAACGGGTTAAGGGAAAAAGATTTCTACAATCTCAATGACATCATCGTGGATTAATCTTTGTAAATTGTGATCGTGGGGGTTTAAATACATTGATTTCAATTGCACCGACTGATATAGATTGGTTTAATTTTTTGAAGAGTAATGTAGTACACGAAGAAATTAATTTTTGGACTCCTACGCCTTGGAATGTCAAAAGACTGAAAAGGGGAGATAAATTTTACTTCATGCTTAAGTCACCAATTAGGAAAATTGGTGGATATGGTCATTTTAAATATTATGTTAATTTAACTGCTACAGAAGCTTGGAATAGGTTTGGCAATGGAAACGGAGTAACTTGTTTAACCGAATTAGTGTCTCGATGTTCGAAATATGTCCAAAAAAATTCTATTTTAGATCGTTTAAATGATAATCCTGTAATAGGGTGCATTGTTTTAGAAAATGCAATTTTTTTTGATGAAGAGAAGTACTTTTCGCCTGAACAATATAAGATATCTTTTCCACCACAAGTTGTAAAAATGAAATATTTCGAAAATGATTTTTTCAATCCAATTGAATATGGAGACATAAAATATACTGATTTTAATTTAGTCAATGAACAGAAGGTTTCTTATAAAGTTAGCAAAAATAAAGATCGTAAAGGGCAATCACTATTTAGGTTAAGTGTCTTAGAAGCATATCATTTCGAATGTGCGATTACTGGAGAACGATGCCGTGATATATTAGAAGGAGCCCATATTCAACACTACATTAATGATTGTAGCAATCACATTCAAAATGGAATAGTGTTACGAGTTGATCTACATCGTTTATTTGACGCTGGATTAATCACTATAGATTCAGATTATCGAGTATTAGTAAGCCCGCTATTAAAATCAGACTATTATTTAAGATACCATGAAAAAGAAATACGACTACCGAATAATCAGATTCTGTATCCATCTCAAAAAGCTTTAGAATACCATAGAACATTCGTTTTTAGGAACATTTAGTAACGAAGTTAGTTAGAAATGATACGCATACTAAGAGATGATGAGAAGGGACGATGAGAAACGATCATGATTTCATTAGGGCAATTTGAAGTCACCTCCGGGAAACTGGTTGTATCCGATCCATGCTATGACTTGGATGAGAATACGATCATTATGGGTGTGTTGGGCAATGTGCTGCAGGGAGCCTGGGACGCTTACGTTGACAAGAAAGAGGTTCGTGATTGGGGCGAAGCATGCGCGAAGCTCATAGCGTGTCATAACTCGGTTGCCGATAAGCTGGGGACCCTTGAATGGGTGAAAGGGAACTTTATTATTGGAGTGGATAGCGGACAGGCCGGAATCTTTGACGCAAGCAAATATCGAATTCCCGATGCCGTTACAGATAGTACAGAACCCAATGATACGGACAGCGAATGGTATTACGCTTGCTGCGATATTACAGAGAGCGGTGAAGAGGCCGGTGTGCTGGATGGTGGAGTAGTTTCTCGCACAGGATTTGGCGATGGAGCGTATGCGGCGTATTATGCCGTCAACGGGCAGAATCAGGTGATCGGAGTTAAGATTATTTTCATTAAAGACGCAGATTTATGAGAAACAACGGCAGCAACTACTTGAACGGGTTATCGTGAAATGTCTGCTGTTAAAGTGTAAGGATAGCTAACAAAAAGCAAGCATAATGATATTCCGAGAGATGGAACGTCATTATGCTTGTTTTTTTCATATCTGTATCTTACGAATCTTCCAGCTATAATTTATATAACTTTAATTTGTGGAAGATTGAGGGTCTTTTTCGTTCGCCAGATCATACGCAGCTCTTGACGCTTCGACATTTGCATAATGAGCCCTTGCCCATTGCCTTAGCTCTTTCATTGGCTGAAGCAAGGATTCGCCTAGGGGCGTTAGCGAGTATTCAACGGCCGGAGGCACGGTTGGTGTAATATGTCGTTGAACCAGCCCATCCCGTTCCAGTTTCCGTACTGTCTGCGTCAGCATTTTTTTAGAGATCCCCTCGATTCTCCTTCCCATTTCCCCATATCGGATGCTTCCGTTCTCCAAGGCATAAATGACAAGTGAAGTCCATTTGTTCGAAATGATTTCAAGTACTCTGCTATAGCCGCACCCTGCCAACGAGATGTCAGGGTGCTTTGTTGTTGGTGAAGATGTCAAATGATCTCCCTCCTATGCACCTTGAAGTATCCTGGACACCAAAAAGTGCCTACTTTTGTAATTTTAGTTTATAAAATATATTATTGTATGTCTATATCAACGGAATAGGCGTCATTCTTAGTCATAAAGTAATAGGGACTTCGAATGAAAACACATGTAGGTGAAAACTTAGCTGTTTAATTGGGAGGAAATGAAGATGACAAATGTGATCAAGGCTCGTCCAAAGCTGTATGTGATGGATAACGGCCGCATGAGCATGGATAAGAACTGGTTGATTGCCATGCATAATCCGGCTACGGTTCAGAATCCGAATGCGGCGACCGAATTTGTGGAGTTTCCTATCTATACAGTGTTAATTGATCATCCAGAGGGCAAGATTCTGTTCGATACAGCTTGCAATCCGAATGGGATGGGCAAGGAGGGCCGGTGGGCTGAATCGATACAAATGCTTTTTCCGTGGACAGCCAGTGAGGAATGTTATCTGCATAATCGGCTGGAACAATTGAACGTATCTCCTCAGGATATCAAGTATGTCGTGGCTTCTCATTTACATCTAGATCATGCAGGATGTCTGGAACTGTTTACGAACGCGACCATTATCGTTCACGAGGATGAGTTGAACGGAGCTTTGCAAACGTATGCCCGCAACGAAAAAGAAGGGGGCTACATATGGGCCGACATCGATGCTTGGATCAAAAATAACCTACAGTGGAAAACGATAAAGCGGACAGAGGATCAACTGGAACTGGCCGAGGGTATTACGCTGCTGAACTTCGGTAGTGGGCATGCTTGGGGCATGCTCGGCTTGCAAATCAACTTGCCGGAAACGGGTGGAATCATCCTTGCTTCCGATACCATTTATACGGCAGAGAGCTATGGCCCACCGGTGAGACCGCCAGGCAATCTGTATGACTTGCTTGGATACCGGAGTACGGTCGAGCGTATCCGTACGCTTGCGACACGAACGAACTCCCAAGTATGGTTCGGGCATGATGCCAATCAGTTCAAGGGGTTTCGGAAGTCAACAGAAGGATACTATGAGTAAGTGGTTTCAAATATAGGATTCATCATTCCAATGAAATGATAGGGTATTGGTGGTGCACCGCATCATTCTCCATTTGAATGCTAGTAAAAAAGGAGTTCATCCGATGATGAACTCCTTGCTGCTTCTAAAAGGACAACATTGCCCCTCGCTCGTCAAACACGGAATCTGGATTCCAAGCGACCTCCCAATAGTTGTTCTCTGGGTCTGCGAAGTATGCTAATAGGACGATATGCCCCACACAGAAATGGGTCTTGTTGCCAGAAATTTTGCGTTTTATAATCTCCTTGTATGTCAGAACTACAAATAGAAAAGCTGAGGTAGCACACATTATGAAAAGATTGCTTTTATGCATGACAGTTATATGTATAGGTATGAGTGTTGGATTCAATCTCCCTAACGTCTATGCTTCTTCACTTCGAGTCGAGGTGGATGGAAGAGAAGTAGCCTTTCCGGACGAACTCCCTTATGTGGACGCTGCTACCAACCTGACCATGGTTCCTGCCAAATTCGTCTCTGAAAAGCTTGGTGCAAAAGCAAAGTGGAATGGGGCATCAAACCAAATATCGTTTTTGTATAAAAATGATACGATCACCTTGGGAATCGGCGACAATCATGCAGAGGTCAACGGAAAGACGGTAACATTTGGCGGGGGCGCATTGGTCAAGAACGGCCGCACCATGGTTCCGCTGCGCTTCATTAGCGAGGCCTTTCATGCTCAAGTGGAATGGCAGCCGAAGCAGAATCAGGTCAGCATCATGACGGCCGTCAGCAATGTGCCAAAAGGGACGTGGATATGGGACAGCCAAGTGATCGTAAGGGATTCAGACAAGGCGATAAGCTTTGCTAGAGAACGCAATGTGACTACCATCTACCTTCAAATTAATACCGATATGGCCCCGGCGATCTATGAAAGCTTTGTTCGCAGCGCCAAGGAACAGGGGATTCAAGTAGAGGCGCTAGAGGGACGTCCCGAATGGGCTTATAAGAAAAACCAGGATAAGATAAAAAAATTCATTGCTTGGGTCAGCGCCTACAATGCGTCCGTCGAAGCGGAGGCAAGGTTTGCGGGACTACATTTCGATATTGAGCCTTATCGCTTAAGCGAATGGAAGAAAGACAATAAGGTGCTTTTGGAAGGCTGGATGGACAACTTGCGACTGATTGAGAAGGAAACCAAGGGGAACGATCTCAAAATTACGATGGACGTTCCGTATTGGCTGAATACGATCAAAGTGCCAGGGACGGATTACAGCATGAGCGCATGGCTTTTGGAAAAATTCGATTGCCTCGTGATCATGAATTATCGGAATCATGCAGTAGGCAAAAACGGGATTGTGGAAAATGCACAAGCCATGTTGAGGGAGGCCTCCACACTGAAAAAGCAAATTGTCATTGCCGTGGAGACAGTAAAAAGTTCGGAGGGTCCGCGGACATCCTTCTACGCTATGAGCAATGAAGCAATGGAAAAGGAGCTGCAAGCCGCCCACAACCAATTGACCTGCTATGCGAGCTATGCCGGATTTGCTGTTCATGATTTTAAAAGTTGGCAGGTTATGAAATAGAACTAGCTAGATAGGGTTATTATTTATTATTACGTGCAACTTCCATATATTCCAATGGTGAGGGGACTTTGATTCTAATGCTTAGCTTTGATATAGTTAGCTCTTAGGTCGCAAATAAGGATTAAAACCACCCAGGTACAGGGAACTCTATATACAAACAATCATGGAGTGATTATATGAGCAAAGCTAAGGGCAAAGGCGGAACAGGCAGAGGAACGGACAAAAAGGGCTGGACTAGATGGCAAGCTAGTGAAAGAAGAGCAAAAAACAAACCAAAACCTTACACAAGCAAAGGTACTAAAAAAGCGAATGGGCCAAAGTCGGACGGCGCAAAGAGCACAAGCAGTAAGTAATAAAGGATAAAGGCGTGAAATCCGAAAAGTACGGAGGGGTTCCCCATACATCATTCTCTTCCATGAGCAGTGAATCTATGGAAAAAGAATTGCAGCCCACCAATAACAAACTGACGAGCTTTCAAAATTGTTTGTAGAGAAAAGAGGAAATGACGTTAAATTTATCGAATTTAGTTTTTAGAAGGAATGCTAATTGATTGTACCCTCAATGTCATAAACGACAGTATGAATCTCTTTCAAATTAGAGGTTTGTACTGTCGTTCAGTTTTATATAGTATGTAGTGGCAAAACCCATATGGTTCAATGTAACAAGGAACATTAATAACTAAAACGAGGAGGAGAAGGCAGGAATGGAGGATAGGGACTATATTTTTCAAAAATTAACCCCTATAGATAATGCGAATCTAAAAATTTATGAAGAAGCGTTTAATTTTATTTTTAATAACAATGATATTAAAAATGTAGCAGTTTCCGGTGCCTATGGTTCAGGTAAAAGTAGTGTCATTGAATCTTACAAGAAGGCACATAAGGATCTTCAATTTTTACATATTTCTCTTGCACATTTTAAATCAGCTGATAACGGTAATAGTGAAAGTAATATTAGTGAAACTATTCTGGAAGGGAAAATAATTAATCAGCTTATTCATCAAGTTGACCCCAAAAATATTCCTCAGACTAACTTTAAAGTTAAGCAAAAAATTTACACTAGAAAGTGTATTGGAAATACATTAATTATCACAGCATTTCTTGCTTTCTTGGCTTATATTGTATTTTTTGATAAGTGGAGCACAATAATTTCTGGTCTATCTGTTGGGTGGCTTAAAAATATATTGAGCTGGACCACTTTCCCTGCGTTACCTATATTAAGTGGATTTGTTTGTGTACTTATTGGATGCAGATCTATATACCTGACAATTAGATCTCAAAAATATAGAAACACTCTTCGTAAGATAAAACTGCAAAGTGCAGAAATCGAAATTCTTGAAAAGAATGATGATTCATTATTTGATAAATACCTAAATGAAGTCTTATATTTATTCGCAAATTCCGGTTCAGATGTAATTGTTTTTGAAGATATGGACAGGTACAATGTGAAACAAATTTTTGAGAGGTTACGAGAAGTTAATACACTTATCAACTTTAATAGAGTGAAGGATAAGAAAGAACCGATTCGTTTTTTCTATTTGTTGCGTGATGATATCTTTATTTCAAAAGATCGAACAAAATTTTTTGATTTTATACTACCTATCGTTCCGGTCATTGATGGCTCTAATTCTTATAATCAATTTATTGAGCACTTTAAGCAGGGAAAGATTTTTGAATTATTTGACGAGAATTTTTTGCAAGGGTTATCGTTATATGTTGATGATATGAGAATTCTTAAAAATATTTATAACGAGTTTATTATTTATAACAGTAGAATTCAATCTACAGACCTAAGAAGCAACAAGCTTCTTGCTATAATTGTTTATAAAAACTTATTCCCGAGAGATTTCAGTGAATTACAGCTAGGGAGGGGATATGTGCATACAGTATTTGAGAGTAAAAGTAAGTATATATGTAATGAAATTGAAAGCAACAATAAAAAGATTCAAAATATTAAAGAGCTTATTCAACAAACTAACGATGATTTTCTCGATAGTGTTGATGAATTGGATGCGGTTTATTTAATAACTAACAGAGACGGACTGTCAGTATTAGGGAATACAGAGGACCATTTTAAGACACGTGTAGAATTTATTCGTGCAATGAAAAATAACCCGGAGGCAGTAACCTTTTATAATTCTTATAGTGGTACAAGAAATTATGACATACAAGAGGGACTCAATAAGCTTGCCCAAAATGAAGTGTATAATGCACGAAAACAAGCTATAGAAAGGAAGAATAGCGATCAAATTAAGCATCTTCAAGAAGATATCCAAAGTTTAAAAAGACAAATATCAATTATTCAAAATTCTCGTATCAAAGATCTTATTACAAAAGATAACATTGACTCATTTTTTGGCGTGACCTTCACTAATGAAATAGGAACTGAGTATAAGTATGAAGAGATTAAAGAGAGTCCTTACTTTGATCTTATTAAATACTTGATTCGAAACGGGTATATTGATGAAACCTATCAAGATTACATGACCTATTTCTATGAAAATAGTTTAAGCCGCATAGATAAGATATTTTTACGTAGCGTCACTGATCAACTACCTAAAGAATATGCATATTCACTTAAAGATCCGAAACTGGTTCTTTCTAGATTGCATATTTCAAATTTTGATCAAATCGAAATTCTTAATTTTGATTTATTTTGCTACCTGTTACAGAATAAGGAGCGCTATAACGAGTTTTTGTCAAGCTTTCTTTTGCAACTGAAGGTTACCAATAACTTCAAATTTATTGGTGAATTTTTAGAATTAAAGACAGAAACAAATCTCTTTATCGAAGCTATAAATAATATTTGGGGCGACGTTTTTGAATGTATTTTAAGTCATAGTGACTTTGACGAAGAGCAGAAAAAACAATATGCAATCAATACATTCTATTATTCTTCTGATGAGGATATTAAAGTACTTGATGAGAATGGTTTTCTTTCAAAATATATATCTACAAACCAAAAATTCTTGAACATTGATAATCCTAACATCGAAAAAATAATTCATGGACTTTTATTGATCGATGTTAGATTTACATGGATTGAGTATGAAAGGTCAAGCAACGCACTTTTCACTGCAGTATATAAGAACAATCTATATCAACTAACTTTTAACTGGATTTCGTTAATTTTAGAAGTTGTTTATGGGTATTCAGAAAGTATTGATTTCAAAAAGAAAAATTATACGATGATTATTTCTAAACCGAATGAGCCATTAGCACGGTATGTAGAAGAAAATATAAATCATTATCTTACGGTGTATTTCGATGTTTGTGATAATTGTATTGCAGATGAAGAATCAGCTGTACTTGAAATACTCAATAACTCAGAGATTGAAGACCAGTATAAGAAGACATACATTAGTGTCTTACAAACTGTTATTACACGATTAGATGATGTTAATAACTCAGAACTGTGGTGTTTACTATTACAAAGGAATCTTGTTGTTTATACGGAAGACAATATACTTACTTATTATTTCCATAGTGAAAATGGATTAGATACGTTCCTTGTCGAATTTATCAATGGAAATAACGAAGAATTATGTTTTAATACTGCATCTATCAACACAGTTTTTGGAGAAAATGCTACTTCGTTGTTTTTCAGTTCTGTTGTTAAATGTAACAAGTTATCTAATGAAAGGTACAATCATATTTTGAAAGTAATTAATTGGTCATATAAATCATTTGCAATACAAGATATATCAGATGAAAAGATATTAATTTTAATTAATTTAAGAATCATAAAAATGACAGCTGAAGTACTGTTATTTATGAGAGAGTATTATCCTAATCAAGTATTATCGTTCATAGTGTACAATATTTCTAAGTATGTTGAAATTATTTCCGATGATAACTTCGATTTCAACGAAATGCTTTTGATTCTTGAAGAACAAAACGTAAATGACGAATACAAGATTAAGTTACTTCAATTCACTACAGAAGAACTATCATTAAGACAAAAAGAATATTCCCATGTAGTGAAAATCCACATTCTTAATCACAACTTGAATGTGGACGATATTCCTTTTTTGCTCAGTGGTTATCCTAAGGAAGGTATTGATATTCGAGCAGAAATAAAACGTATCTCAATAGAGTATATAACAGACATTATCACTGAAGAATATTCTATACCTTTTGAACTTCTCTCTGAACTTTTTGAATTAAGTAACATTGAAGAGGACACGAAAATGAAATTGTTCGCTCTACATCTTCCAAATATGAATGAAGCGCAAGCAAAGAAGTGTCTGAGGATCCTACAGCAGGATGAATTACTGAGTTTATTTGATTTTAAACGTCCTAAATTTGCGGTCAACGATATAAATCGAGATATATTAAGTATTTTTCAAAAGAAGAGTTGGATTACAAAATTCGAAGTAGACAAAGATGACCAGTATTCTTATCGTGCTTATGGACGCAAAAAAGTTAGTGAATTGCATACTTCATTGTTAAGATAATTCATTATCTATAGATAATAAGAAGTAATAATTATGTATTCCAGTAGAAAGCTCACTATACTAAACCTGATATTAAAGCTTCTTTTCTTAGTCAGCGCGCATCCAGTAGAATGGTACGCGCTGATGCTAATTATGGAAACAATTCTATCCCGTCATAGTTAATTATAAATAATAGGAATAAACATTTTCCTAGAAGTAATATAAAAATTCCCCTTCAAAATACTAAGCATGCTTATCCCCGAAATATTCTTGGTACTGGCTCGGCGTGACGTGGGCGTATTTTTTGAAAATGCTGATGAAGTACTTGTAGTCGCTGAAGCCAATATCGTGAGCAATGTTGTAAACTTTGTTGTCGCCTGATTTCAGCAGATCGATCGACTTTTGGATGCGATAGCGGTTCAGGAACTCATTGAACGTATAGCTCGTCTCAGCTTTGAATTTCTGATTCAAATAGTAGGCACTCAAGTCGAGCTGCTCCACAAGATCGTGGATGCTGATTTTCTTCGCATAATTCTCCTGCACGTACGCGATCATCTGTGATACATACTTCGAAGTCTTCGTTTCTTTCTCCATAAATTTGCTGTTCAGTATCTCTTCGGTTTCTTGCGGATGATTCGAAATGACCTCATATTTGCGCTGCAAATCGACCTTCGTCTTGGCCGATTCTAGGGCGGCGATCAATTGATCATCCTCCAGCGGCTTCACGAGGAACTCGGTTACCCCCAATTGCAGCGCCTGCTTAGCAAGATGGAACTCATTATAGCCGGAAATAATAATGCTGCTGAACGTATGCTGCTGCAAGCCCTCGCGAATCATGGAGATGCCGTCCATAATGGGCATGTTGATATCCGTGATAACGATATCCGGCTTCAGCTCGCAAATTTTCTCATAACCGTCCTGTCCGTTCAGCGCTTCTTCCATCACGATGCAATCATACTGCAGCCAATCAATGCTGAAGCGTATGCCTCTGCGTATCATATCTTCATCTTCAACTAGCAGAACCTTGAACATCGCCTTCACTCCATTCGTAAGGAATTGTTAGTGTTATACAAGTGCCAGTCCCTTGCTTGCTGTTGATGTGGATGCCGGATTCCTCGCCGTAGAGCAGCACTAAGCGGCGGTGAACATTGTAGAGCCCGATATGCTGTGTCGTATTGTTTTGGCTGTGTAGGATTCGGTTCACCTTCAGCAGTGTCTCCGCGTCCATGCCTTGTCCGTTGTCGCATACCTCCAGCATCAGCTTCCCGTCAGAAGGGTAGATGCGGATTTCGATAAGCACATTGCTTTGATTTTGATAACCATATTTGATAGCATTTTCAATGATTGGCTGCAGCAGCAGCTTAGGTACGTATACATGATTGGTTTCCTCTTCGACGGTAATGCGGTATTCCAACCGCTCATTGAACCGAATTTGCTGCAGCTTCAAATAATCACGCACATAATTCATGTCATCCTTCAACTGGACGCTCCGATCATTGCCGATGCTGTATCGCAGCAGTCTCGACAGCAGAATAACGATTTGCTGCGCTTGATTGGCGTCCATCTTAATGGCGTATCGCAGCGTCTCCAATACGTTGAAAATGAAATGCGGATGGAACTGCGATTGCAGCTGCTTGACCTCGATAATCGTACGCAGCTCGGACAGCTCTTTATTTTTCATCATCAATTCCTTCAACCGATCCAGCATCACATTGTACTCATCGCCGAGTATCTCGAACTCATCATTCGTGTGAATATCGACATAGCCGTTGAAATTCCCTTCGCGCAGTTGGGCCAGGGCCAGAATTAATTTATCGACCGATTCGGAATTGCGGGCAGACATTTTGTTCGATAGGAAATGAATGATGACCCACAGCAGCAGGCTCGCAGCGAGAATAAAGACAGACACCGTGTAATAGGTGTATTGTTCTGACTTGTAGGAATTGAGCGTGACCACTTGAATTGGTGTGCCTGGTATGCGCTTGGTATACATGTAGTACGTACCGTCGTTCAACAGAACATGTCCTTGCTTGTCCAGCTTAGGACTGAATTTGTTCAATACGCCCTTGGTGACATTGCTGGTGGTGGCAATGATCGTGTTATGCTCGTCCGTGATCATCGCAATCTCATTGTTCTGTTCGAAAATGAGCTTCTGCATGTCAGATTCGTAGAGCTGGTAGATGATATAGCCAATCGTCTGCTTGTCCTTGACGATCGCTTTGCCGAAGGTGTAGCTTGTGTCGCGATCATGGGAATAGCGGAAGCTGTTCATTTCAGTCAGCGTGTTGCCGGATTTCTGTTCAATCCGGTTGATGAGATTACCGAAGGCGAAGCTGTTGTAGAGTGCATCCGGCGAATCGGAGCTGGCTCGGAAGATGCCGTCTGTGTCGACGATATGGAAGATGCTCTTCACCTTTTGCCGATTATTGAAGTCATAGAATTCGGAATACACTTTGTCGCCGCCTAATCGTGAAGTCATATAATTCATAACGGCAGGTGAGATAGCCATCCGACTAATTTCCTCGTGATACTGTTGAAACACCTTCGCCATTGATTCACTGATCGACTCGGCGGCCTCCGTCGTTTTTTGCGTCAAATTCATCCTTCCATTAATGATCGTAAAGATGAAAAACAGCACGATCAAAATCAAAAACGGAATCACCGCATACAGCTGAAATAAGTGACGGGTTGACTCCTTGAAGGTGCGAATCTTCTTCTGTTCCATGTCTCCCTCCAGTGTCGGTAAGCCCTTTCATTCCATATTATACTGGTTCGTTGTTGAAAGAAGATCATCCAAATACAACCAAGCCGGCCCTCCCGATGAGGTACCGACTTGGTGTAGTTGCAAAGCTATTAATATGCTTGATCAAAGGCGGACTTTTTGAACTTCCTCTCTTATAGGGAAACTTCTTTTTGTCCGGATAGCTTCAGGAAGACCAGCAGCGATATGACTGTGATGACGGTTAGGATTGTAGATAGTGCTGCTGCCACGCCATAGTTGCCGCGAATAACTTCGGTATAAATAGCAACCGTAACGGTCTTCGTCTTACCTGTATACAAGATGATCGAAGTACTTAATTCAGTAATGATTGTGATCCAGCTTAGAATTGCACCGGAGACAACGCCCGCGAGCATCATCGGCAGTGTAATCTTGAAGAATGTCTTCATCTGAGAAGCGCCCAAGCTGATTGCGGCTTCTTCAATACCGCCGTTAATTTGATGCAAAATGGCTGCACTGGATCGAATCGTATAAGGCAACCGCCGGATGACGAACGAGATAATCATAATGAATGCTGTTCCGCTCAGTGCCAGCGGCTTATCGTTGAACGTAATCAACAAGGCGATACCTAAGATAGAACCAGGAACGATGTAAGGGAACATCGTGAAAATATCGATTGTGTTCGTTAATGCATTCTTTCTACGAACGGTTACGTAAGCAATCAGAATCGCAAGCAGGATAATGATGACGAGCGACACGATAGCCAGGATGAACGTGTTCGTAATGACACCGCCGATGCTATTAAAAGCATTCTGATAGCTTTGCAGTGAGAAGCCATCAACGAAGACGCGGCCGTTCGATTTCAAGAATGAAGTATAGATGACGTACAATTGCGGCAGCAGCGCGATTAACGTATACAGATAGATGACAGCATGCGCCGCGATGTTGCCGATGCCTTTTTTCTTCTTCGCTTCAAGTGGATGCAAGGCACTCATTGTGATGGACTTGCGGTTGGCGATGAACTTCTGCATCAGGAATACTGCCGTTGCGAACAATACAACGATGACACTGATTGCGGCAGCAAAGCCGTCGTCGCCGCCGACTTCACTGATGAACTCGGTAAAGATCAGGACAGGAACGGTCTTGTAGCCTTCACCGATCAGCATCGGCGTACCGAAGTCGGCCAGCGCGCGCATGAATACGAGCAGCCCGCCTGCGAGCAGGGTTGGTGTGATGAGCGGGAGCAGTACCTTGCGCATCTTGTTGATGCCCTTGTAGCCCATGCTCTCTGCCGCTTCCATGAGCGATTGGTCAACATTTTTGAGTGCCCCGGATACGTACATGAAGATAAGAGGCACCATTTGCAGGGTCAAGACAACTAATATACCGGTAAAGCCATATATGTCAGGCATTTGGAAGCCAAATGTATTGCTGACGAATTTGGTAATGACGCCGTTTCTTCCGAGTAGAAGAATCCAAGAGTAAGCACCGATGAACGGGGCCGACATGGACGAGAGCAGAATCAAAATCCGAATCGTTGAGTCCCCTTTAATCTTAACGGTAGCCATTATATAGGCTAGCGGTGTTGCGATGAGCGCCGCAAGGGCGGTTACGCTGACGGTAACTTTAATACTGTTGAATAGTGCATTGGTGTAATACGGCTTGCTGAAAAACTTCACGAAGTAGGCGAGTGAGAAATCGCCTGTTGTGCCGTTGAAAAAGCTTTTGAACAGCATCGTAAACAAAGGCAAGGCTAGGAACAAAAGATAGAAACCAAATATCAGGAACGAAATGTTAGTCCAGACGTCAAATCGTTTGCGCGTCCCCCTCATAGTTGACCGCCCCTTGTATAGTTCAATTCACCTGCAGCATCGTATACATTGATTTTTTCCTTTTTCACCTTCAAATGAACGACTTGGCCAGGATCAAGAATCTGTGTTGTCTTCGATTCCTGTGTAATTTCCACGCGCTGACCGGATTCCAGATCGACGAAGTAATGTGTGTTCTGCCCCAAAAAGACGCTGTGCACGATGGTTGCCTTCATTCCCGTCTGATCCTCAGTAATGACGAATTCCTCTGGGCGAACCGAGATTTTGACATTCAATTCATTTTGCTTCGCTGAAGCCGGAAGCTGAATGTTAGGAAGCTCCTCAGCATAGCCGGAACCGAAGTTCACCTTATAGCTGTCGCCCTGACGCGTTAAGCTGCCTTCGATAATGTTCGTGCGGCCGATGAATGTAGCTACGAACACGTTGGCTGGGCGTTGATAGATTTCCTGCGGTGTGCCCAAGTGCTGAATGACGCCCGATTTCATAACGGCGATGCGATCGGATACAGCCATAGCCTCTTCCTGATCGTGTGTTACATACACCGTTGTAATGCCGACTTCGCGTTGAATTTCCTTAATCGCGTTCCGCATATCGACGCGGAGCTTCGCATCAAGGTTGGACAACGGTTCGTCCATGAGCAGTACATCCGGGTGGATGACGATTGCACGGGCAAGCGCGACGCGCTGCTGTTGGCCACCGGACAGGTTCTTCGGCATGCGATCTTTATATTGCTCGATTTGTACGACCTTGAGGATATCTTCTACTTTGTCGTTGATTTCGGCCTTGGACAACTTGCGGTTCTCTAGACCGAACGCGATATTTCCCTTAACCGTAAGGTGAGGGAAGATTGCATAGCTCTGGAACACCATCCCGATATTCCGCTTGCCTGGCTCAACCTGATTAATGACGCGTTCGTTGAAGTTGATTGTGCCGCCTTCAATGCTGTTGAAGCCAGCAATCATGCGCAGAAGTGTCGTTTTTCCGCACCCGGAAGGACCGAGAAGCGTGAAGAATTCGCCTTTCTTGATCTCCAAGGACAACTCTGGAATAACGGTCGTATCGCCGTATTTTTTGACTAGGTCTTTTATTTTTATTGTTACGCTCATTGTTGTCACCTAACCTTTTTATAGGTAGTCAAAAAGTCCGATAATCAAAAGTGGTGCTGAGAACCGGACTTTTTGACACGCATATTTTGATTCTGAAAACCGATTATTTGCTTGTGAATACAGAGATGTAACGCTCTACGATTTCGGATTTATGTGCACTTACGTAGTCTGTATCTTCGTCAATCATGTTGATCTTGTCGAGTGGCGTCATGTAGTCGCCGAGCTGCGTATCCTTGCGAAGCGGACGGTTCGTCAATTGCGTGCCGAATGCGTCTTGTGCTTCCTTGGACAGGATGAAGTCGATGAACTTCTTCGCATTTTCCATGTGTGGTGCGTCTTTAATTATGGCGGATGCTGCATCCAAGAATACTGCGCCTTCCTTCGGATACACGACTTCTACTGGTGCACCGTTTCTGACATATGTGCTAGAAGGATCTTCGTATGTTAAGCCAACGATGTACTCGCCGTCTGCGACACTCTTATGAACTGCACCAGAGCCGCTTGCAATTTTGCCGTCGAGATTCTCAATCAGCTTGCTGACATAATCCCAGCCCTTTTGATTTTCATAGTCGCCGCCCATAGCTTTCAGCATGTTCGTAAGCTGAGCGAAGGCGGAGCTGGAGCTTGCCGGGTCAGCGGATGCGATTTTGCCCTTCAGCTTCGGATTGAGCAAATCTTCATAACCCTCAATTTTGATATCGCCGATCAGGTTCTTGTTCACGAGCAGCACACTGCCGTCTGAAACAAACGGAGTTGCGAAGCCTGTCTTATTGCGATGACCTTCAATCAAGTTCGCATCTTCTGGAGATACGTAAGGCTCATACAGGTCAGCATGCTCGCGGTAGCCCGCCATGGAGCCGCCGAACATAACGTCCGCGTAAGGATTTTTCTTTTCAGACTGTAGACGCTTAACAATTTCCCCTGTACCAGCTGTTACGAGCTCAACCGTAATGCCTGTTTTCTTTTCAAACATTGGGATGATCGTCTTGATGATTTCTTCGCTGTTCGGACTGTAAATGACCAATTTATTGGATGAACCCGAATCCGATTCACTGCCGCCACAACCGCTTAACACTCCGACAAACATCATGCAAGCCGCTAGCATCAAAGAAAGCCTTTTCATTTGTTTATTCCCCCTTGAGCAATGTTCATTGCGTTGTGAGTCTATTGTAGCAAGTATGGTACCGCTTACAAATCCCACAATCCGCAAACATCGTCTAAAATTCGCAAGTGAATTTTGGGTGAGGGAAATAAAAGGCTTCAAAAAGTGGTTTGAAAAGATGATTGACAACATTATACAATTGCCATAATATGAAAGTAACAGATCCGGTCCGCGCCTCTCCATTGGAAGCGTAAAGTGGGCCGGACATTATTTTTATTAGGGTGAAAATTATAATGGACACTTCTGTGAAAGAGTTGAAGCCCCCAACTACATATGATGAACAACTTGACTTACTGCGTTCACGTGGACTTTTTATCCCCAATGAAGCCAATGCCGTCGCAGTTTTAAAACGTATAAACTACTATAGATTTACCGCATACGCCTTAACCCTTAAAGAAAATGATAAGTTCTTCTCCAATATAACTTTCGATTCAATATACAGACACTATGAGTTTGATGCCCGACTAAGGCAACATGTAATGAAGATAGTTGAGTATGTAGAAATAGCATTTCGGACACATATAGCATATACAATTGCGCATAACTACGGCTCGGAAGGTCACAAATCATTGTCAATGTATAGTAATCCTGATTGGTGCATAGAACTTAATAACGAACTTGATCGATGCATTTCGAAATCAAAGGATCCTTTTGTATTGCACCATATATCCAAATATTCTGGGAAGTTCCCCATTTGGGTTGCGGTAGAAGTATTGACCTTCAGTTGGCTTTCAAAGTTATATAAGAATTTAAGAATCAAAGACAAAAAGAAAGTCTCAAAAAATTATAATGTCCATTTTGATGAGATATCGAATTGGTTACATACTCTTACCATAGTAAGAAATCGCTGTGCTCACTATAGTAGATTATTTAATCAAAAACTACCGGTTAATGTGAAGTTCAGAGAGAAGGATAAAAAATTTGAGATTAAAGATAATCAACTATATGCGATCATCTTCAACATGAAGTATTTAATAAAAGAAGGTCAAACGTGGAACTCATGGGTCGCAGAATTAGAATCTATTATAGAAAACTATGATGAAGTCGATATTAGGTTATTGGGATTTCCTGAGCAATGGAAAAGTTACTTGTATGATAGAGAGCAAGTATAAATAAATCATGTTTAAAATTAGGGGTTCATTGCAAGTTGTAAACTTGTGATGGAGCCTTTTTTTGTTCCTTGAGAAATATAAATGTAAAAAAAGAGTGGTAGTAAAACGTGATTAGATAAAAGTAAGAAAAATAGTTAAGGTAACTTATTTTAATAGCTAAAATGTAGGTCAGAACCAAAGATTAGCTACTTTTTACGTCTATTTTGGAATTTATCTTGCAATTGGGGGAACAATAATAAGATTTGCTTTCTCCATTCGTAATAAGTTTTTTCGGATATATCGAGCTGCTCAATAATTTCAGTAATACTTTTATCAGTTGTATAAATTAAGACGATAAGATCAATAATTTTGTCGCGATTTTTTCTTCTATAGAAGAGTGGTTGTCTGTTTCTGGTGAAAGTTATTTTGCAATCTATGCAAAAAAAACGTGGTACGGGATTTTTGGTATGGGCTTTTATATTACTGGAAGAACAATTGGGACAATCGGGGTGAGCAGATTGAGGCTTTTTAGAACTAGACTTTAACGCTCCTTTTATGGATTCAAGTTTGAGGCACAATATCTTTTGAAGTTCTTTCAAACCTTTTTCGTCTAGCTCTACACAATTATTTAAAGCTATTTGTACATCCTCCAATGGACTCATCCAAATTTATCCTCCTAGCAAGTTTTTTGATAATGTATCATCTTCTTAACTAATTAGCAACTATTACCTACTAATGATCTTTACACAGATCTATAAGGGCTAGGCAAATAATCTTGGATCTTGTAACATGGAAATAATTGCTTTTGATTGATTGAATCGAGAGGAGTCGCAACCATTGGAGATTTTTCTTGGCAGTTCGAGTTCTACCGAATCGTTAAACGATCTTAGGAAAATAGCAATGCTCATCGAATCTGAAGGGAAAACACCATATCCGTGGAACAAAGCAGGGGTATTTCCACTGGGAAACTATATGTTGGATAGTTTGATAGAAATCAGCAAGCGAGTAGAGGCAGCGATATTGATTTTTAACGAAGATGATCCGATCTGGTACAGAAATGACTGGGTATTACAACCTAGAGCTAATGTGCTTATCGAGTACGGTATTCTTGTTGCAGCTTTAGGGCGAGAGAGAACCATCATTTGTAGAAGAGGAAATTCACATGTTGCGTCAGACCTCCAAGGATTGGTTTATTGTGATTTAAATAAAGAGTATCGAGCTGAAAATGAGATCTTAGAGTGGTTAAGATTTATAAATAAGCTGAAACAAAGTAAGGTGTCAGAAAATTCCTCTAAATTAGAAGGAGGCAATCTTGATTAAAATCCCGGACTTACAATCGTTACGTGGAGTACCTGAATTAAAGTATGTTAATGCGGATAATGTGGTTCGATATCGCTCTATCATGCGCTACCTTTATCAACAATATCAAAAGTTAAACTATTGGCTGAAAGCTGATGAAATTTACGCGGGCGTCATGTCTTGGAATGTACACAAAGACTATACACTTGAACAGTGTCAGGTTGATTTGGAACAACTAGTAGAGTGGGGGAATTTATCATCACGACATTACGGAGAAAGAGCTACTTCGGTTGAAGAATATTTACGTAAGAAGCATCAATATTTATTAACCCCCTATTCTATAGAGATTGAGCGTTTGCTTGAAAGTTTGGAGACGGTTAGGGGATATGGAGGCTCTCTGGAACCAACTTTGTTTGATACGATTGCAGATACATTATTCAACATAAGAAGAAAAGCAGGTACATATGAACCAGGAGAAGCACTTGAATTATGGAACTTGGTACATGATTCATTTCAAAAATTGCATGAAGCATCAGTGGATTATATAGCGAGTCTTCAGACGGGAATGGCAGAGGAGCTAATGGTCACGGATGCTTTTTTACTATATAAAGATGCGATTACTCACTATTTGAAAGATTTTGTACATGCCCTCCAGCGACGTTCATACAAAATCGAGGGAAATCTTATTCAAATATCTCATCATGTTAGAGATATTTTTCTATACGCAGTAGTAGAAGATGAATGGAACATTCCGAAGATTGGGGAAACAATTACACAAGATCAATATTTTAATGAATTGCTAGACAAATGGAATGTACTGCAACGTTGGTTCCTTGGAGAAGGAAGTTCCTCAAGTGAATTGTTATTATTAGAGCGAGCTACCAAAGAAGCTATTGTGAAAATGGTACGTAGTGCACTGCGTATTCAAGAAAGAAAACGTTCTAACATTAGCAGAAGAAAGGAATTGGATTATTTAGGACAGTGGTTCTATAAGCTGGAGAATGTAGGAATTGCGCATCAATTAGCAGCTTATGCATTTGGGTTATTCGCTACGCGGCATTTGCATGGTGAAGATACGAGAAATTCGGATAGTCAAGGAATATCAATATGGGATGAAAAACCCATTATGAAATCGTTGCGATCTCGGAGTAGGAAGAAACACGAGCGTCACGAGACAGAAGCAGTTATTGATCATACAAGAGATAAAGAGCGCTTAAGAACTGAATTTATCCAACGACATAAACAGGAACTACAGTTTCTAATTCATATGGTTGATAAAGGAGAAACTAATATCTCACTTCTTGAAGAAATCTCTACGACGTCGAGATTACAAATACTGAATTGGATTAGCCGCTGTAATGCTTCGGCTAATTTAGCGATTCAGACTGCTGAAGGTATTCGCATTCAATTAGTTCTACCAACGAGCAAAGAACGGGCAAATCTAGTTTGTGAGGATGGAGAGTTGGAAATGTTAAACTACGGGTTCAGATTTCAAGTGGCGGAGCAACATAGTTGGAATGATTTGCTTCTATGGATGGGTTATATCGGAACATCCGGAGGGGGTCAGGATGGAAACAATTAAAATAGGAAAGTTACATACGAAGAGAAGAAGAACAAATATTGTGGACAAGGATGAACTTACCAATAGAAAAAGACAATGCATGAATGCTCTAGTGAATCTTCCCTGGATTACGAAAGATAGCGATCCTCAATTATACTATTGGATTAAAGAGCAATATACCGAATTAAGAGATTGGTTTATGAATTACACGGGTTACTCACTTATTGTGAATCGGAAAATTGCTAAATTAGAGAAGGTTCCCGTAATTGCATATCCATGGATGGGGTTTCAAGAATTTCGTGAACCACTGGACTATGCGTTATTTACTTATAGCTTATGGTTTTTAGAAGCGAAAACAGAACGTGAGCAATTTCTATTAACCGATCTGGTAAAAGAAGTTCGAGACTTCATGTTTGAGCAAGGCATGGAGGTAGATTGGCGCAACTATTTCCACCGATTGTCGATGGCGAGAGCCTTAAAAAAGTTGAAAAGCTTAGATGTGATACGAGCGGTAGATGGGCAAGAAGCCGATTGGGCTTCAAATATTGATGACGATGTTGAGAAACATAATGTTCTATATGAATGTAGTGCCTATGTCCGATATGTATTACGAAATTTCCCCCACGAACTCATGAATTATGCAGATATGACAGAAATGAGAGATACGATTGATTACAAAGAAAATACAGAAGAAATAAACCAAAAACGAAAACATTACTTATATCGTCGCTATTTACTTGAGCCTGTTGTGCTAGATGACCAATGGAAGGATGATTCACTTTATTTTTACGGGCAAAAAAATTATGTGATTAATCAGTTAAAAACGATGTTTGGTTGGGAAGGAAGTAAATATCGCGAAGGAATTCTATTTTTTGAACCAGAAACGACGACAGATTCGGAAGTATTTCCAACGTTGTCTTCAATTTCTGATATATCTCTCCTTGTATTTGGATATATTCGGAAGCAGACAGCCTCAGATTATGAAGAAGTAATGAAACAGAATGCGCAGGTACACCTTACAAAGCATGAATTGGAGCGAATACTCATTCGATTAAAAGAAGAGCACGGGGAGTATTGGACCAATGAACACCGAAAGATGAAGTCGGCGCAGTTGGCGGAGCAAGTATTGGATCATGTGATGGAATGGGGATTTGGAGAATGGGTTGATGAAACATTCTTTGTGTTAAATGCAGCAGCAGGGAAATGGATAGCTCAGTACGGAACAACGGACTTAGATACGTAAGGAGGATATTCCTTGGTTCTACAAATAAATCTAGAAGAAGAAAATACTATTTTGCATACGGTGAATAGATGGCAAATGAGCCGAGCTGGGATTCTCAATTTTTGGTATTACGATGAAGAAGAATTTCATTTTGAAGAAGGAAGAATGATTTTAAGAGGAGCGAATGGATCAGGAAAATCGGTTACGATGCAAAGTTTTATTCCATTGGTGCTTGATGGAGACAAGAGACCGGAACGACTTGATCCTTTTGGCTCTCGTGATCGTAAGTTGGAATATTATTTGCTTGGTGATGAAGAGAAGGGGCATACGGATCGCACGGGTTATTTATGGCTGGAATTTTATCATTCGGATAAAGAGATTTATAAAACAATTGGCATCGGGATTAGGGCACGCCGTGGTGCGGCTCAATTAGGATTCTGGGGTTTTCTATTAGAGGACGGGCGACGAGTTAATTATGATTTCTGGTTATATGATAATAAGATGTGGTTGGAGCGAGGAAGCAAGATTCCGCTGAATCGGAAAGAATTAACCGATCTAATTGATTCTGGTGGACAGGTAGTGCAGGAGCAAAGCAGTTACCGTGAGATGGTCAATAAAGCTTTGTTTGGTTTTCAAGATTTAGATTCTTTTAAAGACTTGTTGAAGTTATTGCTGGAGTTGCGAAGTCCTAAATTGTCTAAAGATTTTAAGCCTTCTTCGATGTACGAAATTTTGACCAAAGCTTTGCCACCATTAACGGAAGAAGAATTGGGGCCCTTATCGGATGTTATAGAAGATATGGATCAAATTACAGATCAGTTAGAAGAACTTCGTATTCATGTGGATGAGCTTGAGAAATTGAGTGAGAAGTACAGTGAATACAACCGTTTTCTGTTGAAAGTACATGCTGAACAGGTTCTATCCAAATTTGAAGCATGCCAGCAATTAGAAAAACAGGTAACGGAATTAAAGCAACAAGTTATTGAACTTAAAGAAGAACAACTTAATATGAACACTAGCATAGAGCAGGGAAAGGCTAGACTTGGAACAGTAGAAGCTGAACTAGACATTTTAAATCGAAGTGAAGTGATCGAAAAGGGAAGAGAGTTAGAAAGAGCAGAGGAACTGTTAAAAGAAACATTAAGGCAGTTATCTGACATCGTAAAAAGAAAAAATAAAAATGTTATGGCTCTTCATCAAATTGAAAATGATATCGAAAGAGCAAAAGGTAAATTAAACATATTAGATCAGGAACAACATGAAACGGTTGAAGAACTTGAAGATTTTGCGCGAATTATAGAATTTAGAGAACACGATATTTATCATAGGACTTGGACACATGGCTTACTGGAAGATGAACAATGGGCTCGCAATTGGTTTAAAGATCTGGATCGTCACAAAGATAAACTGGAAGTTGCTCTGAAAATTGCGCGTGAGGAAAGAGAAGCTTATAGAGCAGCATCTGAAGCTGAAATTCGCTTAGGGGAAATACATCGTGACCGCAGTAAAGCTGAAGAAGAGCTAACTGTACAAGATAAGCGATTGGAAATAGAAAAAGAAAAGATTAGAGAACATTTGATCCTATGGCAGCAACAATTAACTCAGTTGCCTGTAGACGGGGAAGCGTTACGAGATGCTTTGCGTGCACTATCTTCAATAACTTCAAAAAGTCGCCAATTTGATCAAGTTAGACAAGTCGCTATTCAAGCCCATGAACATAGGAATCAAGAATTCTTGCAACAAATGCTTCAATTACAACATGACAAGAAAGAGCTGATAGAAGATCGCCATAAGCTTGAATTTGAATTGGAGCAGTGGAAATCGAAAAAGGAACCTGAACCTAAGCAGACAGAGAGGAGAAAGGCAACGCGTGATCAGCGTGAAAAGAGTACAGGGTCTCCACTTTATGCGGTCTGTGAATTTAAAGATGATCTAACAGATGATGAACAGGCTTGTTTGGAGGAAACGCTAGAACAAGCAGGACTATTGGATGCTTGGATTTATCCGAATGGGCAAGTATCTATATTGGATCAAGAAAAGGGAGAGGAAGTGTGGATTGAGACCATAGACTCATTCCATGGAACGACACTTGCTAGTGTGCTGCAGGCTACTCCGTCCCAAGAAAGCGGTTTGTCACAGGAAGATGTTCAGGCGGCATTAACGAGTATAGGATGGGGAAATGAAAATGCACAGAATGAAAAAGGTTTCCTAGTTATAGGGAACGGTTCTTTTCGTCTGGGAGCATTAACAGGTCAAGGCTTTGCTAAGCCACGTGCAGAATACATTGGAATAGAAACGAGATTACGAACGAAACAGTTAGCAATGGCCCAATTGGAATCGGATATACAGCAGCTAATAAATGAAATATCTGATACAAATAATCAGCTAGTAAGGTTAGAGGAGAACAATAAAGTTTTAAAGTTTGAGTTAGAGTCTTTTCCGGATGATGTAGGATTACAAGTAGAAATTGATACTTTCATTCAATT
The DNA here is from genome assembly GCF_023713665.1 of Paenibacillus sp. MER 180. Lineage (NCBI taxonomy): Bacteria > Bacillati > Bacillota > Bacilli > Caryophanales > Paenibacillaceae > Paenibacillus > Paenibacillus sp. MER 180. The sequence goes on along the minus strand of NZ_JAMAVT010000030.1, from coordinate 3,766 downwards.
TTCGTATCGATTAAAAGAAATTATGAATCAAGAGCATAAAGTGGAACAATGGTACAAAGAGAAGATGACTACGTTAAGGGCGCTTCAGCTAAAATTAACTGAACATACCGTAGAGTGGTCTTTACTAAAAGGAGAAAAGCAAATTAAAGAAGCGCTTGATTCGTGCATGACTTATCGTAACCATATTTCGGTGTTGCAGTCATCTTGCTTACGCTACAGAGAAATTTCCCAACATCTATCCAACCAAGTCGATCAACAAACGAATCTCTTGTTAGAAATAGAAGAAGATGAATTTCAACAAAAAACGACGGACGAAAAGAAAGAGAAGCATACTGCACAAGTTGGCCAGCTAAAAAAATTGATCGCTGAGTTGGGGATTGAGAAGATTCATGAAGAGATCGTGGCTCTAAAACAAGAAAAAACAACTCTTTTGGATCGTTTTAATATACTAGATGAGAAGATGAAGTTGTTAATTGCAAATCTAGCTAGTAAAGAAGCAACTCTCAAAATATATTTAGGGCAATTAACGGAGTGCCAAAAGGAATTTGAATACACAGTAGAGTTGTGGAAATTTGAAATTCAATTCGCTCACGTACCTAAATGGAAAGAGGCTTTCGATCAATTAATGGATGTGAGCGGAATTATAAAGATATGTCGACAAATGAAGAAAGAATATAGTTCACAGTTCGGTATCAAGACGAAAGAGCGCATTGGAAACGAACTTCAACAGGAATATACTACGATTCGGAATAATTTGCGGGACTATGTACTAGATTCGGTTTTCTTGCCATCGGGGAGAATTGTAATTACGTCTAATCGTGACCGGATGAATCCCATGACTCCCTCAACGCTTCTGGATGAGCTAGTCATGCAGCGAGATGAGCAACATGCGTTGCTGACGGAAAAAGACCGGCAATTGTATGAGGAAATCATAATCGGTAGCGTGGGGAAGGCCATTCGACATCGTATTCATCGTGCATATGACTGGACAAAACAAATGAAAGAGCTAATGAGTCAACGTAACACATCAAGTGGTTTACAGTTGTCGTTGGAGTGGGAACCTAAAGCCCCAGAAACGGATGCTCAGCTTGATACCAAGTCGTTAGTTGAACTCTTGCTGCGTGATGCTCATCGAATGGAAGATGAAGAAATCGAACTTGTTATTGGGCATTTTAGAAAACGAATATTATTGGCTAAACACTTTGCTGAGCAAGAACACGGTGCATTACGCAGATATATATATGATTTACTTGATTACCGTTCCTGGTTTGAGTTTAAACTCAACTACCGCAAAGGAGCCCAGACAGGCTATAAGGAACTGACCGATCCTAAATTCAATGTATTAAGTGGCGGTGAGAAAGCAATGGCAATGTATATTCCTTTATTTGCTGCTACTTACTCTCGTTATAATGATGCAAGTGAAGATGCACCTAAAATTATTTCGTTGGATGAAGCTTTTGCGGGTGTGGATGATGCTAACATGAGGGACATGTTCCACTTGCTCACGGACATGGGATTCGATTATATCATGACTTCACAAGTATTATGGGGTTGTTATGATACAGTCCCCCGATTGGCTATTTATGAAATTTACCGGCCAAAAGACATCAATGTAGTGACGTTATTTCATTATCGCTGGAATGGTAAAAGTAAAGTTCTTGTTGAAGACTGACCTTAGGTACGCAATGCTCAGGGAGGTGAGGAGGTCAGGTATGGAGATTGGATACCGAAAAACAGCCAAAGAATATTATAGTGATCCACTCTTAGTCAATTTGCTCAATACTGTATTTAAAAAATATCAAGGGCAAAATGGAGCACGCGGAAATGCAAAAATTGTAGTTCAATCAGATATTGAAGCAGATAGGTTGCAACATTATTTTGGCAATCGGGTGAAGAGATTAATCCGCCCTCATACTGAAGTAGTCGTACCTTTGCAAATTTTTTCTGAAGAGTTGGAGTTAGGGTATAAACTGACCATTCCCGAATTATATGAATTGTTATATGGGCAACCATTGCTAACCAAGTCTGAACAACGGGAAATGAAAGAAAGGCAATGGTCAGAGCTATTTGAAAGAGTGAACAAACGATTTGAGGAGGAATGCGGATCATCTCTCTGTAATGGAGATTTAAGCAAAAATACATTTAATTGGTATGAAAGACTAAGAGATGGAAATGCTCCGGGCTATCAAATTCTAAATAATCTACTGCGGAATGGTGGTAAAGGAGATGACGAGCTTTATTACTGTGTAAAAGCTTTATGGTATTTGTTTTGTAATAAGCTTGGAATTAAGGAAAAAATAAAAAGCGATTCACAGGATGTAAGAATTCCGATCTTCTCTGAATTGGTAACTAAGGATCCTCATGCGTTTGATTTGGAATTTCCAGCAGGGAGGCTGTTACTGACATCATTGGAGACTATTTATGCTAAAAAGCTAGATAATGGGGAGTTATCATCCAATGAATATTTAATAGTACCCGAATTTATGAAACGAAGATACATCTACCGAACTTTTGGCTTGATAGATGATGACATCAGTTCTTTTGCACATGTATTTGCATCAGGTTTTATTTATGGGACTTCACCAAGGACATTAAACTTGCGAGAGATTGAATCACGTGAGGAATGGCCTAAATATCCAGCTTTATATATTTTTGAAAATCCTTCAGTCTTTTCATTTTTAGTGGATGAAACAATACACTTTCTAGACAAAAGCGATTATTCGTTTGAGCAACTCTCAGAAAATTGTCCACCGTTAATTTGTACATCTGGGCAGGCTCGAGCTGCAACTAAGTACTTCATAATAAAAAGCCTTGAAGCGAATCCAGATTGCGAAGTTTTTTATTCGGGGGATTTTGATTTACCAGGGGTACAAATGCTTGTAGGTATGGAAGAACTGATACAAGGTAAGATTTATGTTTTTCGAATGGATTCAGATACATACCGGAAACATATTGATCCTGACAGTTTACCCCTATCACAGAAAGACAAGAAAATTCTACAGAGCCTCAAAGGTGATTTGGCTAAATCAATGGTTGAAGCAGGATTAAAAGTATATCAGGAATCAACAGTCGGTGAACTAAGGGAAGATTGGATTAAAGTAGTGAGTAGAACAATAAGGTAAGCTATCAGATCTAGCGTGAAGAGTAGTTAATAGTACACGATAGCGACCCTTGATTCAAGAGTCGCTATACATATTATTTTGGATCTACACACCTTCATTAACCAACGTCACTGCCCAATGAACTCCATTCCGAGTCAATACCACAACTTAACGAAGACCATTCTGTTCCGATGTTAGCCAGACTCGCTCCCAAAGATGTTTCGGTAGAACCGAACAAGAAAGAGCCATGGTAATCGAGATTAATCTTTCTTTATTAGAATCCTCCTCATTTAATGAAACGACTTCTACTTTCTTTAGAACCATGTATCTCTCATACACATATAAGGTAAGATCATTGACGGCGGGTCGTACGAGATGCGAAGATCAAACAATGAAGGATATTGAGAATCAATAAGACTGTATTCAGCAAGTTTCTCCAGAGGAACTCGATACTAGTGTACAGCTGCTTCTGAAATGAAATATGGGCAAGGCTACGTTAATTTAACAGTTATGACAGTAGAAACCGCATATAATGCGGTCAGGCTGTCGAGAAAGTCTCGACAGCTATTTTTATATTCATTTATTTCAACACGACACCGCGTTAATGTTGTATAATTACGGTAATAAATGAGATCGGGAAGGTGTTCAAGAATGCTTCGTTCAAA
>NZ_JAMAVT010000002.1:0-512425 GCF_023713665.1 Paenibacillus sp. MER 180 | reverse complement strand
AATTCCTCGGTCCCAATATCCGTCAACAACCCAATTACTTTATCTGGTATCGTATACCGTTGGTTCAAGTAGCGCAGCGCCGCTGCCAGCTCTCCATCCGCTCCCCCATATTGCTCCATCAACAGCTTCGCCATGCGAGGATCACACTTGCTAACACGCACTGGATACTGCAGCTTCTTCTCATAGATCCACAATCCCGCGTCCCCTCCTGTCCATCAAGTTATTTGCCGCCTGACGACACACTGCTAAATCTGCCATGGCCAAGGCGTGGTAGCCCATGTAAATGGACAGCCCGAATAAGAATGGCCGAAGTTCATAAGCGGGCCATACTGCTCTTGGAACTGATGGGCAACCTTCATTCGCTCACTGACGTAGTAATTGAACTGCTGAATCGCCTGCAGATCTCCAGGATGAGTGTCCAAGTACAGATTCAGCTCCAATAATACGAAGTCGATTACTTGCAGCTGTTCCAAGCTTCTGCGGTATTCCTCGGTTTGATAAGGATGTACACTCATCGTCAAGCTTCTTCCTCCCCTCGCTGGTTTCTGCGGGAATGGTACGGGCTGTATAGGGCAGGCCATAAGGTTCCACAGCGTAGTGCCTGCGCAGGTGGGAACTGTGGGAGATTAGGCGGCTGGAACGTGATGAATTGGTTGATGGGTACAACAAAGACGGAATAAGGCAGTGGCGGACAGGGGTCACACGGACTTCGGAACGGGAAATATACACGCTCCTGCGGCACAGCCTGTTCCGTCGGACAACAGCCGCTTCTCTCTTGCTGTCCAACCGGAGGCAGATCTTCTGAAGCTAAATTTCGCTGTAATTCGTGTTCCATGACACTCTTTACTCCTCCTTGCATTCATGTTCGCATTTACTCGATCTCTTACTTGTATGTGAGAGTAGGAATGTCCCATGTACATAATTTAAGCCAAGATGTGACAGATCTGATTTTCTGTACACCTTGGCTTTATTGGCGCTATAGGATTGAATGTCAAATAATAAAGAACGAGTGTTGAGCTCCGTTTCTGTCGCTTACGATACGATCTCTCTGTTGGTGATGCCGTATATCGCTTGCTGTTCGCCAAATCTTTGCACCGTATCCCGGAAGCTCATGCCGATTCGTTCCAAGAGCCTGCATGAGGCCTTGTTCGCAGCTTGTGTTTCGGCGATCACTTCAGGCAATCCTAGTTCGCGAAATGCGTAATCAATCACTGCTGTAACTGTCTCTGCCGCATATCCAGAGCCCCACCATTCAGGCAGCAGCTCATAAGATACCTCCGTACTGACGCCATCATGGTGCGTATCTAGAGAAATCAACCCGATAAACGCATTCGTTTGCTTTTCTCTAATGATCCAGAACGGGGTTCCTTCCTGAGAAGCAAGCATTCTGCGGAAGCTGCCTGTAATCGCCTCTTCCTCTGTCCATGCCCCGCCCAGATATTTGCGTACCTCCTCGTTCACATACAGCCGTCTTACGTTATCATAGTCACTTGCTTGCAGCTTGGTAAGTGTACAACGTTTCGTCTCAAGCAACATATAGCCCTCCGATATGATTACAGGATTCAAAATGATCCTTCTATTAAAGCACACTTGGGTGGCATTTGAAATCCCATCCTATATCTGACCCTGACGAAGAAGCCGATTTACCGTTTCCCGCCGCACACCAATAAATTGGCCGATTTCTTCTTGTGTCAATAATTCGGTAATAGGCATCGTATCCGCATAGCTTCTCAGCCATGCTGACAACAGCTCTAGTCGTTCACTCGGTGTCCCGATAGTCAAATGATCAATGCGCTGCTGCATGAAACGCAGCTTATCTTGAAGCAGCTTCGCAACATCCAGCGCCTTGTCCGGCTGCTGCCGCAAGCCTTCATACCACTCCTCAGCCGGAATCCGTTCCACGACCGTCTTAACCATCGCGATCGCTGTTCCGTGACATTCCTTCGGCGTGATTAAGGAATGATGCGGGACGATTTCGCCCGTGTATACGAGGTTGAACAAAATAATATTGCCGTTCTCATGCAGGCGTGTAACCTTGCACAGCCCGCTTATAATGCGGTACAAATACGTTCCTGGATCTCCTTGTCGAAATAAAACTTCTCCCCGATGCAGTGTCATAATCATTTTTGGCTGCCCCCCTAATTGCCGTTCCGTCTATGAATGCTGCCGCATTCGCACGTATGTTGTACCTATTGTACCGATTTCTCACCCTTTTGACCACGTTTGGTTGTTGAAATACGAATATTTGTTCGGTATTATGGATATAATGAGAACAAGAGTTCTCTATCTGCTCTTTTTAAATAGATATCTCATGCCTCACACGACATGAGGCCATGCATATGGCATACACGCGATATATACAAGGAGGAAGAACGCGCATGGGTACACCATTCGCATCGAACGGCTCTCCCCCCCACAACGGAGAAGATGCCTACATTGTCAAGCAATATATTATTCAAACGCTAATCTTGGATGTGCTGGAACGTGACATTGAACGGATTGGAGCCTCTAATTTGAAGATGTCCGACATTTACACACAATGTCTAAGACAAGCACAAGATAATGCTTCTCTCAATCTGTACCGCCTGCGCAAACAGTTTCGCAACCGCGGCATTAAAGTATATGAGGAGGAACGGCTTGAACATGGGATTCGTGTCCAATACGTATGCCGAGGCTATCAACATTCGTTCTACATGCTGCGCGGCTTAATTCGTGCAGAGGTGAAGAACCGCATGCAGGCTTACTTGAACATTGCCGCCTCCCAAGCTTCGAATCCAGCCACAAGTATGGGCAGTCCCCTTACTCGGCACCAATAGGTTTACAGCCCATATTCACCGCTGCCTCATCTTATCCAATTCCTCAGAACAATGCCCCTTAACAAGGACGGAGCAGCCGCTCTTCTGATGCTTGCTAAGGGGCATTTCTGATCTCACGTGCTTGCCCAGCATCGTCAATGAGACAGCCCGCAGAATTCACTGCATCCCCGAACTTTCGATTGTTGGAGTCTATTCTCTATTAACGCTGTGGATGAATACACAATGGAAAAGATAAAAAGCCTGTTGAGGATTTCTCAACAGGCTAACCAGTCCCGAGTTGGGGAAATTGGCATTCTTCGTTATGGCTTTGTCATACTTAGAAGTCAAACACCGAGGCGTTCTCAATGCTGCTCTCTTTCTTTTTCTCTTGACTCGATTAATATCGCGGCTCTATTTCAACTAAGTTGCTTAATTTAGTAGTAAGTCTATCCGTGTATCGAGCTAACCTTCTGCTTATCTCCATCTTCATGTACTCTTTCGTTATATGAAAGCTATCCTCATAGCCATGGTACGCATAGTGTAATATCATTGTACTATCATGCTTCTCTTCATCTACAATACGAATTTCTTTTTTCAACATCTCCTGTCTTCTTTTGGACAGGTCGGTAGAGATATCATTTGCAAGGATTTGAGCAGCCTTGGTATACAGAGATTTCAATGTCTCAGAGGATCCCTTCATTTCGTGAATTTTCTTAGTTACCATCGTACACATCACCGAAAGTAGAACATAATCGCGCATTAATTCAATATCTTCCCTCTTTGGCTGGTTTAACTCCCCGCTTGACGTATCACTATGCCTTCTCAACAGAGCCTCCCGATGTTGCGGTAACATCATCCGGCTGGACTCCCAAAGACCATTCTTCTCGAGCTTTTTACTCATTTATAATGCCCCCCGATTTTCAGGGATCTCTCTACCGCTTGACCTGCATAGGTAAGAGAAGAAGCTCTGATAATTGCCGCATTGCCATATCGATCCTTAATCATATCCGTCACCTTATCCAGCGCTCTAGCTCTGACTTGATCTTCAAAGAGCGTTAGTTGATACTGCTGGTCATCTTCCAATGTGCTTAGCATAACACCTACACGACGTACAGGCATTCGATCCCAATATTGATAAAAAATTCGCTTGACCATATCAAATACTTTATTTGTATGATTCGTCGGATCCGGCATTTTCATTTGGCGTGAGAATCCTGTGGGCGCTTCATACGGGCTGCACATGCAGCTTACGGTTACGACCCAGCCCATATACCCTTTTATCCGACAATCTCGGCAGACTTCCTCCGTCAACTCCAACAGGATAGTATCGATCTCCGTAGAATGCACATAATCCCTGGGCAGGGTCATCATGTGACCAATCGATTTGGGAGGTGTTTGAAATGTACCCGGTGTTACCGGACTATCATCCAAGCCGTTCGCAGTTCGCCACATCACCTCGGCATGAATATCCGACTGTTTGCCGAATCGAGCTCGAAATTTATTTTTGAGCTGGGGCAATGGAGTTCTCGCAATATCCCCAATCGTAACGATCCCTAGTTTCGCAAAATGCTTGCACATTCGAGATCCAACACCGAACATTTTATGAACGGGCTCTTTCCACAGCATGGTGGGAACGTCGGATGGATGCAAAGTAAAAATACCGCTTTTATTTTTTTTGGCCCAAATATCCGTTGCCGTCTTAGCCAATATTTTATTGGTACCGATCCCGATTCGAATCCGCACCCCTGTCTGGAGCATTACCCGTTTCTGGATTTCCTTCGCAATGGTGATTGGATCACCAAAAATGGATTGACTGGCTGTCACATCCAAAAATTGTTCGTCAATACTAAACACTTCAACCAAATCCGTAAACTCTTCATAAATCTGAGTAATCATCAATGAAACATCGATATAATGCTGCATACGAGGACGCATAATGATGAGATCGGGGCATTTCTTGAGTGCTTCACCCAACCGTTCGGCTGACGTCACACCAAAACTTTTAGCGATCGGGCACGCGGCCAGAATAATCCCTGAACGACGTGTAGGGTCACCAGCTACTGCTACTGCTTTATTTTGATATTCTGGATGATCTGCTTTTTCTACACTTGCGTAGAAGCTTTCGCAATCGGCCAAAAATATTACCCTTTCCCTTTTCTGACTCACACTAAAGCCCTCCAATAGTTATAAATCATATTACATACACAATCACATACACATACACAACCACAAAATAAGAACGTATATTCCTATTGTATGCCGAACATACATTCGTTATGCAAGTAATAGGCTGCCCGCCATATCCAAATGCTGTTCATCCATACGGGGCTGAACAACAATAAGGTCTGCACATTTACTAATGGCTTAGCCAAGCCGAGCCGCTGTATGACACCATGCTTCTTAGTTGTAGGGCAAGCTGCCAGTGCGATGCCAGCACGACGAGCAGGATCGCCTACTACTAGCAGACGATCCTTGTATTCAGGGTGTGAAACCTTCCCCACACTCGCATAGAACGATTGACAATCTGCCAACATAATAACTCGTTCTCATGATTTATTCGGTTTGCCATCCATACACCCTTCACCCCACTGAGAACGTTTGTTCTTATATACTCAGAATACCGAACGTACATTCTCTTTTCAACAGGGAGATTTTGAAAATTCGGATCGAATGGCGTCGAGCAGGTGAGGATCTACTGCGGATTGCGTATAAATCCAAATTCACGCTGAATGTATGTAAAGTTTAAGTCGTTGCATGTGACTGAGGGATCACCTCACGGGAAGGAAGAGAATGTGATATGATGAGATCACCATAGGATAGAACGGACAAGAGAGGAAGACGTAACGTGTGTGGACGATATACATTAACCGTAACCATTGAACAGCTAATGGCGCACTATCTGCTTGATTCAGGAGCCCTCGTGCCCTTCCATGAGCCGCGCTACAATATTGCGCCGAGCCAGCAAGTACCTGCCCTGATTCATGATGGTACGAAGCTGCGGCTTGGACCGCTTAAGTGGGGCCTCATTCCAGCTTGGGCGAAGGACGAGAAGTTCGCTGCACGAACAATTAATGCGCGCGCCGAAACCGTTCGGGACAAGCCCGCCTTCCGCCTCCCATTCCAGCGGAAGCGGTGCATTATACCAGCAGACAGCTTCTATGAATGGAAACGAAATCCAGATGGAAAGAAGCAGCCTATGCGTATTAGACGCACTGATGGCGGTATTTTCAATATGGCAGGATTATATGACACATGGGTCAATCCCAATGGGGAGAAGATCAGCACCTGCACGATCATCACGACGACTCCGAACGAGCTGATGGAGCCGATTCATGATCGAATGCCGGTTATTTTACCAGAGGATCAGCTGTCATTCTGGCTTGATCGCCGAATGACCGACACTGGGAAGCTTCAATCCGTTCTCCTTCCCTATCCGTCTAAGCTAATGGAGGTCTACCCTGTCAGCGCTAAGGTGGGGAATACACGAGTGGACGATCCCTCCTGTATCGAGCAGATAAGCGAGCAGCACCAAGAGGAGACACCAGACAGCGTCCCCCCTACCTTATTTACGCTATAAACCTATCGCTAGCATATAGCAGTATCACGCCATGCTCCTTCATCTCGCAATCGCGCACCTTAGAGCATCCGATACTCCGATGCTAATTCAATACGAGGCTGATGGAGTTCCCCGGAGAAATTCCGCCAGGCGTCCCCGCTGCAGAGCATGGTGACGGAAGTGCATATCCACAAGCAAGTACCATTCCATCGCACTCAAGTAGCCGAAGCCTGGATGCATCGTTCTATGATGCTCTGGAATCGAGGCAATAACAGGTTCAAGCTCGTTCATGCGTCGCAGTACTGCCTGCATGCCTTCTACAACCTCCTCCTTGCTGGCAGGCTGAGGTGGCGTATATTCTGGAGAGGCTGGCACCTTCACACGAATAGGAGGAATGCTCCCAGCCGCAAAGGCCATACTGCCCTGATGCGTCTTCTCCAACTGGTCATTGCCAGCTGCATCTACAGTCATGTCGCGGCACACTTCCACCTGACGGAGATGCATAAAGAGCGCAGAGCGGATCAAATGCATATAGACCTGCCCGAGCGACCACTCCTCCTCGCTTGGCTTACGTGTAATCTCCTCCATACTGTAAAGATCAAGCTCTTGCACAACCTGCTTAACTGATTCCTCCAGGCTTAACAGTGACTGATGCGGGGTCATATTTGTCATTAGTAAAGCTCCCTTCGAACGAATATACCCCTACTATACGCGAACGCTACTGACAACAGTATGTCAGTAGCGTTTTAACTGCTGCAATATTTTTTCTGCCTCAAGGCGGACAAGCTCTGTAAGCGACTCCGGTTCCAATACAACCGCTGCCGAACCCCAACCTAGAATCCATCCAATCACATCTTCGGGCTGTCTCACTCGCAATGTCACAAGTGCCCCTTCTGGATGTTCCTCCATGGTATCGATAAAGAAATATCCCTGCTCCTTCACACGCTCAGCCGCAGCGGCATGCAGAAGCACACGTACAAGGAGCTGGCGATCATCTGTCGGCTGATAGGACTGTAGGGAGAAGTCGGGCGGACGAGTGAATGATTCATCGAGCAGTTCTAAATCCTGTATTCGACTAAGTCGGAAATGTCTAAGTCCCTGTCTAAGATGACAATAAGCCACCATCGACCATGTTCCTTTGATATGCACAATCCCGTAGGGATCTACCTTGCGAATATGTTCTCTACGGCCATCGTCCCCTTGAACAGGCTTCACATAGCGGAAGCGCACACTTCGCTCCTCCATTACAGCACGCCGCAGCAGAGCAAGTCCTTCTGCATGCGCAGAATGGGCAATGAGCTTCAAGGAAGAGCGCATCCGTTCCGTATCCTGCCGTACCGACTGTGGCATGACTGATTCAAGCTTGCGCCGAACGGCCTGTATCGTATCTTCATGAGCCCTTCCGAACTGCTGCTCCATATAATCTACGCCAAGCAAAATCGCCTCTGCTTCCTCCGCTGTAAAATGAACAGGTGGCAGAAAATAGCCATCCATGAGCGAGTATCCTTGGCCGGGAGCTCCGATGATCGCAACCCCTGCTTCACAGAGCGCCTGAATATCGCGATAGATTGTACGGACACTCGTCTCGAATACAGATGCCAGATCTTCTGCACGCAGCGTACCTCTGCGCTGCAGCTCCAGTACAATCGCCATCATGCGATCCGTCTTATTCATCCCTAGCTTTACTCTTCAACAACAAGCTCGCCCTTCATTCCATCATGGCCAGAACCGCACATGATCGAACAATGGAACTCAAATGTACCCGCCTTATCTGCTGTGAACTCGGCAGTTGCGCCGTCTTCCTGCAGTTCTACGTTGTAGTCCTCCAGCTTCAAACCGTGCAGACCCTGCTTATTGCTCAGCGTCAGCTTCACCTTATCGCCCTTCTTCACCTTAATGGTTCCAGGTTCGAATTTATAATTCGTTGCCTTAATGGTTACCGCACCTGTCCCTTCAGAGGAAGTAGCCGTCCCCTCCAACTCTTTGGCGGAATCTTTCGCCGAACCGCAGCCAGCAAGAGATACAGCCAGCAGCATGGCAGCTAATGCAGCTGCGCCTATTTTCATCTTCTTCATGTCATTCGCCTCCACATAATTGATTAAGAAATGTCAATCATCTACAAACGTTATACCCCTATATAAGCATATTTTGCATGTACGGATCGCAAAAATATCGAAGTGTGCCGAATTCGTCACCATTGCAAGGCCATTTCGTGAGCAATGTACTCGATGATCATCATTCTCTACTATTTAGAATCCTCTCTAGACCTATATTGTGCTGCAATGAAGCCAAACCATATTAACCAGCATAAATCCGGCATAACGCACAAGAAGCCCAGTCCTCCTAAGAGAACTGAGCTTCTGCGTATAACTATAGAACCAAGGCTTCAAGAAAAGGGCGTGTATCAGCGGAACATCCCCCATAGCTTCAATAAATGGAACGTATTGTTCGGATCGATCTTCTGCGCAATGATAAAATCAGCGAACTGATCCTCCTGCTGGCTCGTTAGCGGCTCATTAAGCACCTTCGCGATTTGCTTCATCAAGCGCTTAATTGTCGCGCGATTTTGCAAATCTGCCTTACTCAATCCTTCGACAAGCTTTTTCACACGATCTTTCGTCACCGGATTTTTCAATTTCAGCTTTATTCGCTCCACCAGCTGTGGGCTAATGCCGTATTTTACATAACTCATGCGGGCAGCACCTCCAGAACATATCCTGCAAATCCATGCAAGTTCAAAAAGGTTGGTTATCAAAATCATGCGTTTTGAACAACCTCTAAACGGAATACTGTTCCAATATATGCTTGCCCGCTTGTCTACTATCCGCCCGTTTTCATTCTATCCGCACTATACCATCGACTAATCGAGAAGCTCCCCTTGGAATAGCTGCTCCTGCTGGGCAGCATCGCGGAGCGGGGCGTATTCAAGCGATGTCCAATATGCCTCAGATCGGATAAGCTCTACTGCATCATCCCGCGCCTGTTCCAGCACAGCGAAGTCGCTCGACATATCCGCGACCTTGAAGTCTGGCATCCCGCTCTGCTTCGTTCCGAAGAAGTCGCCAGGACCGCGCAGCTCCAGATCGCGCTCAGACAATTCGAAGCCATCGTCTGTTTCCGTCATAATGCGCATACGTTCTTGCCCAACCTCCGACTTCGGATCCGCAATGAGTACACAATAAGACTGATGCTCACCGCGTCCAACACGTCCACGAAGCTGATGAAGCTGAGACAAGCCGAAGCGCTCCGCATCCATCACGATCATGAGCGTCGAGTTCGGTACATCAACACCAACCTCGATTACAGTCGTCGATACAAGTACATGAGTTTCTCCTGTACTGAATGTGCGCATGACCTCGTCTTTCTCCGATGGCGTCATGCGGCCATGCAGCAAGCCAACATGCAAATCCGGAAAGGCCTGCTGCATTTGCACATGCACATCAATCGCATTTTGCACATCCAGCTTGTCCGACTCTTCAATAAGTGGACAAATAATATAGGCTTGGCGACCAGCAGATACTTCACGACGGATGAAGCCAAGCACCCGATCCATCATGTCATGCTTCACCCAGTATGACTTAATGGCTTTGCGTCCTGCAGGACGTTCACGGATTGAGGATACATCCATATCGCCAAATGCCGTAATCGCCAGCGTGCGCGGAATTGGCGTCGCCGTCATCAGAAGCACATCCGGATTCATCCCCTTGCGCCGTAATATACTCCGCTGATTGACACCGAACCGATGCTGCTCATCTGTTACGACAAGGCCGAGCTTCCGATAATGAACGTCATCCTGGATAAGCGCATGCGTCCCAACCAAGATATCGATCATGCCCATCTGCAAGGAAGCAAGCAGATCCTTCCGTTTCCGTCCAGTCAAGCTGCCGGTTAACAGCCCAACCTCAATGCCATGCGGTTCGAACAGTTTCGTTAGCGAACGCATATGCTGCTCCGCTAATATTTCTGTAGGCACCATGAGCGCTCCCTGATAGCCTGCACGTACGGTAGCGTACAGGGCAACAGCGGCAACAACCGTCTTACCAGAACCAACATCACCCTGAAGCAGACGGTTCATGCAGGTGTTGGCCCGCATATCACGTAAAATATCGGTTATAGCCTTCTTCTGACCATCTGTAAGCTCGAAGGGAAGACTGCGGACGAACTCGCGAATTGTCGCATTATCCACCTCATGTGCAACGCCGTCGGCGCGCTCGCGAGTCACTGCACGGAATACATGCAGCTTCAACTGGAATAGCAGCAGCTCCTCGTAGACCATTCGTCTTCGTGCTTGCTTGCCTTCCTCCGCATCTTGCGGCATATGCATCGCTCGTACTGCCAGCTTGCGCGGCATCAGTCGATAGCGCCGCATCAATTCCGGGGGCATTAGCTCAGGAATTGCTTCTCCGAACTGTTGGAGCGCTTGGGTGATCGTCTTGCGCATCCATGTCTGCGTAATCTTGCTACCAACCGAATAGACCGGCTGCAAGGTATTCTTACGCCCTCCCCCACGGTCAGAGAATTCGGATGTCGACACCGTCATTTGCAGCCGGCGTTGATCCCACTTCCCTGTCAATACAATCTCCCGGCCTTGTGTCAGCTGCTCGCGCAAGTAATGGCGGTTGAACCAGGTGGCCGTAATGAGCCAATCTTCTACCATCACCTTGCAGGACAAGCGAGACTTGCCCCCAAATCGCTGAAGGACAGGAGCACTCATCACCCGTCCCTCAACAGTTACTTTCTCTCCATCCTTCAGTTCGCTAAGCGGACGAAGATGAAAATCATCATAACGATATGGAAAATAATCAAGCAAATCAGCAACGGTAGAGATGCCAAAGGCGTGAAGCTCTTGTTGTTTCGAAGCGCTCACGCCTTTGATCATCGTAACCGGACATTGTTTAAGTTCAATCATAATTGCACCACACTTACCCTATTGCATAGATTCGGCAGTATCCGTATCAGCGCGCCACATGAACACAGCGCCTACGCCTGTTCCGACGTGGGTGCCGATAACGGCTCCGATGGCCGTATATGACAAGGAGCGAATATCAAACCGCTCCTTAATCGCTTCCATTAGTTCATCTGTTGCAGATTGGTCACTCGTGTAGCCCATCACGACATGAACCGGATGGCCTCCGTGATCCCGCTCCAGCAGTTCAACGATGCGTGCAACAGCACGCTTATGACCGCGAACCTTGTCCACTGCACATACTTCACCTGCACGATCTACAGACAAGATAGGCTTAATGTTTAGCAGAGCACCGAACATAGCAGCAGCTTTGCCGATACGTCCGCCTTTATGCAAAAATTCCAATGAATCCACTAAAAAGTATAAAGAGCGCTCCGCTTGATAACGATCAATCATGGACAGTATCTCGTCCTTGGATTGACCTGCTTCCGCCATGCGGGCCGCCTCAACGACAATCAATCCAAATCCATAAGAGGCTGACATCGAATCAATAATTGTAATATCCGCCTCATCCTCGATCATACTCTTGGCGAGAACCGCAGATTGATACGTTCCGCTGAGCGCTGCGGACAAATGTATCGAAATAACTTGGGTGTCTGATTCTGTAGTCAAACGCTTATATACATCCAAAAACTCAACTGGCGAAGGCTGAGATGTTGTAGGAAGCTTGTCAGCCTGCACCAGCTTCTCATAGAACTGTTCCGCGGTAATCGTTACAGAATCTTTGAACATATCCTGACCGAAATGCACCTTGAGCGGAACCATCTCGATTCCGTAGCGTTCACGCACATCCTGCGGAATATCCGCTGTACTGTCCGTTACGATACGAATATGACTCATACAGAATCCCCCTCCACATTGTCCTACTCTACGGAGATGATATAGGAATAGATCGGTTGACCGCCTTGATGCACTTCTACTTCAGCGTTCGGATATTGCTCGCTGAGCCATGCAACAATCGCTTCCGTATCCTCGTCCTTCGCTTCTTCTCCTGTAAGAAGCGTCACGACTTCCCCATTGTTCTCCAACATCTTCGTCATCAGCTGCTGCAGCGTATCCGCAACCGATTCCGTCGTCGTTACGATCTTCCCGTTTACAATACCCATATAATGTCCGGCCTTAATTTCCAGACCATCCAACGTCGTATCACGCACCGCGTACGTCACTTGACCAGACGTAATATGAGCGATAGCGTCCTCCATCGCACAGCGGTTCACTTCCAAGCTCTCGTCTTCTTGGAAGGCGAATGCCGCTGCAATCCCTTGTGGAATTGTCTTGCTGACAAGTACTGTTACATCACGTTCCACGATTTCTGCAGCCTGCTTCGCAGCCATCACGATGTTAGAGTTGTTCGGCAAGATGAAGATATGCTGTGCCGAGATCGACTCAATAGCGTCGATGAAATCTTGTGTACTTGGGTTCATCGTTTGTCCCCCAGAAAGCACAACGTCTACGCCCAAGCTGCTGAAAATATCCCGGATGCCATCGCCCATTGCTACAGCGATAAAGCCATAAGGTGCAAGTTCTTCAGCTGGCGGCTCTACCAAAGTGGATTCTACAGCTACTTCCTGTACAGGAATTTCTGCGAATAATTCAGGCATAGCAGACACATCGCCGTGTTCGCCATGAATGATCTCACGGTGCTGCTCGCGCATATTCAAGATGTGCATTTGCGTCAGCTCTCCATACTCCATGGCCAGATCGAATACTTCACCTGGCTTGCGGGAATGAACGTGAACCTTAATGATCTCATCATCTGGAATCACAATGATCGAATCCCCATTTTTGGCAAGCGCTTTCCTGAAATTGTCTTCATCGAACGGCTTAGATACTCCGCGCGTACGATCAATGAAAAATTCCATATCATACAAGAACTCAATATCTTCCGTATGCAGCTTCGCTTGAGCAGAAGCATTCACATGCGGAGTCGCTGCTCCGGATGGTGTATGAACGGCTGCAGACGCAGTCGACTCATGGAAAGAACCATCTGCGGATTCCAGAACAGCCAAGAAACCTTCATAAATATATACGAGGCCTTGTCCACCGGAGTCTACAACGCCTACTTGCTTGAGCACGGGCAGCATATCCGGCGTCTTCGCCAATGCTTCCTTGGACTTTGCTAATACCTCACGCATAAACTCCGTCAAATCCGGAGTACGACGAGCAATTTGAACAGCGTACTTGGCTGTTTCCTTCGCAACTGTCAAAATCGTCCCTTCAACCGGCTTGACGACAGCCTTATAAGCGGTATCAACACCACTCTGCATCGCATGGGCGAACTGAACCGAGTTCACCTCATCCAAACCAGCAACACCACGGCTAAAGCCGCGGAACAATTGAGACAAAATAACACCCGAGTTACCCCGGGCTCCCATTAGTAATCCTTTGGACAAAACTTCTGCCGACTTGGCGATGGATGCAGACATCTTCGCTTTCAGTTCAGTAACGCCTGCTGTCATCGTCAAATTCATATTCGTTCCCGTATCCCCATCAGGTACCGGGAAGACATTTAATGAATTGACATGCTCTGCGTGGCGATTCAGACTGTCCGCACCACTTAGCACCATATTGGCAAATTGTGTTCCATTTAAAGAACGTATATTCAACGAATATTCCCCTTCCTAGCTTAATACGCGTACGTCTTGGACAAAGATGTTGACTTGCTCGACTGACAGGCCAGCTACATCATTCAATACATATTTCACTTTCTGTTGAATGTTGTGCGCCACTTCGGATATTTTCGTTCCGTAGCTAACAATAATATATAAATCGATATGTAGCGCATCTTGCTCCCGGCGCACTTCGACACCACGCGTCAGATTTTCGCGACCAAGCAGCTCAGCAATGCCGTCCTTCAACTGCTTGCGCGAGGCCATGCCCACAAGTCCATAACATTCCATTGCCGCTGATCCGGCGATGACTGCTACGACCCCTTCGGAAATATTCACAGCTCCGAGATTGGTATCCAATTGAATGGCCATGGTTGTTCCACCCCTTTTTGTGAGTATTATGGACTAATCAACATTGTACTATAATAGAAAACAGAAATAAACAAAGTTTTTGATTCAGTTGACGAGGCTTTTTCATATATGATATCATATTTGAGTATTTAATTGTATGAGGGTTGTTTTGGGATAAGGAGGTGTAAGGCATGGCTCGCAAATGTTATGTAACGGGGAAGAAACCTGGATCCGGTAATCACGTGTCGCACGCGAATAACAAAAACCGCCGCACTTGGGGCGTTAACGTTCAGAAGGTTCGCATCTTGGTAGATGGCAAACCTAAACGCGTCTACGTGAGCACACGCGCTTTGAAAGCAGGTAAAGTGACTCGCGTCTAATCCCATGTAAGATATACAAAAAGCACCTTGACGCGATCAGGTGCTTTTTTTCATATCGGGATGAACTCCTCATTGACATCGTTCAATGGGGAGTCTTTTTTGATTTGTCCTTATTTTACATGAAATGACATGAATTTTATGCCATCTCGCAGGAAACGGTCGGACCTCCGAACGGGACGGAACAACCGTTTCTGCTGCATGCCGGAACCCACTATCGATCATATATGTGCTGAGCCTGTTGCTCCGTTCCCGCTGCCCTTCATATACGAATACGTTCGGGTGGTGGATGATGGATACGGATTCAGCATCATGGCCGCCAGGAACGTCAGTTTTTTTGAAACGTATTTAAGATGGCCTTGACGAAACCTCCCAAGAACTTAGGCAGCTTAAACGTATAGAACTTCATACTCCACCCTCCTCGTCATCTCATCTACCCTACACTTCTATTCGCCGACATGTCCGAAAGACCCGTCATGATAAGAAAAAAGGTTACATGAGATCTGTGCTCATGTAACCACTATATGCCGACCCCACAAGCTCTATGCATGGAGAGCAAGCCCGATTCTGAAGGATTCAGGCAGCAGGCGTAGGCAATTGCTTCAAATATGTGACAACTGACATCATGAATAAAAAGATGAAGTAAAACAATACGGACAAGGATACAAACCAGATCCGAATGCTCTTGGTCTGATACCGCTTGAAGAACTTGTATCCAAGAAACAAAGCCCCCACCGAGCATACCAAGTTAATCGGAAAGGTCAAAAATGCATACAATCCTATTAGTGATCCGCACACAAAGCTGTACAGCGTCAGCATTAGCGCTGTTACCCACATGCTTTTCTCCCCTTTGCCACTCAGCAGCATCACGCGCGTTCTCCCACACGTATATCCCATGATGCCGCTGCGCAATCTAGTTGCCGTGTCACCCTCTTCTTGCTGCTTCGCGAAGCACACGAATCGCTTCTGCACGATCCGGTGCCCCATACACCGCGCTGCCTGCCACGAGTACATCCGCTCCCGCTTCTGTAACGAGGCCAGCTGTTTCTGCCGATATTCCTCCATCCACTTCAATATGGACGTCCTGTCTGCCAAGTTCGTTCAGCATTGTACGCAGACGCTTGATTTTATCCGTCATCGAAGAAATGAATTTCTGTCCGCCGAACCCTGGATTGACCGTCATGATGAGGAACAAATCCACATCACCGAGCAGCTCCTCAACAGCCGACAGCGAGGTGCCAGGATTCAACGCGACGCCTGCCTTGGCACCACATTCCTTAATTTGATGCACCACACGATGCAGGTGCGGGCAAGCTTCCGCATGTACGGTGATGACATCGGCTCCTGCCTTAGCAAAGTCAGGAACGTACTTCTCCGGCTCCACAATCATGAGGTGAGCGTCCAATGTCAGCTCCGTATGCGGACGGATAGCATCTACAATGAGCGGACCAAACGTCAAGTTCGGAACGAAGCGGCCATCCATCGCATCGATGTGGATCCAGTCGGCGCCACCTCGCTCTACGTCACGAATATCCTCCGCAAGCTTCGCAAAGTCAGCGGACAAAATGGAAGGGGCAATTCGGATGTCGTTCTGCTGTGTCATGTTAGTACCTCCGTTTTTTCTCTTTCATTTCCTCAAAAAATAGCACATAGTGCTCATAGCGGGATTTCGCAATATCGCCTTGCTCCAAAGCCATCTTTACCTGACAACCGGGTTCATGAATATGCGTACAGCCACGGAATTTGCAGCCGTCTGCATATGCTCTGAACTCGCGGAAACAGTCTCCAAGCTGATCAACGCCCAGTTCCAAGAAATCCAGCTGGCTGAATCCCGGAGTATCCGCAATATAGCCGCCACGGGGCAATGCAAGCAGCTCCACATGACGTGTCGTATGCTTGCCTCGACCGAGACGATGGCTGATCTGGTTCGTCTCCAGCGATACGCCGGGCAGCATCGCATTAAGTAGCGATGACTTGCCGACACCAGACTGACCCGCAAATACACTGATGTCTTGAATCAACTTGCTCTCCACTTCACTATAGCCATACCCGCCTCGGGCACTGGTAGAAATAACGTCGTAACCGACATTGGAATACAGACGAATTGTCTCTTCCATCTCCTGACGTGCAGCCGACTGCTCTGTCTCTGGCAACCCTTCGATGATGTCGCACTTCGTCAACACGATAACCGCATCAAGTCCCGCGTGCTCGATATGTACAAGGAACTTGTCCAGCAATTGGCGGTTCAATACGGGTTCAGCTACCGAGAAGACAAGCGCTGCCAGCCCCACATTCGCAATTGGCGGACGAATCAGCTCTGTCTTCCGCTTCTCAATCTGATCTACCGTACCTTCTCCATTATCCGTCATAGAGAAGGTGACGCGATCCCCGACAAGCGGGGACACGCCTTTCTTCTTGAAAATGCCGCGGGCACGGCACTGAACGACCTCTTCATCTGTAGACTCATCGGGCCGAACATAATAGAAGCCGCTCAGCGCCTTTACAATTAAACCTTCTGGCATATATGCTCCTCCAAGCTCTTCACGTTCCTGCTATTCATTGCACGGCAGCGAGGCCAACTATTAGTTCCCAGTTTCCTCACCGCCTGTCCCTGCCTCTCCGTTCTGTCCATCTGTTCCATCCGCAGGAGGAGTGACCCCTTCGCCATTGCCTTGGCCGCCTCCCTGTTCTGGAGTGCCTCCTGGCGGTGTAGTAGCCGGAATATCAGGAGGTGGTGGGATGTGTACCGTTCCCTGCTTCGCATCGGTATAAGAGACAGGATAAGCATCTACGAATTTGCCGTCACGCTCAAAGGACACAGCTCCATCCTTATTTGGTGCAAGAATAAGCTCCACATTGAACGTTTTGGCCGTCGAAATGGTCTCTGTTCCCCATTCCCTCTTCTCGCCGCGGGCATCCGTATAATAGATCCGAATCTTGCTCGACTTGCCTTCCACTTCCGGATACACCGTTAACGGGAACGTATATCGCAATGCCTCAGGCGGATAGCCTGAGCTAATGTAGATACGAACTTCCGCACCCTTCGTCACCGGATCATTTGCCTCGTACGGCTGCTGCTTAATTACCTTGCCTTGTTCTTCATAACTCGGCTCTTCCACAACCCCGTCCCTAGCCAGCTTCAGTCCACTCGATTCAATCGCGGCAATGGCCGCTTCCTTGGTCATGCCTTTCAAGTTCGGCATGCCGAACGATTCCTTGCCCTTGCTGACCATAAGCTGAATCGTTGTCTTCTTCGGATCGACCTCCGTATTCGGGCTAGGAGACATGCTGACGACCAGACCTTCTTCCAACTCATCATCATAGACGAGCTTCTTCTCAATCTGTGAATTGTCAAATCCTAGATCTAACAGCTGCTGTACGACATTGTCGACCGACTTCCCCTTGTAATCAGCAAGCTTCACAAGCGGGGTGCCTTTGCTCACATATAAGCGAATGGTCGAGCCTTCCTTCACCATCGATCCAGGGGGCTTGCTCTGGTCGAAGATTTTCCCCGCCTCGAAGCCTTCCTTATATTCCTCAATTACAGGATCCTCAATCTCAATCTTGAGAGCGCCCAGTTCCTTCTGGGCCTCTTGTAACGTCATGTTGATCAGTTTCGGAACTTCAATATCCTTCACAACAAGCACACTCTTCACGTAATACACTACACCGATTAAAATCGCTAGGAATACAACTGTCACACTTGCCCAAATCGCAGGCTTTACCCAAGACTTGCGCTTGCTTGCTCCAGCTGCAGCAGATGATGCCGAGCGCTCAGGAGGCTTTCCCGTCCTCCCCTGAGGGCTAGCTGCATGATCTGACGTCGTGGAGCGAATTGCAGGCATCACCCGCGTTTCTTGATCGTCATCATAGACAGGCCGCGGCTTGAATGTAATTTTGGACTCATGCAGACGTTCAGGCAGCAAGCATGTCTCCAGATCACGCATCATCTCGGCTGCGGATTGATATCGTTCAGCAGGATTTTTGCGCATCGATTTCAGAATGACGTTCTCCACGCTCTGAGGAATATGCGGATTAACCACTCTTGGTTCATCGAACGGCTCCTGCAGATGCTTCAGCGCCACGCTGATCGGGCTCTCCCCGAGGAACGGAAGCTTGCCGGTAAGCATCTGATATAACACAATCCCCAGCGAGTATAAGTCAGACTTCTCTCCTGTCGACACGCCCTTCGCGTGTTCTGGAGAAAAATAATGAACCGAGCCGACCACAGATCCAGTCTGTGTGATCGTCGACGAAGTAACCGCGCGTGCAATCCCGAAGTCTGTCACCTTGACGCGGCCGTTCCGGCCAATTAAGATGTTA
This sequence comes from Paenibacillus sp. MER 180, assembly GCF_023713665.1. Lineage (NCBI taxonomy): Bacteria > Bacillati > Bacillota > Bacilli > Caryophanales > Paenibacillaceae > Paenibacillus > Paenibacillus sp. MER 180. The sequence goes on along the minus strand of NZ_JAMAVT010000002.1, from coordinate 493,448 downwards.
TGCGGTTTAATGTCGCGGTGAATAATATGATTCTGATGGGCATGATCAAGCGCGTCACAGATTTGCGTAGTGATTCGCACCGACTCGTCAACCTGCAGGGGAGCCCTCTCCAGAATAATCTCGTTCAGATTATGCCCTTCCACATACTCCATAACGATAAAGTGAGTATCTTCTTCCTGTCCAACATCATAAATGCTGACTACATTTGGATGAGACAACGATGCAGCAGACTGCGCCTCCCGGCGGAATCGGCGAATAAACTCTTCATCATGAACGAACTGCTGGCGCAATACTTTGACTGCTACATAGCGGTTCAGCAAATTGTCAAGCGCCTTGTACACAAGCGCCATGCCGCCTCCACCAATCCGCGTAATGATTTCATAGCGACCAGACAGTATGGTGCCAATCATGAGCTACCCCCCTCTTCCACAACGCTGTTCTCCAAACGATCCAGAAGGACAATCGTGATGTTGTCATCCCCCCCGGCATCAAGCGCTTGTCCGAGCAGACGATCCGCCTTGACAGGCAGCGGGAGCGAAGGATCAATGACAACTCCCCATATTTGTTCAGCATTCAGCATATTCGTCAATCCATCACTGCATAGAAGCAGCACATCTCCAACACGAATTTCAACAGACAGCAGATCCACTTCCACCTGCTCGTCCGTTCCGAGCGCACGAATAAGTACATTGCGCCGCGGATGACGCTCTGCCTCCTGTGGCTCGATCTGACCGCGCTTCACCAGCTCATTGACTAGTGTATGATCATCCGTCAGCTGCTTGATTCCACTGCGATTAATCACATAGGCTCTACTGTCGCCGATATACCCGATAAATCCTTTCCAATCGGATTTATCGAAGAGGGCCGCGACAATTGTCGTTCCCATGTGATGATACTTCTCATCTTGAGAGGCAATATGAAAAATTGTTTGGTTCGCTCGGATAATCGCCTGTTCAAGCGCACTGCCCAGCATCTCCTGATCCAAATCACCTGGCAATGCTGACAATTCAGATATAACCGTCTCGACAGCAAGTCGGCTTGCAATATCTCCCGCCTGATGTCCACCCATTCCATCGGCTACGATAGCTGCGTAATAGCCGTTCGACAACTCGGACAGGAAAGCACGGTCTTCATTGACCGCACGGACGCGTCCTACATCAGAACGTTGTACAGCTCTCATTTTCGATCACCTCGCATTAGACTCCATATGCTTCGCTCGCAATTGTCCACACGCTGCAGCAATGTCATGCCCCTGCTCCCGGCGTATCGTCGAATTAATACCTCGATCCTGAAGCGCACGGTGGAATGCAAAAATATCGTTGCGAGGGGTACGTACATAATTCCGCTCCGGTACATAGTTGACCGGAATCAAGTTGACATGTGCGAGCATTTCCATACGTTTCAATACATCTGCAAGTTCTTCCGCATGCTCAACCTTATCGTTCACACCGCCAATAAGGGCGTATTCGAAGGTTATACGGCGTCCAGTCTTCACTTGATAATGCTTGAGCGCCTTCATCACTTCCTCGAATGGGAATCTGCGGTTAACGGGCATAAGCTTCGAACGCAGAGCATCATTCGGCGCATGAATTGAAATCGCCAAGTTGATTTGCGTATTCTCGTCAGCAAATTTGTAAATGCTTGGCACAATGCCGCTCGTTGATACCGTAATATGACGTTGTCCGATGTGCAGCCCCTTCTCATGGATCATAATGCGCAGAAACGCCATCGTCGCATCATAATTTTCAAACGGCTCTCCCGTCCCCATAATAACGATGCTGCTCACGCGCTCTTCGGATTCGTCCAGAATTTTCTGCGCAGCGACGACTTGGGCTACAATCTCGCCCGCTGTCAGGTTCCGCTTCAACCCGCCAAGCGTAGAGGCACAGAAGGTACAGCCTACACGGCATCCAACCTGGGTCGTTACACAGATGCTGTTCCCATAACTATGCTTCATAATGACAGTCTCAATCGCATGATCATCGTGTAGTCCGAATAGGAATTTATACGTTCCATCCTGCGATTTCATGTGTGTAATTTCTTTCAGTGTTACAAATTGGAAGCTGTTCTCCAACTTCTCACGAAGCGACTTGGACAAGTTTGACATCCCTTGGAAGTCATCCACACGCTTCACGTATAGCCAATCAAAAATTTGCCCGGCACGGAATGCCGGCTCTCCTTGCTCCTTCAACCATTCTTGAAGCTGTTCAAATGTTAGATCGTATATAAATGGTTTCATTCGTTTGTTCAACCTCTACCTTTCCTCAATCATGCAGTTCGATTTATTTTACCACAAATGGGCGGAATGCTAAAAGCGCGTGTTGCAAGCAGCAGATCTTCCCTGCTTGAAAAAGAAAGCCGCAACGTTCAAGAAGCCTCGTCTTGAGCGTTGCGGCGTATGCTTCACACCCTATGCAGGTATCAACATCATGCGATTCGCACGATGAAATGCTTACTTGCGCTTCTTCAGGCAAGCGATGAAGAAGCCATCCGATTCCGCATCATGCGGCAGTACCTGCAGCATGCCTTCCGGGCTCCGCTTCAGTGCCGCGGCGAGGGGCTCCGCTGGAAGAGCCGCCTTCCACGCATCATCCAGTTCCCAACCTTCCTCAGCAGCGTATGCTAGGAAGCGGCGAACCACATCCTCATTTTCCGCACGCTCAACCGTACAAGTTGAATAGACGAGGCGTCCGCCTGGGCGAACCAATTGAGCTGCCTGATCAAGCAGCTCAGCTTGAAGGGAAGCAATAGATGCTACGTCCTCAGGACGCTTGGCCCACTTAATGTCCGGCTTGCGTCGAATGACACCGAAGCCTGTGCACGGTGCATCGAGCAGCACTGCATCAAAGCTGCCAGAAGGCAGTTCGCGGCTTAGTGTGGACGCATCCACATTCATCATCGCTACTGATGTCAAGCCAAGACGTTCAGCCTGATCTGCGATGAGCGCCACCTTATGAGCATGAACATCATTAGCCACTACCTCACCCGTATTGCCCATTCGCTCCGCAATATGTGTCGTCTTGCCTCCAGGAGCTGCACAGCAGTCCAGCACTCGCATGCCAGCCTCAGGACGAAGCGCCTCAACGACGAGCATGGAGCTCTCATCCTGTACAGACAGTTCGCCATTGCGATACCACTTGCTTAACGCCAGATTCCCTGCGCCCTCAGCTACGATTCCATCTTTGGAGAGTGAAGAAGGCATTGCATTCAAGCCTTCCTCCTTCATATCGGCAAGCAGCTTCTCACGATTCGTTCGCAGCGCATTTACACGTACGCTACCGTGCGGAGGACGATTGTTCGCCTCACACATCGCTGCTGTGTCTGCTTCCCCGTAAGCATCGACCCAGTCGGAGACAAGCCAAGCCGGATGCGAATGCTCCCATACAATTCGTGAGACCGGATCTGAACCAGCAGGAGTATCCCATAAATTCGGCTCGCGCATAATCGCTCGCAACACTCCATTAGCGAAGCCGCCCATGGACTGTCCACCGCGTCGCTTCGCAATCGTAACCGCTTCATTGATGGCGGCATGGGCAGGAATGCGATCCAGATAATGCAGCTGATAGGCTGTCATGCGCAGCAGATTGCGCATCCACGGCTTAAGCTTGGACAAACCACGCTGCACCTTCTGCTCCAGCACACCATCAATCGTATTCAATCGCTGAATCGTTCCGTATACAAGTTCTGTCGCCAGACCTGCGTCAACTCGCGGTAAATTCGCTCCTTGGAGTGCCTGGTTCAATTGCAAATTGCTGTAGGAGTGCTCCTTCTCCACTTGAACAAGCACCTCGAGCGCAACATCGCGTGCTGTCTTGCGCTTCTTCGCGCCTCCCGAATGCTGCTCGCTCACTTCAGCACCATCCCTTGCATCATCTTGCCGCCGCGAACGAATTCGCTAGCAGCCATTGCCTTCTTGCCTGCAGGCTGAACCTCGGTCAGCCACAATGTGCCTGCACCTGTCTGAACCTCAATGCCGCGTGGGCTAAGTGTCAACACAGTTCCCGGCTCCTGCGATCCCTTGGATGCATCAGCCTCTGCCTTGCTCGGCGCCTCACAAGCCCACACCTTGAATACCTCATCGTTCCACAACGTAAATCCGCCAGAGAACGGTACAAGGCCGCGAACCTGATTGAAAATCTCACGCGCAGAGTGTGACCAATCGATCTTCTCATCCTCGCGCTTCAAGTTAGGGGCGTAAGTTGCTTCCTCATGAGGCTGCGGTATCGCCTGGATACGACCTGCGATTAGATCCGGCAGCGTATCGATCAGAAGCTGTGCTCCTGCAGCGCTTAACTTCTGGAACATCGTGCCAGCATTATCCTCATCCGTAATCGGCACTTCAATCGGTCTGATCATATCGCCTGTATCCATGCCTTCCGCCATATACATAATCGTTACACCAGTCACCGGCTCGCCATTCATGATAGAACGCTGAATTGGCGCACCTCCACGATACTTCGGCAAAAGTGAACCGTGTACATTAATACAGCCGAGACGCGGAATATCAAGCACAGACTTCGGCAGAATCTGTCCATAAGCTGCAGTAACAATAAGATCCGGCTCCAAAGCGCGAATATCCTCTATCGTGGTAGAAGTACGAAGCTTCTCAGGCTGCCATACAGGAATCCCATGCTCCAACGCAGCAGCCTTCACTGGTGTAGGCGTCAGCACACGTTTACGCCCTACCGGACGATCCGGCTGAGTGACCACCGCTGCAACTTCGTACCCTTCTTTTAACAAATTCTCCAAGCAAGGAACCGCGAACTCAGGCGTCCCCATAAATACAATCTTCGTCATCATTTATTCCCTGCCTTCGCGGGGCACCTCATATACCCGTTCTGCAATTTCGGTGAACAATACACCGTTCAAATGGTCGATCTCATGCTGGAATGCACGAGCCAAGAAATCTTCAGCTTCGACCGTAATTTCACGGCCATTGCGGTCAAGCCCTTTTACCGTGATTTTCTGATGGCGGAGTACGTCCCCATTGATTCCTGGAATGCTCAAGCAGCCTTCTGGTCCAAGCTGTTCTCCTTCCGCAGACAGGATAACAGGGTTCACCATCTCGATCAATCCATGCTCATCGCCGACATCTACAACAATGACACGCTTCAAGATACCGATCTGCGGTGCAGCAAGTCCGACACCTTCAGCATGGTACATCGTATCTGCCATATCTGTCAGCAGCTTCTGAATATTCGGCGTAATCTTAGGAACTTCCTTTGCTATTTGATGCAAAACCTCATCTGGTTCGTGTACAATAATTCGTAATGCCATCGGGCACACCTTCCTTTTTGAATCGTTTATTTATAGTTTATTCACCATATACGCTGATGACGAATGCTCCAGTGCTTTATATTCATCTCTACATCATCATTTGCGGGTCGATATCTACATTGAACCATACATCCTGTTCTTTGGATACCATGTCGAACTCCTTCATCGCATCTGCCATCAAAGAGGACAAATCAACATTTCCTCTGCTCTTGATAATGCATTGGAACCGGTAGCGGTTCTTAATTCGCGGAATTGGAGAAGCAACTGGCCCCAAAATTTCAACCGCATTGGCTGCTTCGTTCAGCCCATGAAGCCATCCTCGCTGCTCAGCCAGCTCCTTCAGCCGCAGGGCAGCGTTCTCTGCGACACGCACGAGCAGCGGCAGCTGTTCATGTGTCATAGAGAGCAAGGCCAATCGACAAAAAGGCGGAACCATCTGCTGCATTCTATGCCTTAGCTCATCTGAGGCGAAAGCCGAGTAATCATGCTGGGCAGCATGGGTAATGGAGTAATGTTCCGGTGCATAGGTCTGCACAATTACTTCGCCTGGCAGCTGATGTCTGCCTGCACGGCCTGCGACCTGCGTAAGAAGCTGGAATGTCTTCTCCGCCGCTCGGAAGTCCGGCATGTGCAGCGCAGAATCCGCAGCGATAACACCTACCAATGTCACATAAGGGAAATCAAGTCCCTTCGCGACCATCTGCGTCCCCAGCAGTACATCTGCCTTGCGTTCACCGAACTGGGCAAGCAGACGTTCATGCGATCCCTTCTCCGTCGTCGTGTCCACGTCCATCCGAATGACACGTATGCCCGGAAATCGCTTGGCTAGCTGCTCTTCAACACGCTGTGTCCCTGTGCCAAAGTAGCGTATATGCTCGCTTTCGCATGAGGGACAGACGACTGGTGCCCGTTCCGCGTACCCACAATAATGACAGCGCATATGCCCAGACTTCATATGATAAGTCAGAGAAATATCACATTCAGGACATTGGGCAACATACCCACACGTCCGGCACATCACGAATGTGGAGTAACCACGCCGATTCAACAGCAGAACTGTCTGCTCTCCCCGTTCGATCCGCTCCTCCAGCGCCTTCTCCAGCGGAGCGCTGAACATCGAGCGATTGCCTATCTTCAGTTGCTCACGCATATCCACAATCGTCACGGGAGGAAGCGCTCTGCCGCCAACGCGAGTCGGCATGGCCAGCGGAGCCAAATCCCAAGCAGGCGGCTCCAGCCCTGACGGCGGAGCTTCATATCCATGAAGCTTGGCCGCGTAATACGTCTCCATAGAGGGCGTCGCTGATCCAAGCACAACAACGGCGTCATGCAGTCTAGCTCGCTCTACGGCCACATCGCGGGCATGATACTTCGGTGTCTCTTCCTGCTTATAAGAGGTTTCATGTTCTTCATCCATAATGATAAGACCGATATGCTCAAATGGAGCAAATATGGCAGAACGCGCTCCAATCGCAACCTGAACGCGCCGCTCTCGTATTTTCCTCCACTCATCGTAACGCTCCCCTTGGGACAGGCGACTGTGCATAACAGCCACCTTTGAGCCGAATCGTCCCTTGAACCGCTCTACCATTTGAGGGGTCAGTGATATTTCCGGTACCAGCACGATCGCTTGTCTGCCGGAACGGAGACAGCGGTCGATTGCCTGCAAGTATACTTCTGTCTTGCCGCTTCCGGTCACACCGTGGAGAAGAAATGATTGTGCAGAGCCCTCATCCAGCATTTCGGTAATTCGGCTTAGAACGCTCTGCTGCTCTTCTGTTAGAGGCAGCGGCTGAGTCGGCTTGAAGCGCCGGTCGGCGTATGGATCACGCATAACCTCAACCTCGTCGACGACGACCAGTCCTTTGCCTTCCAAGGCTTTCACCGCAGAAGCATTGAGCGAGCGAAGCGGAAGTTCCCCGCCGAATTCAAGAAGCTGCCGAAGCAATTCCTGCTGACGGCGAGCGCGAGCGCCAATCTCCACCGCTGCTTGCTCAGCCTGATCCGGTTCCACAGCAAGGCGAACACGCTTCAGCTTCTTCACGCCGATACGATCTTTAATTCGCTCCGTCTCCACGAGCCACCCGTGCTGCATCGCCTCTTTGATTAGGGCGGCTCCGGCTGGGAATGCCTGCAGCAGCTTATCGGCAGCGATTGGCTCGTTCCGTTCTACATAAGCAAGCAGTTCAGCGGTGAGGCTGTCCGCAAGCAGTTTATGAGGCATAAGCTCAAGTTGATCGGGAAGCTGTGAGTCCACAATTGAAGGATCGTCAGCCTTCATCTGCTCTTCATGAAGGCGTGTGTGATGCATATACAACACCGCATCTTCCCCAAGTTGAACGGCCTTCTCCCGTTTGCCCTTCATTGCGCCAGGAATCATAACCTGCAGCGCTGCCGTCAAAGTACATACATAGCGGTCACTCATCCACTTCGCAAGCTGCACCAAATCAGGACGCAGAGGAGGGACAATGTCGAGCAGCTGCTGGATGGGCTTCAATCTAGACTTCGGCACATCCGTCGTATCTGACAGTCCGATGACGAATCCTTGTACGCTTCTCCCGCCAAAAGGAACCCCAACTCTGCTGCCAATTTCGAGCCATGCCTCCATATCCTGCGGCACTGCATAATCAAATGGGCGATTCGTTGCCTTGCTAGATACATCAACAATGACCTGAGCCACATTGCAGCGAGTTCCTTCATCCAAGACTGTGGCCCCCACCGCATGGAACAAAGGCTCATGTGCAGGCATCCAGTCATGTTCACTACTCAATCGGATGCACCTCTTCAGCGCCTGCCAGCACCCGGGTCGGATCCTTCATTCTCGATGCAGCCAACTGCAATATACGCTTCGCAACCCCGCTCTTCGCCATAAGCGGAATTCGTTCTACAAGACCTTCCGCGTCATAAATCGATACCTCATTGTTATCAGATCCAAATCCACCTTCTGATCGCGATACATCATTCGCAACGATGAGATCAAGCCGTTTGCGGCGCAGCTTATCTGCCGCGTATTGATCAACATGCTCCGTCTCTGCGGCAAAGCCAACGAGGAATTGCTTCGACTTTTGGCGCCCAAGCTCTTCTAAAATATCCGGGTTCCGTTCCAACTCAATGATGAGACGTTCCCCAGTCTTTTTCAACTTTTGAGGTGCCCGTGCGACCGGACGATAGTCCGCAACTGCTGCTGTCTTCACAACCAGATCAATCTCTGGATAGCGGCTCATGACTTCCTCGTACATATCCTGTGTGGATTCCACGCGGACAATCGTTACCCCTTCTGGCGGGCATACTTGCGTTTGTCCTGCTACTACGACCACCTGAGCCCCCATATTTCGCGCCGCCTCTGCGATAGCAAATCCCATCTTGCCTGAGGAATCATTCGTTATATAGCGAACGGGGTCAATGCGTTCAACAGTTCCACCTGCTGTGACAAGTACCGTTTTGCCATATAGAAGCAGTTCTTCTTGTGCAGCAGCTTCTGGCGGTACGCCAGAGCCATTCGCCTTGACGCTTGTCATCACATTGCTCGGCCCGAATCTCTCAGGCAGCTTGTTGGAAGCCATCCACTGTTTGAGCTGCTCGATGATATGCTCGGGCTCTGCCATTCTTCCCTTGCCTGTATAACCGCAGGCGAGGAGGCCCTCTTCTGGCTCTATGAAGTGGACTCCACGCTCGCGCAGCATCCCCATGTTATGCTGAACTGCAGGATGGACATACATATGTACATTCATCGCTGGCGCAACAATGACAGGAGCCGTCGTTGCAAGCAGCGTTGTCGTCAGCATATCATCCGCAAGCCCGTGTGCCATCTTCCCAATTACATTCGCTGTTGCAGGTGCTACCAGAATCAGATCAGCCCGATCCGCCAAGTCAATATGAGAGACGACAGATGCATCCCTCTCGTCAAACGTATCTGTATATACGAGATGACGAGATAGCGTTTGGAAAGTCAACTCGGTAATGAATTCCGTTGCCGATTTCGTCATAATGACGTGAACCTCTGCACCTTCCTGCTTCAGCTTGCTGCACAAGGCAGCAGCTTTATAAGCGGCAATGCCTCCAGTAACTCCGAGCACTATCGTTTTCCCTTGCAACATTGTATCCCGCCTTTCCGTTCAGCCTACATGCCGACATCCCCTTAGCCGCTAGCGATTCATGACCATACTGCATGGCGATTAATCGGCCCAATATGCCGCCGAACGTATCATTTTTTAGGAATTATTGCTATTACAGTACTTCCTTGTTCCTTCTTCTTGAAAAAAATAACAACCTTGCGGTTGTTATCCTTTTTCAAACTTGTATGAACTTCCGTCCTGCTATGCGCCACTGGTCAACTCGTGCCTCATTCTCTGACCAAGAGCCTTCCAGCTCGCATTTGCAGTTGTGTTTATTCACCTGGTTGAAGCTGACTGTGGTCTTGCTCTGTGTGAATGTAATCGCCATAAATTTCTTCCAAAGCCACGCCCACTTGTTTATGGGATTTTGGGTTTTTCAATTCCGTACGACCGCCCTCACGCAATTGGCGCGCACGGCGTGAAGCTGCAACTACCAAAGAATATTTACTGTCAACCTTTTTCATCAATTCATCAATGGAAGGATAAAGCATGGTTCAGCACTCCTTTTTTCGTATCCTCGCTTCTGACGCAGACGCCCAGCAGACAATATATGCCGTTTATCTACGTTGTAGAAGCCGCTCTCTTCTAACAACCGTGACAAGGCACACTTCCAATGAAAGTGCGCCTTGCTGCAGCTTATTCTTGAGACCCAATCTTACAATGTTCGGCAATGATGATGCTCTCTATACGCTTGCACGCAAGATCAATCTCGTCGTTAACGACCGCGTAATCATAGTTCTCCATTAACGCAATCTCTTCAACGGCTACATTCATCCGGGAATCGATTACGTGCTCCTGCTCTGTACCGCGACCACGAATGCGATCCTTCAGCTCGTCGAGCGACGGCGGGAGCAAGAAGATGAAAATTCCGTTCGGGAATTTCTCCTTCACCTTCATTGCACCCTGCACTTCGATTTCCAAAATAACATCACGGCCTTCAGCCAACGTCTGTTCAACGAAGTCACATGGTGTTCCGTAATAGTTACCTACGTATTCCGCATATTCAAGCAAACGATCTTCCTCGATCATCTGCATGAATTCCTCGCGTGATTTGAAGAAATAATTCACACCGTCTACTTCGCCGGCACGCGGCTCGCGTGTCGTTGCAGACACGGAATAAGTAAGATCGTTGGTTTTCTTCAGTAAAGCTTTGCATACTGTGCCCTTACCGACGCCAGATGGGCCGGACAGCACAATCAATAACCCCTTCTTCATCTTCGTCTCCATCTTATTCGTCGTTGTCGTCATCCTTTGTAGATAGACGGTGAGCTACCGTTTCAGGCTGCACAGCGGACAAAATGACATGGTCGCTGTCCGTAATAATTACGGCACGCGTGCGTCGGCCGTATGTAGCGTCAATCAGCATATGACGGTCTCGAGCCTCTTGAATGATTCGTTTAATTGGAGCCGATTCCGGGCTCACAATCGAAATGATCCGGTTGGCAGATACGATATTACCAAATCCGATATTGATTAGCTTAATCGCCATTACAGGTCCTCCCTCTACTTTCGAGCGCTCCACAATTTATTCAATATTCGCTGCTTGTTCGCGAATTTTCTCCAGCTCCGCTTTCATTTCAACGACGCGGTTCGTTATTTCCAAATGATTCGCCTTGGAGCCGATGGTGTTCGTTTCGCGGTTCATTTCTTGTACAAGAAAATCAAGCTTGCGTCCTATCGCTTCATTACTTTCGAGCAGTCGTCTGAACTGTTCGAAATGGCTCTTCAGCCGCGTCAGTTCTTCATCAATGTTGGAGCGTTCCGCAAACAGTGCCACTTCCAGTGCAAGCTTATGCTCGTCCATTGGAAAACTGGCATCCAACAGTTGTTCGATACGTTGATTCAGTTTCGCTCGATAATCGGTCACAACGACCGGAGCCCATTCTGTGAGTTCCGAATGGAGCAATTCCAACCGGCTCAGTCGTTCCGCCAAATCTCGGTTGAGGTGGCTGCCTTCCATGGCGCGCATCCTGCACAATCCATCCATTGCTTCCAGCAATCCCGATTCCAGAGAAGCAGCAAGCTCCTCCTCCGACCAAGAGGTTAACTCTCTAACCGTGAACAAATCAGGAAGCGAGAGCAAGTCGGTAACCGACAAATCTCCCGCTACACCATACTCACTTTGAACTTTCGCAGAAGCTTGAAGATACGCTTCGAGCGTTTGCCGATTCAATTCCACAACCGACTTGACCTCGCCGTTCCGCTCCTTATTCATAAACACATCGATTCGGCCGCGACTAACCTTCTGCTGAACGATGCGCCGAAGACGATCCTCATAGCATGTCCATTCTCTCGGCAAGCGAAGCACAGCTTCGCAGTAACGATGGTTAACAGACTTCGCTTCAATCGTTATCTTGTACCCGCCAATCTCGCGGGTAGACTGACCGTAACCAGTCATACTATAGACCACGGGCACCACATCCATTACCCTATTTTAATTGATTATGTCAGACGATACAAGGGGTCTGCCTGGCGTTCCGCTTTTTCCCATACATACTGGGTCAATTCGGCTGTCATTTCATAGAACATGAACGGCGTCATGAAGTAGATGCCCTTAAAATGGGTAAGCGCGACATCCAGCAGTTCCTTCGCGATGGCGACCCCTTCCTTGCGCCCAGCTTCCCCTTCTAATCCGTTCATTCTACTACGTACTTCATCGGACAGTTCGATACCGGGAACCTCATTGTGGAGATATTCAGCATTGCGTCCGCTCGCAAGCGGCATAATCCCGATAAAGACTGGTACATTAAGATGTTTCGTACCTTCTGCTATCCGTACAATTAACTCTTTATCATAGACGGGCTGCGTCATAATGTAATCCGCGCCGGCCTCGATTTTCCGTTCCAAACGCGCAATCGCTTTATCCAGATGCTTCACATTCGGATTAAATGCGCCGCCAACGACGAACTTCGCCTTCTGCTTGAGCGGCTTGCCTGAGAATGCGAGACCACTATTCAACTGCTTAATCATCCGAATGATCTCGAAAGAGGTCATGTCGTATACCGAGCTCGAGTCAGGAAGATCACCGAATCGGGCCGGATCTCCCGTTACAGCGAGCACATGGTCAATGCCAAGTGCATGAAGGCCCATCATGTGGGACTGAGTTCCTATCAGATTGCGATCTCGGCATGCAATATGGACAAGCGGGCGAATGCCGACTTTATCAAGTGCCATGTAACCAAGAGCCAAGTTGCTCATTCTGGTAACGGCAAGCGAATTATCTGCCAACGTCAGGGCGTCAACCCCCGCCTCCTTCAATACCTGCGCACCCTTCATGAACTTCGATACATCCAGATCACGAGGCGGATCCAGCTCTACGATGACTGTATGACGTGATCGCACCATATCGACTATTGATTCCTCAGCATCGTGTCCATGATCACAGCCGTCATAGCAAGCAGCACCGTCATGCCAAAGCATAGATTCTGATTCCTCTTCAATAATGATGCTTTCCACAGGCTGCACAGGGAGCTCAGGAACTTCTACATCCCGGAGTGCTTCTACGATCGCCGCAACATGTTCAGGTGTCGTTCCGCAGCAGCCGCCGACAATCCGAGCACCCATCTGCACGAATTTAACCGCGCTTTGCGCCATATATTCTGCGGATGCAACGAAGTTGTAGCGTCCATCGACATAATCAGGCAGACCTGCATTGGGGAATGCAGACAACGGCAGGTCGATACGCCCTTGAACACCCTCAAGCGCACGCAGCACGCCATTCGGACCCATATGGCAGTTCAAGCCTACTACATCCGCTCCATCGTCACGCAAGACGCGGAATGCTTCCAGCAAGCTCTTGCCATCCTTCGTTCTCCGAGATTCCTCCACGGCGAATTGACAGATTACAGGAACATCTTGATCCAGTTCACGCACCACTTGCAAGGCAAGACGCATTTCTTCCAGATCGTAGAAGGTCTCAAACATAATGCCGTCAACGCCTTCTTCCAGCATGGCCGACATCTGTTCATGATAATCTCGAATGACTTGGTTGGTATGAACATTCTCACGTTTACCTGCTCGAATAGAACCAAGCGCACCTATCACATAAGCTTGATTTCCTGCTGCTTCACGGGCAAGGCGGACAGCCGCTCTATTAATATCCTTAACGAGATGCTCTTTGCCATGTCTGTAGAGCTTCTCCCGATTCGCAGTGAATGTATTCGTCTCTAGCAGACCCGCACCTGCATCCACATACTGCTTATGGATATTGCGGATCACATCTGGATCGGTAACATTCAGTATTTCATACGAGATACCAACAGGATACCCAAGTTGATACAAATACGTCCCCATTGCACCATCGCCAATTATGATTTGCTCGTGCAGTGCTTCCCGAAAGTTCTTCATCCTGTCTTGCACCCCAATCTCCCATCGTTGGTGAATCCTCTGTATATAGTAGTAACTTGCTTAGTAAACATTCTATCAAGAAACCGCGGTTCATCAAGTAAAATCGCCCATTTTGTTCGTCTTTTTTTGAAAATCTCATAGAATTTCCACCAAAATACTGTGTTATACGTACATCACAGCATAAAAAAGAGGCCAGCTGCATCGACTACAGCGACCCCTCATGTTCTCAACTCATCCAGTTTATTAAGTTCCTTACTCCCATACTCCATCAAATACAAATGTTGCAGGCCCTGTCATGTAAACATGATTATCCGCAGCATTCCATTCAATAAATAAGTCTCCTCCTGCAAGCGATACGGTTGCCACTCTGTCCGTCAACCCATTAAGCACACTCGATACGAGCGTCGCGCAAGCGCCTGTTCCACATGCAAGAGTAGCCCCTGCTCCCCGCTCCCATACTCGCATCGTGACATGATCGCGTGTATGAATAGAGACAAACTCTACATTGATGTTCCGCGGAAAATAAGAGTGACTCTCCAACAGCGGCCCCCATCCATGGATATCGAACGTTGCTGCATCATCCACATAGATGACACAGTGTGGATTACCCATAGATACTGCCGTAAACGTAAATGCGTGGCCGCCTGCTTCAATTGGCTGGTCAATGACAGCAGGCTTATCAAATACCGTCGGTACCTGCAGCCCTTCAAGCACTGGCTCTCCCATATCTACACGCACAGCATGGACGCATCCGTCCTCACGAATGATCTGAACATGCTGCACACCAGCCTGAGTCTCGATCGTAAGCTCATCTCGCTTCACATATCCATGCTCCACGACATAGGTCGAGACACATCGAATCGCATTACCGCACTGTTCAGCTTCTGACCCATCCGAATTAATAATTCGCATTCTCACATCAGCAGATTCAGAAGGCAATATATATACAAGACCGTCAGCACCAATACCGAAATGGCGATTACAGACTGCAACCGCCAACTCAGATACGTTAGCTGGAAGCTCCTGCTCTCCATAAACAATAACGAAGTCATTGCCGAGTCCATGCATCTTTGTAAATTTCATCGCAATCAACCTTTCATACGGCAAACTCAGTTTGCATTATTGACCACATTCGAGTCATTCATAACAACTCAAATTTTACCGAATCAAGGCTTGTTAATCTATAAACCTAGCGGATCAATATTTGCACTTTTCACATAAATATATTCTTCAACATTTACCAACTTCAGGCCGCTCTTCGATTGGAGGTATAGGCGGGATTCGCCCCACTTGGCCGTCCCGACTTCTTGCCGGACAAGACTGATCCGATCCCCATCAAGAAGGTTGGAATGCCAGCCATGACAAATGTAATCGCCCAATCTCTGAAGTTGAGCGGAACCGTCTTGAATATTGGCTGCAACGGCTCGATATAGAGCACACCAAGCAGAAGCACAACCGAGGAGGCAACTGCCAGCACCAAGTAGCGGTTCTGCAAGAAATTCCGATGGAAAATCGAACGAGAGCTTCGGCAATCAAACACATGAATAAGCTGGGCTAGTACGAGTGTCGCAAATGCGACGGATTGAGCTTTCGTAAGCTGTGCAGCACTGTCTGGATCCGTACTCCATGTAAGCCAAAATGCGATTAGCGTACAAACCCCAATCAAGATGCCTCGGCTAATAATTTTCCAACCCAATCTCCGTGAGAAGATACTTTCCTTTGCAGACCGCGGCCGATGCTCCATTAAATCCTTCTCAGGCTGATCGACGCCGAGCGCCATTGCAGGCAGCCCGTCAGTCACCAGATTCACCCATAAAATTTGTATCGGTACAAGCGGCAAGGGAAGTCCTAGAATCATGGCAAGGAACATGACTAATATTTCCCCTACGTTCGAAGCTAGTAAGTATCGTATAAATTTGCGAATATTCTCGTAAATGCCGCGTCCTTCCTCAATGGCCGCTACGATCGTTGCAAAATTATCATCGCTCAGGATGAGCGACGAGGCTTCTTTGGTTACATCGGTACCTGTTTTCCCCATCGCAATGCCGATATCTGCAGCCTTAATGGCAGGAGCATCATTGACACCGTCCCCTGTCATCGCCACAACATGACCCCTGCGCTGTAATGCCTTAACGATTCTCAGCTTATGCTCTGGCGAAACCCTCGCATATACATAGGCATTGTCCACGACCTTATCCAGGGCATCATCATCCATCATAGCAAGCTGCACTCCGCTCATCGTTAATCCGCCGCGCGGGATGATGCCGAGCTGATTGGCGATCGCTTCTGCAGTCAATTGATGATCACCCGTAATCATTACCGTCTTAATTCCAGCACGTCTGCAGATAGCAATGGCTTCTCTTGCCTCGCGACGCGGCGGATCAATCATACCCGCTAATCCTGCGAACACGAGCTGGGATTCCACTGCAGATTCATTCTCCGCATCTTCGCTGGGCTTCATTTCACGATAGGCAAGCCCCAGTACACGGAGCGCCTGTTTCGCCATAGCTTCGTTCGCTGCTAATGCCTTCTGCTTCAATGTCGCCGTGAATGGAACGACCTTGCCATCCCACAGTGCATAGCTGCACCGTTCCAGCAGCACATCAGGCGCACCCTTCACCAAAGCGAGACGACCACCCTGATGCTTCACAATGACAGACATCCGCTTGCGATCCGAATCAAAGGAAATTTCTCCAACGCGTTCATACACGGCGGACAATGACTGCGGCGTCATCCCTAACTTCGCAGCCAGTACAACCAGTGCTCCTTCTGTTGGATCACCCTTAATGTCCCAGATCGGCCTCAGCTCTTCCTTTTCTTTGCCCGCAGCTTGCTTACCGTTCTTCCCCTTTTTACGTTCAGACGTAGCGGCTTGTTGTTCGGTCGGATAAGATTCGATAAGGGTGGCATTATTGCACAATGCACTGATCTGCAACACTCGGCGCAGAGACTGATCGTGCTTCAAATCCAACTGCTTGCCTAGTTCTGTAATTTGTCCAGTCGGCTCAAATCCTTCCCCGCTAACTTCAAGTGAACGACCACCTGTCCATATGCGGGTTACCGTCATCTTATTCTGCGTAAGTGTTCCTGTTTTGTCCGAGCATATGACAGAGGCGCACCCTAACGTCTCCACTGACGGCAGCTTGCGAACGATAGCCTTGCGCTTAATCATGCGCTGAACGCCCAGGGCCAGCGCAATCGTAACGATCGCTGGCAATCCTTCGGGAATTGCAGCAACGGCCAAACTGACACCCGCCAAAAACATCGTCATCGCGGGTTGTCCATGCATAATACCAGCAGCCACAACCACTACCGTCACCAGAAGGGCGACGATAATTAGAATTTTGCCTAGTTGCTCAAGCCGATGCTGCAGCGGAGTATCCATCGATTCGGTGTTTTCGATTAGATCGGCGATTTTCCCCATCTCGGTGTCCATACCTGTTCGGATAACAACGCCTTTGCCGGAGCCGCGGGTAACCATCGTGCCCATGAATCCGATATTTTTCATATCTCCTAATGGGATATCTTCCTTATCTATCGGCTTGGCATGCTTGCCAACAGGTACCGACTCTCCGGTCAAGGCAGATTCCTCAGCATACAAGCTGTTCGTCTCAAACCAACGGATGTCGGCAGGCACACGATCTCCGCTCTCCAGAAGCACGATGTCCCCGGGTACAAGCTCACTCGCGGGCACACTGCGCACTTGCTTGTTGCGAAGCACATTGGCCGTAGGCGCAGACATCTGCTTTAATGCATGAAGCGATCGTTCCGCTCGAAACTCTTGAATGAAACCGAGTACAGCATTCAGTGAAATAATCGCAATAATCGTTATGGCATCAAGATACTCTCCGAGTATCCCAGATACGAGCGTAGCACCGGCAAGAACCAGTACCATGAAATCTTTAAATTGGTTTAAAAACAAGGTGATCGGCGAGATGCGCGCTCCTTCAGACAGCTCATTATGCCCGAAACGCGTTTGGCGAGACGCCGCTTCTTCATCAGAGAGCCCTTCTTCCCTGTGGACTCCCAGCGCTTGAAGCAATTGCTCCGAAGATGCCTGGTGCCACTTCATTTGATCCATGGTTCGTACCCCTTTCCATTCCCGTTATTGTTCCGTATGATAGCCTTGCAAAAGTGTCCAAGCAGACAGCCTCTACGCTATAGGTATTCGGACGAGTCCAAAAATATCCCAACGATCCAAGAGACACTTAAGTTTTCATTAAAAATATGGCATGATAGGAGATACAGCATATTGACGTCCGTCATATGCGCTTTTGTTCACAAATGAAGGATGATCAGTTCCCGCTACTAGAACGAAGCACGGTATATGTAGAGCATATGCTCAGATATACCGCTTGCTGCGGCAGGCTTGCCGAGGAATTGAATTTCGATAGACAGGAGTTAGTTCATAATGTCATTAGATGGAATTGTAACCCGTGCCCTCGTCGATGAACTGCAACAGACGGTAGGCGCTCGCATTCTTAAATTATATCAACCTACCGAACACGACTTGATTCTGCATATCCGAACGGGAGGCAAAAATCGCAAACTGCTGCTCTCCGCCAACCCAACGTATCCGCGCATTCATTTTACAGAGCATTCGTACATGAACCCGCCGGAACCGCCAATGTTCTGTATGCTCATGCGCAAACATTGCGAGGGCGGCGTTATTGAGAAGATCGAGCAGATTGGCCGGGAACGTATTGTACATATTACCGTTCGTTCGCGGGATGAGCTTGGAGATGAATCACTGAAGAAGATCATCATTGAGCTTACAGGCAGACACAGTAACATTATCATTGTTGAACCGTCATCATTCACCATTATTGACGGCATTCATCATGTCACTCCTGCCATCAGCAGCTTCCGCATCGTCATGCCTGGATTCACATATACGGCACCGCCTGAACAGCACAAACTGGATCCGCTGAGCGTGGAACCCGCTACCTTCCTATCCATGTTTGTGGAGCAGGCGGAAGAGTCAGCGGAACAACCGGAACAACGCATCGACTCCAAATTTTTGTCCAAATGGCTTGTCCAGCACTTCTCGGGTGTGAGCCCACGATTGGCCGATGAGATCGTATGGCGTACAGGATTGTACGCTGTACCAACCGCCACGGAATCCACCGAGGAGACGCGTACACCGGAAACATTAGCCCAACACCTGAGCGAAGCCTTTCTCCAAGCAATGGACGATGTCGCTAATCAGCGGTACAAGCCTACCCTGCTTGCAGATGAACGCGGTAAAACGTATTTTTCAGCGCTGAATATTACCCATATTCACGGGGAAGCTCGATACTTCGATACAATGAGTGACTGTATGGAGCACTTTTATGGGGACAAGGCCGAGCGCGACATGATTAAGCAGCGTGTTGGCGATTTGTTCCGCTTCCTGCAACAGGAGCATACGAAGAATGCGAAGAAACTCGACAAATTAGAGGAAACGCTCAATGAAGCACAGGATGCGGATCGATTACGCATTATGGGTGAGCTGTTATTTGCATCCCTGCATATGATTACGAAGGGAGATAGAGATATCACACTCATCAATTATTACGATGAGAACGGTGCGTCCATGACGATACCGCTTGATCCGCTGCTCACTCCTTCAGACAATGCACAGCGTTATTTCAAAAAATATAATAAAGCTAAAAACAGCATCGCCGTCGTCCAAGAACAAATGTCTGCTGCCAAAGAGGAAAATCGCTATTTTGAAACGCTTATGCAGCAGTTGGAGGATGCAACGGTGCAAGATGCACAGGAAATTCGAGAGGAGCTTGTTGGCCAAGGCTACTTGCGTGACCGGGGCCGCAAGGACAAGCGGAAGAAGAAGGATGGACGTCCAACCATCTATTGCTACACGTCATCGGAAGACATTCCAATCTACGTAGGCAAAAATAATTTGCAAAATGAATATGTAACCAATCGCCTCGGCAAGCCGAACGATACTTGGCTGCACACCAAGGATATCCCTGGATCACATGTTGTCATACGCAGCGAACAGTTCGGAGATGCGACATTAGAGGAAGCAGCCCAGCTTGCCGCTTATTTCAGTCAGGCGAAGCATTCCAGCCAGGTGCCTGTTGACTATACACTTATCCGCCATGTGCGGAAGCCTAACGGAGCCAAACCTGGGTTCGTCATCTACGAACGTCAGAAAACGTTATTCATTACCCCTGATGCAAAACGCATTGAGGGCATGAGCCTGACCGTGAAGCAGGGCGGCTAACCGCAGTCTTGCACAGTATGGCCAACCCGCTCGCGTACGAAGAAGACCTGCTAATCAGCAGGTCTTCTTCTCTATTCGTTCATGTTGATCCTGTTAAGGAGTATCCCGATTTGCTAGGTCTTAGTTCATTTTCATTTAGCTTCTTCGCTTCGCTTGATATTGCTCTGACCGCTCTTGAAGCTGCTGAACCGTTTGCTCATGAACCCTACGTCCGCCCAAAGCCCCATGGAATACATCCCCCTTGCGCGCACCGTGGAAGTCAGAGCCTGCCGTTTGCAGCAAGTCTCTTGCACTTGCCATCTCGCTATAACGCTTCGCGTCCTCTTCCGAATGATCCGAATGCCATACCTCTATGCCATCCCATGGCGCCGCATCCAGCAACTGAATGACCAGATCATCACGATGGTAGATGCCCGGATGTGCCATAACTGCAGCACCGCCCGCTTCATGAATCCACCGCACTGCCTCTTGTGGCCGTATGCGCGGCGGGTTCACATAAGCCTTGCCGCCAGCACCCAAATACTCATCGAAAGCCTCCTTCATATTACGAACAATGCCTCGGCGAACCAAGGCATCCGCGATATGGGGACGTCCTACCGTCTCGCCTGGAGACAGCGGCCGCCCAAGCTCGGACACCACTTCCTCCATCGTCAGTGGAATTCCCAGCTCCGTCAGCTTCGCTACAAGCATTTCATTGCGGCGATCCCGCACAGCTCTCAAATCAGCCAACCGCTCCAGCAATCCCGCATCCTCAATATCTAAGAAATAACCGAGCACATGAATATCAATTCCTTCTTCCACCGTACTGATCTCAACCCCCGGTACGATGTGAATGCCATACTGTGCGCCGGCCTCAATCGCTTCAGGCACACCAAGCACCGTGTCATGATCGGTAATCGCTAGAGCCTTCAGACCCGCTAAATGAGCGAGCCGCACATTATAGGCAGGCGATGTCATCCCATCTGAAGCTATCGTATGGGTATGCAGATCCGCCCCGCCTGGCTCAATACTAGAACCGCCCATTCCTTTTCTTGCAAACAACATCGTCTCATCCACTTGAATGTCATCCTCATGCTTATTCATCGTAATAGCTCCTTATCATGTCGATTGCGAAGCATCGTCAGCAGTGCCGTCGCAGGCAGCGACAGCAGATCCGCTTGGGCATGAACCGCATAAAATTGCCGCTTCATGCTCACCTGCTGAATACGAACAGTCTTCAGCAGCCCGAGCGCTTCTTCATGCCGTACAACATACGGCGACAGCATCGTTACGCCAATTCCTGCCTCTACAGCAGATTTCACCGCTCCCGTGCTTCCTAGCTCCATCACAACATGTAGCTTCTCGGGGTCAACTCCCTGCTGGCGAAGCGCTTCCTCCATCACAATGCGCGTACCCGATCCCATTTCCCGCAGCACAAATGGATAAGACAGCACGTTCTCAAGCTTCACTTCACTAACCGCTGCCAGCGAGTGATCCCGCGGCACAACCAGCAGCAGCTCATCCTCCATAATCGGCTCGACATGAATATCATTATCCGCTACCGGAGCTTCCACGAGCCCGAGATGCAGCTGTTGACTGCGAATCCCCTCTACAATTTGCGAGCTGTTCATCACACGCATATGGATGTCCAAATGCGGGTGCAGCTTGGCAAAATGACCGAGGATCGGCGGCAACATATATTCACCAATGGTCAAACTCGCTGCAAGCACAAGCTTGCCATGCAAGTCGAGTGTATAATTTGACATTATTTCCTCTGTTTCGCGAACAAGCTCCATACAACGCTGTGCATAAGGGAACAGCTTATGGCCCGCCTCAGACAATTGCAGCTTCTTCGTAGAACGGTGCAGCAGCTTCGTTCCGAAATACTCTTCCAATGCCTGAATCTGCATCGTTACCGCCGGCTGGGTCATATGCAGCGCTTGCGCAGCAGCCGAGAAGCTTCCTCTTGTTGCGACGTTATAGAAAATATGCAGCTGATGAAAATTCAACCCCATACGCCTTTCCCCTCTTTCCTAACTCTTCTGCTCTATTATAGCGTAAATCCGTAAGATCAATAAGACTTCTCCTCCCACTGATATCATTGCCGCACCAACTCAGCTCGATGCTGTTGCCAAATCAAAAAAACCAATCAGATGATCTGATTGGCCTATTATATATGCGATGCAACCCGGGGAAGCATTCATCTATGTTTGCGGCTATTCTTCACCAACGTCATGCGCCGCGAATGCCGCAGCCATGAATAATATGTCTTCAAATCACGCAGTTCCATCGTCTCCGACATCTTGCCAAGAAAGGTAACGATGATCATCTTAGACAATGGATCGCCTGCCAAATCGAACTCCGTGTCCGACTCCACGAACTCAGCTACCACAACCAAATCATCATCGATCAAGAACACATCCTGCTCATTGCGATAGTAAGAGATGATCCGGTTCTGCTTCAAGCTGTCCCATATGAACGCTGCTATAGACTCAATATCCGCCTCTTCCTTCGCGATACGATCATTCCAGCGAGCCCGTGCATGATTCGTAATGACAACATTGGCTACTTTCTTATCGCCTAACAACACATAGAAAGGTTCATAGGTGCTCCATCGATTCATTACTTTGTCTCTCATTGGCTTCACCACTCTCCACCATGTTAGGTCTTTATATCTATGTATATATACCCAATATATTACATGATGCGCCAACTGTTCACAAGTTCAAGACAGAACTTTTTCCTTCATTTTAGGAAATCTTTAACATAAAATCAGAAATTACAAAAAAAATAGCAGCCCCCTCCAAATAGAATGGAGAGTTCTGCTATTCTGCTCTAATCTGATTTTACATACCGTAAAAACGAGTTTTGTCTGGAACATCCTTACTGTATTCCGTTTTAATCTCATTTCGATACGAGCGCTCAATCTTCTTCACGTAATTCAAGCGTTTCACATTTTTGACCGTCTCTTCTGCCTTCTCCGCATTTACATAAAGAACAGCATACTGCATCTTCTTCGATACATAGTGAAGCGTTCCGTATTTATCCAAGTTGCGCGCAGCCTTCACATCGTTTACCCAAATGATATACCCCGTCCGTTCAGGAATCATAACTCTCCTCGCTTTCCCCTAGCCGAGCTGCTATGAACAACTGCTGCAGCCGCCGCTGCAACCTCCGCTCCCACATCCACCTTTCGGTTGTGGATCATTGCTCGGCACCTTGATCGTCTCAGATACTGCAAGAGCAATTGTTTCTGACAAGTTGTGCAGCAGCTTATCGACTGCTTCCTCAGCTTGCTTGAATTGAAATACTTCTTCTATAGACTCCAGCTCATGCTGTACAGCGAGCACTTCATCCTTCGCCTTATGATAATCGGGATGGAAGTGACCAAATCGCTCCGCTTCTTCAAACCTTTCCTTCTTACGGGCAAATTCGCGTATGAGCTGCTTAACCTGCTCATTGCCTTCCATGCGTTCTTTCCACATCACATAATCGGCAACCTCTATTGACTGGTTGATCATGTCGCCTAATTCATATGCATTGGTGAGCAGAACGGCCATATCGGCAACATCTTGCTTTTCTTCTATTGGCACGTTATCACGCTCAATTCTTTTGAAAGTATTGCGATTGAGGGCATACAGCAGTCCAACCCTACAGCAGCCCCTCCGGTACGATCAAGCGAACCTTGTCCCACTTCTCAGGAGACAGGTTGACAGGCTTGTCGCTCGACAGGCACGGCAATACGTAAGCTGTTACCGCCCAGCTCTTGTCATCGGACACCTTCGAGGTTAGCGGCACAATCACGTGCGATCGCCCCTCTTCCTCGACTTCAAGCTGTGTCTGATGCCGAATGGCCGCCATCACCATATCACGCTTCGTTGAAGTATGATAGGGCCGCAATGCCTTCGTCCATTGGCTGGAAATATCGTCGTTGCTATTCTCATCAACATCCTGCGCCATCGAACCGGTATCCATTTCATAATACTGCAATGAGGATGGACTGTAAACTGGCCCTTCATGATCTGCTTCCAGTTCCTCTTGTTCGCGTACCACATCCTGCCACAGACATGGCATGCGCATCCGCTCTTCTCCACCCCAGCGCTGCAAGGGCGGCAGCTCGAAGCGAGTCAGCTGATTGGATACTTCATCAACATGTTCCCGATCGACAATATAATCGAGGGCACCTACGGGAATAAGCCATCTTTTGAGCGGCTCAAAGCTGTCCATTGCGGACTGTACAGCCTGGGCTGTATCCGCATCTGTACAACGAAGCAGAATGACTTCTGCGAACTGAACTCTCCCGTATTGACGGCCCCACATTTCGATTGCATCGCGTACATTCTCCGGTACTCCCGTCAGCGAGCATCTCTCTAGAAACGACAGAACCGACTGAACCGAGCGGCCATGCTCCAATCCGTTCTCGAACGAATCACGAGTCAAGCGATACGTATCCATCTGATCGGACTTCCACAGTTCGGCAAAGACCTCCAATTCGAAACGAATGAGAAATGAGGTGTGAGGCGGCACCATAATCTCAAAATCGGGCTGGACGAATAGAACGCGTTGTTGTACTCCTTCTTCCTGTTGTATGCTGCGGAACATCCAGCATCCATCCGACGTACCAACATCGCACAACCCTAAGGAGTGGGCTGTTCTCAGCCAGTCCCGAATCTGCTCCCGCACCGCCTCATATGTATGTTCATCATCTTCGAGCCACCCAAGATGCCGACAAGCGTTCACAATGCTCTCTTCTGAGCTCCACTTGCGCAAACTTCCATAATAAAGTGCGGAGTAAGCAATATGTCTTGCCAACGCCTCATTAGGCAAATAGTGCTCAATCACAACTTCGGCTATAGCCCGAAGTGCTTCGTGCGAAGGCAAGCTGAACCACCACTTCAACTGTTCAATCTGCACCACATAGCTAGTTGGGTCTTTACGCAGCAGCCCAAGCCGGAGAGCCATATCCAGCACGATGGCTACATGAATAGGCAACGACTCTGCAAACGGAATTTTGATGTTCCAAAATGCAAGTGCTTGTCCATCCAAACGAAGCAAGGAATCAAGCCGCGTGATCGCTCTCTTATGCAGGTTCCCCTTAGCCGTAAGCGGAAGGCCTTCATTCATGGCGTATACGAGCATTTGGAACAAATCAGTCAGCATCCCCTTGGAAGCTTCTACCGAGATTACACCGCCTCCAGAGAGAGGATGAAGCGAATACAGGAATGCATCTCCCATTTCCGCTCCTTCCGGTACGCAATCATACTTCGAGAACGCATCGTCTAGACGCATTGCAAGCAAATGCTCGTATATGTCCTTCGGAATGAACAAAAGCCGCTCTCCCCAGGATGTTCGGACACTTGCCAACAGACCTGACTTCAACAACGATCCGCAAGCAGCACGCAGCATCGCCCCTGTTGCCTGAGGGCCATGCCATTTGCGCAGGGAATCCAATGCGAAAGGGAGAGTAGCAGATCGATCGAGCATGACATCGTACGAGACTCTATGCTCCTCAGACAGTGCTGCATATGCCTCGGCAATCCGGTCAGGATTATCGTTGAATGTTCTCCACTGCTGGCTGCGTGGATGCTCCTTATCCTGTTCCGTTCGCTTCCATAGTTGATACGTATTCATGGCTGCCCTCCTGTTGCTCAATTGCATATTGGTACCCCTGTTCCACGAGGAACCGCTGTCGCTTCAAGGCGTAATCCCGCTCCTTCGTATCTTCGCTCACAACTGAATAGAAGCTTGCTTGTCTCCCATCCGCCTTGGGACGAAGCAGTCTACCTAACCGCTGGGCCTCCTCCTGCCTTGATCCGAAGCTTCCAGACACTTGTATCGCTACCGTAGCATCCGGCAAATCCACAGCAAAGTTAGCAACCTTGGAGACAATCAACACTTGTATCGCTCCTTGCTTGAACTGCGCATACAACTGCTCCCGCTCCTCTTGCGGCGTCTTCCCAGTCAATACAGGGGCATTCAGTGACTGCGATAACCGATCCAACTGCTGCAAATATTGCCCGATAACCAAAGTTGGAACACCGGGATGGCGCTGAAGGAGGCGCTTTACAGCCTCTATCTTCAATTCATTTTCTCCCGCGATTCTTGCCTTGTCTCGCTCGCCGGCTTGAAGGTAGTGCCGTCTGCCAGCCTCTGATAAGGGCACACGAACCTCTACACAATCCACCTCGGCAATCCAACCATCCTGCTCCAGCTCCTTCCAAGGGAGCTCATACCGCTTCGGACCAATCAAGGAAAATACATCCCGTTCGCATCCATCCTCACGGACGAGTGTAGCTGTCAAACCAAGCCGTCTAGTTGCCTGTAAATCTGCCGTTGTGCGAAATACAGGAGCCGGAAGCAAATGCACTTCGTCATAAATGATAAGCCCCCAATCCCGCTCATGAAATAAGTGCATATGCTGGCACTCCCCATCCTTGTCTTGACGGTAAGTCATCATTTGGTAGGTAGATATCGTTACCGGCCGTACCTGCTTCGTTCTGCCCGTATATTCGCCAATCTGTTCATCTAACAGGGTCGTTCGCGCCAGTATTTCCCGCTTCCACTGCTTCACTGAAGTTGTATTCGATGTGAGAATCAAAGTCTCGCTTTGCAGCTCAGTCATAGCCGTAATCCCAACGATTGTCTTGCCCGCTCCGCATGGCAGCACAATGACGCCATCTCCCGCAGCACGTTCTTCACTGCCGATAAAAGCCCGTACGGCTTCTCGCTGATAATCCCGTACTCGGAAGCCTCCTTCATCTCGAAACCGGAAATCTAGCGGCTCCCCATCTCTGAATCCAACCCGATCCACAACCGGATATCCTGCATTAGCAAGCGCCCGCTTCAAGCGTCCACGATGCTTCGCTAATATAGCCACACAGCCATCCTGCGGCTTCCCTGTGAACAATCTGCCGACCTCTCGGTCTGACAACAGGCGCTCTAACACTTTCGCATCCTTAGCATGCAAGGTAATGCTGGATTCTTTTTCTTCCCCATGTAGGACGAATAAGCCATACCGCCCCATCCACATCGCGATCTCTTGCTTGGCCTTAACAGGAACAGGGTAGGTTGCATGAGCATCCAGCACCGAGCAGACCATCTCCGCAGTCTTGCCGCTTGCCGCAGCATTCCATAGCGTAATTGGAGTCATTCGAAAGGTATGCAGCCCGTGCGGATTCTTCACCAACTCGGCAAATCCTAACAGAGCTCGACGTACAACTGAATAGCCATCGGACTGCGCATTAACCAGTATCGTCATGTCCTGCTGAACTGCGAGCGTAAACATCTCTTTCGTCATTTGCCGCACCTCCCTTCGCTTGTTAATATTTTTATCTATATAAGAATCCCCGAACTGTCCTTAACACTAAATGCAAAAAAGTCCATCCCTCCTCATAACAGAAGACGAGATGAACTGTACATGTTACATGTCTTGCCTAATGTGTGTAAGGCGATTCAGAAATCTCGCTGAGCGCCTGGCCTGCTTCATCCGCAAATGGCGTCCGTTTCGCTAAGTCGCCGATGGACACGACCCCTACGAGCTTGCCGTTCTTCACGACAGGAAGACGTCTAACTTGCTCTTCAGCCATCAATGCAGCTGCGTCGTCAATCGTCGTATCCGGTGATATGCTAACGATCTCTTCTGTCATAATATGCGAAATCCGTGTGGAACCAGGTTGCTTGGCTGCAATGCCGCGAAGCACCAAATCACGATCCGTTACAGCCCCAACGAGTCGTTCTCCGTCAACTATCGGAATAAATCCCGTATCGTATTGCTTCATCTTGACGGCTGCCTCGTAGATGTTATCCAATACTGTACATGATGCACAGTTTGTCGTCATTACCTCTTGTACCGTTGACATCAGCATCCTCCTATTCAGGCATAGGTTGCCCTAATTGGAGGAGATTATCCAAGGTTATCAACCATTCTCCCAGCATAGTGCGCTCTAATGCTCAGCCACGTATGTAATTGCCGAACACGTATGTAATACTGAATAAGAGGTTAGCTGGCTCAAATTTATTCTCATCCAATGGAGTCTGTTACGTATTCTATACTACTATATCACAGGCAGCCAATGGCTACTTCTTCTCGGCCAATGCATCCATAGCTAATCCGATCAACATCTGACCAGCGGGCAACATGGCAGACTCGTCGAAGTCGAACTTCGGATGATGGTGTGGATAACGAGCGTAGTCCTCGTTTCCAGCACCGACAAGTACGAAGCAGCCTTGAATCTGCTTCACGTAATAGGCAAAATCTTCGGCTGGCATCATCATCTCTGCTTCCCGAACGCAATCCTGCCCCACCACTTCTGCTGCAATGCGGAAGACACGCTCAGCTTCGCTGTTGTCATTCACGAGTGCCGGATAGCCAACTCGAAATTCTAAGTCATATTCAGCTTCGTGCATTGCACAAGTCAGATCTACGATACGCTCGAAGCGCTGACGAAGCAGCTGGCGGACATCCGGATCAAACGAGCGTAATGTCCCCTTCAATTCCGCACGTTCTGCAATCACATTTTGGGTCGTACCCGCCTGTATGGAGCCAATGGATAGTACCGCAGGCTGAAGCGGCGATACGTTGCGGCTAACGATGGATTGCAGCTGCTGCACAAGCGAGGCTCCGATTAATACAGCATCTGTGCACAGATGCGGCATTCCTCCATGCCCGCCCTTCCCTGCAATCGTCAAGCGGAAGTCATCCACAGCCGCCATCATCGGCCCTTGACGCGTAGCTATGATGCCTGTAGGGATCGGTGTCCACAGATGAACGCCGTATATCCGATCTACACCTTCCAGCGCGCCATCACGGATCATAGCCTGAGCGCCGCCAGGGCTTACCTCTTCCGCAGGCTGGAACAGCAATCGTATTTCTCCTGACCAATGGCTTCGATGCTCTGACAGCACCTTAGCTACCGACAGCAGCGTAGCCGTATGTCCATCATGACCACATGCATGCATCACGCCGGCAACCTGTGAACGGTATTCACACTGCTTCTCATCTTGAATCGGAAGCGCATCTATATCTGCACGCAGGGCAACAACTGCACCATCACCATTGCGAATGCGGCCTACCACTCCGTTGCCGCCAATGCCGGTTTCAACCTCAATTCCAAAGGAGCGCAACTGTTCCGCTACAAATGCGGCTGTCTTCGATTCTTCATAGGACAGTTCCGGATTCTGATGCAAGTAACGTCGCCATGCAATCATCTGGTCAAACTGCGCTGACAAAGCTTCCTTCCATAAGGACGATGCCTGAGACACACTCATCCTTCTCTCCCCCTACGTTTCCATTTTCATAATTGTACCATAACATGCATTCTTTCGTAGACATCTTTGCATGATTCTGCCTGAAATATGGAGCCATATCCGCTCCTGCTAGAGGTGTCTTGCGCAAGCGTAGGAAACATACTATCATGGTAGAGAGTAAAGATGGTTGTACTTACAAGGTAGACGAGAACTCGAAGGAGGAAAGTGGTACATGATAATCGAAAATTCTGGCCTGATCGGGCTTGAATCCGACCTTGCTTATCTTGATGAAGCAATGGAGAAGCTCGG
This sequence comes from Paenibacillus sp. MER 180, assembly GCF_023713665.1. Taxonomy (NCBI): domain Bacteria; kingdom Bacillati; phylum Bacillota; class Bacilli; order Caryophanales; family Paenibacillaceae; genus Paenibacillus; species Paenibacillus sp. MER 180. The sequence continues at coordinate 463,946 of NZ_JAMAVT010000002.1, read as the reverse complement.
TTTCTTTCGCGGCCAATGGGAGTATTACCGTGCTACATACGACTTGAAGCTGGAAGCAGGCGGCGAAGACTATTATTTGCGTATTAACACACGGGTGAAGGAAGGCAAGCTGGAGAAGCCAGATGCGATTCTGGCAATCGAAGCGGTCTACATGGGACGTGCGTCTTTCCCGCACGGATTGGATTATGAAACACCCATTCCGCAAGCACAGCTCAACACTGCTACCCAACGCCTGCATCAATTGAAGGAAGCGCTTAGCGCGTAGTGGTTCTCATTTGAGTAGAACAACATATAAACCCATGAAACGAGATACCCCGTCTCCACCAGCCAAAGGCACGCCGGATTTCACCTTGCTCGTGCTTACGTTATTGCTAGTTGGATTCGGTGTCGTCATGGTATATAGTGCGAGTTCTAGTCTGGCTGCCGTTTCTGCTTTATACAACCATGATGCACTTTACTTCGGCAAGCGTCAGCTCATGTGGGCTGGAGTTGGATTCATCGCAATGCTCATTGCAATGAATATCCCGTACAGGATGTATAAAAAGTTATTTATCCCTTTATTTATTGCTACGATTATAATGCTAATGCTCGTCCCGTATATAGGTAAGGATGTGAACGGAGCACGCAGCTGGTTTGGCGTCGGTTCAATCGGGATACAGCCTACAGAACTGGCTAAGATATCAATTGTTCTGTACCTAGCCGCCTTAATTACCAAGAAGGGCGAGAAATTTCGAGATTTCAAAAAAGGACTCTTTCCTGTTATGATTATCGTCGGCTTCGTTGTCGGCCTGATCATGCTGCAGCCTGACTTTGGGTCTGCCATGATTCTAGCCTTCTGTGCCGGTGTTATCGTCATTGCAGGCGGAGCCAACCTGAAGCACATCATGAATTGCCTGTTGGTAGGACTGACAGGTGTGATTGTCGTTCTAGGATTGCATTTTTTGTTATCGCCTGGGAAGCTGACGGACGGATATCAATTCGCCCGCATCCAGTCCTGGCTCGATCCCTTTCACGATTCGCAGAATACCAGTTATAATCTCCTGCAATCGTTGAAGGCGATCGCTCATGGCGGATGGACTGGCGCTGGGTTCGGTCAGAGCATCCAGAAGCTGCTCTATCTGCCCTACCCGTATAATGACTTCATCTTCGCTATCATCGCCGAGGAATGGGGCTTTATCGGAACAAGCATATTCCTGATCGTTTATTTGATGTTCATCTGGCGCGGCATCATGATCGCTCTCCGGTGTCCAGATACGTACGGGACACTTGTTAGTGTTGGCATCGTTGGGATTATCGCCGTTCAAGCCTTCATTAACATCGGAGGCGTAACGAGAACGATCCCGATAACCGGTGTCACGCTTCCACTCATCAGTTATGGCGGTTCCTCGCTGCTCATTACGATGGCGAGTATCGGCATATTGCTCAGTGTGTCACGCGAGGCGAATCGGATGAATCATGATAAGAAGCCAATTGGGAGCTTGCCGAATTCCCGCGAGCGAACAACCAAAAAAGACTACCGGCCTCTTAGGTCCGTGTAGTCTTTTTTTTCGTGGTGTGCATGCAAGCATAAGTGCCTATTTACTGATTCGCTGGATCTCTTCCAGTTCCTCATCTTTAAATGCGACGCCCTCAACCTTAACATTAATTTCAACGACGCCTAGTCCGGTCATATTCTGAACCGCTTCGCGGACGTTTAATTGCAACTGGCGGCACACTTCCTGAATTGGCATGCCATACATGACAATCACTCGTAGATCTATAGCGGCTTCCACTTGGCCTACCTCTACAGATACACCCTTTTGTACATTCTTGCCGCTCAATCGCTTCGCCCAGCCTTCGGACAGTCCGCCTGACATAGCAGCAATACCTGGAGTTTCAAGCGCAGCAAGACCAGCGATTGTGGCGACGACATCGTCGGATATCCGAATGTTACCTTCCTGCGTGTTCAATTGTTCCTCAGCCATCGTCATCCTCCTTTCTGTCTCCCCTATATTGTAGTCGATTTTTGAACATGAAAGCAAACAGTGAATTCAACTCGAATCAGATTCAATTCACAGCGACGATATGGATCAATTGGCATAGTTTACAAACGAAAATCAGTTCGCTATATTAAATATCAGATGTTTTGCCCCATACCTTATGAACGTTAGGAGTGATCGGTTTGCGCAACCGATTGTTTTTTGCGCTTTTGTGCACCACATTCGTCCTTAGTGGGGTAGGTCATTACCTTCACTGGAATATGACATTGCAATTCGTCATCTCCTCAGTCTCGATTATTTTCGTCGCCGGCTTTCTTGGACGGGCCACAGAGAGTGTATCCCACTACGCAGGCCAGCGGCTCGGTGGCTTCCTTAACGCGACCTTCGGCAATGCAGCTGAGCTCATCATCGCAATCTTCCTTGTTCGGGAAGGATTGTTCGACATGGTCAAGGCCAGCTTGACTGGTGCGATTATCGGCAACTTACTGCTTGTATTGGGGCTTAGCTTATTTGTAGGCGGCTTAAAATACAAGGTGCAGCGGTTCAACATCGAGCTTGCAGGCATGAACGGTTCCCTGATGCTGCTTGCTGTGATTGCCTTATTCGTGCCTGCCGCATTTTTCACCACTCATTCGATTAGTGCAGAAGGCACGAAGACGCTCAGTCTCATTGTTGCTGGCGTATTGATCGCTGCTTACTTGCTCTGGCTCGTGTTCTCTATGATTACCCATAAGGACCTGCTCACCGATGAATCAGCGGTTGGCGAGGAACAGGCAGAAGAAGAGCCAGCTTGGTCAAAATCAAAGTCTATCGCATTCCTGCTCCTAGCTACGGTTATGGTCGCATTCGTGAGTGAATGGCTGGTTGGCACCCTTGATTCGTTCACCGCACAATTCGGCTTATCCGAACTGTTCGTGGGCGCATTCGTTATTGCAATCGTCGGTAACGCCGCAGAGCATAGCGCAGCTGTAATGATGGCGATGAAGAATAAGATCGGGGCTGCTGTCGAGATTGCAATTGGCAGCAGCTTGCAAATTGCTCTGTTCGTAGCACCGGTACTCGTGTTTGTCAGTGCACTCTTCGGGCAAACGATGGACATCGTATTTACAACCATTGAAATGGTGGCCATTGCGGTCTCTGTCTTTATCGCGAAGTCGATTTCTCAGGATGGACGTACGAATTGGTACGAAGGACTGCTGCTGCTCGCTGTGTATATTATTCTTGGCGTATCTTTTTACCTCGTATAGGCGTTCTGATTCATGATTCGTGTATGGAAAGAGCTTACCGCTGTCCCTTTCCTTCGATTTGCCAACAAAAAACAAAAAGCTTGGGACTTGTCCCAAGCTTTCTTTGTATTCAGTCGTTTGCGCACTGAGCAATTTCATTCATCTTATTTCTCTTCTTTGTTCAATGCTTCATACAGTACAGCAAGATTCCGCTCTAATCTGCTGACCAGCATACGTCCGACAGCCTCTTCTACCAATCCCGCTCTAACTGCAAAATCCACCTGTCTAGAAAAACCATACATTTGCGTATCTAGCACTTCCTCATAGAGAGGGCAGTAACGCGTCGCCAAGTTCTCCATTTGAACTTGAATGAGTTTCTCTATTTGATGCGCATCATCTTCAAGCAGAGCGAGCGCTTTATCATTGATCTGTTGTACCACATCCGACGAAGACATGCCTGATTTCCCCCCTATGACCCGAAGTCACGTTTGTTCTATTTCTAATATTAGACGATCATGACCTGTAACACAAGATGCACCGCGAACTTCTGTGTGACAATGCGCACTTTTCCACCTGCAATTCCCTGTACCAAAGTGAAGCGACGCCTTGCATGGTCAGCATAATTGCCATCTCATAGAGAAAAACTTGAGAGAGCAAAAAAATAACAGCGTATTTTAATATTAAGCAGAAAGTGCTTGTCCAAAAGAAAGAAGAGCCGAGACAATACGTCCCGACCCCCCAATTCTCGATCCGAATTATTCGGCTACAACAGTTACATTCAGACCATGCTTCTCGAATACTTCAGACATAGCTACTTTCGCTTCGTCTACATCCGGTCCATGAACATGCAGTTCATACGCTTGATTGCCAACGAGTGTCGTGAACAAACCAAGAATACTTTTTACGTCAATGTATTTGTTGTCGGCTTGTAACACAATCGAAGATCTGAATTTGTTCGCTGTTTGCGAGATTTCCACAATTGCCGTGTTATTAGACATTGAAATCCCTCCGTCTCAGTAAATCACATCTAATTTATACGCTTCCATCATACCGTGAATAAGAGGCTGGGTGCAAGGTGAAATCCATCAGATGAAGCAGGCAAATATAGACTACTTCAAATGTTCAGGGTTCAAGCATTCCAGCTCTGGAAGAACAAAGCGGCCGTCTTTGCGAACAAGCACATCGTCAAAGTACATTTCGCCGCCCCCGTACTCTGGACGCTGGATCAGAACCAGGTCCCAGTGGATGGATGAGCGATTGCCGTTATCAGCAGTATCGTAGGCTTGCCCCGGTGTGAAATGAATGCTGCCTGCAATCTTCTCATCGAACAGAATGTCCTTCATCGGGTGTAAAATATACGGATTGACGCCAATTGCAAATTCACCGATGTGGCGAGCCCCTTCATCCGAATCCAAGATTTCGTTCAAGCGATCTGTATCATTGCTTGTTGCCTCCACAATTTTACCGTTCTCAAAACGGAATTTCACATTCTCGAATGTGAACCCGTTATAGATGGACGGTGTGTTGTAGGACAAAGTGCCATTCACCGAATCACGCACTGGAGCCGTGTACACTTCTCCGTCTGGAATGTTCCGTTGTCCGGAGCATTTGACAGAACCAATGTTCTTGATGGAGAAGCTGAGATCTGTTCCTGGTCCGACCAAGCGCACCTTGTCTGTACGATCCATCAAGTTTTTCAAGGAATCCATCGCAGCATCCATCTTGGAGTAGTCCAAGTTGCAAACATTGAAGTAGAAGTCCTCAAATGCTTCTGTCGACGTGTTCGCCAGCTGAGCCATGGAGGCATTCGGATAGCGAAGCACAACCCATTTCGTACGTTTAACGCGTTCTTCCATATGTACTGGATGGGAATAGATTGATTCGTACAACGCCATCTTATCTTTTGGCACATCGGCCAATTCGTTTGCATTCTCACCAGCACGGATTCCAATGTACCCCTGCATATTCTGCATCCGAAGCAGATCATACTCTTTCCATGTCTCCATCTGCTCTTTGGTTGCATTCATGAGAAGCGAACGCAGTACAGAACGATCCGTCAGCTGTACAAATGGACGACCGCCGCGCTTCGCAATCTCATCCACTATACACTTAACCAATTCACGCTCAGATCCAATCATCTCTACAAGGATATTTTCCCCTGGCTGTACATCAACTGAGTATCCAACCAAGTTTTTCGCAAGCTGTTCTATTCTTGGGTCTTTCATCCTATGGTTCCTCCTCGATCGGTTAACATGAACTTACGATTATCATTGTATCACGATGATCATGCAGAGTCAGCGTGTTCCTGCACGGTACAGCAGACTTCTACTCATATATGAATTGAGACTGCGTGTGAACCAATTCTTCTCTCGGTTCCCCTTGCTTCTTATAGGATGACGTTATCCAACCTTCGACATAGGCAGGGAGTGAGTCTCGCTTATTCACCCACACGACATACTTCGCCTGCACCGCTGCATCCTCCAGTCTTGCATGGAGCTCCTTGCGGCCTTGGGCAGCAAGAGCTGCTAACTCCTTCTGAAGCTTTTGCTCATCAGCCTGCGACATACTGCCCTTCATTTGCTGCAGCTGCACGTTCGGTGTAATCAGCCGTTCGTAATCTTCAAGCAATTGTTTGGTATACATGCGCTTTGCCTGATCTGCACCGATTACGATTTGCAATGGAATCAGGTCTGCCCGCTGCTTCGCATCGATGCTCATTACACGCATTTGGTTGGGCAACCCAGCATGCGTCTGAACAACTGGATCAGAATCCGTCAGCAGCTTCACCCGCTTCGCCCCATCGATTCGAAGCTCTTCCAATTGTCGCAGAGGATTCCATCTGCCCTCGGTCGTTGTCTGCTCCGCTTGAGGACTGATTCGCATATGGGTGCCCTTATGCTGTTGAATTTCCCCCTCGTATCGCAGCTGCTTGGCTAGCAGTTTATCTTTGCCTGTTCGGATTTCGGCCATGCCCTGAAAGCGGAACTGATCCTTGCCTGCCATTCCATTGAGCGCTCTATCGAGCAATGCATCAGGAGGAGTATGGTCGGCAATCGAACATCCATGAGCAATAAGCGCAACAAGCAGCAAAGTTGCCGTCCATACGACACGGCGCCGCTTCTCCCGTAATGTTGATCGTGCTATGGTCATTAAGTCACCTCCACTGTAAATGAACGAAAAAAAGAGGTCGGAATTTGCATTCCTGCCTCTTTTAGCGTGTCACGTCTGTTTTGGAATTATGCGGCGCATCAAAATGATGCTTACTGCTCCTTCTTGCTCATTTGAATCTGATTGCGGCCGCCATGCTTCGCTTCATATAAGGCGACATCCGCACGGTAGAACAGGGATTCAACACTGATCTTCTCATCCTGCCAGTTCCAGTCCGCGATGCCGCATGAGACTGTTACCCGCGGGTCTGTCTCGTTCGCAACCCGGGCTCGTATGCGTTCAGCCACCCGTAGTGTTTGGGGCAGGGTCAACTGTGGCAAATAAATCGCAAGCTCTTCACCGCCCCAACGAGCTGCAATATCAGTCTCCCGAATTGAAGTACGAATAATCCGGCTGACTTGGTTCAAGATTTTATCGCCAATTTGATGGCCATACGAGTCGTTAATCTGTTTAAAGTAATCGATATCCGCTACGATCAATGAACCGCAAAAGTCGTCTTTTTGCAGCCGATCAATCTGCTTATCCAAATAATGCCGAGCATAGAGACCAGTCAGCTGATCTTTGTTGGCAAGATGCTTCACCCTAGCATGCAAGGTGGCGTTGGCAATCGCAAGGCCGATATGAGTGGCAAGCATTTGTAACAGTTTCAAATTCTCATACGTAAAGAACTGTGGCCGCTTGTCTGCCAGCACGACAATTCCAACCAGCTCACCTCCGCCAAATAACGGTGCAGCAATCACAGAGCGCAGTCCAAGCTTCTCGAAGAAGTGCATGGATGTAGGGCTCTGTTCCTTGCTGTCTGAGACGATAATTGGTTCGCGCAATGAGATCATATAGCCGAACAATCCCTCATCCGCTGGCATATGGGCGCCATCAAATTCTTCGAGGTTGCAGGATACAACCTCAAAGCGGTTCTTCTCAGCATTGAGCTGCAGCAGTACACAGAACTCAGCCCCGAATACTCGGAGCAATTCGTGCGTCGCATCCCGGAATACGTCCCGTAACCTCAAGCTCTGATTAATTCGTTTCGTCAAGTCATTAATGAAGCGAAGCTCTTGAATGACCTCATTGGCCTGTTCATGAAGGCGCGCATTTTCAAATGCCGTACCTGCTGTCTCGACCACGAGTTGAATGAGCTGTACGTCAGAAGGATCTGGTTCCTCGTATGGGAAGCAGACTTTCAGTACGCCGTACGAGCCCTGCTTGCCGCAAAGCGCAAAAGCAACTTCGGTGTGACCCTCTTGCGTCCGGCCGTAGCATAGCTCTCCCTTCATAAATGCCTGCATGACAATCGGATCGCCCCAAGACTTGAACACGAGTGTCTTCACCTTCGGGTTCACACTATGATGATCCTGTGATAGATACACTTCAATGCTCGATTCCGGCACAAGCCGCTCTACACTTTCCATTATTTGCGTCAGCACCGCATCAACATCAATTCGATCATGCATGTGACGCACCACATTATATAGAACATCTCTGCGTTTGTATTCTCGTTCAACAATGCGCTGAGTGTACATAAGTTCCTTAATAAATGTATATTCGAATGCAAGGTAGAACTGCGAGCGAAGCGCGTGTGTCCACGCCTCCAGCGCTGTCATGGCTCCACTCGACATAGCTGCCGACAACTTGTAAGCAACGGCTGCGAATACATTTTGCCCCTCGCGTGTCTGCAGCGGGCAGATAACCAACTGTCCATTGTCTATAGCTGCTGTTGTCTTGGTTCGTTCTTGCAAGCATTCATTCAACGCTATACTTATCCTGCTATCCGCATGCAGTGACTCATCCCCTGCCAACCATCCTCCAGCATAATCGTAAATCGCACTGCTTCCAATTATAGAAATCGCTTCATACGGCATATCCTTCAGCCATGCGCGATATGCGGATTGCAATTGCGAGGCAATATAAGGGAAATCATGCGTCGTCACGTCACGCTGAAGCAGCCATCCTTCTAATGCCAATTCTTCGTCGACAGGGGCAGGATCTTGGCAATCCTCTGTCTCTGTCTTTATAGGTTCAAATTCAGTTGTGTATTGTGGAAGTTGACGTTCCGTCATCCTCTTCTCCTTCATTTTCGAAAGGTTGTTCAATTTCTATCATACATGATTTTGCAATTAAAATGTACTATATCCCGAAAACCAATTCTATTTTTTTGGTCCATTTGAACCATGCCAAAAGATCTAACTAGAAATCAGATTGTAACTCAATTTGATTATATAGCTTGACAGGAGCGTACTCTATCTTATAATATTATGTGATGTATATGGGCGAAACTGTTGTGTCACCCTCACGATAATCATCACCAACTAGGCAGCGGCTGAAAACCTGAGTCGGAGCTGACCGAATTATCGGAAAGCATAGGATGATTTCGACGCAATGACACCCCACAATCTAACGATAATTTTGATTGAGAAGGAGTCAATATAACATGGCACGTTACACAGGTCCTAAATTTAAATTGAGCCGTCGTCTTGGAATTTCCTTGAGCGGTACAGGTAAAGAATTGAAGCGCGCGTATCCTCCAGGACAACATGGTCCAGGACAACGCAAAAAATTGAGCGGCTACGGCGTTCAATTGCAAGAAAAACAAAAATTGCGCCACATGTACGGTTTGGGCGAGAAGCAATTCCGCACACTGTTCAACCGCGCATCCAAATTGCCAGGTATCGCTGGTGAGAACTTCATGTTCTTGCTCGAAAGCCGCTTGGACAACTTGGTATACCGTCTTGGCTTTTCCAACTCCCGTGCAGGTGCTCGCCAATTGGTAGCACACGGTCACGTGACTGTAAACGGCAAGAAAGTAGACATCGCGTCTTACCTCGTATCTCCTGGTGATGTAATCGGCTTGCGCGAAAGAAGCCGTAACTTGAAAGTGATCAAGGAAGCTCTTGAAGGCCGTCATCACTTGGCAGGATACATGGAGTTCAACGAAGCTGCTATGGAAGGTAAATTCGTACGTTTGCCTGAGCGCGGCGAGTTGTCCCAAGACATCGATGAAAAGCAAATCGTCGAGTTCTACAGCCGATAAGATTCGCTCTATCGCATAGAAGCGACACCACAATCGCCTTCCCTAGCGGGAGGCGATTTTTTTATTTTTCCTGCTATATTATCATCAGGAAATGCGATAACGGACGCTCTTTTTCCTCTCACTTTTATGGTATAATGGAAAGCGCTGCAATTACTAAGGAGGAAATAATGCATGGTTGAGGAGAAAGTGACGGAAAGCGGCAAAAGACCAGCACGCAAGAGGTCGATTGGCCGCACGATATGGTCCGTTATGAAGTGGCTCATGCTGTTCGGCCTGCTATGCGGCTTATTTGCTGGTGGCGCTGGTCTCGGTTATGTAACGTCCTTAGTCAAGGACGAACCGGTTCGCCCACGAGAAATGATTCAGCAGAAGATCCAGGAGAATGCCATAACCGGATTCGCTTTTTTTAATGACGGCAATCCGATCGGACAGCTTCGAACCGAAGAGGATCGTCGTCCCGTCTCATTAAAAGATATCCCCCAATCCGTCATTGATGCCCTTGTTGCGATTGAAGACAATCGATTCTATGAGCATATGGGCGTTGATATTCGCGGACTGTCTCGGGCTGTTGTACAGAAAGTAATGAATCAATCTGTGCAGACAGGTGGCAGTACGCTTACTCAGCAATTGGCAAGACGTGTATTTTTGAATTTGGATCGTACCGACAGTCGTAAAGCGAAGGAAATACTGCTCTCCATGCGTATGGAGCGTGTATTGTCCAAAGACGAAATTATTGTTGCATACTTGAATAAGGTTCCTTTCGGCAACGGTTCAACAGGCTACAACTTATACGGAATTAAAGCAGCAGCAAAAGGTATTTTTAATATTGATAATCTGAGCAAGTTGAACATCGCCCAATCAGCGTATCTTGCAGGCCTTCCACAGCTTCCATCCGCTTACTCGGCCTTTACCGGTAAAGGTGAAGTCAATGAAAAAGGGATTGCACGCGCAATTGAACGGCAAAAGCTTGTTCTCAAGCGAATGCTTGAAGAAAATAAAATTACGATGCAGCAATATAATGAAGCGCTGGCGTTTGATATTCGCAAATCAATTGCCCAGCCTCGGGAGAAGGCATACGCTACATATCCATATCTGATGATGGAAACAGAACGTGCCGCAGCAGAAGTACTCGTACTTCAGCAGAATCCTGGACTTACGAAGGCAGACTTGCGCAAGCGCGAGAACAACGATATGCTGCAGTCGGCACGCGAGCAGCTGCTTCGCGGCGGTTATCTCGTGTATACCACCATTGATAAGAAAATATATGATGCAATGAAGCGAGTCTCTGCTAATCCTGATAACTTCTCCCCTGACAGCAAGACGAAGGGTGTTGAACAGGTAGCATCGCTGATGGTCGACCATAGAACAGGTGCCATTCTTGGCATGATCGAAGGTCGCGACTTCAAGATCGAGCAGATGAACTTCGCCACGCAGATGCTGAAGCAGCCTGGCTCGACAATGAAACCGCTCGCAGCTTACTTGCCGGCACTGGATCAAGGGTTAATTCAACCCGCATCCATATTGGACGATGCTCCAATTGTACTCAAGGATGGCTCCAAGGGTTACCATATTCCAGGCAACGCGAACGGACGCTATCAAGGTCTTGTTACTGCTCGGAGCGCATTAAGTCAATCGCTCAACTTGCCGGCGCTCAAGATCTATATTGAGAAGCTCGGTGTGAAGAAAGCACTGGACTTCGTACAGAAGCTCGGCATCACGACCATTCAGCCTGAAGATTATTACGCGCAGACTGGCGTCATCGGCGGCTTGCGGTATGGAGTAACGGTTGAAGAAATTACGAACGCGTTCGGAGCAATTGCCAATCAGGGCGTATTCAACGATGCGTACTTAATTAGCAAGATTGTAGATTCCAATGGCAATATCGTGTATCAACACAAGGAAGATCCGCAAGCAGTTGTCTCGAAGCAAAGCGCATACCTGATGACTGATATGATGAAATCCGTCATTACGGATTCCAGAGGTACCGGGCGCCGCGTGAGAGGCGAATTTGATCTCTACGGGAAAGTTGAGGTTGCGGCCAAGACCGGATCAACCCAGAACTATGCGGATACGTGGTTCATCGGCTCAACACCAGATGTCACGATGGGTGTATGGGTCGGTTACGACAAGCCGATTCATGTACTGAACCGCGACGCTCGTTCACGCTCAACAGAGATCTGGTCGAAGGTGATGAATGAGGTGAACAAGGCCAAGCCTAATTTGCTCCACACGAAGGAGTTCACACGCCCTGACGGTATCGTGAGCATGACTGTGTCTGGTTATAGCGGCAAGCTTCCGAATGAGTTAACGAGACTCGGCGGCAAATTCGTCACGGATATTTTTAACCGTAAATATGTGCCGAAAACCGAGGAAGACGCGCTTGTTCACATGAAGTACATCACCTATGACGGCGTCAACTATATTCCACAGGACAGCACTCCTGCCGATATGATCGGTGAGAAAGTAGTGCTGAAACGCGAGAAGCCGATTCAAGTGCTCGTGGAGGAATTGAAGAAAGCGCTGGGGCATCTCTCATCCAGCAGCAATCGACGCTCTTTTTCGGATTACTTGCCAGAAGATGCTAACAACGACGCGCCTGCGAAGGTCGATCCGCGCAAGGATGACGGCAAGGCACCTTCTGCACCACGGAGCGTTCGAATCGCTGCCTTGAAGAGCGATGCCGTTCGCATCACCTTCTCGCGCAATCCAGAATCCGATGTTGTAGGATACCGTCTGTATCGATCAATGGGCGGCGGCGCTTACCAACAACAGAGCGGAACCGTTCTGACCGGAGAAGAGACGAGATTCACTGGCTATGTATCAGGCAACAAGCAGTACAGCTTCTATGTAACAGCTGTCGACGTGGGCGGTCATGAATCGATCCCATCGGAGATTGTACAGTGGGGCTCTAATGGTTCAGGAGCTGGCACAGAGGTAACGCCTACGCCGGGTTCCAATGATCCAACAGAATCAGGGAGCAGCAATTCAGGTAGAGAGGAGAGCAGTCATGAAGTCGACAACGGCAGCCGACAGGAACCGCAACGGGCTGCTGCTCAAGTACCTGATGCACCAAATGGACTGAAGACGGCACTAACGGACATGGGCGTGCGTCTCTCTTGGAAGGCTGCGTCCAACAATCCAAGTGAATATTATATCTATTATAGTGCGAGCCAGAACGGCTCTTACGAACGCATCGGCTCGTCAACGTCAACGGACTTTGAGTTGATTACCTTGACACCAGGCGGATGGTATTACGTGACTGCTACAAATAGTGCAGGAGAATCTACTTCCTCTCCTGCCGTCCAGGTCAATAACTAAGCAATTCACACAGAAGGGGGTATCCCAAAAGTCTAAAAAGACTTGGGACGCCCCCTTTTTTTCATTCCGTATGTTCTTGTCATCGCTGTATGCAAATCCCGTTTCATATGCTTACATTTTTCCGTTGAACAAGCCGTTCCAAATGCATTGTAAGAAATCCGATTTCTTCAGGTGGAACCGTCTTCTCCAGCCCTTCCGCAATCCACCCTGCTAATAACACAGCCTTCTCGTAGGCTTCTTCATACTCTTCACGAATCTGAACGAGAAGCGGATTATTTAGTGTCTTCCCTGCCCGTACCCGATCTATTAGACCCTTCAAATGCCCAATGAACAGTACTGTAGAAAGTGATTCGTCAAAGTCTATCCCAATATTCTTCCCTTCCTCCAGTACCCTCGATATCATCTTCAATTCCGCAACAGACTTATTGCCCTTACCGCCCCTTCGTGCACCGTGGAAATGCATAGCCAAAAAGGCAACCTCATCTTGAGGCAAGTTCACTTTCAGCTGATCATTCAAATAGTCAATCGCTCGTTCTGCCACTCGGTATTCATCTCGATACAAGTGCTGAATTTCGAACATAAACGGGTTGCTGATGACAAGCCCGCGCTTGCAGCGTTCAATCGCTAAATTAATATGATCAACGAGTGCAGAGTGGATCGTCTCCGAGAAATCCCCTTCTAAATGCCCCTGAGCGAAAGCGATGACCTCTTCGACTACACCAATAATCTTGAAATCAACTGCATGCAGAATATGCTCGTAATGCTCCAGCACATCCGTTGTGTGCAGCAAAAATTCCTGTTTAATATCAGATGCATCTACCTCCATCCCAGGCTTTTTTTGAAAGCCTATCCCTTTGCCAAAGGCAATGGAGTTCTTCCCATTGGATAGTTTGGCCATTACCACATTATGCGACAGGACATGAACAACCTTTCGTTCAATCATCCGCTCTCCCCTTCCAAGAATCGAACTGCCCAGCTGATGGATAACTGAGAATGTGCCCGCTAACCGTTAATAAATGCCGATACACTTAATCTTCGCTCAATCTTCTCTCGCAGCAGCTCCGAATCCGTCCCCATCACAATATGAATGTGACCCTTGGCTACACGCATCATTCCATATGCACCAAGACACATAATTCCTACTTCATCTACCTTGGATTCATCTTCAAGCCACAGCCGTAGTCGAGTAATGCACGCATCAACAGAGCGAATATTTCCCATTCCTCCTACATAGCTAAGCAATCGTTCCAATAGAGCATCTGCATCATGTTGTGTTCTAGCAGTCGGGCTCGGGCTTATTGCCCCGCTCGCCCGTTCCTCCTCTCGTCCAGATGCGTGGACATGAAACATCCGGATCGCGATAGTCGCAGTCGCATAATACAATCCAAAATAGAGGATGCCAAGCAGCAGTAAGAGCAATGCATCCTTTACGCTTGTCCACGATATGAACATATCGATAAAGCCCGCTGAAAATCCAAATCCTGCTCGTATGCTCATGAGATCTGCAAGCATGAGCGCTAAACCAGTGTACAACGCATGTATCCCGTAGAGGACAGGCGCCGTCAGCATAAGCGTAAATTCAAGCGGTTCCGTAATTCCGGTCAGGAAGCTTGTAAGCGAAGCTGTTAGCATTATCGAAGCGATGCGCTTGCGTTCCTGCGCTTGAGATGAGCGGACGATTGCGAGTGCGTAAGCCGGCAATCCAAACATCATAACAGGGAAAAAACCTGCCATAAAGGTTCCCGCCGTAGGATCGCCAGCATGGAACCGCCACAAATCCCCTCGTACTATCGTCCCTGCATCTGTTACATATTCTCCAATTTGAAACCATGCAATATTGTTCAGTATATGATGCAATCCTGTAGGTATGAGCAATCGGTTCAACAAGCCATACAAGCCCGCTCCCCAGCCTTTCGCGGTCATGATACTGGTACCTGCATCACGAATAGCCTCTTGAATCGCGGGCCAAATAAGTCCGGCTCCAACTCCTACAATTACCATAACCAGTGAAGAGATGATTGGAATGAAGCGCTTGCCCCCGAAGAAGCCGAGTGCTGCCGGCAGCCGAATGCCATGATAGCGCTTATACAATATTGCCACAATTGCTCCGCACAGCATCCCGCCAAGCACTCCCGTATCGAGGGCAATTTCATTCTCGAAATGCTTCATGACATTGGTAAATACGAAGTATCCAACAGCAGCAGCCAAGGCGGCAACCCCTTGGCCTGAAGTTAATCCGATCGCTACCCCAACCGCAAAAAATAACGGCATATGATCAAAAATGGCGTTCCCGCCTAATTTACATACACTTGCTGCTGCGTCCACCCACGGAATACTGGATTTGATATCTCCAATCCGCACTAATATTGATGCTGCGGGAAGCACTGCAATGGGAATCATCAGCGATCGGCCAATTTGCTGCATATACGTCATCATTTTCATTCGCAACACCGCTCCCCTTACCTAGCTGCTAGGATGCTGCATTATTTTATCGCTCCGGCCATCATGCCGCTTGTAATCTGCTTCTGGAAGATCATATATAAAACCAGCACAGGGATGATTGAGAGCAGCAATCCCGCGAATAACGGCCCCCATTCTGTCCGATACTGCATCTCTGCCTGCATGATTGCGATGCCGACAGGAATTGTATACTTCTCAGGATCGTTCACCAGCACTGTACCAATAATATATTCGTTCCAAATGTTCAACACGTTCATCATGCCGACAGAGATGAGTCCAGGCTTTGCAAGTGGAAGCATAATACGGAAGAAGACCCCATAATGCGAGCTTCCATCGATGGAAGCTGCCTCATCCAATTCCTTAGGCATTGAACGGAAAAATCCCACGAGTACAAATACACCAAAAGGCAAATTAGTCACCGTATAAACAAGAATCAGTCCAAGGAGAGAATTATCTAGATGCAGATTGGAAAGTAGAAAAAACAGCGGTATCAATCCAAGAATAAGAGGAATCATCATACTGGACAAATATAGATTATACAGTGCTATGCTGCCGCGAAACGGAAATCTAGCGATAATATATGATGTCGTTGAAGAAAGCAGTAAAGCCAACACTGTGCTTACAACCGTAACAATTAACGAGTTCATGAAGTACGTTCCTAGGTGATAGTTGTTCCATACTGTTGTAAAATTAGCCCATTCAAACGGCCACTCCGGCAAGCTCCATGGCGCATTTAGCAGGAACTGCTGATTCGTCTTGAACGAGCCAAGGATGGACCACAGCAGCGGATAAATGACGAGTACCGTCCATATCCCTAGTAATGCATACATCAAAGCTCTAACCATCATATAAGAACGCTTACGAGGATATTGCTGCATGGATTCCATAGGCCGCCCTCTCCTTTTCCAGTCGAAATAGTTAAGCCATTTCAATTGCATCTCTGCGCAATAGCCGCTGAAGCGCCAACGTCGTAATGAGCGACAGAATTAGAATAAGTACGCCTATCGCAGAAGCATAGCCGAAATGGAATTGGCGGAATCCCATCTGATACAAGTACGAGCCCATGACCTGTGTCGCATTATCCGGGCCACCTTCGGTCATCATCCATACGATGACAAATGATCCATTTAACGTCGTCATCACAACCCATAAAATCGATACTTTAATTTGTTCCCACGTAAGCGGCATCGTAATGCGCCAGAACTGCTGCCATTCCTGAGCGCCATCGATGCTGGCCGCCTCATATAAATCCTTTGGAATGTTCAAGATTCCTGCGATAACTAGAATCATAACGAATCCTACACCCGCCCATATTGCAGGAGGAAGCAGCATCCACATCGCAAGATTTGAGTCTCCAAGCCATGGCGTCTGAACCTTATCTGCCGTGAAAAATGACAAAAATGAATTCAAGAATCCGATGCTTGGGTTGTATATATAATTCCATAACACTCCAATGACAACGACAGACAGAATATTCGGGATAAAGAACACCGAGCGGAAAAACCCGCTCCCACGGATCCGAAAGCGAGTCATCAGCACCGCGAATAAGACCCCCAGCCCAACAATGCCAACTACTTTCCAGAATACGAAGAAATAGTCATTCAGAATAGCCTTCCCGATAATCGGATCATTCGCTAATTCGCGATAATTATCAATACCGATTAGGTTCTTCGTCTCCGATCCTCCCGACCAATCTGTGAAGCTGAAATATAGCCCGTGAAAAATCGGATATATCATAAATAAACAGAAAAATAACAACGTAGGTACGGTAAATACGAACATGAAGATCTGGCGCTTACGCTTCCATGAAAGGCCGACCCGTCCGCTCACATCCCCCTTAACAGGAGTCTTTTGTGCAGGCACCATCTTGTTCAACCAGCCCCCTCCTTATCGCTCTCCATTCATCAATTTGTCGATGCGGATTAGGATGCATACGTCTGTTCACGCATGCATCCCTCTCTTAACCGCTGTACACTTTACTTCCTTGCCTTCGCAGCAGCCTTCTCCATACGCTCCATCCATTCATCTGGAGTAATGCTGCCCATCATAAGCGCGAGTGTGGAGTCTGATCGCACCTTATCCACATCCGCATTCAATTCAATGTAAGGGGCGACAATGGTATTGTCTGAGCTATAAAATTTCATAGCTGTCTTGGATAGCCCACTCGCATTGGATTTTTCCAAATCCGCTTTCAAGTTGCCCAGTGCGCCTGTCTCTTCCGCCCATGTAATGGCGGATTGCTTCGTGAACAAAAATTCAAGGAATGCTTTAGCGGCTGCTGGATTTTTCGCCTTCTTCGCTATGCCAACCGTAGCCGTAAATGGAATGGCTACAAATTTTCCGCCCGGCTTTTGAGTAATAGATGGAATGAAACCGAATTCAAAACCTTGCGGAACATCTTTCTTCATTTCATTTTCGAGCCAGAGTCCATTCGGGATAAACG
Organism: Paenibacillus sp. MER 180; assembly: GCF_023713665.1. Classification (NCBI taxonomy): domain Bacteria; kingdom Bacillati; phylum Bacillota; class Bacilli; order Caryophanales; family Paenibacillaceae; genus Paenibacillus; species Paenibacillus sp. MER 180. The sequence continues at coordinate 446,324 of NZ_JAMAVT010000002.1, read as the reverse complement.
CATTTTTATGTTGCAAGAATAGCATTTGTGAATCGATATGGTTAATTGGGGCTGAAGCAGGATCAATGAGACCTGCATCACGCATTTGCACCATTTGCTCCAATGCCTTCTTCACAGGCTCGCTCTTGAATACGCCTTCCTTCAAAGCGAACATGTCCAGCAGAATCGAAGTATCGTTGTTGTTGTTCACGACGAATGCGGAATCCATCACACCACTTTGGAAATAGTATGGATACTTGCCTGTAAATATAAATGGTGCGTTGACCTTGCCAGACTCCTTGATTTTCTTCGCTTCGCTCATAAAAGTGTCGAAATCCTTCGGTTCCGCCCAGCCATTGTCTGCAAAGAATTTCTTATCGTAGAAAATTCCCCAGGAACCGAAAACAAATGGAATCGTATACGTTTTGCCGCTGTAATCGATTGGCTTCAGCAGCAGCTCATCTGAAATCTTGTTGCCGTCTGCGTTCTTGGCCTCTTTAAAGTAATCAGTCAAATCCATCAGTTGATCATCTTGCACCATTTGGGTTGCATTTGAGCCCGCACCGTCAATGTAGACGAAGTCAGGAGGATTGCCTTGAATCCAGCGTGGCTTCATCTGATCATTGATTTTCGGGCCTGCTGACTCTTTCACATTTACATTTGGGTACTTCTTCTGAAACTCAGCGATAATCTTCTTCCAGCCCTGATCCCCATATCCGCCGACGAAATACTGAATTTCAAAATCACCGGACACCTCACCGCCAGATGAATCTGTCTTGCCAGCATCGCTGTTGTTGTTTTGTGCTTGCTCCGTTGTCTTTCCACTGCTGCCGTTATTCGATTCCCCATTCTTCTGACTGCCCGAGCTGCAACCTGCTGCCGTCATTAAGACAAGTGCACTAATGATAAGCAGCAGTAAGGACCTGCCCCACTTGTGATGCATTCCGTTCATGGATATACCCCTCTCCGTCAACATGGATTGAATTCGCGATAACGGTGCAACGACAAAAAAAGGCATACGTTAAGAAGGCAGTCACATAGCGACTGAACTTCCATAACGAATGCCCTTGCGGTAACATGTTATGTCCATTCTATTGTACTTGTCGTTTCGCGTTGCAGATTCGCTTCGCTATTGGGATAATATCCCACGATTATGGATTTGTCAACAAGATTTCAGGGATTAGTCCTCGATCGTTGATAAATCACCTGTTGGCAGGTTCAGTTCCCAAGCCTTAAGCACACGCCGCATAATCTTGCCTGAGCGTGTCTTCGGCAATTTATCCTTGAACTCAATCTCGCGAGGAGACGCATGTGCAGACAATCCTTCCTTAACGAACCGCGCTATATCCGCCTTCAATTCGTCTGACGGCGTATAGCCTTCCCGCAAAGAAATGAAAGCCTTTATAATCTCACCGCGCATTGGATCAGGCTTGCCGATAACACCTGCTTCAGCAACTGCCGGATGCTCTACCAGCTTGCTCTCTACCTCGAAAGGCCCAACGCGCTCACCTGAAGTATTAATGACATCGTCAATACGGCCTTGGAACCAGAAGTAGCCCTCATCATCCATATAGGCAGAATCACCTGACACATACCAACCAGTCAGACGGAAGTATTCCTCATACTTGGCAGGGTTGTTCCACACCTTGCGCATCATCGAAGGCCACGGCGTACGAATTGCCAAGTTCCCCATACGGAACGGAGGCAGCACGTTGCCTTGATCATCAATAATTGCGGCTTCTATACCTGGAACAGGGCGGCCCATGGAACCAGGCTTAATGGCCATTGCTGGGTAATTGCAAATCAGCTGCCCGCCTGTCTCTGTCATCCACCAAGTATCATGAATCCGATGATTGTATACTTTCATTCCCCAGCGAACAACTTCTGGATTAAGTGGTTCACCGACGGACAAGACGTGGCGCAAGCTCGATAAATTAAAGTTCGCAATCACGTCATCTCCAGCACCCATCAACATGCGGAATGCAGTCGGAGCGCTGTACCATACCGATACCTTATATTTCTCAATCGTCGCATACCAGTCTTGTGGACTGAAGCGTCCGCCGCGAATAACGTTCGTAGCCCCATGCAGCCATGGTGCGAAAATTCCATACGAAGTCCCCGTTACCCAGCCCGGATCTGCCGTACACCAATATACGTCGTCTTCTTTCAAATCTAGTACAACATTGCCAGTATGATAATGTTGCAACATAGCATTGTGAACATGGAATACACCCTTTGGCTTCCCTGTCGAACCAGATGTATAGTGAATAAGGAGTCCATCCTCGCGCTGCAGCCATTCGATTTCAGCTTCCTCGGAAGCTGTAGACATTTCTGCATGAAAATCCACTATACCTTCTTCTTGTTCTACGCCCTCGCCAACAAGAACGATATTCTTCAATGCTGGCAGCTCGGAGCGAGGAACACGATGAACGAGCGATGGCGTCGTCACGATCGCAACCGCCCCGCTGTCCTCCAGACGATCCCGAACCGCTGTCTCCATAAATGCTTCGAACAGCGGACCTACGACCGCACCGACCTTCAATGAGCCCAGCAAGCTGACGTACAATTCAGGTGTACGCGGCATGAAGATGAAGATACGATCTCCCTTCTGAATGCCAAGCTTGCGCAGCACGTTCGCGAACTGATTCGTCTTACGGCTCAAGTCAGCAAACGTATACGACTCATCACGCGCAGCATCGCTATAATAGAGCGCTACCTTATCACCACGACCGTTCGCAACATGCCGATCAATCGCTTCATAAGCCATATTCACTTTACCTGTCTCATACCATGAAAATTGCTTCTCTACGTCTTCCCATTTGAAATCGGCCGACCATTGTTCATAGTTACTCATGTTCGGATTGCTTGCTATAGCAGCAATAATTTCTCCCTGCACGTTACCCATATTGTTCCATCCTCCTATGTCTTTCTCATTCTTTATTCATGCTTCACTATTCACGCCTAAGCGCAATAAATCGCTTTCATGAAGAACTGTACTAAAGGACGATGATGCAGTTCGTGGTGTCAAGGGAAAAAATCATGAACTTTAAGGCAAAATCATTATAGCATACGTTTTCTTTTTCGCCTATTCTTTTCCTTTTCAAATCAACCTTTTTTTGCTATAACGGAATGGAAGAGACGAAAGGAGCTGCTCGGTGTGGAACATCCGAAGAGATACTACGCTCATGTTATTCCTCATACGGAACGAGAACGAGTTGTCGTCGTCGAAGGCCCCGTACGTTCCGATATTCTTCGCACCTTGACTATGCACACCGATCTGAAGGCATTCCGCAGGCCAGCAGAACAGCAACAAGCACTTATCGAGATTGCGGATTTGCCGGAAGGACGCATTATTATTGCTAGAGAAGGCTCTACCATCGTCGGATATGTCACCTTCCATTACCCCGATGAACTAGAGCGCTGGTCAGACGGAGGAATGGATGATCTCATTGAGCTTGGCGCCATCGAGGTAGCCAAGGATTATCGCTCGCTGGGCCTTGGCAGAAGCATGGTATCGACGGCTTTTGAAGATGAACAGATGGAGCGCTATATTGTATTTACGACTGAATACTATTGGCATTGGGATTTAGACGGCACTCGGATGAACGTATGGGACTATCGTAAGATGATGGAGAAATTGATGGAATCCGTAGGCATGATCTGGTATGCAACGGATGATCCTGAAATTTGTTCCCACCCTGCCAACTGCCTTATGGTCCGCATCGGCAAGGACGTCCCGTTAGCGTCAGAAGAGCAATTCGATCGCGTCCGATTCCGCCAGCGGTTCATGTACTAGTATTGTAGGAGAGGGAGGTTGGACATGTCAGGTAAGGCCCTATACTTCATGCATGAGGAAGCCCTCCGTTATCGATTTAATGCGGATCACCCATTCGATCAGCAGCGGCTTGCCATGACGCATGACCTGCTAGAGTACGCCGAAGCAATAGATGAAGGCGCTGTCATTCGCCTTCAGACGCAAGCCTCTGATACCGAACGCTGGCTGCCCCTCATTCATCGCGCTGACTATATCGACGCAGTGAAGCATCTCAGCGATCCAAATCCATCAACCGAATGGGTCGCCCGTGCTGCACAATACGGTCTGCATACCGAGGATACCCCTTACTTCACAGGGATGCATACAGCGGCATGTGCGATAGTTGCCGGCTCCATCGCTGCATGCGAGGCAGTCATGTCAGGAAAATCACAGCATGCCCTGCATTTAGGCGGCGGCCTTCATCATGCGTTCGGCGATAAGGGAGCGGGCTTCTGCGTCTATAATGATGCAGCTGTTGCGATTGCATGGCTGCAGCAAACGTACCAAGCACGTGTCCTCTATGTGGATACCGATGTCCATCACGGGGATGGCGTTCAATGGTGCTTCTATACGAACCCGGATGTGTTCACTTATTCCATCCACGAGACAGGGAAGTTTCTGTTCCCTGGCACCGGATTCGTTCATGAACGTGGCGGTGGCGAAGGGTTCGGCGCGTGTGTCAATGTTCCGCTGGAGCCGTATACGGAGGATGAATCTTGGCTGGAATGCTTCACTGAAACCGTGCAAAGTGCGGCAGCGGCATTCAAGCCAGACATTATTATCAGCCAGCATGGCTGTGATGCTCATGCACTCGATCCATTATCTCATATGCACTGCAGTACCCGTATCTACAGTGAAATGCCGCGTATCATTCATCGGCTTGCTCATCAATACTGCGATGGCAAGTGGGTTGCCGTTGGCGGCGGCGGCTATGACATCTGGCGTGTCGTACCGCGGGCTTGGAGCATGCTATGGCTGGAGATGAGTGAGCATCCACTGGCTCATTCGTTACAGAACCACCCCCAGCAGCCATTGCCCCAGCAGTGGTTAGCGAAGTGGTCGATGCAATCGCCTGTGCCTCTCCCGCATACCTGGCACGATGATGCCACAGAGTGGGCGCCAATGCCGAGGCGCAGCATTATCGAAGATCGTAATGCACGTGCCAAAGAGCTCGCACTTGAATATATCCGATAGAACGAGCAGCGGCGCAGGCAGGTCCGATGTATGGGACTGCTTGCGCCGCTCTATTTATCTGTTGGAGGCTATGATTTCGCAATTAGACCGTGAGTCCTTGCAGCATGCTGTCTACAATTTGATGGGAACGATGCGACGCTTCCACCGTGAATTCAGCAAAGTTCACATGAGCAGAGCCGTCTGCCTTATCCGACATTGAGCGGATAACAACGAACGGAATCTGATTAATGAAGCATGCTTGCGCTACAGCAGCCCCCTCCATCTCTGTGCAAGCCGATCCGGCAAACGTCTCATGCAGTTGACGCACTTTGTCCCGATCTGCAACAAATTGATCGCCTGATAGCACGACACCTTTGCGATAACGGCCTGGAACAAGCTGTTCACACGCGCGTTCTGCCAGTTCAATAAGACCCGTATCCGCCATAAACTGCGAAGTCTCTTGAAATGGAATGATCCCTGGAGCAAAGCCTAACGCTGTGACATCCATATCGTGATGCATGCACGATGTCGAGATGACAATATCACCAATGTTCAGCTCTGGATGAACCGCACCTGCTACACCCGTGAATATCACCTTCGATACATGGAAGCGGTCAATGAGCACCTGCGTGGTGACAGCAGCATTCACCTTGCCGACTCCAGACTTGCAGATCACGATATGCTTGCCGTGAAGTGAGCCTTTGTAATAACGCAATCCCGCTACATCTACTTGCTCTACAGGCTGAGCTGCCTGAAGCAGCAATTCGATTTCCTCATCCATCGCCCCAATTATACCAATAACCGCTTCATGCGCATTTGTCATCGAGACCTACCTCCTGTATGTATATCATCTTCATAATCATACAAAAGGCCCCAATACATGGGGCCTTGCGTATATACCAACATGGTATCTTTATTGATTCACATGCACCAACCGATAACCCTATACTTCACTTACAGACAAACGAAGTATTGTCTCATGCGGCAAAATAACACGTGAATGTTCTACATTTTCCTTCTTCATCAGCTTCGTCAGCAAGCGCATCGCAACCGCACCAATGTCATACATTGGCTGAGCTACTGTTGTCAATTGCGGACGAACCATAGACGCCATACGGATATTATCAACACTGATGACAGAGAAGTCATCTGGCACCTTCAAGCCAGCATCTTGAATGCAGTGGATTGCACCGATAGCCATCTCATCCGTTGCGGCAAAGATTGCCGTCGGACGCTTCTTCAAGCCGAGGAAATACTTCATCGCCTCTACGCCGGACTCATAGCGGTAGTTACCGATTCGAACCAAGTCCTCCTTGTATTCGATGCCCGCGCCTTCCAATGCACGCTTATATCCTTGGAAACGAGCAAACCCGTTCGCAGGATCTTGAAGCGTACCGCTGATCATCGCAATATCGCGATGTCCATGGCGAATAAGCGTATTTACGGCATCAAATGCTGCTGCCTCGTGATCGATATCAACCGATGGGATAATGCCATGCTCATCTGTAGTTGCACAGAGAACAATCGGCACCGAAGCGGTACGGAATGCTTGAACATGATCCTCCGTAACAACTCCGCCCATGAACAACAGTCCGTCCACCTGCTTCTCCAGCAGTGTATTAATAACCCGAATTTCTTTCTCCTTCTTCTTGTCCGCATTGCACAGGATGATATTGTAATGATACATATTGGCAATATCTTCAATACCGCGCGCTACTTCGGCAAAGATAGAATTCGAAATATCAGGAATGACAACCCCAACGGTTGTCGTCTTCTTACTCGCAAGTCCGCGTGCAACTGCATTCGGGCGATAACCTAAACGTTCAATCGCTTCGTATACCTTTTTACGCGTTTGCGGCTTCACGTTCGGGTTGTTATTGACAACCCGGGAAACGGTGGCCATCGAGACGCCCGCTTCTCTTGCTACATCATAAATAGTTACCGTCACGATCCTTCTCTCCAATTAACGATAAATTTGTTGCGACCATTGATATTATGTTAATGATACGCTATTTTCAGAAAATTCGCAATGTCACGAGCAAATCAGCTACCATTTGTCATTATTTACCGTTTATAGCCCAAGGACGCTCTCCAGCTTGTCGTATCGTATCGCATGATGCGATTCATTCCATGCTGGCTCCCCATCCCGCAATACGATGACCTGAGGGGATTCGTGCTGAATGCCGAGCATATCCGCACACGCGAGCGAGACATCACGATTTTCCACAACCAGTATTCGGCCTATAGCAATCCCTTGCGGCTCGAAATCCTCAGCTACCTTCACCATCTCTTCATCCGCATGTGCGCTAATTGGACAGCGTGTGCTGTGCTTGAATAGAATAACTGTCTGCTCCTTCGACCGTTCAATTAGTGATTCCAATGCTTCCATCGTCGTAACTGCTTCCATCGTAGTGCCTCCTATGCTTCAATATATATTGCTGTCATGTATGAGAAGATCATTCATATTCAAAGCAATGATCTATGAAAATGCGCTTTAACTTATTTTAACCCGATATGACTCAAAACTAAAACCGGAAATCTGTTTTAATCTACATTGCAGCTCATCCATCCATAACGTGTCATTGCATGTTCGAGCAAATAAATACAAATCAAGCAATTGATTGACACGCTCTGCAATGCGGCATTCCAATCGAGACAGCATATCATCGCTTTCTTCTTCATCCAGCAAGGATACGATGACACTGGCCAGCTCATTCTGCTCATCAAAGGACACATGCAGAGGAGCTTTCCCAAGTGCAAGTGGATTCTCAGCAATCATATCCATGCGGCTGTGTATGAGAGCGGCTACATCTTTTTTGACAAAAGTAAGCAGTTCCGAACGCCCACAACTCACACAAGTCACCACCGGAACGCGGTGGATATGAATTGTACGCGCATGTACAACGGTACGAACGGTAATATCCATGTAATGATCACAAATGCATCTTGTATACATATCATTCACCCCTGAACATACAAGGTAGTCTTACTATATCTCTAGATGAACCTTATGGCTTCTTGCTGAAAATTTGTGCAGATTTCTGTATTTCGATTTTGGGTTATCCTAATATTCGACTACGCTCCACAATCTCCTTCCATGCGTGGATATGTATTTTTTTACACTTTTAACAGCGGGCAGATTGTCGTTTTTTCTTTTTTTCAATGAGGAATATCACGTTGCCAAGACAAATCAACATGCCCATGTATGCTTTTTGCAGGCAATATGGTTAAATAATAGATGGACAACACGCGATATCCTGTTGTCTATGATCGTAGGTCATAATGGAAAAAGAGACAATGGACATTGTATGGGAAAAATCCCAATTCTCTGAGAGAACTGCAAGAAATAGGAGAGGCTCCGTGAGAAGCTCTGCTATAACCATACGAAGGAGGGACAACATTCATGCGTTTAAGTGGCAAGCGAATTGTTGCATTTGTAGATGAAGAATTTGAAGATTTAGAATTGTGGTATCCGGTACACCGTGTGCGCGAAGAAGGCGCTGAAGTGCATCTGGTAGGGCTAGAGCGCGGCAAGACCTATATCGGCAAATATGGTGTTCCTGCAACATCAGACTATACTTATGCAGAAATTGATACAACTCAATATGATGGCGTACTCGTCCCTGGCGGATGGGCACCGGATAAGATCCGTCGTTACGCTGACGCCCTTCGCATAGTGAAGGAAATGGATGCAGCCGGCAAACCTGTCGGACAAATCTGTCACGCTGGCTGGGTGCTTATCTCTGCAAAAATCTTGAACGGTCGCACAGTGACATCAACACCGGGAATTCGCGACGATATGGAAAATGCAGGCGCCACATGGCTTGACGAAGAAGTTGTCGTAGACGGCAACCTCGTATCTGCACGAAGACCGCCTGACTTGCCTGCCTACGGCAAAGCTTTCTGCGACAAGCTTGCAGAGAAATAAATGGATATCCCGCTTCATGCGAAAAAGGCATGCCTTAGTTTCGGTACTAAGGCATGCCTTTTTGTATATGGTATTTCTCCTTGAAAGGATCTCCTATTAACGCTGTTCAATCACCATCTCAATCTCTTCTTTCGTTCCGGACTCGAACACACTATCTGCAATACGCTTGCACTGCTCCACCGTCGAACGGCGAACTGCCGCCTTCACGCGTGGAATGGAGCGTGAGGACATACTTAGTTTATTCACGCCAAGTGCAAGCCAAATCGGAACCGCCCGCGGATCCCCTGCCATTTCACCGCATACACCGACCATAATGCCTGCCTGCTTCGCCGCCTGAACCGTATAACGAATCAAGCGCAGCACCGCTGGATGGAAAGGATCATACATATGGGCAATCTGCTCGTTCATCCGATCCACGGCTAGTGTATACTGAACCAAGTCATTCGTTCCGATACTGAAGAAGTCAACTTCCTTCGCCAGCTGATCGGCAATCATCGCAGCGGCAGGAACCTCAATCATAATGCCTACCGGCAGCCCTTCATTGAATGGAAGTCCTTCTTCCCGCAGCTCTGCCTTGGCCTGTTCCAATATGGACTTAGCCGCTTGCACCTCATTCACCGATGTAATCATCGGGAACATGACCATAATCGGGCCGTGTGCGCTTGCCCGCAAGATCGCCCGCAGCTGCGTCTTGAACAGATCCTGCCGATCGAGACAAATGCGAATCGCCCGATACCCAAGGAATGGATTATCCTCTTCCGGCAGATTCAAATAATCCATTGGTTTGTCTCCGCCTACATCCAATGTGCGGATAATCACCGAATTATCCTTACAATGCTCTGCCGCCTCCAGATATACCGTAAACTGCTCCGCTTCTGAAGGCGGATATGAACGATCCATGTACATGAACTCGGTACGGAAGAGACCAACCCCCTCCGCTCCATTCTGATCGGCAATATTCAGCTCACGTGTGGAGCTGATATTCGCCCCCAGCTGAACAACGAAGTCATCGAGTGTGACAGCTGGCAGGGATACAATCTTCTGCAGCTCGTCTGCTTCCTGTACATAGGCATCACGCCGCGCTTCATAGCAAGTGATCACATCTTGCGGCGGAGCAATATGTACGATGCCATATTCCCCATCGACAATGACGGTATCCCCGGTCTGAATCGGCTTCGCAACTTTCCCTTCCAGTCCAAGCACAAGCGGAATGCCCAGCGCTCTAGCCATAATGGCCGAATGCGAGGTTTTCCCGCCTTGAAGCATCACAATGCCAAGCACATTCTTCGGATTTAAATGAACCAACTGTGACGGAGACAGCTCCTTCGCAACAAGAATATACGGCTGTGTGTCCGTCGGAAGTGTAATTTCCGGTGCACCCAGCAAATGCTTGAGCAGTCGGTTGCCGACATCCTTGATATCCAGCGCCCGCTCCTTCATATATTCATCATCGAGCAGATCGAACATCGTTACGAAATGATCGATCGCTTCCTTGACCGCAACCTCGGCAGCTTTATACTGCCGCTGAATGATCCCTTGAATCTCATTCATGAAGATCGGATCTTCCAGAATGGCCAGGTGCGCATCAAAGATGCTGGATTCTTCACTGCCAACCATTTCTTTAATTTCACTCTTAATAAATTCTATCTCATGCTTCGAGGAGCGGATTCCGTCATACAATCGTTCGAATTCACGCGCTAAGTCGGCTGGATCCATCTTTTCCTCAGGAACATCCCACTCCCAAGTCGGCAATACGAATGCCTTGCCTATGGCAATGCCTGCGGATGCACCGATACCTTGGACTTTCTGTGTCATCGGCTTGCACCTCCAACCGCATGTTCATGCATAATGACTGACATGACTGAAGTCTGTCCCTTCCGAACAGGCGCATATGGCGCTATACTCCATGAAGCGACAGTGTCTGAGTTCGTAATCACCATCGGTGTCGCGAGCGATTTGCAGCGCTTCTTCACTTCCGGCAAATCAAATTTAATGAGCAGCTGTCCCGGTTTCACTTCATCACCTTCCTGTACTACTGCTTGAAAACCGGCGCCATTCAATGATGACGTCTCAATTCCAATATGTAACAACACTTCTAACCCTTCCGGCGTTTCAATGCCGATTGCATGCATCGTAGGGTAAATGTGGCGGATGCGTCCGCGCACAGGCGATACAAGCTCTCCCTTATCCGGATAAAAAGCTACGCCATGGCCAACAAGCTTCTTGGCAAATATCGTATCCGGCACTTCCTCGATTGGTATCATCCGCCCCTGTACGGGTGCCACGAACCAGATTTGATTCGGATCACGCTGCAAGCGCTTCGCCATTTCGTCCTTAATCAGCTCCGAGTAGGTTCCAAATACGACTTGAATATGTCCGCCCCCAAGACGAATGACCCCTGCTGCACCGATTACACGAAGCGCGTGACGATCTACCAGCTTATCGTTCTTAACCCTTAATCTCAATCTCGTAATACAAGCCTGCAGATCAATGATGTTATCTTTACCCCCAAGCGCTCGAATAATAAGCGGAACCCTCGGCAGCAGATCTCCTGCCATATCATCAAGCAATGAACCGTCAACTCTGCCTGGTGTCGGAATTTGGAATCGCTGAATGGCAAAGCGGAACACCACATAATAAATGAATCCGAATGCGATTCCGATCGGGATAATCCATAGCGCCTTCGTTGCTTGGTGGAAGTTAATCACATAATCAATCGCTCCTGCTGAGAAGGAGAAGCCGTGTCTCACACCAATCTCAGCGGTCAGCCACATCGCAGCTCCGGTTAACAGCGCATGGATAACGAATAGATACGGCGCTGCGAACAAAAAGGCAAACTCAATCGGCTCCGTAATCCCTGTCAATAATGACACACAGGCAGCCGTAAAATAGGTTTTGCGCACCTTCGGGCGCAAGTCCTCTCGTGATTCATGCACGATGGCCAGTGCGACTGCCGGAAGTGCAAACATCATAATGGGATACATGCCTGCCATATAGATGCCAGCATTCGGATCTCCAGCGAAAAACCGCGGCAAATCTCCAGTGAAGGTCATTCCTTCACTATTCGTATAGGAGCCGATTTGGAACCAGTATACGTTATTAAGCAAATGATGCAATCCAAATGCCACTAACACCCGATGCAGAACCCCGTATAGAAATACCCCGAATCCTCCCATCGCAAGCAGCTCCTGGCCAAGAAACATGACCCCTTGCTGTAAAATCGGCGAGAACAGCTTCATCAGCCAGGAAAGCAGGATTGAAGCCATAATCGTAATCGCAATGACGAATCTCGGGCCGCCAAAAAACTGTAAATATTCTGGCATTTTTATGTTTTTGAACCGTTCATGCAAGAAGCCTGCCATTACCCCAAACAGGATGCCGTTGAGGATCGTTGGCTCGAATGTAGCTTGCCATTGGACGAGCAGCTGCCTGAAAATAAACATACCAAGCAGGGACGATAGTGCAGCTACACCGGCATTATTGGACAGTCCAAGTGCAACCCCGACTGCGAAAATATAAGGAAGAACAGCAAACACCGTCTTCCCTGTCAGTTCAAATAGTACCGCAGTATCCGTCAAACCTGCGCTGTGAAGCAAATTGCCGATTGCTATCGCAAGCGCGGCGGCGGGGAGTGCGATTAGCGGCTGCATGAGCGCACGCGACAATTGCTGCAATCGCCCTAATTGATTCAATGCACATCCTCCCTTCTACCAAGAATGGTAAGGGCATCACGCTTTGTTGTCAAAGCATTTTACAGCCGCGTCCCTCTCTCGTAGCCACTTCTATCTCCTATCACACGAAAAACCGGACACCTTCATCGCAGCAGCAACTAGGAATGCCCGGCTTTCGTCTTTACACTTTATGTGGAAGCAGACTCACCCTTGCCATACGGCAATAAAATCGAGTCCAGTACCTTAATGCACAAATCCATCACGACAGTCATTCCGTGCTCTTCTGCAATGGCAGCCGCCTCTTCACTAACGATCCCCTGCTGCAGCCAAATTGCCCCTGCCTTAACAGCCGCAGCTTCACAAGCAATATCCGCACAGTATTCACTGCGTCGGAACACATTAACAATGTCGATATGATCCGGTACATCACGCAGCGAAGCATAGCATTGTTCTCCAAGGATGCTCTCCGCCTTCGGATTGACCGGAATGATGCGATATCCCTTGCGCTGCATCGCCTCCGCCACCATATAGGACACGCGAGTCGGATCGTCTGACAGTCCGACGACTGCAATGTTTGTGCTGCTTCGCAGTAGCTCCTTGATCGCCTCTTGCGATGGATGCTGATAACTCATCGTAACAACTCCCTTCCACTGGACAGTATACTGCCGGTTTATCAAGCATTGTGTATCATACTTTACATATCATGCTTTACATATTTATGCTTTACATATTTATGCTTTACATGTCAAGCATATATGTAATGCATTAAGCATTCTCTTCGACCCATTCTACTTGCGCTCCCAGCGCACGCAGGTGATCGAAATACTGCGGATACGACTTGGCAACATGGTGAGCATCCTTAATTCGAATCGGCTGCTCTGCACGCAAGCCAACCACCGTCAATGCCATAATAACACGATGATCGTAATGAGCGTTAATTTCTACGCCTCCTGAAACACCTTCAGGGCGTCCATGAACAATAATCTCCGCTTGACGCTCCTCCACATTCGCTCCAGCCTTGCGCAGTTCAGTGAGATAATCGGTGATCCGATCACATTCTTTGTAGCGCAAATTCTCTACATTATAGAAGCGGGATGTACCTTCTGCGAACACCGCAGCAGCCACCATAGCGAGAACTGCATCCGTTGCCACGTCACCATCAATCTCAACGGCCTTCAGCTTGCGATTCCCTTGGACTCGAACGACCGAATGCTCATGCTGCAGTGGTACTTCCATCATGCGGAGCACATCGACAATGGCTCGTTCTCCTTGCTTGCTGTCCTCAGTCAATCCGCGAATGATCACATCAGAATCAACGACAGCCGCTGCAGCAAGAACCGCTGCAGAGCCCGGATAGTCGCCTTGCACCGTATAGGTCTTCGCTTCATATTGTTGGTTGCCGGCAATCTTGAAATACATCAGATCTTCTCTCGCCTCGATCCGAATGCCCGCTTCCGCAAGCACTTCAAGCGTCTGTCCAACGACAACCTTCGATTTCAAATCATCTACTACTTCAATTTCACTGTCTTCCTCCAGCAATGGAGCCAAGAACAACAGCGAGCTTAAATACTGCGAACTCACATTGCCGGATACCTTGATTTTTCCTCCACGTGGTTTCCCACCGCGGATCGTAATCGGAAGTTTGCCTTCCCGATGCTCAATCGCTACGCCCATTTGTTCAAGTGCAGTAATCAAGTCGTCGTGTGGACGCTTCCCTAAGGAATCCGGATACGTATTAACAAACTTCACTTCCTCCAGCAGAGAGGCTGTGCCCATCAAGAAGCGCAATACCGCTCCTGCATTCCCTACATTCAGCTCATGGGAATTACTCAATGTTGGATGCTTACCGAAGCCGGTAATGACAATCTTCTCTTCGTCCTCAACCAGTTGGGCACCCAAATCACGGAGGCAGCGGCGCATCGCATCGCTGTCTTCACTGTGAGCTGGATAATAAATCGTGCTTGTCCCCTCTGCCAATGCAGCTGCAAGAAGGTAACGAGTCGTATAGTTTTTCGAGGATAAGGCCTGAATATCTCCTTGCAGTTTTGGTGTTGATCGAACGATTACGTCCATGCGCTTCCACTCCTTTATCTTTCAACGTATAATAACTCTTATCTCGAATGAATTCCAGATAAGAAAGGATGCCTAATCGTTATGAATCCAATTGCTCAAATTGATGTGGCTGTGTTGAAACAACGCCTAGAACGCGGCGAAGCACTAAATTTAATAGATGTACGGGAAGATGAGGAAGTCGCTCACGGAATGATTCCCGGTGCCAAGCATATCCCCATGAATGAAATCCCAGATCGTCTCGACGAAATCGAGCGGACGGAAGAAATCATTTTCATTTGTCGAAGCGGATATCGCAGCGAACGAGTATGCGAATACTTGCAGCATATCGGCTTGGAGGGCTGTGTCAATATGGAAGGCGGAATGCTCGCCTGGAGTCAATTGGAGCACACCTCTAAATAACGCCTCAAATAATCTGCACGCCCCTCCTGCTAGGGGCTTTTATTCACAATTGCCTTCGACCAGCTTACAAATGCGAGCAGCCAATTGCACAGCTGTCTCATGGTCGGTCAGAACTGTTGTATGTGCAAAATCATACAGTCCCTCGCGCTGCTGCATGAGCTTTGACACCCGTTCTTCCACATCGCCTTGAAGCAGCGGACGATTGCGATCCCGCTTCACACGCGACAGTATCGTCTCCTTGCTTGCTGCTAAATGCACGATGAAGCCTCCATTTCGCATCAGCTCTCGATTGCTCTCCTGGAGGACAATGCCACCACCCGTTGCAATGACATGCCTTGTCGGACTGTTCAATATTCCAGCTAGAACATGACTTTCTTGTTCTCGAAAATAAGCTTCTCCATCAGAGGCAAAGATATCAGGAATCGTACGGCCCTCTAGCGCGACCACAGCAGTATCCAAGTCTGCAAAGCTGCAGCCCAGCTTCTTGGCAACTTCTTGCCCAACCGTCGATTTCCCGGTGCCCATAAATCCGATTAAAATAATATGCTGCATCATTTCCAGCCTCGCTTCTCTAAGTCAAATGGCTCATCGTGAACGAGTAGGTCAGATGATGACCAATATGACGGTAAACTTCCCACATGATACCACACGTTTCTTTTATTCGACAATGGTGATAGGTATAAAATGAAGAAGTTCAACATAAAGATGAATAATAGCCCTGCCATCGTCAATGAAATCAAGAAATCGTCTAGTGCCATTTTTTATGTAGGAGTGAATGAGACATGCCCCAATTGCCTGTCCCAGAACCGCATCCATCCAAATCGACCATTCAGCGCTCCACATCTGTTCGCCTGGCTCGTATTATGGATTCGAATCACCCATTGTGCAGGGAAGACATCGTATGGGCGCTGAATGTAATTAAGCAGCAGCTCACAGATTATCCTGACAAGTGGGCTATGCTTGAGCCGAATCAATTGGTTCGCCGCTTCCATAGCTATGCCGAAATCTCTTCTCTGCTCGTGTACAGCAGCAGTTATGGACAAGAATCGGATCGGATTCGCAAATATTTGGCTGAACTTGTATCCGGTTTATATGAATGAATGCGAATAATCAACCGTACGCAAAAACAACGCCGAGTCCTAAGCAGGCTCGGCGTTGTTTTTTGATCTCTATTATGACATCCAGTTGTAATGGAATGTTCCTACTTTGTCTACACGCTTGAATGTATGCGCACCGAAGTAGTCGCGTTGTGCTTGCAGCAAGTTCGCTGGCAAGCGCTCTGTGCGATAGCTGTCGAAGTAAGCAAGTGCACTTGCGAATCCTGGAACAGGAACGCCGTATGCAACCGCAGTGCTGATGACTTCGCGCCAAGCGTCTTGGTACGTTTCCACGATATTTTGGAAATATGGATCAAGCAGCAAATTCTTCAGCTCTGGTTCGCGGTCGTAAGCTTCTTTGATGTTCTGCAAGAAGCGGGAACGGATAATGCAGCCGCCGCGGAAGATCATTGCGATCTCACCATAGCGAAGGTTCCAGTCGAACTCTTCGGAAGCTGCACGCATTTGTGCGAAGCCTTGCGCGTAAGATACGATCTTGGACGCGTACAAAGCCTTGCGGATGCTCTCGATGAATGCCTCCTTGTCTCCAGTGAATGCAGGGGTCTTCGGCCCTTTCAACACTTTGCTCGCTACAACGCGCTCGTCCTTCAATGCGGACAAGAAGCGGGAGAATACGGATTCCGTAATCATGGACAATGGCACGCCAAGATCAAGCGCGCTTTGGCTTGTCCATTTACCCGTACCTTTTTGACCGGCAGAGTCAAGAATGACGTCAACCATTGGCTTGCCTGTTTCTTCATCGTACTTGGAGAAGATATCTGTTGTAATTTCAATCAGATAGCTGTCAAGCTCGCCTTTGTTCCATTCGCCGAAGATGGAGTGAAGCTCTTTAGCACTTACACCCAGTACATTCGTAAGCAAATGATAAGCTTCACAAATCAATTGCATGTCGCCATACTCGATGCCGTTGTGAACCATCTTAACATAGTGGCCAGCACCGTCCGGCCCAATATATGTACAGCAAGGGTCGCCGCCTACTTTTGCTGAAATGCTTGTCAAAATTGGCTCAACCAAGCGATAAGCGCTTTCTTGGCCGCCAGGCATGATTGCAGGGCCTTTCAATGCGCCCTCTTCACCGCCGGATACGCCTGTTCCGATGAAGCGGAAGCCCTTCTCTTCCAAGTACTTGCTGCGACGCTGTGTATCAGGGAAATGAGCGTTACCGCCATCAATAATAATATCGCCTTGATCCAAGTGTGGAAGCAACTGCTCAATCGTTGCATCTGTAGCTTGTCCAGCTTGTACCATAATCAAAATTTTACGTGGTGCTTCAAGAGATTGTACGAATTCCTCAATGGAATATGTACCAGTCAGGTTCTTGCCTACTGCTTCGGCAATGAGTGCATCTGTCTTCTCGCGGGAACGGTTGTATACCGATACTGTGAAGCCGCGGCTCTCGATGTTAAGCGCCAGGTTCTTACCCATTACGGCAAGGCCAATGACACCGATTTGATTGTTAGCCATATGGTTGTTCCACCCTTTATCCATAAATTTATATAGTTTGCATTACGCTTATTGTACAGCACAGCAAAACACCCTGCAACCATCTCGCCCTTGCAATTCATCCATACATTTGGCGGATGGGAGGGTGATTAAACCATGAATAACAATTACCATTCCAGCTGAATCATCTCGGAGCGAAGCTCATTCAGCTTCTCTTTGCATCTCTCTATAACAGCTATTTTTTGCTCATTCATTGCCTCAAACAGCTCCGCGAGCACATAATCCATTTCGAGCCGCAGCACACGCATACGCTGCTCTGCCCGATTGGATAAGAATGCCTGCATCATCTCCTCAGTAGTTACAATAGGCCTCTTCTGATACAATACGCGCTGCTTCGGCCCTATGACCTCAACCAGACGAATTCGTTCGCCGAACAAAATATTCTCGATAAAAATCTGTCTATCTTTGAACCGTTTGACGACCGCATGCCCGCGTGAATCGCCGATCAGTTTTTCCATAAAGTCAGCCAGCTTCTCGTCCCGAATCGTATAGTCGCCGACAATTTTGTAGCGCTGCTCCATACGTTGGAACCGAAGTTTGACCAACTTCCTTCCTGTTCGGATAGATACGATAAATAGCGATTCATTTTCACTCCAATACAAGGAATAACCTTCTTGTATAAGATCACGGATGAGGTTCTGGATTTGCCGACGGTCAAAGCGTAGCTCCAGGTTGCAGTATTCCACCTCGTCGCTGCGATTCACGGCAATCCCTCCTTACCTTGTCGTATACTCCATCATATGATTCATCAACTTGGATTATTGACTGGATTTCCAAACAAGAGGCTTGTTCCACCAAAATATAATAATTATAATTTGATAAACATTCTCAATATATTATGATATACTGAGTGGGTGACTGCTTGTTCGACACAGGCAACATGCACGGATTACTTGATGTTTAAATTCCCGAGCGAGTAAGTAAGTGAGTTTCGATAGCTTCTGTACCAGCTCGTGTATAGATGACAACAGCTTAGAAAGGAAGAGATGAATGACGTTTTCTGGATTTTCTCCTTCAGATTTTGAAACCTTTACAATTGAGGGGCTTGATGCCCGTATGGAGGCCATTCGTGATCGTATTCAACCGAAATTCCGCACCATTGGAGAACAGCTAATTAGTGATGTAGCGATGCACAGCGGAACTGAAATGTTCCTCCATATTGCGAAGCATGCTCGTCGTACGGTTAATCCGCCGAAGGATACATGGCTTGCCATTGGGCCGAACAAACGCGGATACAAATCCCTTCCCCATTTCCAGGTTGGCTTGTTCGATGATCATGTCTTTATTTGGCTGGCTTTCATTTATGAGGTGGCGAACAAGCGCAACATTGCACAGGCGATGCTTGATGACCAAAAACAACTTAGAAGCATCATCCCTAATAATTATGTATTGTCCATGGATCATATGAAGAAAGACGCCGACCAAATCGGAGATCTGAGTGAGACGGAGATGGCTGACAAGCTTACCCGCTTCCGGGATATCAAGTCGGCAGAATGGCTGGTTGGACGCCACGTTCCGATGAATGATCCACTGCTGCAGAACGGTGAGGCCTTTATGGAGCTTGCTAGGCAGACGTTCACGACGTTAATGCCACTGTACCGGTTGGCTGTCGAGGCTTAATTAACGTCATACAACGTCATATAGCGACACTCAACAAAAAACTGCGCTCAGCGATTACGTAACCAGCAATCGCCAAGCGCAGTTTTTGCACATGTTCTTGTTTATGCAGTTGTGTTCGCGGCCGTCTGATTTCGATCCAGCACAGCAAAGCGGATGAGAAGCCAAATCGCAGCAACACATAAGACTGCTCCGATTATGTAAGGAAGATTCATGTTCCATCCGAACAGCCCCGTGGCAAGCAGCGGCCCTGTAATACGGCCAAAGCTGTCCATCGAAGAATTCAAACCTGAAGCAACACCCTGGCTAACCGTCGTTTTCTGTGTAATCAATGAAGTTACACACGGGCGGATCAAGGCATTGCCGATACCGAACACGCATAAGTAAATGGTTGCGTCGACAACACTTGAGGACAACAAGAGCAGCAAAAATCCTACAGCAGATATAATCAGACCTACCGCAATCGCCTTCTTCTCTCCTCCACTCTTGATGTAGCGTCTTACAACCCCACCTTGAACAAGCGCACCTGAAAGGCCACAGAAGAAGAACATGTATCCGATCTGCTCCTCTGTAATTCCTGGGATTCTAGCTGCTTCAAAATACAATAGCGTCGCTTCCAATCCTGCCAGCGTAAAGGTAACAAAGAAGGACAATACATACAAATACTTCATTCGTCCCGTAAAGGCTGTCCAGCGTGAAGGAGCCGATTCGCGGCTTCCCTTGCGCTCCTCAGGAGTCAGCGATTCCTTAAGTAATACGAAGCCTAGCACGCATGTGATAAATGTCAATGCTGAAGCTGCGAAAAAGGGCGTATTATAACCGTATCTGCTTAAAATACCGCCAAAGGCTGGCCCAAATGTAAAACCTAGCCCAATCGACATTCCAACAAAGGCCATACCCTTCGTGCGTTGCTCAGGTGTCGTGATATCGGCGACGTAGGCAACAATAACTGAAGCTACAGCACCAGAGAAGATGCCTCCCAATGCGCGGGAAACATACATCATCCAAAGCTCACCGTTCGCTAATCCGAACAGCAGATAACTTATACTGAACCCGAGAGTCCCGATAAGGATGATGGGACGCCGACCAACCTTCTCCGACAATGCTCCCCATATTGGAGACACCACGAACGCAATTAATGAATAGATCGAGAGCATAAGCCCCAAATGAAATTCATTGGCGCCTGCATTCGTTATCATTCGAGGCAGAACCGGAATCACGATACCGAAGCCAATGAACACCATCATCAGCATGAACATGACAACGGACATTTTCTTTTTCATGACAATTCCCTCCGATATGTACATCCTATCACACCATACCTTGAAACGAAAATGAATAAAGTGCGAATACTTATTCATGCTCCCCCCTTACTATAGAGGAAAAAGATCTTGCATTCCGGGTCGTTTTTGTTAAACTAAACCTTGTTTGCGCAGGACACGCCATGCGCAGCTTAGTAGATTGCCAACATGAAAGGTTGTGATACGGCGATGAACCATCATCGGACGCCCTTATTTACCGCACTTACGGAACATGCCTCCAATAATCCGGTGCAGTTCCACATTCCAGGTCATAAAAAAGGCGCAGGGACAGATGCAGAATTCCGAAGCTTTATCGGAGATCAGGCGCTCTCTATAGATCTGATTAACATTGCTCCGCTTGATGACTTGCACCAGCCTACTAGCGTCATCGCCGAGGCGCAGCAACTTGCTGCTGACGCACTAGGTGCCGATTATACGCTCTTCAGCGTACAAGGCACAAGCAGCGCAATCATGACAATGATTATGTCCGTATGCTCTCCAGGAGATAAAATTCTGGTTCCACGCAATGTTCATAAATCGATCATGTCCGCCATTATTTTCGCCGGTGCAAAGCCTGTATTCGTCTCGCCAGCGCGCGATGCGAATTTAGGAATCGATCACGGCATCACAACCAGCTCGGTACGCAGAGCCTTGGAGAAACACCCAGATACGAAAGCAGTGCTCGTCATTAATCCAACGTACTTTGGGATTTGCGCGAACTTGAAGGAGATTGTCGACTTAGCACATTCTTACGATATTCCTGTACTTGTTGATGAAGCACATGGTGTTCTTATTCATTTCCACGAAAAGCTGCCGATGTCAGCCATGCAGGCCGGTGCCGATATGGCTGCGACAAGTGTGCATAAGCTGGGCGGTTCACTAACCCAGAGTTCTGTGCTTAATGTAAATACGAAAAATGGACTCGTGAATCATCAGCGTGTACAAACCATATTCAGCATGCTGACAACGACTTCCACTTCCTATATATTGCTGGCATCTTTGGATACATCCCGTCGCAACTTGGCTCTTAACGGTCATGAAATGGCGGAACATACCATTGAACTGGCCGAATTTGCCCGTCAGCAAATTAATGAAATTCCTAGCCTGTACTGTTTTGGCGAAGAGATTCTCGGCGGAGAAGCGACTTACAGCTATGATCCGACGAAACTGACCATTCATGTCCGCCATTTGGGGATAACCGGTTATGAAACGGAGAACTGGCTGCGGGAGCACTACAACATCGAAGTCGAACTGAGCGATATGTACAATATTCTCTGTCTCGTCACGCCGGGCGACTCCAAGGAGACGATCAACATTCTGCTCCGCGCATTGCGCGACTTGTCCAGTCTTCACCATGAACGCAATGAAGTACAGGAGCTCGTCGTCAAAATTCCGGAGATTCCGCAGTTGTCCCTCATTCCGCGCGATGCCTTCTATGCGGATACTGAGGTCATACCTTTTAAGGAGTCTGCAGGACGAATTATTGCAGAATTTATATACGTTTATCCGCCTGGCATTCCGATCTTGCTTCCAGGCGAAGTCATCTCGCAAGAAAACATCAATTATATTCGTGATCACGTCGATATTGGGCTTCCGGTTAAGGGACCAGAAGATCGCAATATTGAATTTGTTAAGGTTATTCGTGAGGAACGCGCGATCTTCTAATGCACAATACAGGGTGCCCCATATCGGGGCACCCTGTATTCATTCTCTGCAGGATCATTCAGTATTGATCCTGCACCTCGAGTGGATGTATTCGCGTAAGCAACAGCTGCGCCGCTTCACTTGCCGCCTCAGCATGAGGCAAATTGAATTTGACTTGGAGAATTTCTGGACGCAAATCGTCGGCACATAATAATGTCGAACGACCAGTCTGCATACATACAACTAATGTCTTGCCGATAAAATGATCGGAATAAATGAGTGCGAAATCATAACGAATCTGTTCTGTGGCCCAACCGACAAAGGTAACATTTGCTTGCTCCGAAACTTCATACAAATGGTCAAACATCGCACACCTCCTCGGGATATCCTTTTCCAAGAACACAAACCATTTAATGGTTATACGATCGAGTATAACATAAATCGCGTTCCTAGAACAAGATTCGAACTTCATTTCCATGTAAATATTGCCATCACATTCAGTCAAATGGTATGATGTAAGCGATTCGTGCTATAAGTAGAAGATGTCCCAAGGGGAGGATAGATTCGATGAGTCAAAGCGCATTCATTACGTTTGTCGATGGTTCGGAGGTTGCGTCCATTACATTAGATGAATTGAAGGGCCAACTTCTCCATTACCGGGAACAAACCCAATTAACCGGAGAACAATTAGGCTGGGATTATGCCGAGGCTGCCTTTCCATATACAATTGAAACAAAGCCCGGGCAAGAGCAGGAATGGTTCTATTTAAAAGGTTCCAATCCATTATATCGACATATCGTATTTGGTGTTGGTGAGAAAGAGGATTCCCGCCGCTACGTGCAAATGGTTCTGCCTGACGATGCCACTCACGGAGACAAGGCCAAAGGGAACGAGTTGTGCAAATATTTGGCGAAAAAGTGGAAAGCGGAACTTACGCTGTTCAACGGTAGAATTATGTATTACAATCCACGCAAATAAGAGCATCTATAAGAATATCCCAATTGATCCGCTCCGAACGGAATCATGCTCTAAAAAAGAACAAGCCCCGGAATTCTCCGGAGCTTGTTCCATACCTGTATATTGGCAGAGCGAATGAATTACTCGCCTTGCTCAGCTACCAATTCGTTGTATGCTTGCTGTACGCGTTCCCACTCAGCGTCATCTTCGATAGGAAGCATTGCCATTTCTTCGCCTTGCTCTTCCAGACGTACGATAATGCCGTCCGCTTCTGGATCGTTGCGTTGGAGAAGAAGTGCATATAGCTGCTCGTCGACGTTGAACGTCTCGACCATCGTCATGTCGATTTCGTTGCCGTCTTCGTCTACCATTGTAATAATCAATTCATGATCGTGATCGTGGTCGTGATCATGATCGTGTCCACATCCGCAATCATGGTTATGTTCGCTCATGAGTAAATCTCCTTTATGTTCAGGTAGTGGTTATACTCACGTATCGTACCACTTTCTGCGAAAGAGGTCAACGAACGCCTACTCGCTTCAGTATGTATAATAACCAAAAGCTAAGGTTTAGATATTGCAGGCAACTTTTTCTGAGATATAAGGGTGAATTCACCATTCTTCTGTCTCAAATAACAAGAGATCATATAGTCGCCCTTGGCCTTGAAATCATACTTATGCTCATTCGTACGGAACCAGAAATTATCTTCATTTGTTGGAACACTCGATTCCTGAAGCTCCGTTGTCTTCCCTTTCGGATCTGTGATCGTAATCTTGATCGCATCAACTGTCGACTGCAAACTGTCGACTTGGACGAATACTGTAAAGGAGGTCTTCCCCGTCTCGACTTTGCCAAATGTTTTATTGTCCTTGAACAGCAGCAAGTCCACATTAGGCTTGTCAATTACAACCTTCTTATTGGCATCATCCCAGAATATAAATGCCTGAAGTGCTTCTTGTATTTGTCGTACAGACAAATAAGCACGTCCATCTATCATATACCCGCCTTCATTTACCGCATTCCCATTCAGAACAACATCAATCTTCTCAGCCACTGGAGCGGCTTGCGCAGAACTAGGTGCGACATCTGTCTGTGCCGATGCATACGCTCCACCCACAATAGAACCAAGCAGAACGAATGCTGCAAGTCTCCTGCATTTCATCTCGTTACCCCCAAATTTCTTTGTTGTAAAGTTATACTCCAATCATGCTTTAGAGTTGCGCCTAATTCGCAAATAACTCTCATGTGCATTCATACTATCATGAACAAAGCCATGAACTATTTCGCCTGCAAAAACTTGTGGTATGCCAGCAATGCTCTCACCCTTCCTTCATATGCCGCAAATCCTCATATAACCGGCTCCATGGAAAGTTAGGGCCTGGACAGTTCGCTTTTCTTATGGCATCGATCTGAAAATGTCCCAACACATGTTCATAATCCAAGGAGATCCAATGTCCCCACTTCTCCATTACATATCGTTGTATATAACGATGCAAACGAAGACATGCCTGATACTGTTCGTCTGTCAGCAGCCCGTCCATTCCTTCATGCTCGATTGATACCGCATATCGATTAGGATTCATTCCTTTTTCACGTACAACAAAAGCAGGCGCTAAGGCAATTCGTTCTCCTTCTAGTCCTTGTGATAATGCCATTCGCTCAATGGATACATATTGATGAATTGTCCCATTCTTGGACACTGCAAAATGAGCTGAAGAAATCTTGTTGTCAGGACATGTGTACCATGCATCTAGACTCGTTAAGCTCTGAGCAGAAATATGATTCACAATAATTGCAGGGATCTCCCCCTTGCGATCACTCGAATTGGTATGCTCATTTCCCTTCCATACAATCTCCAACTGCATCACGATCCCCCCATTGTTCAATAGGTAGACGATTGTAGGTGATTCGCGCGATCCGGAAATCCATTATGTCCCGGGAAATGATTGGGTGTGCAACAGACATGTTATCACCCCGGGAACATGTACCCTATTGTGTAGGGTAGGGACAATTAGCCGCCCAGTTTGGTCCGGGTTAATATACAGGGAACGCCATTTCCAACTGCGCCTGGCTGAGACATCCGCTCCACATAATCCATCCCGCGCGTGCAGGGTGTCTTACACACTTCACACCGATCTGAAGTTACTATTTTCATCGTGAACTGTTCACGACCAGATTGTAAACTCGTCTTCTTTTTGCCCTTCCCCTTCGTCATGCCCTTCACCCGCTTCATGTGCATTTCACGTTGCCTGCCGCTTCCGGCCGAACCTGATTATTGCACATTATGCAGATTGCGCTGCCTTGCTTGTGCATTTATCCCAGACATGGTACAGTATAGGCGTAATTCTAGCCTTGTCAGCCAATAGGAGGATGAAGATGAACCTTCACATACAAATGTTAGGGACAGGCAGTGCATTTGCCAAATCATACTTCAATAACAACGGATTACTTTACTCTGGTGGATTCACACTGCTCATCGACTGTGGAATTACGGCACCGATGGCTCTACACCATTTGAATAAGTCATTCTCTGACATCGATGGTGTTCTTATCTCTCATATTCATGCTGATCATGTTGGGGGATTAGAAGAATTGGCCTTCCAGATGAAGTTCAAATATGGACGTAAGCCAAAACTGTACATAGCTTCTCCACTCGTATCCGTATTATGGGAGCATACATTGAAGGGTGGACTAACCCAGGAGGGAATAAGCTGCTTAGAGGATGTATTCGATGTACATGCAATTGAGCCAGGGCAGCCCTATGACATTGCAGCGGGTCTTACCGTCGAATTATTAGAGACTCCACATATTGAAGGCAAGCGCAGCTTCTCTCTTCTTATCAACAATCATTTTTTCTACAGCGCTGATATGCAGTTCCAGCCGGAACTGCTTCACCGCTTAGTTGAACAGCGTGGAGTAACCACCATCTTCCATGACTGTCAATTAGGCGGGAATGGAGAGGTTCATGCGACATTGGCAGAGCTCTTGACGCTTCCAGATACACTGCAGAAGCTTACCTTCCTCATGCACTATGGAGATGAACGGCCGCAGTACGAAGGGCATACTGGCGCCATGTCCTTTGTCGATCAACACCAGCTCTATACAATCGAATAATACACCAAAGAGCACTTTACAACGACCCAATTTGGCCGCTGCAAGTGCTCTTTCGTTATGTCTTCTATACCGTTATTGGAAAGTCGGCAAATTATCCAGATTGTTGCTTGGATCACCATCAGCATCTCCACGAAGATAAGTACCGCCGTCTCTTCCCTTGAAGGCATTCACACCCGCAATTTCTCCATTTTGCACGGCTTGAAGAGCCTGCTCGTAATTTAAGATTCGGCCTGTATTCGTTTGGAACGCCGTTAGATCCCCGTCCCCATTCTTCTGAACAGCTACAATGGATTCTCGCTGTGACATGCGAACATCATCCTCCTAACTATATACATCCTACATTAGATGCGTTTGTTAGGTAGAGTGTCCATAACCCACAACTTTTATGAACCGAAAATCGTTACAACGAATTACAGCTTCTTCTCCATGCGAATATGAGGAATACCCGCATCCAAGAATGGCTCCTCTGACACTGTCTCATACCCTAAAGAATGATAGAACCCTTCCGCTTGGCACTGACCGTCCAGCACGCATTTCTCCACACCGTGTTTCCGGGCGATTTGCTCCAGACCTACCATTAAAACTCTTCCAATCCCTTTCCCGCGGAATGGCTTTCTTACTGCAATACGCTGCATCTTAGCAGTGAATTCATCCAACAGCTTCACTCGTCCTGTTGCAGCGTACTGTCCGTCTGACATCAGCAGGACGTGAAAGGCCGGAGCATCCAAGTTATCGTACTCGTCACATTCTTCTTCTTCCGGTACATGTTGCTCAGCAACGAATACTTCCTTTCGTATCGCAATACACTCGTCCAATTGTTCCTGTGTCTTAACCTCAATGATTTCAGCAGCCACTCCCGCTCACCTCCGAATGAAATGTTGCAACAGCGATTATGTATAATATCTTAGCTGCTGCAAACGAATTTATATTATACAAAAAAATGAATTTCATGTATAGTTGCAATAACGGACACGCTTACATTAGCAAGGGGTACACGATGGATCCGATACTGGCTACAGTAATCGCAGTTGTTGTCATGGTAGTAGGCATGGTGCTTCTGCTTCTCTACGTGACGAAGAAAGCCTACGCACGTAAATGGGATGCAGAAGAGCCTATAGACAGCACAGCTAGGCAGCCCAATCATTCATCCAACACAGATTAATGAAGCATAATGAACGACATTTATGAAGAAAACAGCCCTGGAGATCCTTAGGATCTCTAGGGCTGTCGGCCACTTGTATGGTTATACTCTAGGGCTCATACACTTCCTCAATAATTGGCTTACCATACACATCCTCATAGATCGGTATCTTCTTCTCTACAGGATCAATCCCAGGATAGAAGCGACTTGCGTCGACAGCGTTCATACTAAGCCCAACAAGCAGGACGCCCGTGATGATTCCGGCCAACATTACCACGCCTATTACGTTCCATCGTCTACACATGCTGCTACCCCCGCTAACAACACTAATAACTTCACGATATAGCCCCTATTCTCACCGTAAAGTTAATCCCTTAAACATCTCATGCCCTTGCTCATGACTTCATTCCTTCTTGCTGGTATCCTCTTCAACTGAGCGAAGCCATACAAATTGCTCATCATGCTTTGTACTATCAAAGATGAGAAGCTTGGATAAAAACCAACAGACAACCGCTACGATCCCGAACACACCGATTATCCATACACTCAATTCGGCTCCCATAACCCAACCTCCTCCGCTTGTCCCCATTCAATAGCGAAACATTCGTTATACCTTCACTATATGAAAGCAGTTGCAAGTTTAGTTCTTGCAATTACGAACAAAATAAAAAAGCATCCTTCACCCGTTAGATACGAATGAGAGATGCTTGGTCTTGTAATAATATATATTTCGAGGGACACACACTCGCTTCCCCTGCAAAGTATCATCTGTCGCATCACTTTCATTGAGCAAAGAAGATTCTGCTGCAGGTTTACACTGTTCAAAGGAATAGAAATAGAAAAAGCCTTGAGAATCAAGGCTTTTGATGTTAAAAGTATGGTGATCTGTAGTGGGCTCGAACCACTGACCCCCACCCTGTCAAGATGGTGCTCTCCCAGCTGAGCTAACAGATCGTGTTTATTAACAAATTTAATATAACATCAATATATTACCATGTCAATTACTAGAGATGACTTTTCCTGAATGATCGGCAGCCACATGAACCACTTTCATAGTATATCGCTCACACCTTCTTACAAGCATACAACAACTTACTATTCCATGAAAGCAGCTCACGATGACGCCTATTCCTTATTTAGATATTAGGGACTTGCCAGTCGATCTCCTGCTCGCCCCATTCGCGCAGCTTATTATTAATTATCGAGTACGGCTTGCTCCCAAAGAACCCACGATGTGCAGACAATGGACTTGGATGCGGCGCTTGTACAATATAATGCTTTGACAAATCAATCATGCTCGCCTTCGCTTGTGCATGGCTTCCCCATAGAACAAATATGATTGGGCGATCTCTATCATTCAACAATTGAATGATACGATCGGTGAACTTCTCCCAGCCCTTCCCGCGATGTGATGCTGCTTGTCCTTGTTCGACGGTCAGTACTGTGTTAAGCATGAGGACGCCTTGCTTGGCCCAGTGCAGCAAGCTTCCGTTGTTCGGCATCTTCAGACCAACATCTGCCGCCCCCTCTTTGAACATGTTCTGAAGTGAAGGCGGCAGCTTAACACCCGGTTGAACGGAGAAGCTTAACCCATGAGCTTGTCCTGGCCCATGATAAGGATCTTGGCCAACGATGACAATCTTCGTATCCGCATAGGACGTCGCATTCAATGCAGAAAATATAAGTTCATATGGCGGATAAATGACTGCACGCTCGTATTCTTCTCGAAGCCAGCCCCACAGCTGCTTGAAATATGGCTTTCTAACTTCCTCATGAAGCAATTCCGCCCAATCATTCTGTACATGCATTCCCACTGTACATTCCCCTTCCATGTCGGTATCTATTAGTCTATTACGATTATTATGTAATCCTCAAATCATTTCACATTTCATATTAAAAAAGAGTATAAAGCAAAAAACTCCTCACTTGTTCAAGGCCTGAACAGGAAAGGAGTTCTCATCATCAATACGTGGTGCCGAGGACCGGGATCGAACCGGTACGGTAGTCACCTACCGCAGGATTTTAAGTCCTGTGCGTCTGCCAATTCCGCCACCCCGGCATATTTGCCACATCGTCATGTGGTTCAATATGCTGCATCATTGCGCACTACAAGCTGCTCATCCACTTTCGCTTCAAAACACTGTACATCGCAACCGACAAGATATAATATATCATACGCCTTCATATGATGTCAACAATAAATTTATCAATGTGAATGTTCGCAATTGAACATTCATCATCTGGCCTTTTTCCTCCTATTGAATTATCTTCACACCAATTTTGTTCCATTATTTTCATTGGAATATTGGGCTTTTGTCGTACAATAAAACTACTACCATCTAGGAGGATCCGGGCAGTGAAGCGAATGACTACCCTACTATGTGTTTCTTTTTCTTTCATACTCCTTTCAGGCTGTTCTAGCATCTCGCAATCCTCATATGACGATGTGGTATCTGCGAACGAGAACCTGACCGCTAAAGTAAGAAATCTGCAACAGGAAAATACACAATTGAAAGGTACAATTAACGATTTAAAGAAAGAAATCGATGATATCAAAAATGGAGCTGACCGCATGCTTGCCGGAGCGAAGGATAGTCTTACTAAAGGGGCATTAGGCAACGCAAAGGACAAACTAAATGCTTTAATGAAGAAACATCCCGGAAGCAAGGAAGCAGGCATCGCCAAAACATTGATTTCGCAAATTGAAGAAAAAGAGCGTAAGAAGATCGAGGCCGAGCAGTTGGAGAAAAAACGTAAACAAGCGGCGGAAGAAAAGCGCTTGGCGCAAGCACTATCTAAGATGAGAAAAAGTGTAGATGAAGTCAAAAGTATTACCTGGTATTATGACAAAACTTCACCTCACTATGCGAATGAGAACAGTTTCTTCTTATATATAGGGAAAGAAGCAAATATATCTTGGCTGCGGTTGCGTATTCAATACGAAGCTGAAAATTGGCTGTTCATCGAGAAGTACACATTGAAAGTCGATGATAAGACCTATTCCATCTTCCCTAATAGGGATGAGATCATCCGAGATAATAATACCCGAATCTGGGAATGGGCCGACGTCGCTCCATCTGAATCAGATATCTCAATGATTCGCGCCATTATTAAATCAAAGAAAACCATCATTCGCCATGAAGGCGATACTTATTATGATGACCGTACGATAACAAAAAAAGAAAAGGCTGCACTCCAAAATGTCCTCGATGCCTACGATGCGTTGCAAAAAAGAAAATAGCGACACAAAAAAGGAAGCCCCTCCGCAAAACGTTGCAAAGCGGGCTCCCTTAGATCCTCAATAATAAAAAAACACCTATCTCATGCAAATCTAGCAAACTGCTAGAACTGATGATGAAAGATGCACTTTACAAAACTATGTATCTATGAAATTAGAATTGGTGGGCCCTGAGGGACTCGAACCCCCGACCAATCGGTTATGAGCCGACCGCTCTAACCAACTGAGCTAAGGGCCCTCACCATTGCAATTTCATGAGGTTTGGTTGCGGGGGCAGGATTTGAACCTACGACCTTCGGGTTATGAGCCCGACGAGCTACCAGACTGCTCCACCCCGCGATATGATTCAACAGCTGAACTTCTTCAGCAGCGACAAGTATTACTATACAATAGTTGCATATGTTCAGTCAAGAGAAAAATAAAAATAGTTTGAATTTATTGTACATGATGGGCTAAGGAAGAAATCGCACCCCGTATTTTCCTCTACGTGATCGATATACTTCAATCTCCTTCATTGCCTCATATCCATAAATCCAAGCATCATGCTCCAGCCGCTGCTGCAAACATCGAGCTTGAAATCTGGAATCGTACAACTTGCCCCAATAGACCCAGTGCACTTTATCACCCTCTTCTTGTCATCAGCTCCCTCCCCTTCCCCTACTATTCCCCAATCGTGCAAAAAAGAACCGGCAAGCTCACTTGGAGCCACCGATTCTTCCTGCATTACGATGATTAACCCTTGTATACGTTTCCTGGAGGAGTATCATTACCGTTCGGATTCTTTTTCGCTTGAATCAAAATTTGGTTCCCTTTTGTTTCCCATTCCTTCAAGGCATCCGCAACGGATTTCTTCTTCTCGATCACTTGCTGCATCAACTCCGTACCAAGCTGATTGATCTGCCAGTAGCTTCCGTCCATCATGAACTTCTCCATATCTGTCTTTGTAGGAGGAACCGGCTTTGTTTTGTAGAACGCACTGACATTAATGTTAGTGCCATCCTTAGGCTTAATGTACTTTTGACGAGATACCATTTCCCAACTGCTGCGGGAACGAAGCTTAGCCCAATCTTCACTATTAATAAACTTCATGAATTCCCAAGCATCGTCTGGGTTCGCTGCTTTTTGATTGATTGCAAAAATATTATACAGCTGAGAACCGCCAGATACTCCAGGAGATTCTGGATGTGACGGAATGGTTACAACATCCCAATCAAACTTCGTAAAGCCTTTGATTTTGTCAGCATTCTTCATGGCATCTGACAATTCCGTATTAATGTAATTATAGTCTCCGATCGCCATCGCAACCTTCCCGGACAGGAAGTTATCATGTCCGAACGGATTTTCATTTTCCGGCGTTTGAACAGGCATTTCAGTACTGTTGGCAGGTGGGACGATTTTCTTGATCGCCAGATCACTTACCGTAGTCCATACTTTTTCCCATTGCGGCGTGTTTACCGTCATCTTCTCGCCTTTTTCATCGAACATACGAAGATTTAATGGCGGAATATATAAATTCATCATATCGCTAAACACATCGGAGCCATTATAACGATTGAAGCTGAAACCATACTTACGATCTGCTCCGTCACCTTTTGACAAGTTCGCCGCAAGCGTAAATACTTGATCCCATGTCATATTATCAGTTGGCGGTGCAATGCCTGCATCACTGAAGAGCTTCTTGTTGAAGAACAGTGCATTTGAGGAGAATGTAGGCGCAAGCCCATACAAGCTGTTGTCTCCCATTGCTTTTATCCCATCAATAACCGTTGGTACAAAGTCAGACAAATCAATACTGTCCTTCTGTACAAGTGGATCAAGCTGCTTCAACATTCCTTCTTCCACAAGCTTGCGGAACTGGAACGAATCCGTGACGATGATGTCAACTGGATTCGCAGAATTCAGCAGCTTTTTCATCGCTTCATAGCGATCCGGCTGTTTCTTCGGATCTCCGGAATTATCATATCGCATATCTGCACCATCAAGTGCTGGTACAAGTTCAATACGGATTCCTTTGTGCGTAATTTCAAATGTATCCGTCCACTGCTGACGGAAGTAGGTATCATCATATCCTCCATACTGCATGCCAATGCGCAATACTCGCTCTTGTCCTGGAACAACCTCATCTTTGTTCGTACAAGCAGCCAGCATTGGGATAATCATCGTCAATACCAGTGTAACCGTCAATAATTTACGTACCCAGTTTTTTTTCATCTGGTTACTCCTCCAATTCCTTAGGTGTGCGGATAATAATTTTGTCTCCGTCTAATTCCATAGATGCCTTGTCTTGAATATCGAGAGCTTCCAAATACTCCTTTGGCACTTGCAATCGACCAACTCGATCAACTACCACGTAGGCTTCATGATGATCCTGAAGCCCGAATCCTTCCTCACCTCCACCAGCATCCAAATTCGGATTACGCTTGATGAATTCTGTGCTAGTTAAGCCGTCACGTATCGCAACGACACGATCCACCTTCCCTGCAAGCGACAAATCATGGGTTACGATGACCACTGTTACCCCTAATTCCCTACTCATACGGCGGAAAATATTCATGATCATATCTGATGTCTGCGTATCCACAGATCCAGTAGGTTCGTCAGCAAGCAGCATCTGTGGGCGATTCGCTAGTGAAATCGCAATGGCCACCCGCTGCTGCTCACCGCCTGATAGCTGTTGCAGCTTATTGTGCATGCGATGACTTAGCCCAACCCATTCAAGCAGTTCCTTCGCATATTTGCGATCCATCTTGCCGGCCAGCATCATCGGCACTTCAACATTCTCTAACGCCGTCAAATAAGGAAGCAAGTTGCGCGCATTGTTCTGCCAGATAAATCCGACAGTATCCCGCTTGTATTCAACAAGCTCTTTATCCGAAATTTTAAGCAGATCCCACTTCCCTACCTGAACGGAGCCGGCGGATGGCCGATCCAACCCGCCGAGTATGTTCAGAAGTGTCGATTTCCCGCTGCCGCTGTTGCCGATAATCGCCATCAGCTCGCCTTGCTTAACAGACAAGTTCAGCCCTTGCAAGGCAACAACTTCAATATCATCTGTTTTGAAAATTTTAACTAGCCCTTCACAATGTATCACCGATTAACGCTCCTCTCCCATCTTCACGGCTTGATGGACACGTAGACGACGAATATGCATGAACAACAAGGTCGCCCCAGTAAAGATCATCACGCCAACGACGATGTACAGCTGGATCGTATCTCGTGATTCAAATACAATCCGGAATGGCGGCACCTGCATCTTGGAGCTTTCTGCCGTCTGTAGGAATGGCAGGAACAAGCGGCTCGCCACCTTCCCAAGCAAAATGCCAAGCAGGATAGAAAGCCCTGCTGTAAATAGCTGTTCCAGCAGCAGCATACCGGTTAGTTGTCTGCGCGACAACCCCATTGCGCGCAAAATTCCGAACTGAAGCACACGTCTTGTCAAGTTAAAGAACCAGAACAACAAATATCCAATCAAGGAGATAATGACGGATATTAAGAAGCCCATACTCAGAATGCCAAATACGCCGCCCCGGGTAGGATGCTTGCTCTGTGTTGCAAGCTCGCTTCGTACATCCGTCACGCTGAATATTTCTATCCCTTTCTTTTGCAGTTCTGTAATGACAGGGCCTAGCGGTGCTTTGTCCTTCATTTTCAACCATACTTCATACGGTGTGATTGGTACTTGATCATAAATATAATCTAAGTTCGCAATAAAGAACGGTTTCTCGTCTGGATACATACTCGGCCAATATGGTAGTACCCCAACAATTACGAATTCAACCAACTGCTCCCCAAATCCGATGGAGATGATGTCGCCTTCCTTCAATTGATACTGCTTCGCGACATTGCTCGGGATAATCACAGCGGATTCCGTATACTTCCCTAGTGCATCCAAATAGCGGAACGGATGGTTTGGGAACAAGTCCTGACGGAACCAGGCAACCTTCGAGAAGTCGACATTGTCGATTCCCATAATCTCACCTTGACCGATTGAACGTCCGGAAATGATTACATTCCCCTTCGTCTTCAGCACTCGTGCGGCTCCTTCAACACCCGGCATCTTTTTGAAGAGCTCGAACGGCGGCTCCGTATAAATCGTCTTGCCCGCCTTCGGCGGTTGGTTGCCACCACCACCTTGCCCTGGATTGCCGCCTCCGCCGCCTCCATTGTTTCCTTTGCCTTTATCCTTATCTCTAATAATCTCTTGTTCAGATTCCCATACCGTTTGGACAATGACGTCCGTACCATATTTGTACAAGGTGCGTTCTGTCGAGTTAATGTCAATCGTGCGAGCTGCCGACGCATTGTATACGCCAAGACCAAGTGTAAGAATAAGCAGAATCATAAGCGGATAATACGTCTTGGCAGAACGGGACAACTGCGTAAGCGTCAAATATAGCGGAACTGGCAGCAGCTTGCCGCCAATCCACTGCACGATTTTAAGAATAAGCGGGAACAATCGTAAAAAGAACAGTCCGCACGCAAAAATCGCGAGTGCCGGCACAAAAAATAGAAATGGCTGTACTTGCAGCTGATCAGAGCTCACTCCTGATTGGAATGTCAACAACTGTCTCTCATTAAGCAGGTAATAGCCATAACCCGCCAAGCCCAGCAGCAGGACATCAAGGAACCAGCGTTGCCATACAGGCTTGCGGTCTGATCGTGCCATCTTCTGCTTCAAGTTCACGATAGATGAACGAGCGAAGACTACTGCTGGTATAATGCTTGCGAACAAGGCAATGACAACTGCAGCCACGCCAAACAAAACAGCATCTGTCGTAAATCCTACCGGAATAGACTTCCGATTTACGAACTCCAGGAAGCCGTTCGCCGAGCCTATTGACTTCGCCATAAACCAGCCGAATATAGGGGCCAATGCCAGAGCCAACAGGCCGAGAATGATTCCTTCCAATAGATAAAGCCATATAATTTGCCGCGTACTTGCTCCACGGCTTCGCAGCACAGCAATATCACTTTGCTGCTTCTCAAGCGATTGACTTGCATTCATCGCAATATAATAGAACACCATTGCAATCATCGGTGCAGCAAGCGTGAACAGCATCATTTGCAACTGTACGCTCTGACTGCGGAATTCATTCAATACCTTCGCGAAGGAAATCTCCACTTGCGTTCCCTTCAGCTTCTGGTACAAATCAATATTCAAGCGTTCCAGCATAGAGCTAAGTGAGGACAACTGACTTGTCTTTACCTCGCGCAGATCAAACGCATAATACCAGCTGGATACAGAGATCGGCAGCTTTTTCTGTTCCATCAAATGATCGAACGTTGCCGGTGAGACGTACAAGGAATTCATCATTCCTTCTAAGCCTTGGAACCAATAAGCACTCGTATCTTCTTTCGGCTTAAAAGTACCTACCAACTTCACCTTCAGCACGGTATCCGTGCCGGTTACTGGGTATTCAAGCTCGTCACCAATATGGAGATCATTGCGGTACATGGCTTCCTCCATCATGACAACCTGCAATGTCCCATTCTGCTCGCCATCTTCATATTCCTTACCCAGTGTCCACTCTACTCGGTCGTTCAAATCGGATAAAGAGCCAAGCGTCATCGTTCGAACCCGGCTGGCATCAACCTTGCTCGGATCTACAGGGTAAACTTCTGTTCCTCGGAGCGAACGCGCATTGACAAAGATTTGAGCTGGAAACCCAACCTGCGCCTTCACATCCTCACGTATGTAACGATCAACTTCCTTTAATTCTTTCGGATCCGTCTTGGTTCCACCTGTCGCCTGGTACTTGATTGACAACGAGCCGGCTGGCATCGCTGCACTATTGTCCTCCAATGTCTTCGAGACAACCCGCTTCAAGGCGCCATCAGCATACATCGGAATGCTGACTGTAAAGGATACAGCCACAATGAGCCCTAGAAGTGTGCTGAACGTAAGCCAGCGGGTATTCCACATTTTCCGGAATAGAAACCGCAACAAAGGAATGCCCATTAGCGACCCACTACTTTCTGTCCAGGCTCAAGTCCTTTTTTGATTTCCAATCTCGTTGCATCCTGTTCACCGATTTCCACGTCAACCTCACGTTTTCCATTGTCATCAACGACTTGAACATAGGTTCTAGCACCAAGCGTGCGAAGTGCGGATGGCGGGATATAGACAACATTGCTGCGTTTCTTCGTAATAATGGTCGCACCAAGCATGGATCCACGCGTTACTGTAGAAGGCAGCTTATCATTCAATGTCACCGTTACATATTTATCAATCCGATCCTGTTCAGGCATATTGCCCCCGCCCGGATTGTTGTTGTTGTTGTTGCCTCCATTGTCCTTGTCTGATGTAGGAGCAGGAAGCGCCTTAACCTTTCCTTTTAAAATTTTGCCTGTCGAATTAATGCTTAGTTCAACATCCATTCCAGGGGCAATTTTCTTCAAATCATCCTTCGGTACATCCACCGTAACAACCAATCGGGATGTATTGGCGATTGTCGCGACAGGGTCATACTTCTTCGTCATATTCCCTTTCTTCGCAGCGACGTTAACGACCGTTCCAGCGAATGGAGCAGTAACCGATCCTTTTGCAATATCGTTTTCTACTTCCGCAATCTTTTCGAGAGCCTCTTCGTATGCGATTTGCTCATCTTCGAATAGAATTGGATCCATCTCATCCTTCTGGCGGAGCGTTTCTTTCATCTTCACTTCCAACTTGCGAAGCTCTCTCCGCTTCGAACGCAGGTCCCTTTGCATTTCTTCAACATCAAGTACTGCCAATACCTGACCTGCCTTTACGTTGTCACCGTTCTTGACCTTTACATCCTTGACAGGCTTATTATCAAGCGTGAAGAAGAACGTCTCTTCCTGCTCCGACATTACCTTCCCTGTTGCCTTCACATCAGATATCCATTCGCCCTTCATAACATCATATTCGGGCTTCTTCGAGATTGCTGGCGGCGTAATTGTCGGCAGCGTCTCTTCTTGTTCCTCATCTGGAAGCAAGGAACATGCAGAGGTAAGCATCATGACCCCGCACATCAATATCAGCGCGGAGCGGCGCCATTTCTTCCTTTTATCTACTGCCTTATGAGATGAATTTTCCGTCGACCATTTCATAAACATGATCAGCTACCTCCAAAATTGTAGGATCGTGGGTTGTCATACAGATTGCGATCTTCTCAGAACGTATAATTTGCCGGAATACTCCCATGACCTGTGCACCCATCTGTGAATCAAGTTCTGCTGTAGGTTCATCTGCAAGCAGCAACAGCGGCTTATGCGCGATCGACTTCGCAATCGCAACACGCTGCTGCTCACCGCCGGACATTTCGAACGGACGGTGCTTCATTCGCTTTCCGAGACCAACCAATTCCAAACAATGTTGTACGCGTTCCTTCCATAAATGACGCGGAATGTTCGCCATACGCAGCGACAGCTCGACATTCTCATATGCAGATAACAACGGCATCAAAGCAAACGCCTGAAATATGAATCCGATATCATTGCGTCTTGTAAAGGTGCGCTTGTTATCGCTCCAAGATGAGAGCTCCTCTCCTCGAAAATAAATCTCGCCTTTTGTAGGCAGGTCCAGACCGCCGAGCATGTTAAGAAGAGTCGTTTTCCCTGAACCGGAACGACCTTTCAGCATTACCAACTGACCTGGGTTAACCTGCATATTGATGCCTTTCAGGACATGAAGCTTCTCACTGCCCACTTGGAAGGTTCGTTCCACACCGCGAACTTCGAGGATAGGTTCATCTGTAGCGACAGGAACCGCACGTTCAGGCCATTCTGAAGATGTTTTTTTGTCGTCTATGTATTTCGCCTCATTATTCGCAACTGTCTCGTCCTGATTATGCACTGCGAGATTTGGGGTTGCCTCGTTAGCCTCGACCTCGTCAGCCTGCTTCCGTTTGCGAAGCCATTTCATCCTTATATCTGCCCCTTTCTCGGACATGACGTCAAACTCTCCTCAAGTATAAACGAAAGTTTTGCGTGAAAAGTTACAATGTTCTTAACCGTTTTTCTGTAAAAATGACAAATATTCTGATTATTTTTTGGTAGTCTTTTGTCAGTTCATGACTCTAGCAAAAAAGAGACCCTTCCTCATGATGCAGGAAAGGTCTTCAAGAAATGTTATCTATAGAAATAGAATTCAAAATCAAATTCAAATTCGCCTTCTTTTCTTCTTAGTTGCCCCATGTCGTTGGATCATGACGCCATGCTTGGAGCACATCCATATCTTCGGCTTGAATAACACCATGGTCCAATGCCGTCTGCGTCAGTGCTGTATAGTTCGACAGCGTGCGAAGTGGAATCCCTGCTTCCTCGAATGCAGAAGTTGCTTTTTCCAATTGGTAGCTGAAGATCGCCAGTACTGCCAATGGCTCAGCTCCTGCTTCCTTGACGGCAAGTGCGGCTTTCAAGGAGCTTCCACCTGTAGAAATCAAATCCTCTACGACAACAACCTTCTGTCCAGGACGAATGATTCCCTCAATTTGATTTTGCTTTCCGTGGCCTTTTGCCTTGTCGCGAATATAAGCCATTGGCAAGCCAAGCTTGTCCGCTACCCAAGCAGCATGCGGAATGCCTGCTGTAGCTGTGCCTGCGATAACTTCTGCATCAGGAGCGT
Organism: Paenibacillus sp. MER 180; assembly: GCF_023713665.1. Classification (NCBI taxonomy): domain Bacteria; kingdom Bacillati; phylum Bacillota; class Bacilli; order Caryophanales; family Paenibacillaceae; genus Paenibacillus; species Paenibacillus sp. MER 180. The sequence goes on along the minus strand of NZ_JAMAVT010000002.1, from coordinate 407,064 downwards.
ATTGTTTCACCAAGGAAGCAAATCCTTCTGCAATTGCATCTCGAATCTCTGGGTAGGACATCGTCAAGCGATTGTCGCAGTAGATTGGAGATTTAATGCCTGACGTCCACGTAAATGGTTCATTTGGACGAAGCGCTACCGCTTGGATATTTAATAGATGCTGTGCAATTGTGCGTTCCAGGTTCGTTGTAGTCATTAGTTCAACAGCTCCTTCATAATAGATAGAATCGCGTCGCGTGGATTCGGTGCAGCAGTTATCGGGCGGCCGACCACAATATAATCTGTTCCTTGCTCAAATGCTTGTGCTGGAGTCATGACACGGGATTGGTCACCCTTTGCACTGCCTGCTGGACGAATCCCAGGCGTAATCGTCTGGAATTCTTCTCCGCAAGCAGCCTTAATTGCAGTTACTTCCTGAGGCGATGCCACAACCCCGTCAAGCCCTGCTAGCTTCGTCAGCTTCGCATAACGTACGACAGTGTCAGCTACCTTGCCAGGAATTCCGAGTTCCTCATTCATGACCGTTTCATTCGTGCTCGTTAATTGCGTGACTGCAATCACGACGGGTCGCTTCAATTCCGCATTTTCAGCCAGTGCCGCTTCAACACCCTCCATAGCAGAAGCCATCATCGCTGCACCGCCGCCGGCATGGACATTGAACATATCAACGCCTAGCTTCGTGATGCTGTTCGCTCCACCCTTAACTGTGTTCGGGATATCATGCATCTTTACATCAAGAAAAACTTTGTAGCCTTTATCCTTCAGCTCGCGAACAAACGCTGGGCCCGCCGCATAGAACAACTGCATGCCTACCTTCATATAACAAGGGATTCCTTGCAGCTGCTGCAGCAGCTCTCTCGCTGCGTCTGCATTCGGATAATCCAGTGCGACCATAATTCTGCCCGCCGCTTCTGCCTCGCTCCATCGTTTGTTCATCGTGACACCTCTTCGTATTTTTCTCGTACCTTGCCCCAAGCTTCGTCCATAGCCTATTCATACTCCGAGGAGGCCTTGCGGCCTCCTCGATTCTGCTTCTATTGTGAGACGATACTCGTCTATTTCTTCAGTGATTACTTCTGAACAACCGGCATTGCGCGGGATGAGAAGTTGATTTGCTCCAGCATGCCCAGCAGCGCGCGTACAGTATCCAGCGATGTCATGCAGACTACGCCGTTCTCTACTGCTTCGCGGCGAATGCGGAAGCCATCGCGTTCTGGCGTTTTGCCCTTCGTCAAGGTGTTGACAACGAAGTGCGCCTCTCCTCCGCGGATGAGATCCAGAATGTTAGGCGAGCCTTCTGTCAGTTTCTTGACATTTGTCACGCTCAGACCTGCATTTTCAAGCGCAACCGCTGTTCCACCTGTCGCAATGATCTTGTAGCCAAGGCCCACGAAACCGCGCATCAATCCAACTGCTTCTTCCTTATCCTTATCTGCTACTGTACAGATGATAGCGCCAGTTGAAGGAATCTTCATACCGGAACCGATAAGGCCTTTGTACAATGCCTTCGCATATTGCTTGTCGCGTCCCATAACTTCACCTGTTGATTTCATCTCAGGACCGAGTGTCGGTTCAACGCGGCGCAGCTTCGCGAACGAGAACACAGGAACTTTAACCGATACATGGTCATCTTCTGGCCACAAGCCCTCTTGATAGCCAAGGTCACTCAGCTTCGTACCCAAGATAAGCTTCGTTGCCACATTCGCCATTGGAATGTTCGTCACTTTACTTAAGAATGGAACCGTACGCGAGGAGCGTGGATTCACTTCAATCACATATACTTGGTCATGGTAGATGACGAACTGGATGTTAATCAAGCCGACCGTCTTCAGTTCCTTTGCGATGCGAATCGTAACATCCACGATTTGCTGCTTCAGCTCTTCGGACAAGTGCTGTGGTGGATATACTGCAATCGAGTCACCGGAGTGTACCCCTGCGCGCTCAACATGCTCCATGATACCAGGGATAAGCACCGTCTCGCCATCACAGATGGCATCGACTTCAACCTCTTTGCCAAGCATGTAGCGATCGATGAGAACCGGATGCTCAGGGTTGATTTTCACTGCTTGCTCCATGTAGGTCAACAGTTCTTGGTCAGAGTACACGATTTCCATTGCGCGTCCGCCCAGAACGTAGGATGGACGAACAAGTACCGGGTAGCCGAGCGATTGTGCCGTACCTACTGCCTCGTCAACAGATGTTACCGTGCTGCCTTGCGGCTGTGCAATATGAAGGCGCGACAGCAAAGCTTCGAATTTCTTCCGGTCTTCCGCTTCATCGATGCTCTCCAAGCTCGAACCGAGAATCCGCACACCAGCAGCTGCCAGCGGTGCTGCAAGGTTGATAGCCGTTTGTCCACCGAATTGGACGATAACCCCTACCGGCTTCTCCTGCTCAATAACATTCATTACGTCTTCGAAGAAGAGCGGCTCGAAGTACAAGCGGTCTGATGTGTTGAAGTCCGTTGATACGGTCTCAGGGTTGTTGTTGATGATTACTGCTTCATACCCTGCATCTTGAATCGCCCATACCGCATGTACAGTCGAGTAGTCGAATTCGATACCTTGACCGATGCGAATTGGACCAGAGCCAAGTACTAAGATTTTTTCTTTATTGGATTCAATAACTTCATTTTCTACTTCATAGGTCGAGTAGTAGTACGGTGTTGTCGCTTCGAACTCTGCCGCACATGTATCGACCATTTTGTAGACAGGCTTCAAGCCTTGTTGTACTCGATAGTCACGAACTTCAGCTTCCTTCGTGCAAGTACCGCCAGGCTGGCCCTCACTGCGCAGTTCAGCAATCGCGCGGTCTGTGAAGCCCATGCGCTTCGCTTCGTAGAGCGTTTGCTCAGACAGTGTTTCTTCTTCACGAATGCGGTCTTCAAACTTGATCATGCCTTCCAGCTTGTCGAGGAACCACCAGTCGATTTTCGAGAGATCCTGCAACTGCTGCAGTGTATATCCGCGGCGGAATGCTTCTGCCAGCAAGAACATGCGCTCATCATCTGGTGTTTGCAGACGATATTCCAATGTTTCTTTGTCCAGCTCTTCCGTACCTTTCAACATCAAGCGATGTACGCCGATTTCCAGGGAGCGGATTGCCTTGTGCATGGACTCTTCGAATGTACGTCCGATGGCCATGACTTCGCCTGTTGCTTTCATTTGCGTACCTAGCTTGCGGTTCGCTTGTGTGAATTTATCGAACGGCCAGCGCGGAATCTTCGATACGATGTAGTCGAGTGTAGGCTCGAAGCATGCGTATGTTTGACCCGTAACTGGGTTCACGATTTCGTCAAGTGTGTAGCCGACCGCGATTTTCGCTGCCATCTTCGCAATCGGATAGCCTGTTGCTTTCGAAGCAAGTGCAGAAGAGCGGCTGACACGAGGGTTAACCTCGATGACGTAGTATTGATAGCTGTGTGGATCCAGCGCGAACTGAACGTTACATCCACCTTCAATGTTGAGTGCGCGGATGATTTTAAGTGATGCGGAGCGCAGCATTTGATACTCGCGATCCGACAGCGTTTGGCTCGGTGCTACGACGATACTGTCGCCTGTATGGACACCTACCGGGTCGAAGTTCTCCATGTTGCAGACTACGATACAGTTGTCGTTCGCGTCACGCATAACTTCATACTCGACTTCCTTCATGCCCGCGATGCTCTTCTCAATCAAGCACTGTCCGATTGGACTGTAGCGGATACCTGATGCAACCGTATCGCGTAATTCTTCTTCGTTCGCGCAAATACCGCCACCTGTACCCCCAAGCGTATAAGCAGGGCGGACGATAATTGGGTACCCAATCGTATTTGCGAAGTCAACTGCTTCCTGTACCGAGTTGACAATAACACTTTCCGGTACCGGCTGCTCCAGTTCACGCATCAGGTCGCGGAACAAGTCACGGTCTTCTGCGCGCTCAATGGAATCCAGCTGCGTCCCGAGAAGCTTCACGTTCTCTTGCTCAAGCACACCTGCACGAGCAAGTTCCATAGCCATATTCAAGCCAGTCTGGCCACCCAGTGTCGGAAGCAATCCATCTGGGCGCTCTTGGCGGATAATCTGTGTTACAAACTCCAGAGTAATCGGCTCGATATACACCTTATCGGCCATATTTGTATCTGTCATAATCGTAGCTGGGTTGCTGTTGATGAGAACGACTTCCATGCCTTCTTCTTTCAGTGCTTCACATGCTTGTGTTCCTGCATAGTCGAACTCGGCTGCCTGACCGATTACGATCGGGCCTGATCCGATAACAAGGATTTTCTTGAGGTCGTTATTTTTCGGCATTTTATAGTTCCCCTTTCAGCTGTGCTACGAGCTCCGCTTGGCGCGGAGTCTTAGGTTGATTGCGTTTATGCTCTCGAATCATATCAATGAATTGGTCGAACAAGTAGCTGCTGTCATGAGGACCAGGAGCCGCTTCTGGGTGATATTGTACCGAGAAGGCTGGGTACTTCGCATGTGCAAGTCCTTCAATTGTTTTATCGTTATTGTTGATATGAGTTACTTTCAATTCCGTACCTTGCACCGAATCCTCCAGAACTGTATATCCATGGTTCTGAGAAGTAATATAGCAGCGATTCGTTGCGAGCTCTTTAACCGGATGGTTTCCACCGCGATGGCCGAACTTCAATTTCCCAGTGTCAGCTCCGCAAGCGAGTGCGAACAATTGGTGTCCCAAGCAGATACCGAAGATTGGGTACTCTTCAAGAAGCTCTTGCAGCATCTTCACAGCATGCGGCACATCCTTCGGATCCCCAGGGCCGTTGGACAATTGAATTCCATCAGGGCGCAAGCGTCGAATTTCGTCTGCTGTTGTGTCATGTGGAACTACTACCACATCACAGCCGCGCTTTGTCAGCTCGCGCACGATACCGCTCTTCGCGCCGAAGTCGACAAGAACGATGCGTTCTTTGTCACCAGGGCTGGAGAAGAGCTGCTTCGTTGAAGTGCGTGCTACTTGATCCCGCATCAATTCCGCAACACCTAGCATTTCCTTCAATTCTTCTATTGATTGCTTGCCTGTTGTCAGCAATCCCTTCATCGTACCGAAGTGACGAAGCTTGCGAGTCAGCATGCGCGTATCGATGCCACTGATGCCTACGATGCCGTATTCTTTCAGGAGACGGTCTACCGAATACTCAGCGCGCCAGTTGCTAGGAACTTCTTCATGTCTGCGCACGACGAACCCGTTTACGTAAGGACGAATGGATTCGAAGTCATCGCGCGTAATGCCGTAATTGCCAATCAGCGGGTACGTCATCGTTACAATTTGTCCACAGTAAGATGGGTCGGACAATACCTCTTGATATCCTGTAATCCCTGTATTAAATACAACCTCACCTACAGACTCACCGTCTGCACCGAACCCCGTTCCTGTAAAGAGGGTACCATCTTCCAACAACAATCTTGCTTGCATGTCCGTCACTCCTCGCTCTCTATCTTGTGCACTTCACGTTGCTATTTTTATCTATCTATAATGGACTATCTATCAATCTTGTTACTTGCTCCATACAAGACGGCCGTCTACGAATGTCTTCACTGGCCATCCCTTCAAGCTCCAATCTGTGAACGGCGTATTCCGTCCCTTAGTCAAGAATTCGTCCGGATTCACTTTATGCTCGGTCTCCAAGTCAATAACCGTAATGTCTGCCGGCGCTCCTTCTTCAAGACGTCCTGTATTCAAGCCGAACGTTCTTGCCGGGTCGCTTGTCATGCGATTGATGAGCAGAGATAGCGGCCATTTGCCTGTCGCTACGAATTTCGTATAAAGGAGAGGGAATGCTGTTTCCAATCCGACAATACCGAACGGTGCAAGCTCCATCCCTTTGGCTTTCTCTTCTTCACTATGTGGTGCATGGTCTGTTACGACAATGTCGATTGTGCCATCAACCAGCGCCTCAATGCAGGCTTCTACATCGCGAGGCGAGCGAAGCGGTGGATTCATCTTCCAGTTTGAATCCAATCCCGGGATATCTTCATCTGAGAGAAGCAGGTGATGTGGACATATCTCTGCAGTCACCTTCACACCGAACTGCTTCGCTTGACGGATAAGCCGAACGGACTGTTCTGTGCTAACGTGGCACACATGATAATGTACGCCTGTCGCTTCTGCCAGCAGCACATCCCGGCCTACATGAATCGCTTCCGATTCATTCGGAATCCCCTTCAATCCATGCTTGCGGGCGAACTCTCCATCTGTTACTGCCGCACCTTTAACTAGCGAATCATCTTCACAGTGTGCGATAACCGGCATGCCCAGTTCCTTGGCCCAGTTCATCGCATCCTTCATCATTTGGGCATTCTGTACACCAACCCCATCGTCAGTGAAGCCGACAACACCTGCATTTTTCAAGGCTACAAAGTCTGTAAGCTCTCTTCCCAGCTCACTCTTCGTAATCGAGCCATAAGGCAAGACCTTCACATAGCCTTCTTGCTCTGCTTTATCGAGAATAAGTTGTACCGTTTCTGGTGTGTCTGTGACTGGACGCGTGTTCGGCATACATGCGATTGTTGTAAATCCACCCTTTGCCGCGGAGTGAGTACCTGTTGCAATCGTTTCTTTATGTTCAAAGCCAGGCTCTCTCAAATGAACGTGCATGTCGATGAAGCCTGCCGATACGAATTTTCCTTCGATGTCATGAACTTCTGCTCCCGCTGGAGCAGCTTCTTCGCGATTCGTAATCCGACGGATGACGCCTTCTTCCATCCAAATGTTAGCGTCAACCAATTCGCCTTCGGTATTTAATATCTTTGCATTTGTTAATACGATCATCGGTTTCTCTCTCCTTACAGTGCCATTGTGAAGTGTTCGTCCGTCTGGTTGGTATTTTTCAATTTCATTCAATTTCAATCTATCGATTTCTTCTATATAAGAAGTGATTCCTATGAGAGTGCTCGCTCCAGTACTGCCATCCGTACGGGAACCCCGTTTGCCATTTGCTCGAAGATTCGCGACTGTTCTGTTTCAACGACCTCGTCATCAATTTCTACATTGCGATTGACAGGGGCTGGATGCATAACAATCGCATGTTTCTTCATCAATGCGACGCGTTCAAGCGTCATGCCATACTCTGACCGGTACGCCGCTGTCGAGTGCATCACTTCTGATTCATGACGCTCAAGCTGTACGCGAAGCATCATGACCACATCTGACTGCAGCGCTTCATCCATCGTCACATACGGTGCATCCAAATCATGAGCACGCATATTATCCGGTGCACAGAAGCTTACGTTCGCTCCGAACTTGCGAAGCGCGTATAAATTAGAGCGTGCCACTCGGCTGTGCTCAATATCTCCGACTATCGTGACATTCAGTCCATCTAGCTGTCCAAAATGCTTGCGCATTGTGTACAGGTCTAGGAGTGCCTGTGTGGGATGCTCATTATTCCCGTCGCCTGCGTTGATCAGCGGCATCTTGACGCGTTCCGCAATTTGTTCCAAGAGCCCAATCGGCTTCAAGCGGATAACCCCTGCATCCATGCCCATAGATTCGAGTGTTCGAACCGTATCGTAGATTGATTCGCCCTTCTCTACACTCGAGGAGGATGCAGAGAAGTTGATAACCTCTGCACCCAGACGCTTCTCGGCTACTTCGAACGAACAGCGGGTGCGCGTGCTGTTCTCGAAAAACATGTTGGCTACAAATTTATTTTTTAATGCATCTTGTACTTTAGCATCCTGCCCATCCCAATGTGCGGCTCGATTCAATATGGATTCGATTTCGAATCTGCTTAGTGACTTTAAGCCCAGTAAGCTGCGGTCTTTTACCGTACGTTCCAACTGTATTGTCATTGCTGCTACCCCCTGTGGTGTACGATTTTCACTTCATCGATGCCGTCTAATTCCTTCAAGGCAACTTCAATCTCTTCGGTGCGTGAAGTCGGTACATTTTTACCAACATAATCAGGTCGAATCGGCAATTCCCGATGCCCTCGGTCTGCCAGGACCGCCAGCTGAATCATTTGCGGTCGGCCTTGATCCATTAGTGCATCCATTGCTGCGCGAATCGTCCGTCCCGTATAGAGCACATCGTCGCACAAGATAATTTTCTTATCCTGTATTGGGAATGGCTCGCTAATGTCTGCCGCCTCCCGTTCTTCCCGCTTCTTATCATCGCGATATCTCGTAATGTCCAGCTCTCCGACTTGAATGTTCACATTCTCAATCAGTTGGATTCGTTCAGCAATGCGCCTTGCGAAGAAGATCCCTCTTGTCCGGATTCCGACAAGTACACAGTTTTCAATGCCTTTATTTCGTTCGAGAATTTCGTGTGCAATCCGTGTAAGTGCTCGTCGAATCGCTGCTTCATCCATAATGATATTGAATTCGGTCTTGCTCATTTAGATTTTGTCTCCTTCCGTATTCCCGCCCTTACTCGAGTAAGGACTAGGCTGTATATCGATAGTGTGCGCAGATACAAAAAAACTCCTTGCCCGTAGGCAAGGAGTTGTGTGCATTCACGATATGCGCCGAAAGAAGCTGCATGAAGCTACAGCGCAGAAGTAGAAGCTCTTCGCAATCCATCATAGCTCTCGGCATCTAACGGACATGCTTCTTCCTTCCGCTCTTCACGTGTTCTTTCTCGTAAACGAGCGTTACCTTGCCAGTCTCACGGGACTGATTTAAAGGTCTTATTTGATTAACTGGATTATCCCACTTCTCACGATCCATGTCAAGCAATAGTACTCACATAAATTTTAGAAAATATATTCAACATCGGTAAGTCTGCGCTTGAGCTCACTCATTACACGCTTCTCTTCCGCCTCGCCCCGGGCTTGGAACGTAACCGAAAACCGAATAAAGCTTCCTGCATCATCCCAAGGCACTGTCGAGATTAACTTCTCTCGAATTAAATATTGGGAGAAGTCCTCAGCCGATCTGAATTCTGGCCCGCCCTGCACCGCCTTTGGCGCTTCAACATAGAGGAAGAAGGAACCTTGCGGCTTAACGGCACGGAATCCCGCTTCATTAAGTGCTGCAACCAGCAGGTCATGACGGCGAGAGTATTTGTCAGCGATCGCTTCCGTAATCTCTGGATGAGCCAGGCCGTATGCCGCTGCCTTCTGGATCGCGATGAACTGGCCGGAATCGTTATTGTCCTTGACGTCACCGAATGCCTTCACAATAAGTGGATTGCCGGCAATAAAGCCAATGCGCCATCCCGTCATGTTGTACGACTTGGACAAGGAATGGAGCTCAACCCCAACGTCCTTCGCTCCAGGTACGCTCAAGAAGCTTAGCGGCTTGTTGCCGTCATAGGTCAACGCTGCGTAAGGGGCATCATGTACAATGATGACCTTGTGCTGCTTCGCCCAAGCAATGGCATTGGTAAAGAACTCAACACTCGCTACTGCTCCAGTTGGATTGTTCGGATAGTTCAAATAGAGCAGCTTGGCCCGTTGGCACACCTCTTCAGGGATAGCATCCAAATCAGGCAAAAAGTTATTGTCCGCCGTAAGTGGAATGTTATACACTTCTCCGCCTAAATATTTCGTGTGCGTACCCATTACCGGATAGCCAGGAACCGTCATAATCGTAATGTCCCCTGGATTGATGAAGCAGGAAGGCAGCATCGCAAGCGCTGGCTTCGTACCAATGGAATGAAGCACCTCAGTATCTGGATCAATCCCTTCGACCTGAAATACTTCTTTCAAATAGGTTGCCGCAGCATGCTTAAACTCTGCAATGCCATTATCAGCGTAACCGCGGTTTTCGGGCTTGGACGCTTCTTCTGCCAATGCAGCCACGATACCTGCGTCAGCCATTTCATCCGGTTCACCGACACCCATATCGATCAATTCCACATCAGGGAACTGTAATTTGGCAGCAGCCTTAGCTCGTTTAATCTTTTCAAATTTGTAGATATTCGTGTCTTTTCCGTAATTGGCTCCGCCAATTCGCTCTGCAAATGTATGTTGAATATATGTGTTTTGATAAAATTCTGTCGTCATCTTATCCAGCCCCTTCTCCTGCACCAGTCTTATATCGGTTATGATGCCAATGTATTAACTATGCTTGATAATGACGACGAAAGGAATGAACGATCTTCAATACAATTTGCACTTTTTTTACACGAATATTAGATTATATACTGTTTTACAACTAAATATCATGGGTTGATTTGCATAATTACGACTGTAAAACAACTATCTATTGCGAATGGAATGAAGCAAGTTTTCCATGTCTTCAGGAAGCGGAGCATGAAGTTCCACCGTCTCCCCGCTTGTAGGATGTACGAATCCTAGCGTCATGGCATGCAATGCCTGTCCATTCATAGTCAGACCGCGTGTCCCTCGACTATACATTGGATCCCCGACAAGAGGATGACCAATGAATTTCATATGCACACGGATCTGATGTGTACGGCCTGTCTCCAATTGCAATTCAACAAGGGTCGCGTCCCCGAACCGCTCCATCACCTTAAAATGTGTTACCGCATGCTTGCTGTTATTCTCGGTTACGGTGTACATCTTCCGATCATGGGTATCACGCCCAATTGGGGCGTCGATTGTTCCTTGATCATGAGGCACATTCCCATGCACAAGCGCCACATATTTCCGAGTAACCGAGTGCTCTTTCAGCTGTGCTGCAAGGTGAACATGTGCGCGATCATGCTTGGCCGCCATCAGCAAGCCTGATGTATCCTTATCAATGCGGTGAACAATTCCAGGCCGAAGTTCGCCGTTAATACCAGACAAATCATGGCAATGGAACATCAATGCATTAACAACCGTCCCCGACGTATGTCCTGGTGCTGGATGGACAACCATACCGCGCGGCTTATTGATTACAATAACGTCCTTGTCTTCAAAATATACATCCAGCGGAATATCCTCAGCTACAATATCAGCAGACTCCGGCTCAGGCATTGTCAGTGTGATGACATCTTCGGCTGCTACTTTATAGTTCGGCTTCACTGGATTACCATTCACGAGCACATGCTGATCACGTATCCATAGTTGTACTTGTGACCGAGAAACCTCTTCTTCAATTGACTCTGTAATAAATTTGTCGATCCGATCTTTCGCATTAGCCGACTCGACCGTCCATATGTATGGCTCTCGACCTTCGTCCCCTGCTTGTTCTTGCATTTGATGTTCTTCTGTCATTGCTTACAATCCCCTCTATGCTAATCCTATGCTTGGTTCGATGAATGATCTTGTTGTTCTGCAGGTGTACCCGTGCCGGATTGATTCTCCCGCTTCACGGTTACGAGCGCATCAAGCAGTACCAGTCCTACACCGATACAGATTCCCATATCCGCTACATTGAATATTGGGAACGTGTACGACCCGAAATTGAACTGCAGGAAATCAACAACTTCCCCTGTAAGCAGACGGTCGATAAAATTGCCGATCGCCCCACCTAAGATCAAGCTGAGTCCCAGTGGCAATATGACCCCACTCTGATGTTTAATCTTCTGCATATACCATACAAGTCCGATTACTACCACTGTCGTAACGACAATGAAGAACCAGCGCTGATTTTCCAAAATGCTGAAGGCCGCCCCCGTATTCCGATGCGACGTAATCAAGAAGAAGTTACCGATTACCGAAATTTTTTCTCTCAGTTGCAAATTCGTAGCGATCATCCATTTGCTTACTTGATCAATCAGCAAAACGATAAAGGCGATAATATAGTACCACACGTGCCACAGTCACCTCATTTAATTTTTATTAAGTGTGAAAGAACTTGAAGCTGTGCTCATTGTATCACAGGAGCCGAACCCAAACCAATCCAACGCCTACGCCATTTACCACGCAGGAACGTCCTTCAACTTGCACATGCTAGACATAAGTTACGCCAACGCGAAAGGAGCGTTCTGCACGAATGAATCGACTATCCTCTGAACAATTAAACAGCTTGCAACAACAATTGCTGCAATCCAAGGCCCAGATCGAGCGCCGTCTTCATCACGGAGATCATTATGGTCTGTCCAATTCCTTACGTGAAAACACAGGAGAGCTGTCCACACTGGACAATCACCCCGCGGACGTTGGCACTGAGATGTTCGAGCGCGGTAAGGACATCGCACTAAATGAGCACGATGAAATATTGCTTGAACGCATTGATACTGCCCTATCCCGCATGGATAAGGGACAATACGGCAAGTGTGTTGTATGCGGCAAGGACATCCCTTATGAACGTCTTGAAGCCGTCCCTTCCACGATGTATTGCGTCGAGCATTCCCCTGAGCAGATAGTGTCCCAACGTCGGCCGGTCGAAGAACAGTTTCTTATGCCTCCATTCGGGAGGACTAGCCTTGACGAAGATACGCAAAATGGCTTCGACGGTGAAGATGCTTGGCAAATAGTCGAGTCCTGGGGGACATCCAATACACCTGCCATGCATGAAGAACGCGACGTCGATGATTACGGCAATCTCTATATCGAAGCATCCGAAGAACTCGATGGCTGTGTTGAAGCCTATGAGAGCTTTGTCGCTACGGATATGACAGGACGCCATGTAACTATCGTTCGCAATCGTCAATATCGTCAATATATGGATAACAAAGAGGGCGTCGGGTTATTCGAGCCTGATCAAGAATATGATGCCGATTACGATGGGAATCAATAGAACTTCGTATCAAGCTGATGCTGAACAATTCGTACAATGTCAGCGATAAAATCACCGATGATAGGCAGATTGAGCGCCCCTAAATATTGCAAAATGTAGACAATGATAGCCGTAAATAGCGTAAATCCAATCGCAATCCCAACACCGCGGGCCGCTCCACCCATGAGGTTCACCCAGATCAGCTTGCGCGGATTGAACAGCAATTCATTGTATTCTGAAATTCTAGACTTCTCCATCGCTTGTGCAATTTGCAGCGTATAATCATGAATGCTCTTCATCATTTTTTTAGCATCATCTTCATCTTGCGTAGTGGTGATGGATACGCCTGCTTTTGATTCTCCTTGGGTATCCAATGAACTCGAATCCGTCAATTGCTCCTTACCCTTGGTTATGCGAGTATCATCCTCTTGTTGAATTATTGTTTGTTCACGCTCGGCACTTGGGTTATGCGGATTTGTAGAATTGTTCGAATCATGCTCTGTCATGACAGACATTTCCTCCTCTGTGAAAGCCGATGTACTGCATCCCCTTATATCGCAAAAAGAGCGTGACCGAACAGATGGATTATCCATCTGCAAGGTCAACGCTCTCCCCTCTTATACTCGTCCGCGATTAACGACCACTATAGATTCCCCTGAATTGGAAACATCTATACGCAGGAACTGCTACGCAATTGCGACACGGATCGTCTTCTGTCCCAAATCAACGGATTCCATACCCTCTTGAGAACCAAACGACAAGTTCGCAACGAGTACGTTATCACGCAGTGTGGACTCGAACGCTTGAATCGCCGCTTGCAATTGCGCATCGGCATCCAGAACGATATCGACCCGTTTCTCAATTGGCAGATCAAGCTTCTTGCGCAAGTCTTGGATACCGCGAACAACTTCGCGAACCCAGCCCTCTTGCTCGAGTTCCGGCGTAATCTCCGTATTCAATGCGACTGTAATTTGATAACCTGATGCTGATGCGAAGCCAGATTTCGCTTGCTTCTCAATCAGAAGCTCCTCACGTGTCACCTCGAAGCTCTCACCGTCTTGGTTCGTGAAGTTCCATAAACCGGATTCGACGATACGACGAGTGTCCTCAGCAGCCATCGACTTCAGAGCGCCCTGCAGGACACCGACATTTTTGCCGTATTTCTTGCCGGCTACTTTGAGGTTAAGCTTCAATGTGAAATCAACAAAGCCGGAGTCGCTTGTCTCGAGGCGAATCTCCTTCACATTGATCTCTTCCTTGATGACTTCTTCATAAGCCTCCAGATGGAACTCTCGATCCATGGACACGATAAGCTCAGACAGCGGTTGACGCGTTTTGATGCCTGTTTCATTACGTACGTTGCGTGCCAGCTCAACGATTTCACGAGCTGTTTCCATATCGCGTTCCAATTCGGCATCTATCAAGGCTTGATCTGCAACAGGATAGTCAGCTAAATGCACACTCTCGCTTGTGCCGCCAAGATTCATGTAGATGTCTTCTGCAATCATCGGTGCATATGGCGCGATAAGTTTGGACAACGTGAGCAGAACACGGCGAAGCGTTTGGTAGGCGGACAATTTGTCCTCTGTCATCTCGCTGCCCCAGAAGCGGTCACGGGAACGGCGGATGTACCAGTTGCTCAACTCATCGATGTAAGACTCGATAGCTTTTGCCGGATTCAAGAAGTCATTCGCTTGCAGTCCTTTACTTACACTTGCGATCAGCGTATGCAAGCGAGACAAGATCCAACGATCCAGCTTGTTGTTCGACGGACGCTCTTCATATGCACTAGCATCATATTGATCAATGGAAGCATACAACGCATAGAAGGCATGCGTGTTCACAAGCGTATCAATTACTTTGGATTTCGCTTCTGCTACGATTTGCTTCGAGAAGCGCTTCGAGTTCCAAGGTGCACTATCCGACAGCAATGCCCAGCGGAATGCATCTGTACCGTACTCATTGATAATATCCCATGGGTCGATAACATTACCCTTCGATTTGGACATTTTCTGTCCATTTTCATCGAGCACGTGACCCGTTGAGATAACGGCCTTGTATGGCGCTATGCCTTTATACAGTGTTGCAACAGCGAGCAAGCTGAAGAACCAGCCGCGAGTCTGGTCAATTCCTTCACAGATGATGTCTGCAGGGAACTGTTCTTCGAACTTCTTCTCATCTCCGAACGGATGATGGTGCTGAGCGAATGGCATCGAACCACTATCGAACCATACGTCAATAACTTCTGACGTACGTTCCATCACACCGTGTTCGCAATGCGGACAGTGCAGCTTAACTTCATCCACATATGGCTTATGCAGCTCCAGGTTCTCATCTACCGGCATCGTCGCACGATCGCGCAAGTCTTGATGGCTGTCTGGCGAGTATTCACCTTTACAGGATCCGCATACCCATACGTTTAGCGGTGTGCCCCAGTAACGGTTACGGCTAATATTCCAGTCCACCAAGTCTTCCAAGAAGTTGCCGAAGCGGCCTTCGCGAATATGACCAGGGTACCAGTCGACCTTGCTGTTATTTGCTATTAATTGATCTTTAACCGCTGTCGTCTCAATGAACCACGATTCTGTCGCATAGTAGAGAAGCGGCGTTTTGCAGCGCCAGCAGAATGGATAGCTGTGCTCGTATTTTTCTTTGGAGTACAAGGTTCCGTTCTCAGACAACTTCTTCACGATGTCGATATCGCAATCCTTCACGAAGCGGCCTGCAAAATCAGTAATCTCATCGTTATAGCGGCCTTGGGCATTCACAACACTGATGAAGCTAATTCCGTTCTCACGGCAACTCTTGTAGTCGTCTTCACCGTGAGCCGGGGCCATATGAACGATACCCGTACCGCTGGAATCTGTTACGAAATCAGCAGCGACGATAAGATGTCCCTTCTCGGGCACAACATATGGGAATGGAGCAGCATACGTCTTGCCAATGAACTCAGAGCCTTTATGCTCAGACAAGATCTTGTACTCGCCCTGCATCACATCTTCAACCAGATTTTTCGCAACGATATATACACCGTCTTCTTGCTGAACGCGAACATAATCCATGTTCGGATTCATCGCAAGTGCAGCGTGTGCTGGCAATGTCCACGGTGTGGTTGTCCAAGCAAGCACATATTCGCCATTGTCATGCAGCTTGAACTTCACAGTTGCAGATAAATCCTTAACCGTTTCATAGCCTTGTGCTACCTCATGCGAACTGAGTGTCGTTTGGCAGCATGGGCAATATGGACTTACACGGTGCCCACGGTACAACAATCCTTTTTTATGAATCGTGGACAGGATGTGCCACACACTTTCAATATAGTTGTTATCAAGCGTGATGTATGGATCATCGAGATTCGTCCAGTACCCGATCGCTTCCGTAAGCTCACGCCACTGCTTCTCATATTCGAATACACTCGCTTTACATTTTTTAACGAATGCTTCTACCCCATAGTTCTCAATTTCCTGTTTGCCAGAAATGCCAAGCTGCTTCTCAACACCAAGCTCTACAGGTAGACCATGTGTATCCCAGCCCGCTTTACGCACGACACGATAGCCGGACATTGTCTTGTAGCGGCAAATAAAGTCCTTAATTACACGTCCAAGCACGTGCCCAATATGAGGCTTTCCGTTTGCTGTAGGCGGTCCTTCATAAAATACGAAATTAGGTTTGTCTGCGCGATGCTCGATGGACTTGGCAAATGTATCTTCCGCGTTCCATTTCGCCAATACACGTAGCTCCCGTTCCCGGGCGCGTTCTTTGACATCAACTTTTCTCACAGTGATACTTCCTTTCTTCGATACATAATTGAGGAAACAAAAAAACCTCCTCCCAAAAAGGGACGAGGTTCTGCTCGCGTTACCACCCTTGTTCCGTCCAACAATGACTTACAACATTGTCGTACGGCACCTTCATCATGCATGCTTCTCCAAGCATACAAGCCCCCAATAACGGAGGGGATCCGGATATGCTTACTACGCCAGCCTTAATCCAACCAACTGCATTCGGCATATCTTCTCTGGGATGATGTCTGAACACGATTCGTTCGTCGGTTCTCACCTGCTCCGACTCTCTGAAGAACGGATGGGCGTGTCAGTGCGTTCCCGTCATTGAATATCACGTTATTAATACATATTTATATCGTGTTTTGCGGCAAATGTCAATCAGCCGCCCCTACGACTAATACAATTCTTTAACTTCCTTCACTTCTTCACGCTCAAGCGCATCCCAGCCGTCTTGATTGAGCAGCTCCATCTGAGCCTCAACCAATGTGCGGAAGCGTGCACGATAGATCGAGGATTGCTTCTTAAGCTCCTCAACTTCCAACGCAACTTTGCGCGACTTCGCCAGTGCATCGTTCACGATGCGATCTGCATTTTTCTCAGCTTCTTTGACGATAAGCTGTGCTTCCTTCTTCGCATTGCTCTTCACTTCATCCGCAGCTTCTTGTGCAACGATGATCGTTTTGCTCAAGGTTTCCTCAAGATTCGCGAAATGGTCAAGCTTGTCCTGCAAGGAGTTTGCATGGTTTTGCAGTTCCTTGTTCTCGCGAATTAGCGCTTCATAATCTTTAATAATCTGATCGAGGAACTCGTTAACAGCGTCCTCATCATAACCGCGCAGCTTGCGGCTAAATTCCTTGTTATGTATGTCTAGTGGTGTCAATGGCATCGTGTGCACCTCCTCAAAATTACAAAAGCATGCGGCAAATCATGTCTTTTCGAACCCTCTTAGCTGCAAACGTACAAACTACAGCGAGCTCAACGTGTATAAGTACCTACCGAAATACGCATGCGGCCTTTTTTCGATACGCCTTCAATTTCTATTACTTTGAATCGTCCGAACCCTTGCAAGGAGACAACATCCCCCGCTTGGAGCTGGGTGGACGGATTTTCTTCTACCTTCCAGTTCACCTTGCATCTCCCCGCCTTGATCGGGGTTACGATCTTCGTTCGGCTAAGTCTGAATACATCGCTGGAAATACCATCCAATCGAAGGGATGCAACACTTATGGACATCATATTCAGCTCTGCATGAGCAGTCCGAAGCTCGGATAATGGGACAATCTCGGTCATTACATTCACGCGATGTACCTGACGCAGATGTGTATCGAGAAAAGCCCCAATTTCTTCTGTGATCACAATATGGCAACGATCATCGTTAACGTGAATATCGCCAATTTTGTCTCGCTTTATGCCAAGCCCGAGCACAGCTCCCAAGAAATCGCCATGCTCAAGCTGCCCCCAATTGCGGTCGGAAGAAGTAATTTGAAGGACTTGCATCCCCATTTCTTCTCCGTCTGCGTATACATAATCGGGAGCAATGAGCGCACGCTTGCGTTCGGCCTGCTCATGCCCTCCATCCAAGCGCAGCTGAACATCAGCATTCCGATTGACCAATGTAGCCACAATAAAAGCTTGTCTCGGATCCAAAAAATCAGTACGACGGATCTCGTGGACTTGCGCCGCACGTTCCACCCACTCCGCAGCGCGATCGACAAACACACGCTCATCAGGGTGAAAGTGCGTATAAATATTTTCATTTGCTGTCATCACTAGCACTCACCTATTGCTAAATAAAATACTGAAGTACAGCAATTACACCTCTGTACACGAACTCAAGCGTGAACAATGCCACGATTGGGGAAATGTCCAGCATCCCGCCGATTGGCGGAATAATACGGCGGAACGGAGCCAAATAAGGCTCAACAATCTTGCCTAGAATTTCGCCGATAAAGCTCTCGCGTACATTAGGTACCCAAGACATCAAAATATAAACAATAATTAACCATCTGTATATGTTGAACAGGTAATACACGTATTCAGCTATCTGATACTCCAACAAGGTCACCTCGTTTGCATGTTTTCGTAATCGTCGTGTAGGATTTCTGTGATGGAACCTTGAATTTCAACCTGCTCGGGGGTACACACGAATATATTTCCACCAACCTTGGATATGTTTCCGCTTAATGCATAGACCGTGCCACTCAAGAAATCAATAATCCGAAAAGCTTGATCCTTCCGAACTCTTTGCAAATTCACGATAACCGAGCGCCGTGAACGCAAGTGATCCGCAATCTCTTGGGCCTCATCATAAGAACGCGGCTCATATAGCACCATCTTGGAGGACTTCTGTGAGTGTATGCTCACTACATTAGCAGCCTTAGAGGATTTGCGCTGGTCAAAATTCGGCGCTTCTACCTCTTGCTCGTTCATATCCGTTACTACCTTCTCACGCTCAATGATTTCTTCTTCTTCTTGAAGTCCTAGAAAATTCATAAATCGGTTCATTACACCCATTACGTTTCCCCTTCCTTCCCAACTAGGACGGATCCAAATCTCAGCCATGTCGCCCTCTCTTCCACAGCGACTTCAAAATCATTGGGCATCCCCATCGATAAGTGCGGCAATGATATGGACAACGATGATCCAAATTCGTCTCGCAACTCACGTAATATGCCGTAATCTGCGAAATAAGGGTCTCGTCTGTTCCGGTTCAGCTTCGTATGGAGCCATCGTCATTAGTCCAATCGGCTCAATATGAGGAAACGCGCGCAATTGCTCCACAAATGCCGCGGCTTGTTCCGGTTCTAATCCATGCTTGGATTCCTCACCCTAGATATTCACCTGAATGAAGCAGCGAATGTTCCGCCCTATAGCTTCGATTCGTTGCTGCAGCGTCATTCTGTCATCCCTTCTTCCAGCCAATCCAACTCATCATGCGACCGGTCGTCCCGCCCTCCATTCGGTGGGAATAGAACATATCTATATTGCAGCCGGTGCACAGTGTAGTACATTCGATATTTGTTGCCAAAATTCCTGCTTGGATCAACAAATGTCGATTCAATTCACGCAAATCAAGCATAGCATGCCCAGATGTTGTCGGACGGATGATATCATTCTGAACTTGCTCCGCTTGTGGATCGCCTGCGAGCACACGCCGCACTTCGCCAATTACGCGCTCGTCCACCTCATAGCAGCAGGAGCCAATCGATGGTCCAATCGCTGCTTGAATATGCTCAATACGGCAGCCAAACTGATCCTGCATCTTATGTACCGTTGCAGCGCCAATATTGCTGACGGTTCCTTTCCACCCTGCATGTGCAAGACCGACCACGCGCTGGATCGGATCTAAGAACATCAATGGAACACAGTCGGCATAAAATGAAGTCAATAGAACTCCCGTAACATCAGTAACCAAAGAATCCGTATTTTGAATCGCATCTTCACGATTCAGCCTTCCTTTTCCTCGTTCTTCCTCTGTAACGACATGAACATGACTTCCATGCACCTGCTCACCACATGTCCATGCTTCAAATGGCATGCCGCACGCTTTGGCGACAAGCTCGCGATTATGGATGACATCTGCCTCATTATCGTGTACATGCAGCGCACAATTCAATGAGTTAAAATGCTCACTGCTCACGCCGCCATTTCTTGTTGTGAAACCAGCCGTCAACTCTGGATAAGCCTCTGTCCATTTCTTGACATTCAATAGGACAGGCCCTTCTGCTGCCTCAGGCTTCTGTAATTGAAATGGTTCCATGACGATAATCACCTCACCGTACAGTTTACCACAAACCGAACGGTGAAGCCTATTGTTTCTGTACAAAGGCAGTGCTGTCATATTCTTCAGTTCGCGCCTGCTTCATTTCCTCCATTTTCACCAGAACGACATCAGCGCCGATCTTAACAATATTTCGCCAAGGAATGATCAACTCGCTTCCGCCACCGAACAACCCCATGAACTTACTGTAATTGGGAACAACGATGGATTCAATTCTTCCCTGTTTCATATCGAGCTCTACATCGCTTACTTGACCTAATTTCTTGCCGTCGATAATGTTGATTACATCCTTCGTTTGAAAATCAGAAATTTTCATCGCAATCACCATTCCACTAGGAATTTGACCGTAGCCAGCGTACATACCTTAGTATATGAATGCATTGGGCAAAATGCCCTGACAGACATAAAAAAAAGCCGCCGCTTAACCGCGGACGGCTTATCTGTTCAAACTAGGTATTTACGTGCGAACATGCTTCTGCATCTGATTGATTGCGGATTTCTCTAGCCTAGATACTTGCGCTTGTGAAATGCCAATCTCGTCTGCAACTTCCATTTGGGTTTTGCCTTCGAAAAAACGCATCGATAAAATCATCTTCTCACGTTCGTTCAACTTCCGCATTGCCTCACGCAGCACGATCTCTTCGATCCATGACACGTCCTTATTCTTCTCATCGCTAATTTGATCCATCACATAAATCGGATCGCCGCCATCATGATAAATTGGCTCGAACAAGGACACAGGATCTTGAATCGCATCAAGTGCGAACACGACATCTTCCTTCGGAACATTCAACGCCTCCGAGATTTCGTGAATCGTCGGTTCACGAGAATTCTGATTGGTTAAGGAGTCACGCACTTGCAATGCTTTATACGCGATGTCCCGCAAGCTTCTGGACACCCGGATTGGGTTATTGTCCCGCAAGTATCTGCGAATTTCTCCGATAATCATCGGAACCGCATATGTAGAGAATTTAACATTCTGACCAAGGTCGAAGTTGTCAATGGCTTTCATTAATCCAATACAGCCAACTTGGAATAAGTCATCAACGAATTCGCCTCGGTTGTTAAATCGCTGGATCACACTCAATACGAGCCTCAAATTACCGTTTACCAGCTTCTCCCGAGCCGATAGCTCATTTCGCTCCTGTAATGACACGAACAATTCCCTCATTTCGGCGTTCGTGAGGACGGGCAACTTCGATGTATCGACACCGCAAATTTCGACTTTGTTTCGGGTCATTCGTATTACCTCCCAGGGATGAAACATTAATGTACATTATCTCCCCGGGGTGCTTTTTTATTCCTGCGTTTCCTGCGCCTGATTAGTTCCGATTGAGCCGTATTCCGCACCCGTTCAAGCAGTGAAACGTTTACACCATCTTATTAAATTCTTTGCGCAAACGCTTAATAATCCGTTTCTCAAGCCGGGAAATATACGACTGGGATATGCCCAGCATATCGGCCACATCCTTCTGTGTCTTCTCTTCTCCATCTGTCAATCCGAAGCGCAGCTCCATGATCATTCGTTCCCGATCACTTAGCTTATCCAAGGCTTTGTGCAGCAGTTTGCGGTCAACCTGCTCTTCAATATTTTTATAAATTGTATCGTTCTCTGTTCCGAGCACATCCGATAACAGCAATTCGTTGCCATCCCAATCAATATTGAGCGGCTCGTCGAAGGATACTTCCGTTCTTGTCTTGCTGTTACGTCGCAAATACATCAAAATTTCATTTTCGATACAGCGCGATGCGTACGTAGCAAGCTTGATTTTCTTTTCTGGATCAAAGGTGTTAACAGCCTTAATCAGTCCAATAGCACCGATCGAGACCAAATCTTCAATATGGATGCCTGTATTTTCAAATTTGCGCGCAATATAAACAACGAGACGCAAATTACGCTCAATCAACATTGCTCGTACCGCTGACTCCCCGGTCGACAGCCGTGACAGCAAAAATTCCTCTTCTTCCCTTGTTAAGGGTGGAGGCAGCGCCTCGCTTCCGCCAATATAATAAATCTCATCCCGCTTCAGTCCTAGCCAGAATAACAGCCGATAATAGTGAAGCTGCATCCTCAGTTTCCATTGCAAACGCATCGCCAATCCTCCTACAACTTAGTGATGACAGGGTCGTTCGTATAGGTACATCAGTATAATCGATAGAATAATAGCAATGTTCATCCTAGCAGGCCGCTTACGAAGCGCGGTGAGTAGAATCCGGCATAGCATGATAGGCAGACTCATTCTCTGAAGTTTGCAGCAAATCTGGATGCACGATAGCTTGGAAGGCACCATCATGTGACAATGTCCCGCCATCCAACCCGATAATTACTTTCGTACATAGATAAGTCTCGTTCTCTGTGCTTATCCGAACCGAATCCGGACGCAGTCCCATCATCCACTGCATGTCACGATTCACCCCACGATAAGGGATGAGCCGTAGCCGGGATTCGTCCAGCATTCCTCCGTCTTCACTTGTTCCCTTCCAAGACTGAAGCATATCAAATGGCTGCTCTGACCGAAGCCTCTTCAACCATTCAGAAGGCAGAACGCCCTCCCACAGCCTCGACTCCGTTACCACTACAGGCGCTCCTCCTAGTGGGTCTCGCAGATGATTTCCCGTATCTACGAGTCCTGTACAATGTCGAACTGTATCGCCTATATAGATATCCAATTGCACCAGCTGCTTCACTACCTGCTGCTGTCTTGTACTATGTCGCCATACGAGACGGAATAATGCGTAAGAGGCAGGAAGAGCTACTACGAGAAAGCCGATTCCAGCTTGAAAGGTAGTGCGATGAGCATCCATCCATTGTGTCGCACGATCGGATATTGTCCAAGCCCGCGCATCCTGCAGCAAATATTGCAGCCCAAATGCCCCGCCAGCAATGACAAAGGCCGAAAAATAAAAGACAGCAACATTTTTAAGAAAATATCCGGCATTCTGAAATCCAAACGCCAAGATGATCATAAGAATAGATAAGAGTAATTTGCCAACATACGTATAGAGGATCGGATAAGAAGGAATAAAGAGCACTGCTGCATACGCAGTACCCAAGCCTGCTGCGGCAACGATCCGCCAGCGCGAAAACTGGATTCCACGGATCTTCGCAGTCATTCGCAGCAGCGTCCAATCCAATACTAAGTTTAGGCCGAAAAGAAGATCGGCATAGATGACGGTCAATGCGCTTCCCTCCTTTTTCTGCCGCCAACTATTGGGAAGTTATTAATTAGTATAAAGAGTGATGTATTCGAAGTCTGTCTAATGATGGGTGTGGAATGGCACTTTTTTTGTCGATCATTCCAATCTTCATCGGGAAGGACCATTAGATAACAGCGCTAGTCGCCGTCGGAGGTAGTTGTGGAAAATGCAAAAAGCGTCTGCCCTTAACGGGCAGACGCTTATAGTAAAGTAGTACGTATTATTCGTTATTTGTGCTGCGTGGACGGTTACGCAAAAACGTCGGAATATCCAGCTGATCAGACGCTGGTTGATTGCCGAACGGGCGCAAGGTAGACGAGGAACGAGATTCCTGAGATTCGCCAGAGCTTGAACTAGTCGAGCCAGTAGCTGGACGACGTCCTGGAATTGGCGCAGCCGGCTTGCTCTCGAATCCTGTCGCAATAACCGTAACTTTAATATCGTCCTTCATATTCTCATCGATGATCGCACCGAAGATCATATTTACTTCCACATCGGAAGCTTCCGTAACGATTTCTGCTGCTTCATTGACTTCATACAAGGACAGATTTGCGCCACCTGTAATGTTCATGATAACACCACGAGCACCATCAATGGAAGTCTCGAGCAATGGACTCATGATCGCCTTGCGTGCAGCTTCAGCAGCACGGTTCTCACCGTTCGCAACACCAATCCCCATCAAGGCAGAACCACGCTCAGTCATAATCGTCTTCACGTCCGCGAAGTCCAAGTTGATAAGACCTGGTACCTGGATCAAGTCAGAAATACCTTGCACAGCTTGACGGAGTACGTTATCAACCTCGCGGAAAGCTTCCAGCATTGGTGTCTTCTTGTCTACGATTTCTAGCAAACGGTCATTCGGGATTACGATAAGCGTATCTACCTTTTCCTTCAATGCTTCGATACCGATTTCTGCTTGCGAAAAACGCTTGCGGCCTTCGAATGTGAATGGACGCGTAACGACACCAACAGTCAATGCGCCGCATTCCTTCGCGATCTCAGCAATTACAGGAGCAGCACCAGTACCTGTTCCGCCTCCCATACCGGCAGTAACGAATACCATGTCTGCACCTTTCAGCGTATTGCTGATCAACTCGCGGGATTCTTCTGCAGCCTTCTTCCCTACTTCTGGGTTCGCACCTGCACCAAGACCGCGCGTCAATTTGTCGCCGATCTGCAGCTTGTGCTCGGACTTCGCAAAGTGAAGCGCCTGCGCATCCGTATTTACTGTAATAAATTCAACGCCCTGAACGCCATTATCAATCATTCGGTTAACCGCGTTGCTACCGCCGCCACCGACACCAATAACTTTAATTTGGGCCAACTGTTCCATCTCAAATTCAAATTCCAACATGAGTCCTCCATCTCCTCTTCATTGTGCACCGATGGCCTGAAGTCAACTTTTATTAAATGAATTCACTAAACATATTTTTTAACCGATCAATGAAGCTAGGTTTGTTTGATGATTCCATTGGAGTTGGCTTCCGAGTTGCCGCTTTCTTGGCGCCACCTGCACTGCGTGGACGAACGGAGCGCAACACATGATGCAATACCCCAACACCGCTTACGAATCCTGGATCGCGTACACCAATAAAGTCAGGTACCGCGATTCGTACCGAAGTCTGCATGGCAGCTTGGGCGGACTTCAGAACTCCAGGCATAGATACTGTGCCTCCAGACAGAATATACCCACCTGGCAGTTCCGTGAAGCCTAGTCGCTTCACTTCATTTTTGACAAGCTGGAATATTTCTTCCATACGCGGTTCGATGATGTTGGCAAGGAATACTTGATTGAATTCCTTCTCCACATTGCTGCCGATACGCGTTACTTTGAACACATGATCCTCTAGCGCGTCCTCAATCCATGCACAGCCGAACTTCAGCTTTACTTTCTCTGCATGGTCAGACATGGTTCGAAGACCATATGCGATATCGTTCGTAACGAAGTCCCCGCCAATAGGCAATGTAGACGTAGCAGCAAGCGTTCCATCTTGGAACACAGCAATAGTTGTAGCACCTGCACCGACATCTACAAGGACGGAGCCCATCATCTTCTCATCTTTAGACAATGCCAACTGCCCTCCGGCAAGAGACATTAATATTAGATCCTTGACATGCAAGCCAGCCTTCTCCACACAACGCAACAAGTTATGTACAGCTGTCTTCGCCCCAGTTATAATCGTGGCATCGACTTCCAAGCGAACACCTATCATGCCTCGAGGATCATGAATATCCTCCAGTCCATCAACAACATATTGCTTTGCAACCACGTCGATGATTTCACGTTCTGGTGGCAAAGCAATAACTTCTGCTGCTTTGAGCACACGCTCAATATCCTCTTCGCCAATCTCACGGT
This sequence comes from Paenibacillus sp. MER 180, assembly GCF_023713665.1. Lineage (NCBI taxonomy): Bacteria > Bacillati > Bacillota > Bacilli > Caryophanales > Paenibacillaceae > Paenibacillus > Paenibacillus sp. MER 180. Next base: position 381,384 of record NZ_JAMAVT010000002.1, on the reverse strand, counting down.
CTTCATTCGATACCGCGACAACTCCATGGCTGGATTGCAAGCCGATATGATTGCCTGATATGCCTACGTACACTTCCGTAATTTCAATGCCGACCATTCGCTCCGCATGCTCCACCGCATTACGAATTGACTGGACAGTCTGATCAATATCTACAATCGCACCTTTGCGAATACCTTCTGAGTCAGCAGATCCAACGCCGATAATTTGCAGCGTTCCGTTGTTAATTTCCCCGATGATAGCGCGCACTTTGGATGTACCGATGTCCAAACTCACAATGATGTCATTGCTGCTCAACCCGTGGCACCTCCTAGTTCCCAATCAATTGGTATGTTTGTATCCCCGGACACTTTGTATGTATTCAACAAAGTTTAGTCATTCCCTCTTTTTTCTACAAATTTTTTGAAGACAAATTCCTTCCATATAAGCAGTAACCGTCTTCTTTCTTAAAAACGTGAAGAAAAAAGAAGGAGAGAACGGAAATACCCATAAGTTTTATTCTAGCATTTTTTCCGTTTATTGAGTAGAGTTTTTTTATCTCTCCATATTTTGCTCATTCATGGATGAACCATTGTCTTATTCCGTTTCCTTGTTTGTTTCTTGGCCTTTCTCAGGTTCCTTTATATCATTCTCTGCGTCAGCTCCTTTTTCCTGCTCAGATCCACGTACTTTCTCATTTGTATTCTCCGAGCCGGTGCCTTCCTTATTCTGCTCTGAGCTTTCAGCTTCTCCCTTGTCCTCTTTGGCTCCCTCGATAGCCTCGATGTCATTTGGCAGGCTGGAATACGGAATATACGAGTCTGCCTTCAGCATCGTTATCCGTCCAGGAGACTGAGATTCCACGACACCGCTCAAGTAAGCTATCTTATCAGGAAGTAGAGGCACAGTCGTAACCACTTCGAACCCAGAACGTGTATACATCTTAATCCGATCAGGATAAGAAGAGGACGGGTAGTAGCGGATCTCCGAAATATCAGCCAGCAGCCCTCTTGGCGTAGCCGCAAGTGCTTTGCTTAGCTCGGTCTTCAATTCGGCTTGACCTTCCCACTGTGTAAGAACCGGCTTCTCCAGTACAAGCTTCTGCTTGTCCTTCAGCGAGATCACCGCACCGTTCTCCAAGCATGCTTGGATGCTCCCATCTTCCGTCAACTCATAAGCAACTGGAGCATATTCTTGAATATAAATTTCAATGACACTTGGGAACTGCTTGTCCACTTGAACCGATTTGACAAATGGGAACTCCGCCTTGATTCGTTCCGCAACAGAACTTTCACTCGTTCCGAAATACGGTTCACCCGGCTTCACACCACTGCTGCTGCTTAATTGTTCATAACTGACGAGGTGATTCCCAATCCAGCGAACTTCTTTTATTTTACTGATTGATGACCTGAAGAACAGGACAACAAGCAGCACAACTAGAAGGAAGAGGAGCAGCCATTTCACTCTGACACCTATCCGTTTCTTCCTCACCGGCTTATCAGGCAGCGGGGGTATCGTTCTCAATGACACTGGATTCATCCCCTTCTATCAATACACATTTCAAAGTAACTAGAAACATCAATATGAGAATTACTACAGTCCCCTTCCGTATCAAAGAAGGGGACCGAGTATAAATTATTGCATTATCCGTTGGCAATATCAAGCTTAGGCACAGACGTGATTCGTTCAATCTTCGCGCCGAGCCTAGTAAACATATGCTCGATACTGTCGTATCCGCGATCAATGTGATGAACATTCTCTACGACGGTACGACCGCTTGCGGCAAGCCCAGCAATAACGAGCGCCGCTCCTGCGCGCAGGTCGGTTGCCTCGACTGTCGAACCATACAATTCTGGCACACCTTTGATAAATGCATTACTCAGATCAACCCGAATATCTGCTCCCATTCTGGCGAGTTCCTCGACATGCCGGAAACGGCCTTCAAATACCGTCTCCTTCATCACACTTACCCCATCAGCAAGTGACAGTAACACCATCAGCTGAGATTGCAAATCAGTCGGGAACGCAGGATATGGCGACGTTACAATTCGCTCTACAGCCTTCGCTCTACCAAAGCTAGTTACGTTGATTATACCATCACTCGTTGCGATCTGAACACCGGCGCGGCGCAGGATATGGATTAGCGAAGTCAAGTGGCTCGCATGCGCATTGGTCAGCGTTACTGCTCCTCGGGTTGCCGCAGCGGCTATCATGAGCGTACCCGCTACAATGCGATCAGGCATCACTTCATATTGGCTTCCTCTTAGCTTCGTAACGCCTTCAACGACAATTGTGTCTGTACCGGCTCCTGACACCTGTGCACCCATGCTGTTCAGAAAATGCTGCAAGTCAACAATTTCCGGTTCTCTTGCTGCGTTCGTTATGACACTCGTTCCTTCTGCGAGAACGGCTGCCATCATCACATTCTCCGTGGCACCAACACTTGGAAAATCAAGATGAATATCTGTCCCAATGAGCCGTTCTGCACGGCATGTGATTCGATTGCCGCAATGCTCCAGCTCTGCGCCTAATGACTGCAGTCCACGCAGATGCAGATCAATCTTCCTCTCACCGATTGCACAGCCACCTGGCTGATAGATGTGAACCTCCTTAAACCTTGCAAGCAGCGGCCCCATCAAGAAAATAGAAGAACGCATCTGGCGCATCAAATCCTCCGGCACATGCGTGGAATGAGCGCCTGACGTATCAATGGAGACCGTCCCTCCATCTTGGATCGTCCTGCAGCCCAGACTTCGCATAATGTGCTGCATGACTTCGATGTCTAGCAATTGCGGAACGTTCTCTAGCCTAACGATGCCATCGGTTAGAATCGAGGCTGCCATAATTGGTAAAGCGGCATTTTTAGCTCCTTGGATACGAATCGTACCAGATAGAGGCCTTCCACCCTCAATCACCAATTTGTCCAATGTGTCACCTCCGAGATTACCGCTCACCCACTACTCGATTTTCGGCACCAACGCTGCATGATTGTATCTCTTGAATCATCTGTTGAATGCACGCTATAAGGGCAAGCACGTCTGACGCTGTTGCTTGACCGGTGATAACAATGAAATTGGCATCCCCTATGCTGAAGAGCTTAGCGTCGCATTTCCGACAAACCTGTTAAGCAGCGCAGAGGGCCGTATGCGAAAAATGCACAGTTTCCGTCATTTCACTCACCAATTTCCCTATCCCAGTTCAATCTCAGCAGTATCAATTATTCGTGACACATCCGACCCGTTCGCTCCTGCACTCATGGATACGGCGCTTCAGACCGTTCATGAATGCGCTCAGCATATTCAAGCCTCGACAGCTCTACACTGTGTGTGGATAGCTCCATCTTCATGAATGGAGGGTCGCTCCAGCATACCAATTTGCCTTCCTCGCTTCCGTGGCAAAGCCACGCCACACCATCTCACAAGGATTGTGAGCTGCCGCCAGCTATACTTAGGTTCATATTCACAAGCCGTGCAATCTTGAAGAGTGTACGACGAGGCAGCGGTCTGGGGGAATCTGTCACGATGTATAGAGTATATTATGTTCGGGCGAAACGTTGTGTGACAGGAGCCCATTCCCGATTCTTCTACTATATGACGTCCTGACAATTTCAGGACAATAGCTGCATCAAACCCCTTAAGCTCGTAAATGAGGCACAAAAAAATCGGGCAAGCTTACTTGCCCGATAATCGTTGTAATTCAGCTACTACTCTTGCAGCTGCGTCTGGCTGTCCAAAAGACTTGGCAGCGTCAGACATGTTTTTTCGCTTCGCTTCATCAGTCATCAACGACTTGATATGGCCGAACAAAGCTTCTGTCGACAGTTCTTTCTCGGTAATCATAATGGCTGCTCCCTCATCCTGCAAGGAGCGCGCATTCGCTTCCTGGTGATTGTTCGTCACATTTGGCGACGGGATCAAGATGGAAGGAATTCCGAGAGCAGTCATCTCTGCAAGTGAAGAAGCTCCCGCTCGACTGACAGCGAGCGTTGTTGCCGCAAGCACTTCAGGCATGTTGCTGATGTAAGGCAGGACATGCAGATGATTGCGAACTGCATCACTCGTCTGCAGCACAGCCTTCCGTGTATTTTCATAATAGTTCTGCCCCGTCACATACACGAAGTGTACATCCGGCAATTGCTTCAGTAATGGCACCATGCCGATCATCGCTTCGTTCACTGCCTTTGCACCTCGGCTACCGCCTACGATGAGGACAATTCGGCTGTCGCTCGGCAATCCGAGAGTCGCGAAGCCGCGTGCTTTCTCCGCTTCCATCACTGCCGTTGCTCGCGGATTCCCACAATAAACTACGTTTTTTGCTTTCTTGAAATACGGAGCCGATTGCTCGAAGCTAACCGCAACTGTACTCGTATATCGGCTTAGAAACGTATTCGTCAAGCCTGGAATCACATTCTGTTCATGAATGACGGTCGGAATTCCAAGCTTCGCTGCAGCGTATACAACGGGACCGCACACATATCCACCCGTTCCAACGACTACATCAGGCTTGAATTCTCTCAGCATTTCTTTGGCCTTGCCTACACCGCGAATGAAACGCATGATCGTCTTGAAGTTTTCCATTGAAAGCTTGCGGCGAAATCCTGTAATTTCAATCGCCCGAAAATCCAAGCCCTCTTCAGGAACGAGACGGCTCTCCAATCCCTTCTCTGTTCCGATATATAAAAAAGCGCTGCCGGGATACTGCTTCTCGCATTCCCTTGCAATGGCGACTGCCGGGTAGATATGTCCACCTGTCCCGCCACCGCTGAGCACGACGCGCATGACTTTCACCTCGCATAACGTGATATATTCAGTAAAATTCCTAGTGCAGTCAGCATTAAGGTCAGCGACGAGCCACCATAACTAATTAATGGCAGCGTTATTCCCGTAACTGGCATGAGTCCAATTACGACACCAATATTGATGATCACTTGAACTGCCACAATTCCAACAATGCCTGCCGCCAGCAGGCTGCCGAATTTATCAGGCGCCGTCAGAGCAGTTCGCATACCTCGCCACACTAAGATAAGAAATAAAATCAAAACCGTAACTGCACCTAAAAATCCTAGTTCCTCTGCTAAAATCGAGAAGATAAAATCAGTTTGCGGCTCAGGCACATAGCTATATTTCTGGCGGCTTGCACCGAGGCCAAGTCCCATAAGACCGCCTGGCCCTATAGCAAATAACGACTGGATCGATTGGTATCCAGCCCCCAGCGGATCCTGCCAAGGATCAAGAAATGCGGTAATCCGCAGAAGCCGATAGGGCGCAGCGAGCACGAGTCCAACGAACCCAGCTACCCCAACTGCAGCAAGCGACAGCAAATGCTTCATCTGAGCTCCCGCCACAAAAATAACAAGCAGCACCGCACCAACCATGACCGTTCCTGTACCGAGATCCGGCTGCAGCATGATAAGTCCGAACGCCGTTCCCATAATCGCAAGCGGCGGCAGCAGCCCCTTTGTAAAGCTCGTAATGCTCGTTTGCTCCTCGGAGAGCATTTTGGCCATGAACAGAATCATCCCGAGCTTCATAAACTCGGACGGCTGTATGCCAAACGAACCGATGCCTAGCCAGCTTCGCGCCCCACCCCGAACATTGCCGATTCCCGGAATGAGAACAACAATCAGGAGCACGAAGCAAATAAGAAGTCCAATCTTCGCATATCGCTTCCATACGCGATAGTCCGTATTCATCGTAACGAACATCGCAGCAATCCCCAGCAGAGCAAACAGCAATTGACGCTTAACGAAGTAGAACGAATCTCCATATTCCCGGAAGGCGAGAACAGCACCGGCGCTGTATACCATAATCATACCGATCGATAGCAGGGACAGTACCGAGACGATTAGCCACAAATCGGGCGCAGTGCGTGCTTTGACCATGCGGTACACCTCTATTAGGACAATGTAGGGGCTTGAACACCCCCCTACTACAGACTATGCACCGCCGCTTTAAACATGCGTCCCCGATCTTCATAAGACGGGAACATGTCCCAGCTTGCACATGCTGGTGACAAGAGAATGATATCGCCTGGCTTCGCATAAGCGTGCGCCATATCGACAGCTTCCTTCACTGCGTCGGCTGCATGATCTACATTGTCGACGACAGATATATCCGTTAAACCTGCCTTCTCGGCAACTTGTTTCATAATGTGACGTGTTTGGCCCATCGTAACAACTGCCTTTACTCGCTCTCCCATAATGGGGATCAGCTCATGGAAGTCCAGCCCTCGGTCAAGTCCACCCGCAATAAGAATAATATTGCGTTCGAATGCGCCCAATGCCATCAGGGTAGCCTTCGTATTCGTAGCCTTGGAGTTATTGTAGTACTTCACACCGTCCTGCTCGCATACGAATTCAAGACGATGCTCTACCCCTTGGAACGAACGCAGAGGCTCTGCAAGTGCTGAAGGCTCTACACCCGCTGCAATCGAAATGGCACACGCTGCCAAGGCGTTGTCCACGTTATATCTTCCTGGAATGCCAAGTTCCACGACAGAAAGAATCCGATGCATTTGGCCTGTGCCATCTGCATAGACGATCATTCGCTCCTCTTCCTTCGCCTCAACCTCATAGGATGGCTCTACGAATACGCCGCGCTCCACGCGCTTCATCGAAGATACCCACCACTTCGTCGCTTGAATATCGGATGCAAGACTACAGCAAGTCTCATCATCTGCGTTCAGCACCGCAATATCTTCGCTTCCCATATTGGCGAATAATCGTGCCTTCGAATTGACGTAATCCTCCATCGAGCCATGATAGTCAAGATGTGTCTCAGCAATGTTAAGCAAGCATGCAATGCGAGGGCGAAAAGCGCTTGTCCCCTTCAACTGGAAGCTGCTGAGTTCCACAACCAGTGTATTGTCCTCGTTCGCATCCTGAGCCGCCTGACAAAGCGGAGTGCCTATGTTGCCTGCAACAATCGGCTTCATTCCTGCAGCTTCCAACGTCTTGCCTACCCATGTTGTCGTTGTCGTCTTCCCATTGCTTCCCGTAATCCCGATAATCGGAGCTAGACTCAGCTGATACGCAACCTCCACCTCCGTTACGACCTCGATGCCGAGTTCCACAGCGCGGGCTACTGGAGGAGCCGTATAGGGGATTCCCGGATTTTTGACTACAAGCGCTACCTGCTCATCGATCAAGTTATCTGGATGATGCCCGCATACAACACAAATGCCCAAAGCTTCTAATACCGAGGCTTCGGGGCACTTGTCGCGATCCTTCTTATCATTGACGGTGACAATCGCACCGAACTTGTGGAACAATTGCGCTGCGCTGACGCCGCTCTTGGCTAAGCCAAGTACGACGACGCGCTTCCCTTGATACGTTTCTGGGTGATTCATTCGTTACATCCCCTTGTTGATCCATAATCCAAGTCCGGCTAATACGATTCCCGCAAGCCAGAACGTAATAACTACTCGCCATTCCGACCATCCGCACAGTTCAAAGTGATGATGGATCGGGCTCATCTTGAACACGCGCTTGCCGCGTGTCTTGAAGGATACGACCTGAATAATTACCGACAGCATTTCAATGACGAAGATACCGCCAATAATAATGATGAGCAGTTCTGTCTTCGTTAGAATCGCTACCGCTGCAATGGCTCCACCAATCCCGAGCGAGCCTGTGTCGCCCATGAATACCTTAGCTGGATGCGCATTGAACACGAGGAACCCGAGTACTGCACCAACCATAGCTGCTGCGCTGACCGCAGCCGATATTTCCGATGCCTGCATCGCGATGATTGCAAATGCCGAGAAGGCAATCGCACTTGTACCGGCAAGCAAGCCATCCAAGCCATCTGTGAAGTTGACCGCGTTGCTCACGGCAAGCATCATCAGGACGATGAACGGATAGTAGAACCATCCGAAATCAAGCCCTAGAGACGTCCCTGGTATCGAAATAACTGTACTGTGACCGGACTGCCACAACAGGAAGCAAATGAGTCCCGCACATATGAGCTGTCCAATCAGCTTCTGCTTTGCAGTTAAACCGAGCGAACGTTTAAAAATAATTTTAATATAGTCATCTAAAAATCCAATTAAGCCAAATCCAAGTGTTGCGATAAGCAGCACATAGAAATCGGTATCCATCACCGAAAATTTAAGGAAAGAGAGAGCAAACGCAAGTAAGATAATTGCGCCACCCATCGTTGGCGTTCCTGCTTTTTTCAAATGAGCCTTCGGACCATCGTCACGAACCTGCTGACCAAACTTCAACCTACGAAGAAGCGGTATCGTTAACGGGCCCAATATGACGGCTAGGAGAAAAGATACACCGATTGTCATTAACATCAACTTGAAGTCCAATCCTTACACCTCCCGTTACACAACCCATTAATGATGGACACTAGTCCATTCATTAACAACTTCTTCTAGTTTCATTCCTCTGGATGCCTTCACAAGCACGGTATCACCCGCCTGAACATGCTGCAGCAGGCAAGCCTTCAATGCTGCCTTATCATCAAATGAATAAACGGCGTTCTCTGCAAAATGTTGCAGGGCACCCGATCCAATTTCACGGCCCAGTTCGCCATACGTGAGCAATAGATCCAAGCTGCCCGGGCTTATGGATGCTCCTACTTCATAGTGGAGCCTCGCCTCATCAGGGCCTAGCTCTAGCATATCGCCAAGAATCGCAATCCGCTTGCCGCCCTGCAGTCCAGCAAGCACGTCAAGCGCCGCCTTCGTCGCAGTCGGACTTGCATTATAGGCATCATTTAACAACACCCATCCGCCAGACGTAATCGTCCGTTCAAATCGCATCCCGCTTATTTGTGCATTGCCAAGACCATGCGCAATCTGCTCGTCAGCCAGACCGAACAAGCGGCCTATTGCAATAGCAGCCAACGCGTTAATGACATTGTGCTTGCCTAAGAGCGGAAGCTCGACAGTCAACGCCTTCTGACTGCCTGATGCCGCAACCGTGAATGTCGTCCCCGCCTCATGAAGATCGATATGCTCTGGTCGAACATCACACTGCATACCTGCACCGAAGCGAATAACTGACATATGCTCAGGCCGCTTCGTCGCTTCTTCTGAAAGTGCCATGTCAACGAGTGGTTCGTCTCCATGACAGATGAGCACTCCATTTTCTCGTAGTCCGCTAGTAATTTCTAGCTTAGCACGCGCAATCTCTTCCCGGGAACCAAGCTGCAGCAGATGCGCTTCCCCGATGTTTGTAATGACTGCTGCGTCAGGCTGAGCGATGGAAGACAGAAGTTCAATTTCACCTCTTCCACTCATCCCCATTTCGAGAACTGCAATTTCCGTATCTTTCGGCATGGACAATATCGTTAACGGAAGGCCAATATGATTATTGAAATTGCCATCCGTCTTGTGAACACGATAACGTTCCGCAATAACAGAAGCAATCATATCCTTCGTGGTCGTCTTGCCATTGCTGCCTGTAATGGCTACAACCTTAACCTGCTGCTGGGCTAAATAAGCTTGTGCCAGCCGCTGAAGCGCCTCTAATGTGTTGTCCACCATAATGAGCGGATAGCCTTGCGGCATATCATCATGATTGGACTGCCACATCGCAGCCGCTGCCCCATCCTTCAAGGCTTGATCCACATACAGATGTCCGTCGAATCGTTCCCCTTGAAGCGGCACGAACAATACACCAGAATCGATCTTGCGCGAGTTCGTGCTAACCCCTTTTACCGTGCGGTCTCCATAGGAGGGATCAGAGAGTGTCCCTCCACACAAGTCCGCTACTTCTCGTAACGTCGTTTCAATCACTGAACTTTGCCCCTTATCGCTTCTTTGGCCACCAAGCGGTCATCGAAGTCAAATGTTTCCTTGCCGATGATTTGGTAAGTTTCATGGCCTTTCCCCGCAATCAATACTACATCGTGCGGGCTTGCCATTTCAATAGCTTTCGTGATGGCAGCACGGCGATCAACGATGCATTCATAACGGCTTGGATCCAAGTTCACTTCATGAAGGCCCGCTACAATATCCTTAATAATCAAATCAGGGTCTTCCGTACGAGGGTTATCGGAAGTTACGATGGAATAATCCGCGTATTTCGCCGAGATTTTGGCCATCAGCGGACGCTTCGTACGATCTCGGTCTCCACCACAGCCAAATACACTGATGACACGTCCTTCAGCGAACTCCTTCACCGTCTGCAGCACATTCTCCAGTCCATCCGGTGTATGCGCGTAGTCCACGATCACGGCAAAGGATTGTCCTGCCTCAACAGCTTCTACACGCCCGTCAACCCCAGCAACACTTTCAAGGCTCACACGAATCGCATCCAGTTCGATGCCTTCAATGAGTCCTACAGCAATCGCTGCTAATGCATTGTACACATTGAACTTACCAACCATACGCAGCTGAATGTCTGCCGAGCCTCTGAATGAATGAACTGTGAAGCTCGTTCCTTTTGCCGTAATCCGAATATTCTCGGCACGAACATCCGCCTGCTCTGTCATGCCATACATGATCGTCTCAGCGGTTGTCATGCTTGCGAAGTATTCAGAAGCCGGATCATCTGCGTTGAGCACCGCATAGGAGCGATCTTCCTCAGCGTCAGAGAATGTATTGCCTAGCCGTGAGAACAACAGGCCTTTGGCTTCACGATATGCTTCCATCGTCTCGTGATAGTCCAGATGATCTTGTGTTAAGTTCGTGAAGACAGCCGTACGGAAACGGCAGCCTTGTACACGTCCCTGTACGAGTGCGTGGGAAGATACCTCCATAGCCACGGCATCTACACCCTCGTTCACCATGTCATGAAGCGACTTTTGCAGTTCGAAGGCATTCGGGGTTGTACGCGACATTGGGAATACCTTGCCTGCATAACGCATTTGAATCGTTCCGATGACACCTGCATTTCGCTTCGCATCATTCAAGATTTTTTCAATCAAATACGTGGTTGTTGTCTTACCGTTCGTTCCCGTAATGCCAATTAGATTCATACTGCGGCTAGGTGAACCATAGAACGCATCTGACAGTACTGCAAGTGCATGTCTAGCACTCTTCACAATCAATTGAGGAACTGGCAGTTCCAATTCACGTTCTACCACAAGTGCAGCTGCACCAGCTTGAACCGCCTGCTCTGCATAACGATGACCGTCTTCGGCCGTACCAGAAATACAGAAGAACAGATCCCCCTGCGCCACATGGCGTGAATCCATCGCGAGTCCTGTTACGACTGTATGTTCGTCTCCCTTGCACTTCGCTGTCAGCATTCGTGAGCAAGCTTCAGCCAATTGCATCTGTTGCATGAATTATTCCTCCGTCTCTTTCTCTTCTCCCATATAGATTCGTATCGTAGATCCTCGATCTACACGGGTTCCGGGCTTAGGCGCCTGATGAATAATGGTGTTGCCCGTACCGGATTTGGCTAATTGAAAATTCATATTCATATCTTCGTAGATATCAGTCAAGGTCTTCCCTACTAAGTTAGGAACGACAACAACCGGCGTCTCATCGAAACGATACTTGCGAGAAACTTGTTCCTTCCGCGGTTCAACGCCCATATAATGGAGCGTATCTTCCATAATCCGCTTCACAATCGGTGCGGCTACAAGACCACCGAATTGTATGCCTTGCGGATTATCAACTGCTGTATAGATAACAACCTTCGGGTCATCAGCAGGTGCGAAGCCAACGAACGATACAATATGCTCGTTCGGCGAATATCTGCCATTGATAACCTTCTGTGCGGTACCTGTTTTGCCACCAACGCGATAACCATCGATGAAAGCATTTCTCCCCGTGCCTTGAGCAACCACATGTTCAAGAGCATCACGCACCTTGCTTGAGGTCTCTGGACTGATGACTTGTCTGACCAATTCCGGCTTAATATCTTCAACAACCATCCCTGTCTCCGGCTGAATGAATGACTTCGCCACATGCGGCTTGAACAGCTTGCCTCCATTGATGGCCGCAGACACTGCCGTAATTTGCTGAATAGGAGTGACAGATACCCCTTGTCCGAACGCAGTAGTGGCAAGCTCAACGGGGCCTACCCGGCTCAGCTTGAACAAAATCCCACTTGCTTCTCCACTAAGGTCAATGCCTGTCTTCTGTCCGAAACCAAAGTTGCGTATGTAATCGAACAATGTCTCTTTACCCAGTCGATTGCCAAGTGCAACAAAGCCCGGATTGCACGAATTTTGGACGACTTCCAAAAAGGTCTGACTGCCATGACCCCCGCGTTTCCAGCAGCGCAGCTTCGCTCCACCGACTTCTACACGTCCAGGGTCAAAAAAATGTTCATTGTACAGATCAACCTTGCCCTCCTGTATCGCAGCAGCAAGCGTTATGATCTTGAACGTAGAACCCGGCTCATAAGTCATCCAAATGGGCAGGTTGCGATCATATACATCAGAGGGGAAGTCCTTATAATGAGCCGGATCGTAGCTTGGCTTGCTTGCCATTGCCAAAATTTCACCCGTATTCGGATCCATGGCAATCGCCAGCGCCTGATTCGGCTTCAATTCCTCCATCGCACGATCAAGTTCCCGCTCCATAATTGTCTGTATCTGCTTGTCAATCGTCAATTGCAAATTTAATCCATCTCGGGGAACGATGTACTTTTCTGAGGAATTCGGCATCTGATTGCCGCTTGCATCAGACAAATAAGCGATGTTCCCTCGCAAGCCGGTTAATGCAGAATCATACCTCTGTTCAATACCTGTCAACCCTTGATTGTCTATACCAGTGAAGCCGAGTATATGAGCCGCCAAATCGCCATAAGGATAATATCTTTTATTATCCTCTGCCACGACGATCCCCGGCAAGTTCAACTCCCGCACTTTTTCCGCTGTTTCAAGCGATATTTTACGACCGCCGCCCTTAATCTGCTTCACAGACTGCCCTTTCGCAATCATGCGCTCTACAACTTCCGTTTTCATCCCAAGGAGAGGTGCAATTTGTGCTGCAGTGGCTTTCTGGTCTTCAATTTGCACAGGAATAGCCCATATCGTTGGAGAACTGATATTGTAGGCGATTCTTTCGCCTTTGCGATCCAGTATCTCACCGCGCTTCTGGGAAATGGGAATCTCCCTCCGCCACGAATCTTCTGCCAGATTCGCCAGTTCTTTGCCCTCCCACAGCTGCACATACGCCAAGCGGACAATGAGCGCGATAAATCCAATCGATATGAGCACCATTCCAACGATTAACCTCTTACGGATCGTCACCCCTGTAACCTTCATATATACCCTCCCTCGTCCGACATCGGTTCATAAACAACCTATTCGGGACAACCAGCGGATAGAACAAGCTTCAAGAGGATGATCCGTAAGCCTACACAAGACCACTTTTTTTCCTTCTCTTCCACACGCCTTACGGATGTTTTGGCTCCAATTTAATATGAACGATACGTGTCCCATTTTCATTGGTTTCTTTTTGTTCGGTGACGTAGCCTTCTCCATCAACACGAACTTCCCAACCGAGCATGGAGGTGATCTCCATGACATCACGCAGCGATTTGCCCTTAAAGTTCGGCAAAGGCAGCTTATCAGGCTCGTCAGTAAGCAGGTATATCCGTTGGCCGATTGCCAATGGCTCGCCTGGCGCCGGATATTGACGCTTCACTTTCTCCCCTGCTCCAACCGTTTCGAAGACGATTCCTTGCTCAGCTAATCGCTGTTTGGCATCGTAAGGCTTCAAGCCCTGAATATCAGGTGCCTTAACGGTTATTGGTGCCCCCGTCTTCTTCTCATTGCCCTTGTCTTGGCCGGAGATCGAAGAAGGAACACCCATGTAACGCAGCGACTGCGATACGATCTTCTTGAACATAAGCGGCGCTACAAAGCCTCCACCTTCCCAATAATCCTGCGGATCATCCACAACAACCAGAAGTACAATACGTGGATCCTCAACAGGAGCATAGCCGACGAAAGATACCATCGCACGAGTGGAGGCATAATCACCATTAATGACCTTCAATGCTGTACCAGTCTTGCCGGCAACGCGATATCCTTCGATGTATGCATTTTTACCTGTACCAATCTGCTGATCCGCCACAACCTGTTCCAAATATTCGCTTACTTGTTTAGCAACGCCTGGTTCGATTACCTGACGCACTACCTCCGGCTTGCGCTCGGTCACTTCACCTGTAACGGGATCATGAATTTTCCGAACAATATGCGGCTTCATAAGCTTCCCGCCATTGGCTACAGATGCAACCGCCATAATTTGCTGGATAGGCGTCACTAGTACCTTACCGTGTCCATACGAAGCCGCAGCCACGTCTGCCGGATATTCAAATCGGATAAGACCACTGTTCTCTCCGGGAAGTTCAATGCCTGTCGGTTTGCCAAAGCCAAATTTCTCAATGTACGCCTTCAAGCGTTCTTCCTTCAATTGCTCAAATCCAAGCTTAACGAAGGCAACGTTACTGGAACGCTTGAGTCCTTCCAAGTACGTGATTGTTCCCCATCCATCACGGTTAACGTCGTGGATGGGGCGTCCTCCCGCATAGATCTTACCAGATACAAATGTCGCATTCGGATCAAAAATGCCTTCCTGCACAGCCGCAGCCAGTGTCACAATTTTGAATGTTGAGCCCGGCTCATATCGAGACTGAACCGCATGATTGTAAAAAGCTGCAATGTCCTTGGCATTCCAATACGAATTCGGATTGAAATCCGGCATATTCGCAAGCCCCAATATATCGCCAGTCTTCGGATCTGCTGCTATTACCGTCATACTATGAGGAGAGTATTTATTGTACACCTCACGCATTGCATCTTGAATATATTGCTGAATATTACGATCGATAGTGAGGTATATGTTGTCTCCATCCTTAGATGGCTTGTATACTTCCGAAGCCTTCGGCAGCTTATTACCCATCCGATCTTTCTCATATTGGAGCATCCCTGCCGCTCCGCGCAGTTGCTCGTCATACAGCTTCTCAATTCCGCCGATCGGATTGCCCTGCTTATCTGTATAACCTAGCACATGCGACGCCAATGATTCTTTCGCGTAGAAGCGCTTCACCTCAGGCAAGAGGTAGAGTCCGACATCTCTCAATTCTGTCGTCTTCTTCAACTCTTCTGTGAAGTCTCTCAGCTTCTGTGCAGTCTCATCGTTCACCTTCCAGCCTTCACTGCGAACTTCTACCTGCGCATAGAACTCATCCTTGTCTTTCTTCTTGCGGACGAGCTCATACAATTCGTTCTCAGGTTTCTTCAGTATGACGCTCAGTTTTTCTACGATAAGCCGCTCTACATCAATATTCTTCTCAACTAACTTCTTCGAGGTGCGCAGTTCCTGAATGATCTTAGGGCCGACCGCTACTGTGTATGCAGGTGCATCCATAGCAAGCACTTCACCATTCATGTCATATATCGTGCCTCGAACTGGGGCAATCTCCTTCTTCACAGCCCAAGACTGCTTGGCTTCCGCCATCC
This sequence comes from Paenibacillus sp. MER 180, assembly GCF_023713665.1. Lineage (NCBI taxonomy): Bacteria > Bacillati > Bacillota > Bacilli > Caryophanales > Paenibacillaceae > Paenibacillus > Paenibacillus sp. MER 180. The sequence goes on along the minus strand of NZ_JAMAVT010000002.1, from coordinate 366,027 downwards.
AAAATGGCTGATTAATAACTTGATACCAAAACAGTCTCCCAATAATGACAATAAAAAAGAGGGTGAATAAGCCCCCGATCGTCAACGTGCGCAACTTAATTCGTTTGACCATCTTCATCCCTCGTTTAATCGTTTCCTACTTGTTGTTTGTATACTTCAATTTCAGATAATGTCTCAGGGAAGCGCAAACCATTCTTTCTTGCTTCGCGTTCAATCCGATTCCAATCGGACAGCTTCTCCTTCTCCACCGTTAGCTCCGACACTTCATTCGTCAGTGCAACCGTTGCCCGCTTCGTTTCTTGAACCTTCAGATTCATGTTGTAAATATTGGCATACCCACTAATGATGAACAGAGCTACGCCCGCGCAGAAACCGATTGTGCCCAAATAAAGCAGCTTCTCTCGAGTAGGTAGAGTAGATTTCCGGGTTACCTTCTTCTTCGTTTGACGATATCGAGGCTTCTGTTGTGTCTGTCTCTCTGGACGCATCGCCAGGTTGCCGCGCACATAGGCCATTTATCTGCTCCCCCTCATCCCAATTTTTGAGCAACTCTCAACTTAGCCGAACGCGACCGCGGGTTGTCTGCCAACTCGTTATCATTCGGGGCAATTGGTTTGCGATTCACTAACGACAACACACTTTTGTGGCCACATGCACACATTGGCAAACCCGGTGGACAGGTGCATCTTCCAACATACTCATTCATAATATGCTTACAGATCCGATCCTCCAGCGAGTGGAACGTAATTACGGCCACTCTTCCTTCCGGCTTCAAGCAGCGTACCGCTTGATGTAAGGCATCTTCAAAAGCGCCAAGCTCGTCATTAACAGCAATTCGGAGCGCCTGAAAGCTTCGCTTCGCAGGATGTCCGCCTGTTCGTCTTGCAGCAGCAGGAATACCTGCCTTCACCAGCTCTGCGAGTTCTCCGGTTGTCTGAATGGGCTGCTTAGCGCGAGCTGCCCCAATCTCTCTGGCAATCCGTTTCGAGAATTTCTCTTCCCCATATTGATATAAAATTTTCGCGATATCGGCTTCTGACCAGCCATTGACAATATCGTAAGCTGTCAATTCGCCATTCTGATCCATACGCATATCCAGCGGCGCGTCATGGTTATAGCTGAATCCACGCTCTCCTTCATCAAGCTGAGGCGATGATACGCCAAGATCGAATAGGATCCCATCCACTTGTGGAACTCCATCCACCTGCGGCACACCCGCTTGAATCAATGCTTCCTCCAAATGGCGGAAGTTGGTTTTGACAAGCGTTACCCGATCCAAATAAGACGCAAGACGAACCTTCGCATTATCCAACGCCCAATCGTCCTGATCCAGCGCAATTAGTCTTCCGGCAGATGACAGCTGAGAAACAATTCGCTCGCTGTGTCCAGCTCCTCCTAGCGTACAGTCGACATAAATGCCGTCAGGACGTATTCGCAAGCCTTCTACCGATTCTTCTTTCAACACGGTAATATGATGAAACAACGCAATACCTCCCAATTTCGGTTCCCATCTAGCTGCGATGCGTTATGATAGTCCTGATGTTCACCTAAAAATTAAAATCAACCAACGTCTCCGCAATCTCGTTAAATGCGGATTCCGACTGCTCTACATATTGTTCCCAAGCATCCTTGCTCCAAATCTCTACCCGATTCTGGACACCGATAACCATGCATTCTTTTTCCAAATGTGCATAGCCTCGCAAATGGGAAGGGATTGTAACCCTACCTTGCTTGTCCCATTCACATTCACTTGCCCCGGAAAAGAAGAAGCGGGTAAAGGCTCTAGCATCAGCCTTCATTAAGGGAAGTGCCTTTAACTTCTGCTCAAGTGCTTCCCATTCATTCATAGGGTAGACGAAGAGACACTGATCCAACCCTCGAGTCAGTATAAATGTAGTTCCTAAAGAGTCACGCAGCTTAGCAGGTATGATGAGACGGCCTTTGTCATCGATGCTATGTTGATACTCGCCCATGAACATCAGCCACCACTCCTCCCCCTAAATCCACCACAGTGCCCCACTTTCCTCCACAACGAATGTACTTCGCCATAAAAGAAAAAAATCCTGCTAGAAAGCAGGATTTTATTGCGAATTAGGCCTATATAAATTTTGGATATGTTTCCATTAACACATACAAAGACAGGACATCAGCATGCCTAATCATGCTCTTACCTTCTATCTTCGCCATTGTCTACAGCCGAGTTGCCTGTGTCACTCTGCACTTCAGAAGAATCGGCAGCCTTGTCTTTACTTGCGTCTTCTAATGCTGCCTCTGCCGCCTCAGCATCTGCTGGTGTTATTGATCCCAACACATTCTCCCCGGTATTCCCGCTCAAGTTTCCATTCCTTCCTCTCTTCTTTCTGGTGATAAGCCAGATCGGAGTTCCGATAATGAGCAGCGCACAAAGAAAAGGAAGCAGCGCAACAAGCACGAGAACAATAGACTTCACACATTTTACAAGAGCGTCCCAACTGCCTACTAGGGTATCCGCCACTTGAGTTCCAAATGCATCCTCAAGTGCTTGACCACGCTTCGCTTTAAGCCGTTGAACCATATCCAATGTAATCGTGGACATCGCTACATTGTTATCATAATACCTCATTTTCCCCACAATTTGTTCAATTTCCGATTGTACATTCCCCAGCTCATTCGAGAAGTTTAATAAATCTTCCGATTTCGTGGCCTTCTCCATGAAGGACAGCAGTCTTGACTCTACTGTGCGGCGCGCCTTAAGCCGCGCCTGTAAATCAACATACTCCTCGGTCACATCATTAGCCGAATATTGACGAGTATAGGAGATCGACTCCCACTTGCCTAGCTCATCAATGAACGATTGAAATCCAACAGCAGGAATCTTAATGACATAGGATCCGCCTCGCTCGCTGTCTGTCTCCTGATCCGAAAATTGCAGCACATAGCCTTGTGATTGCGCAATGAATCGATTCAGCTTCTCTTTCACAGCCCCGTAGTCGGCAACTTCCATGCGAAGCTGCGCTTCATAAATGAGCTTGCGATCGGTCTTTACCTGCACTTGCTGCCCCGCACCCACCTGTAATGGTTCCTCTCTGCTTACAGCAGCATCATTACTAGTCGCTTCCATCTGAGCCGCTTCTGGCGCTGTATTCCCCGCCATTTTTAACCCTTGACTGTCTGATGCCGAACTACAGCCACCAAGAAGCAGCAACAGCAGAAGCGACGCCAGCACGACTGTTTGCCATCCCCAATTTCTCTTTTTCATCCCGTATGCCCCCTCTATCATCTTGGCATGGATATCTTGGATGTAATGGCTTTGTTCTCCATACTCAATCAATAGACGAATTGCCAAGAAATATGTTGCATAGGTAAGCTTCATACCCAAAATAAAACCGCCACTAGCATATCGCTAATGGCGGTTCTTCCTTCTTGTCTGATACAGGCTTCATCGCTTCATTCCATCAGTGCTCTTGCCAGCTCTCCAAGTAAGACTTTTGCTCGCTGCTAAGCGTGTCTACGGAGATTCCGAGCGACTCCAGCTTGTAGCGTGCAACTTGCTCGTCAAGCTCATACGGCACATTGACAACTTTTTTCCCAATGGATTGATATTGATCATTTACATATTTCAAGGACATTGCTTGAAGCGCAAATGTCATATCCATAATTTCAGCTGGATGGCCATCACCTGCAGCCAGATTGACTAGACGGCCTTCAGCCAGCAAGTAGATGCTGCGGCCATCTTGCAGCTTGTATTCTTCAATGTTCTTGCGTACCGTACGTACAGATGTGGAACGAGCCTCAAGCTCAGGCTTATTCACTTCAACATCGAAATGTCCAGCATTGGACAAGATGGCACCGTCCTTCATCACGTCATAATGCTCACCACGGATGCAATCACGGTTGCCTGTGACGGTCACAAAGATATCTCCTACACGAGCGGCTTCGATCATCGGCAGCACTGTAAATCCATCCATGTAGGCTTCTACGCCTTTGATCGCGTCCACCTCGGTAACAACGACATTCGCGCCGAGACCTTTGGCACGCATGGCAACACCCTTGCCGCACCATCCGTACCCGACCACGACCACCGTCTTGCCGGCTACAACCAGATTCGTTGTACGATTAATGCCATCCCATACCGACTGACCAGTACCATAACGGTTGTCGAACAAATACTTGCAATACGCATCATTAACGGCAACCATCGGGAATTGAAGCATGCCATCCTTCTCCATCGCCTTCAAGCGGAGAATGCCTGTAGTCGTTTCTTCCGCGCCGCCTCTCACTTGATCACGCAAGTCAGGGCGCTCAGCGTGCAGAATCGAGACCAAATCTCCGCCATCGTCGATAATCAAATCAGGCTTCGTCTCCAATGTGTGAATAAGCAACTGCTTATATTCTTCCGGATCTGGGTTGTACTTGGCGTATACAGTAATGCCGTCTTCAACTAGCGCAGCGCATACATCATCCTGCGTCGACAACGGATTGCTTCCTGTTATCGTTACATCTGCGCCGCCAGCTTGAACGACCTTCGCCAAATAAGCGGTCTTCGCCTCCAAATGAAGCGATATTGCTACTTTGAGTCCTTTGAACGGCTGCTCCGCCTCAAATTGTTCCCGAATGCGGTTAAGCACAGGCATATGCGCTTGAACCCATTCAATTTTCAAATGACCTTCTGGTGCCAATGCAATATCTCGGATGATGCTCTTGTTTGCCGCATTTGTATTACGAGTTGGTGTATTACTCATGGACAGTTCATCCTCTCCCATTTTGGATTAAGAAGCCATTTCATGATCCGTCTTGATTTCAGGAAATCGGGTCTTTCCAGCTCATGCTCTTAACATAGCTTATGACAACAGGGCGATGCGATGTTCCCCTCTCCATACGACAGGAGCCTCCATCAACATCGCAAACCAATTCTCACCGTAACGGCAGGCATAACCTAGCATATTCAATACACGTTCCTGTGGTTTGCCAAGCGGATGAAGGGAGACATGCAGCCGTTCCCACTGCCGCAAACCTGATTCATGCTGCTTCGCCATCGCGTCCTTAGCACGGTGATGAAGGAAATCAATCTGTTCAAGTACTTTATTATGATTCGTAGCACCAAGTTTCCCAAGTGCAGGAAGCGATGCGACAAGATCCTCCAGCAGCTCCGTATATCTAGTATCCACTTCTGCACGCAGCGTCTCGAAGCGTTCATCCAAGTGAAGTGCATCCTGCGCTTGCAGCCACGAAGCTCTTCTTGCTTCGTAATGATACACAACATCTTCAACCGACAACTCATACTTATCCAGAAGCTTATTTAGTGTCCCCTCAATACAAGTAAATCCCATGCGTGGCCATATGATTGGCATTCTCATGCCCAGCTCTCTGAATGCCTGCTTCGTCTGCGCCCAGTAAGCAATTTCTCCTGGTCCAAGCACGGTAGCCAGTACTGGGAATAAATAGTCCTGCATAAGCGGTCTCGTCAATACATTATTGCTCAGCTCCTGCGGTGAATTCCGTGCGATGTCCAACATCTGCTCCATCGTGCATGATATTCCTTGGCGATGATTGACGAATTGCCCGTTCTCCTTATGCAGCAAGTGTCGCTCCCCGTCACGCACGAGGAACACATTCGCGCTGTGTTCGGAACGTACCGCCTGAGGGCTATAGCCATAAGAAGCAAGCTGCTGCTCACTGGTGTCGTAAGCCTTCTCCAGTCGGTCATTGTGCTGGAGAATCGTCTCGAACATAGGCGCTTCAAGCTCGCGCAGTCCGTCATCTGCCGAATCGATGAGCACGAGTCCATATTCACCAAATAGTCGGCCCATAGTCGCTGCGAAGGAATCTGACAGCGTGGCACAAGTAGCCACTGATTCGCGCAGGTGCTCGAGCAGCCCTGGTGTAAACTCCGTCTTTGGCAAAGATCTCTCTAGCTCTGTAAGAACCGATTCCCATGCAGCAGCATCCAGCTTCACATGGCTCACAGGGGCACGTCGATCACCTGGCTTCTCCATTCGTATACGCTGTACAGCAGGATCGGAGGTTACCACATACGTATGATCAACCTCATCAAAATCATGATCCTCTCCCGCAATCCAGAAGACAGGAACCACTGGTCTTGCTAATTTGACTTCTGCTTCTTGCGCCATTCGAATAATGGAAATTGCTTTATACAGAACAAGCAGCGGACCCGTAAACAAGCCGCCCTGCTGTCCCCCTACAACGACTAACGACCGCTCATCCTTCAGTCGTTCTATGGAATCTCGTACAGCTTGGCTGTTATTGAACCGCTCATTATAGCGGGTAAGCACATCGGCCAAGCGTGTGCGATTCACTCTTAGCTGTCCCGAACGCTCCACCCAATCTGCTCTCTTCTCCCAATCCAAGTCCGGATGATATTCGTAGAACGTCTCGACAACAGATGGTTCGCGTTCCATGTACTGTATGGTCAGCGGTTGCTGAACCGGAATAGATAATATTGGCCATTTCAAAGATAGCCGCCTCCCTTTTTGCCTCGTCTCGATTGTACACAATGCGGCTTCTGACCGTCAAAACAAAGATTATGTATTCCATTCCTTCATGCACAATTCAACAACTAGCTGCCATCATCCATTGATATTGACGCATGAGTCCTATCAATAATCTACCTTTATGAGTATAGCTTATCCTACATGCTTGCCGAATAAATAATTATTCCAATCAATAGCAAGAAAACGTACAGTACGCCAAGCAAGAAGAAAGTTATTCGCCAAATGACACGAATCAATTTTCTCGGTTCCCACCTGCCATACTTCTGCTGTTGCAACCCACCGATTAACCCTGCTGCGATTAACAGAAAGAACAGTATCCAATAAAATCCTGCCTTAGAGTCAAACAACGTATTATATAAACCGCCTACCGAGGCAATGAGAAACACCGTCGTTATATCCATTGCCAGCTTAATTGCCCTCTTCTTCGGTTTAAGCAGCCCCCTACCAATTAGCCAAGTAATAAGAAATGGGAAGAAGGGCAGTAAAGAAAGCAGAACGAATCCGTCAAACATCAGTTGAAACATATTCGGGTAGACTCACTCCTCTCAACAAGGGATCAGCACGGGAAATGTTATTCGCAACTTGCTAGAATAAGACGGTACATCATACGATGAAGCGGTACTGCAACCTCATATCGATCAGCCATTCGGATAAGTGCCCCCGTTATAGCCTCTATTTCTGTCCTTCTTCCCGCTTCTACATCTTGAAGCATGGACGACGAATTGGACGAAGTCATCCGGCACACCTGAACAACCCGCTCCCAATCCTTCTCTTCATCGATAGAAATATGAGCCGCTCGGTATACCGCAGCAGCCTCGCCGAACAATTCCTTCATTAAAGACAGCCTGTCCTCTTGCAGCAGCAGTTGACCGTTCTTGATGCGCAGCACAGCCGTTAATGGATTAATAATGACATTGACAAGCAATTTCTGATAAACCATACCTTCGATGTTGTTCGACAAAAACGTTTGAAATCCTGCATTTTCTAGCAACTTCTTTGTTGACAAACATAAAGGATTGACTAATTCCTTCTGTTCTGTTCGGCTTCCAGCAGGCTCCCAGATGCCAATTGACGTATGCCCGTGCCCCGTATGTACAACCTCATTGCAATTTACTCGTTTAGCCGCTTCCGTTGTAACCGCCCATATTAATTGCTCGTGCGGCCATATCGCACTAAGTGCTTCCATATGACCAACCCCATTCTGATAGCACACCAATGAAGCTGTCTGCTCTCTAGGAAACTTCTCTAACTGACTAAGAAGCTCAGAATCAATATGTGTCTGCTTCACGAACAACCATATGCTGCTCGCTCTCATACCTGTCCGTTCAAGTACTTCTCCTGCTTCTGCCAACGGATAGGCATGTACTGGATAGATATGGGCCTGCCTCCCATCCAGATCCTCGAGATGAATCCCATGACTACGAATAAGCTCCGCCTGCTCCGGAGTCCGCGTCCACATCCTCACCTTCGTATTGCTGCTATCTATTGAATTGCGTGTTCTCATCAGCATCGCCGCATGAAGCAGCCCCAATGACCCCCCGCCAATAATATCGATAACCATATCAGGCACCTTCCCTTGTGTACAAGTATCCTATTTGTTATATCAAACCGAATGCAAAAACACAAAAAAGCGCAAAGAGTGAGCAATGCTCTCCCTTCACGCTTTCTGTAAGCGGATGGAACTATTCAATTCGCTCTAGGTTGCCATTGGCGTCCATCCGAAAGCGAGTTTTGGAGTCGTCCTCTTCTTCACTTAAAATCGCTAATCTGCGAGCACGATCCATAATTTGAATGAGCGCCTTATAATCATCATTTACCGTACGGTAATCCGTTTGAACGGCATTCACCTGTTTGGAGAGATACTCATTCTCTTCACGCAGACGATGATACTGCTCTTCCTTCTCATGCAGTTCTTTCTCCGTATGCTTCAATTGACGCGACAGCTCTTGATAACTGTTGCGCCATTGACGCAAGAAGCGGATCACCATATCCATAGAAAGTGATTCTTCGGTAATGAGCTCTGGCTTAAGGCCGACTTCTTCACTGTCCGCCAATGCAATAGAGGCCACCTGTGCACCAATAGGCTGCTTTTTCATATAGTTTCGCTTTTGACGCTGTGCTTTTGCAAGCTGAATTGCAGCTTCATATTTTTTACGGACACAGCTATTCCAGCGGAATCCGCAAGCCGCAGAGGTGCGGCCAATCTTTTCCCCTACTTCTTCAAAAGCAGCTAGCTGAGTACTTCCTTCTCGAATATGTCTTAACGTCACTTCTGCCAAAATCAAATCATCGTCCGCTGTCCACGCATCTTGTCTAATTGCTGTCATGCGATACCCTCCTAACGACACTCATTCAATTCGGTTGTATACAGCACCCACGCCATATGCATTGAAGCAAGTGACGAAGGATGATCAGTCGGTAATCAACCGCTTATTCCATCTCTATGCCCATGGTAGAGTTCATAGAATCTATCGGATACTAAAATGTATATCCATTTTTTCTATGAATCATACGTATGCCTGTCCATACAATAGATCACAATGAAGGGGAGATTCCAAAAAAGTTCGTTAATCCATCAAGATTGGCAGTTTACACCAGATGGCTAGAACGCTATAATGTCAATAGTAAATGTTGGGTTGAACGTAACGAGAGGGGGATGAATCGTGGCACGGATGTATCGCGTACTCGGCTTCTGGACATTAGTAATCGGTCTGATGGCGTTCGCAGGAGACATGATTGAGATGGCGCTCCTGTTCTTCATGCAGACTGCTTTTTTTGTGTTGCTGGGTTACTTGAAATTGTCCGAACGTACATATACAATGCTGTTTTGGGCGTACATGGTCGTATGCTTCAGCGGCTTTTCGTACTGGAGCGTCTTCGTTATGAAAAACCCTTACTAAGCAGCATCACTGTCTGTTGACTTGTTGCGGACGGATAATGAATGAAATAATGAATAGATACAGAAAGAAGCGTCAAGAGATCGGCGATCTCATGGCGCTTCTTTTGTGTTGAATCTTATAATATTCCAATTTCCGGTTCCGAACCGCAAGACAGCAGGAGTACATGAAACCGTTCACTCATCTGATCACTCAGCAGCAATTGTCGAATGGCACGATTGCGACGCGCTTCCGCACTGAACGGATCTGGGTTGGTATGCTGCTGCAATTCATTTAGCAACCCCTGTTCGAGTAAAAATGACTTTTGTGTCATATAACCGATGATCGCAGCATTCACTTGCTTCGCAACACGCTGGCAAATATCGAAATCCACCATCGACGTGATATCTTGCTCGCCAATATGAATCCAAGGGTTGTCATGAGCCTGATGACGATGGTAACACATCAGTGTCCCCTCCATCCGATGTGCTGCTGTCAGCTCATTCGTTCCATCCCCATAATCAATAAATATGAACTCTGCTTCCCCCACCTGACTTAAAATTGAGGTCATCCAAGCCGTCATCGCAATCCCCGCATCGAAAATTTGCTGATCCACAAGTTGAATTTCATGTTCCTCTAGCCATAGGAGAATATCTTCCGTTGCGGGCAGCCATAGCGGCATGAATTGCTCCTTCTCCTCATCCCACTTCACATAGCACTGTTCATACCGGCCATCATGATGCCGGATGCGCTCGACTGGGAATGCATCAAGCAGTTCATTGGCTACAACGAACAGGCGCCGTGTAGGAGCCTCTTGTTCAAACACCTGTTCATCCCACCATGTCATTGGAACCCGCTCTCCTCCGAGCAATTCGGATACTAGTCTCTGATGATGCGGGCTTCTTTCCACAATGACATGCTTATAGCCTTCGAAGCGATCATACTTAAGCCGCTGGCTCATCTGCAGTGCGAGTCGTCCTGTACCAGCTCCCCATTCTACCAGCGTGATGGAATCAGCATCCCAGCCACGCTCCCTTGTGCGTCGTTCTACATAGACAGCAAGCATCTCAGCCATGATTGAGCCGATATTCGAGCTTGTATAGAAATCGCCGTTACGCCCGATCTTTGGTCGTTCTGACATATAGTATCCGTCTGTTGCGTGATACAGACAGGTGCCCATAAACTGCGAGAAAGGGATGCAGCTGCTATCGGATTGTTCAATTTGGTTAATTAAGTATTGAATGAGGACGGGATTCGGCTGATAATGAGACATACAGTCCTTCCTTTCTATCTATGCAGGTTCAATAGAAGTATCTTACTAAGTCATGCAAGTATCATCCATGTATACAACTCTATGTACACAACCACGGGTTCAGGTCATGTCCAACCCGATCTGAACATACGATAATGTTGTGCAACTATTTAAGGAGGTCGCCTCATGACCATAACGACACGCGCATGGCGCTCGCTTATCGGACTTCTACTATCGATGCAGCTCATCGCGATCGTTCCGTGTGCGACAGGTGCGGAGCCAGCTTCGCCTGTACAATGGAGCATTCAGCCTACCGCTGAAGAGCTGCAGCTGCTTCAACAGAGTCTCTCTATCACAGAACTGGATAAGGAGATCGATCGTATCTCCGTTCAAGAAGCATCGACAGCCAAAGAACGTTCACGAACGGAAGCTGAGCTTCAGACCCGCGAAGCCGCCTTGGAACATAAGCGAGAACAAGCCGGTCGTGTGCTTCGCGCTTATTATATTGGAGAACGAGACATGATGCTCCAGGCTGTTCTCTCTGCGGATCAGCTGCAAGATATGTTTCAGTTATTCGAATATTTCCAGATCCTCTTCCAGTCTGATCAGGACATTATGAATGACTATAAGGAACAAACGCAAGCCTTGCGTCAGACAAGAGATCAGCATATGCGTCTGGAAAGGGAGCTTTCAACGGTACGCACTCAGCTGATTGATCAGCGCGATCGGCTCAAGCGGCTGCAGCAGAAGCTGGACGCTGACATATCGGCCAGCAGTGATCCTAAAGCGATGAATGCACTTATACAAGAGTTTACAACTTACTGGCAGAACGTTGGACTTTATGAAGTTCGTCATTATTTCCGAGCATTGGCGAATGCGATGAACAAGCTCCCCGATTTTGTCAAAAATAGTGGAAGCCTTAGCATCGAGGGTACTAATTATACGATCACAGTCAAGGAAGAACAACTCAATCAGTTTCTCCGTGAGCAGGATCCCATGTTCGAAACCTTTGCATTCCAATTCAAGGAAGGCATGATCGCCGCTGAAGGCTCGCGCTCTGGCATGAGCGTACGTATCGAAGGGCATTATACGATAGAATCGGAACCTGAGAATCGAATCTTGTTCCATGTTGATCGAATGTTGTTCAATGGGCTTGAACTGCCCGAGTCGACGCGTACAGAGTTGGAGCAAAAATTCGATCTTGGCTTCTACCCGAAGCAGCTCGTATCTTTTATTGAAGCCAAAGAAGTGACAATTGAAGACAAAAGCCTTACCGTCAAGCTGGCGCTCAGCTGGTAAAGCGGTAAGGCTAGGGCTTCTCCTCGTTCAGAGAATCAGCAGATGGCCGTATCCAGTGCATTGTACCATGGATGGATACTCAATCCCGCTATCTGCTGATCGTGCTTGAATGATTCCATTCCTTCTGGAGCTGCTCTGTTGTTGCAGCCCCCTTCAGCCAAAGCTCAGCTGTCCCAATCCATCCATAAATCGGTTCCATTGCATGAAATAACGCCGCTCCTTGATTGGCTTGAGGCAGGAACATATCTGGCAGCCAGCGACGGATATCTCTCCAGCGATCTATGTATGCTTGTTCGTGAGCAGGCAGCACAGACAATGTATCGTACCATTCTCGCTGAACCGCAAGACTCGTCATATAATCAATCCATTGCCTTGCCTCCGCTTCATGCTGTGAACTGGAAGCAATCATATAGCTTCTGCTTGTTGCCCACTGCCCAGCAGGAAGATGTACATCGGCTGGCGCTTCAATCGCTAGCGGTTCACTAACCTCGGCCACTGCTTCCGAATAGGGAACGATCCCAAAGGCTACTCGACCGGCACGCAGCAAATCCCACGTATCTGATTTGCTCGCTTTCTCTCCCCAAGGTATAAAATGAGCTCGATAAGACTCCAGCTGGGCTAACTGTTGGTTCCACTTAAGACCGGATCCTTGCGCATTGTCGGAAACTCCCTTCGCATACCAATCGGCACGCATCAATGGCGCTTGATTCACTTCCGGCCATAGCAAGCCCAACCGCCGAATTAACGATAAGAAGGCTTCCTTATCTCCATCATGCCAGGCAAACCAGGTTTGAGGCATAGCACGCAATTCTACAGCAGCTGTACCACGCTCAAGCAGAGCAGAAGCCTCCTCCTGACTGCTAGGGTCAAGGAACCTCTTCCACTCCTCCCAATTAGAAGGCAAGGATTCTTTGGTTCTGCCGGCCATTAATTCCTTGTTCCATACCAGCACATAAGGATCAATCTGAGCAGGTACTCCCCACGTATACCCATTCCATTTCAGTTGATTCATTAGCCATGCCGGAGAGGAGAAGCCAGCATTCGATGACTGCTCAATCGGCAGCAGCCACCCCTTTTTGGCAAAGCCCATTACGGAAACACTGTCTGACAGCATAATGTCCGCACTATATTCCTGAACCAGCTGATTGAACCAATCAGCATCAGTCAATTTATCTGTCGTATTGACAAGCTCTACATAGATGCCCGTTTCGTCAATAAAAGACTGATTGGCTTGATTGAGTTGGATAAATGATATAGGTGACAGGTTCACCTGCACTCTTAGCTGCTTCCACGTTTCTGGACTCTTCTTCGCCTTAGGCGGGCGATTGGCTACCTCATTCGTTGAGGGCTGTGATGGTACGAATAATTGATCATCTATATGAAATTGGGACAGCAAGAGTAACGAAACGAAAATCATAATAACCGCAACTAGCAGCTTTTTTAAGTTCGGCACTCATTCTCCTCCCACGTTACCATTTTTGACTTTTCCACATCCTTATTGTAGCACCGAACGCACTAGCTGTCCCTATCTGAATGCGTCATTAGAGCAAAAAAATAAGCCCCTGGGACTATCCAGAGGCTCTGAGGGCTGTCGCTCACTAATGACTCTATAGGAGATCAGCTGCAAGCTGAGCGAGTCGGGAGCGTTCTCCCTTCTCAAGGGTGACATGGCCGCTTACACTTTCTGTCTTAAACCGTTCCACCAGATAGGTGAGACCATTGCTTGCTGAATCCAGATAAGGATGATCAATCTGCGCTGGATCTCCCATGAGGACAATTTTACTTCCTTCCCCGACTCGGGATACGATTGTCTTCACTTCATGTTTGGACAAATTCTGAGCCTCATCAATGATGATGAACTGTCCTGGTATGGAACGGCCACGAATATAAGTGAGCGCCTCAACTTGAATATTGCCCATACCCAGCAATATTTTCTCAATGTCCCCAGCTTTTTTCGTGTCGAACAGAAATTCTAAATTATCATAAATCGGCTGCATCCAAGGCCGAAGCTTCTCTTCCTTCTCCCCTGGCAAGTACCCGATATCCTTCCCCATTGGCACTACTGGCCTTGCAATGAGAAGCTTCTTATACTTGCGCTCATCTTCCACCTTCATGAGGCCAGCTGCAAGCGCCAACAACGTCTTGCCTGTACCTGCCTTCCCTGCCATAGTGACAAGGGGAATATCGTCATTGAGCAGCAGCTCAAGCGCCATACGCTGCTGAGCGTTCCGTGCAGTAATGCCCCACACGGGATCATTACTGAGAAATAGCGGCTCAAGCTTCTTGGCGTCTGCGCTTACCTTGAGCAAAGCAGACTTACTCGTCCCCATGTTATCTTTCAAGATGACGAATTCATGCGGGTGAAATGACATATTGACATTTAAGCTGCGGATGGGGAGATGCCGGAAGGAATAAAATTCATCGATCACCCCAGGATGAACGAATAAGGTGACGCAGCCATTATACAACTCATCGCCAGATTGTACGGTACGATCTGACATATAGTCCTCTGTATGCAATCCCAATACATCTGCCTTGATTCGTACAAGCACGTCCTTGCTTACTAGAATGACAGTTGCTGGCTCGGATTGCCGTTCCTCCTGCTCTAAATGATAATTCAATGCCACGGCCAAGATCCGATTGTCATTCGATACTTCCCCGAACATCTCCTGTACTTTGACAAAGCTGCGATGATTCAACTCCACCTTCAACGTTCCACCGTTGTGCAGTTTAACCCCCGAATGAAGATGGCCTACATCGCGAAGCCCGTCTAGCAAGCGGGAAACAGTACGGGCATTGCGCCCGATTTCATCTGCATTTCGTTTCTTCGAATCAATCTCTTCCAGTACAACTGCCGGGATAATCACTTCATTGTCGCCAAATGCAAATAATGCGTTCGGATCATGCAGCAACACATTCGTATCCAGTACAAAAATTTTACTCATAGGATCTCCCTTTCAGTTCGCATGCCCGTACTTGCAACACCAGCGGACAGCCGCGCTCGGTGTTACATAAAAAATGCAGGCACCGCTCACACTATAGTCAGTACACATGCCGCACTACTTATTTGACCAACGAACAAAGAAAGGAACGATGAATTCATGCGTATGTTGCTAATTGCCATGCTTGTCATCGGACTCATCGCCGGATGCGGCAACGCGAATAAGCACGCTGCTACGAATAACTCCTCCAATCAAGTTAAGGCGAGATCGACGAATAATGGAAAACCGGTCATTCACGATCGGGAAGCCGTTCGCGAACACTTAACTGCGCTGGCTAGGAAGGTGCCGGGGGTTCGCAACGTTAACTGTGTCGTATTCGGCAATACCGCAATTGTCGGGATTGACGTCGATGCGAGCCTAGAACGCTCTCGAGTCGGAACTGTCAAATATTCCGTTGCAGAGGTTCTCAGCAAAGACAAATATGGCGCCCATGCACTTGTTACCGCAGATATCGATTTGAATCAGCGTCTTCATGAGATGGCGGTTGATATTCGGCAAGGCCACCCTATTTCAGGCTTTACAGAAGAACTTGCAGATATTATGGGCCGCATCGTGCCGCAGATGCCAAGCGACGTCCAACATACTGATCCATCCCGCAATACAGACCAGCCTAAACTGAAAAAACAGATGTAGCTGCATGATTGCCGCACGGCCGCGTGAAGACCGGACAAGCATATTGACGCACGAAAAGCCTAGTGGGGTTCCACTAGGCTTTTCGCATGAAGACATCGTCATATTCATGATCCAGCATAACAGCTGCAGATGGGCAATAGGCCGTCCCGATGCCTGTTTGATCGGATAACAGATGAGACCCTTGGGACATCTTATGTTGCAATAAGGGATTACCCATCATCAAAGCTTCGGACATCACTCAGACCTCCTCCACATCATAATTGCAGCTTTACTCTATTATATTAATGATGCTTCAAAAATTGCATACCCTTATCCACTTAGGAGCCAGGTTGGGTTGTATTCGCATGCTGCGAGTCCGCTCCGCCTTCTCCGGATAAGGTTGATTTCAATGATTTGCCGGCAAGTACATCCTTAATCGCCTGCTTGCCCTCTTCCAACTTCACCGTGTCCGGATAGATGTACGGGCTAACCCAATTCCCATCTACTGAAATGTAGTGAATGTTATCGCGGTTAATTCCTAAGTACGTAGAAATGGAACTGCGAATTTGGTCCGGTGTCATATCAATTTTAAAGTTATCAGCCATCGCATCAATAACGCCTGTTACCTTTGTTATACCGCCAAGCGATTGCATGTTGCCGACGATTTCCTTCAGCACTGCATTCTGGCGGACGTTGCGATCCGCATCTGTCGTGCCCTTCGTCATTGGACGGCAGTTCGATTTGCGGTAGCGAACGAAGTCAAGGGCGTTCTTGCCGTCGAGCGTCTGCTGGCCTGTCTTCAGCTTGATATGGGTTCCATCCGCATTATCGTTATAGCACATATTCTGATCCACGTTCACGTTGACGCCGCCGACTGCATCCACGACATCAGAGAAGCCTTGGAAGTTAATCACTGCGGCATAGTCGATCGGCATGCCCATATACTTGCCAAGCATCAGTTTCATCTCATCTTCTGGAGTAGCGCTGTCCAGCTTGCCTTGCTCCTTAAGTGTGAAGAACTTCGGATAATAATGATTTAGCTTATCCGGATGATAGCCGGGCAGTTCGAAATACGTATCACGCGGCAAAGAAACAAGCACCGCTTCCTGTGTTTCCGGATGCATAGCGCCGACCATGACAACATCAGTACGACGTCCAGGCAGCTCTGGCCGATAGTCGATACCGAGCAAGATGAAGGAAAAAGGCTCCTTGTTCGGTGAAAGCGTATCTTGCACCGTTGAACTGCCGCCGCCCTGTTTAGCAACTGTAGAAATATCGTTCAACTTGTTGTTCGCATACCAAGCAAAATATCCGACAATGAATATAACGACAACAGCTGCGATAAGCGCGGTGATAAGGGTCACCTTCAACCATTTCGGCATCCCTCGCTTCTTCGTGGAAGACTTCCCTTCGGAGGGCTTCCTCTCAGGCGACTTCCGCCGTTTCTGCTTCGTTCTAGGTGGCAATGGTGTCGATGAATTCATATCTTACCTCACTTACTCATTGTATTTCGGATTCGCTTCGATGTCCTGCCATAATCGCTCTGCATCTTCGCGGTCGAATACTTCTGTACTCATTTCTTCTTCCCGCCAATACGTAATGACATATCGCTCATCCGATCCATCCAAGCAAGCCTCGAAGGAGGTCAGTTGATGATCCTCCTTCAAGATTGTCTCAAAAAATTGTACCGTCTCCTTCGCTGCCCCATCATCCGGGCGCTGCTCAGACACAATATGAATTTGCAGCCAATTGAATAGTGCAACTTGCAGCTTCATCATCCGGCCTTCTCTCCCCTTTGCGTGTCGGTGATGGTGATAACGATGACGCACAATCCATTAGTTCTTTGAATCTGTCGCCTTCTTGCGGCGAGCTTCCATAAAATAGCGAATGCGTACCATGAACATCAAAGCGACCGCGACAAACAAACATTGAATGATTGGCAGCTTGTCTATTTGGAAGATGAGCAGAACAAACGCGCCCAATCCCATCAGCAAATAGATCAGTACCTCCTTCAATATCGGGAGTTTCTGCACACGGAAGACTTTATTGAACACATACACGATTAACAGATAAATAAGCGCATAACTTACAAAGGGATGGGAAGCCAACCATTCCTGCATCGTAGACGCTCACTCCTTTGCCAAAGTTGTCCAAATCCCATTATACATGGGATTCGGATACTTTGCGCGTCTTTTCTGCGCGTTCACGCTCGCTTTTGTTCAGTATTTTTTTGCGCAACCGTACAGAAGACGGTGTAATCTCGCAATATTCATCATCATTCAAATACTCTAAAGCTTGTTCCAAAGAGAATAGAACAGGAGTTTTCATCTTGACAGTATCGTCTTTGGTTGCGGAGCGAACGTTCGTCAACGCCTTCTCTTTACAAATATTTACGACGATATCGTTGTCGCGGTTGTGCTCACCAACGATCATACCTTCATAAATTTCAGTACCTGGGTTTACGAACAACGTACCGCGATCTTCAACGGACATAATGCCGTACAGTGTTGAATTTCCTGTTTCTGTCGATACGAGAACGCCTTGGTGACGTCCGCCAACTTGACCGCCAGCATATGGGCCATAGCTGTCAAACGCGTGGTTCATGATGCCGTATCCGCGTGTCAGCGTCAAGAAGTACGTGCTGTATCCGATAAGACCACGTGCAGGGATCAAGAACTCCAAACGCACTTGGCCATTGCCATGGTTAATCATGTTGACCATTTCTGCTTTTCTCGTTCCCAAGCTTTCCATTACCGGACCTGTAGCTTCTTCTGGAATGTCGATAAGCAAGCGCTCAATCGGCTCCGTCTTCTTACCATCCACAACTTTGATGATAACTTCTGGTTTCGAAACTTGCAGCTCGTATCCTTCACGGCGCATGTTCTCAATCAAAATACTCAAATGCAATTCACCACGACCTGATACGATAAATGCATCCGGGCTCTCTGTTTCTTCAACACGAAGGCTGACGTCTGTTTCCAGTTCCTTCATTAAGCGCTCGCGCAACTTACGCGATGTAACCCATTTACCTTCACGCCCTGCAAATGGGCTGTTGTTCACGAGGAACGTCATTTGCAGAGTAGGCTCATCAATATGAAGAACCGGAAGTGCTTCTGGATTCGCCGGATCTGCAATCGTCTCACCAATGTTAATATCCTTAATGCCGGCAATGGCAATGATATCGCCCGCTCCAGCTTCTTCTTGCTCAACACGCTTCAACCCTTGGAAACCGAACAGCTTCTCGATGCGTGCCTGCTTCGTCTTCCCTTCACGGTTAATAACCGCTACAGATTGACCTTGACGGATCGTACCACGGTTCACACGACCAATCGCAATACGTCCCATGTACTCGTTGTAATCGAGCAAAGTAACGAGGAATTGCAATGGCTCTTCTGGATTTTCAGTTGGTGCAGGGATGTGGGAGATGATCGTCTCATACAACGCCTGCATGTTCTCTTCCTGCTTCGCAGGATCGGATTCCATGCTCGATGTACCGTTAAGCGCAGATGCATATACAACTGGGAAGTCCAATTGCTCATCATTCGCATCAAGCTCGATGAACAGCTCAAGCACTTCGTCGATGACCTCTTCTGGACGAGCATTTGGACGGTCAATTTTGTTTACAACAACAATTGGCGTCAATTGGCTCTCAAGCGCTTTGCGAAGTACGAACTTCGTTTGCGGCATGCAGCCTTCAAATGCATCCACGACGAGCAATACGCCGTCAACCATTTTCATTATGCGTTCTACCTCGCCGCCGAAGTCAGCGTGGCCTGGTGTATCTACAATGTTAATCAGATTATCTTTGTACGTGATGGCTGTATTTTTAGCCAGGATCGTAATTCCGCGTTCACGCTCCAAATCATTGGAGTCCATTGCGCGTTCTTGAATAGCTTCATGCTCACGGAATGTACCGGATTGTTGAAGCAGTTTGTCAACCAAAGTCGTTTTCCCGTGGTCAACGTGTGCGATAATTGCGATATTGCGAAGTAAGCTTCTGTCTTGCATCGTAAAATCTTTCCTTTCTGGGTGTGGAATCATACCAAAAATCCAAATCAAGCTAACCACGAATAAAGCCGCCATAGAGGGCGGCATCTATTCCTACGATAGGTCATTCTGAAGCATGTTAGCACGGACACTTCAGAACTTTACGCTTACATGTTCGCCAGCTAGTGCTTCCATTAACGGAATCGATTTCTGAGTCCGCCAAATGCAAGCCCTGCTCCGGCAAGTATGAGTGCAACGGCAATCATATACGTACCAATTGCAAATACGAGCATCAAGATCAGCATGGATACACCGACCCCACCGAACAACAGCGCGCCTTGCCATGCGCCTCTCGGATGGTATGGATCGTATGCGTAGTATCCATACAGGCCCACGCCAATCCCAATGAGAAGCAGTGGCCATAAATACCCGAACAGTCTCCAATTGATCCAGTGGCTTAGCATGAACAGGACGCCATACATCGTCAGCATACCTGCTGGAACCATCATTACAGGCGGCAGGATTGCCATTCGTGCAAATACATACAAGGCAATACCGATAAGGAACATGAGGAGCGGCCACATCGTACCGCCGATGAAAGCAAACACTCCCATTTTCCCAAGCAAAATGAATAAGCCTGCAGCCAATATAGCAATGCCAATCACTTGTTGGTTTCTAGGCATAGGTCAACCTCCATGTCCAGATTTCTGATTCGGACACGATGTGACGCAATTCGCGTCGTTTTTTACTTTTTCTAGTGTATATGAAAGTTCGTAAAATTACTACCTGCTCCTTGAAAAAAACACAATACCCTTACCAAACCCTCCTGAGACTTCCATAACCGCCCTCTATTCATAATAGAAAAAACCTGCCATCAGCGTACTTCGGCAGGTACAAAGCATCTGTTCCGATTATCTATTGCAGAAGATCAAAAAGAGCTAATAGCGTAACTGGCGCCGAAACCAAAATCCGAGCATCACGACGAGCGCAAGAGCGATCCACGGGAATCCGTAATGAAGCTTGCTCCACATGGCGGGCAGCCATACCGCCAATCGTTCATCAGACGCAATCATCTCGCCCGCGGTATAGCCAAGTATCCCTGCACCCGCATACAGAAGCAGCGGCATTTTCTGAAGCCATATGCTGATGAACCCGCTTCCCCACACGATAATGGGAATACTTAGCGCTATGCCGATTGCAACAAATGCCAGATTTCCCTTGGCTACCGCTGCAATCGCCAGCACATTGTCGAGACTCATGACCACATCAGCTAATAGAATAATTCGAATAGCCCCCCATAAGGAGTGGGCCTCGTTATCCCGGGTATCTGCAGGCTCCTGTTCAGCAATCAGTTGAACCGCGATAACGAACAACATAACCCCTCCCGCTGCCTTCAGGAGCGGAATGTTGATTAACCATAATGCTGCTACAGTCAGCACAATGCGAAGTACAACCGCGCCTGCGGCGCCCCACCAGATGGCCTGCTGCTGTTGTTGCTTAGGCAAGCGTCTGCTCGTCATGGCAATTACGACTGCATTGTCTCCACTAAGCACCAAGTTAATCAGCATAATCTCCACCAACAACCATATCGATTCCACAGCCCGTCCCTCCCCTGTAGTTAGGTCTATGACAGAGGAGGCCGAGCTATTCCGCTATTCGCTGGCCAATGCGCAGAACAAGTCAATCCAATTGTTTAGAACCAATCTCCAGTTGCTGGCGCTGCCAGCCCAGCAGACTCATCTGCTTTCTGTACAACCTGAGCAGGCTCATTCGCATTCGCTACCTTGTCTTTACCCGACAACACGATTGCATCATCAGGCGAGCCACCCGCCTTCAGCAGGATCGCTTCCGTGTTTTCCACAGCAGCTTTAATGAGATCATCCAGCTCGGGGATAGAACGTTCCGCATGCTCAACGATATTCAAATTCGGATTCGTCGCCGGCGATTTCGGAATGAATAGAGTACAGCAATCTTCATAGGGAAGAATGGACAAGTCGTAAGTTCCGATATACTCTGCTTCACGAATGATCTTATCCTTGTCCACCGTAACAAGCGGACGAAGCAATGGCAGATCTGTCGCACGGCCGATGACATTCATGCTGCCAAGCGTCTGGCTCGCAACTTGACCCAAGCTGTCTCCCGTTACGATTGCCAGCGCATTGCGCTGCTCTGCAATTTGTGTGGCAATGCGCAGCATGGCACGGCGCATCAGCGTAATAAGCAAGTTATCATGTCCACTCTGATGAAGGCGAGTCTGGATATCTGTAAAGGGAACCATATGCACACGCATTCGTCCTGCATAGTTCGCAAGCACTTGAGCAAGATCGAGCACCTTCCGCTGCGCCCGTTCACTTGTGAACGGATAGCTGTGGAAATGAATCGCATCCAGTTGCAGCCCTTTGCGCAATGCTTCATAGCCGGCAACTGGACTGTCAATCCCCCCAGATAGAAGCAGCACGCCGCGGCCGTTGGATGCCAATGGGAAGCCTCCCGCACCTTGTACAACTTCGCTATACACATAGGTCCATTCTTCTCTAACCTCAACGCGCAAATCAATTTCAGGCTTGCGCACATCGACCTTAAGCCCCTCAAACTCGCGCAGCACAGGCGCACTAACAAGGTAATTCATCTCCTGGCTGCCATGCGGGAATCCCTTCCAAGCACGCTTCGCAGAAACTTTAAAGGTTGTCCCATCCGCAGGATTCATCTCACGGATTAATTGGACGGCCGTTTCAATAATCGGCTCTAGCTCAGAAGGAGTTCGTTTAACTGGACTAATGGACACCACACCGAACACATGCTTGAGCACTTGAATCATTTCGTCTAATGGCTCACCATTCAGCTCAACATAGAGTCGACCGTATTCTTTAATGACTTTAGCATTAGGAAAAGGACTAAGCACTGCATTGACATGCTGGTAAGCTGCCTTTTCAAACTTGCTGCGGTTCTTGCCTTTAATTGTGATTTCCCCATAACGAAGAAGAATCATATCGTATTCCATGATTTTCTCTTTCCCTGCCTTTCGCTTGCTATCGATTCCAATACCTATATTATCGCTGCACAAGAGATTGCAATTGTTCTGTCATTTGCTTGAAACTCTGTACAAGCCGCTTCAACTCATCCTCAGAGCAGTTCGCATCCAGACTGATGCGGATTCCGCTTGCAGCAACTTGAGAGTCATGCGTCATCGCCAGCAGCACACGGCTGGGCTTATGGAGCTTCGATGAACACGCGGATTGTGTTGAGACAATAATGCCACGCTGTTCGAGGGCGTGAACCACAACCTCTGATTTCATTCCAGGGTATGATACATTGATGATATGTGGAGCGCCATATGGAACAGCAGGACTGTTCACAACAAGCGGCTTCATCTGTGACAAATGTTCAAGTACGAATTGACGCAGGCGAACTAGCTTGTCATAGCGTTCAGACTGCCCTTCGACCGCTAGTCTGACCGCCTTAGCAAGCCCTACAATGCAGGGGACATTCTCTGTACCAGGACGAAGCTCCCCCTCTTGAGAACCTCCATACATTAGCGGCTTCAATGCGACTTGCTTCCGCTTAACGAGCACGCCAGCCCCACGTGGCCCTTGAATCTTATGTCCCGAGAGACTATATAGGTCTACACCCCATTCAGCAAGACGAACGGGAACCTTGCCTAAGCCCTGCACCCCATCCACATGGAACGTTACTTTTGGGTAGCGGCGCAGCATATCTCCAATTTCTCCAATAGGCTGTATAGCACCCATTTCATTGTTGACGTGCATGATACTAACGAGTACTGTATGAGGCCGAATTGCAGCCTCCACTTCGTCAGGACGGACTCGGCCGTTCTTATCCACAGGAAGGTAGGTAACCTCAATCCCCTCCTGCTCTAACTGCTGAACACATTTATATACGGATGCATGTTCAACTTCAGATACGATCATATGGATTGGCTTGCCTGCAGCTTGATAGGCCTTCGCAATTCCGAATATAGCAATGTTATTGCTCTCTGTCGCCCCTGATGTGAACAGTATATCTTCAGGCTCCACTTCCAGGGCACGAGCTACAACCTCGCGCGAGCGTCGAATAAGCTGCTCTGCTTGCCCCCCAGCACCATGAATCGATGAAGGGTTGGCATACACCTGCCCCATCACCTCCGCAACCGTCCGAATAACATCCGGATGGGGGGGAGTCGATGCACAATGATCGAAATACAACTGAGTTGCGCTCACCACATTCCCTCCTCATGACAACAAAAAAGATCAAAATCGGATCGAGGCGCAATCGGCTCCTCACCGTTGTTGATCTCATGTACGAAATAAGATGTAACTTATTTTACACGTTTCAACATAAAAGCACCATCCCTAATCCCATGTTCTTATCGATCCTTCATGCAGCTAATGCTCCCTTGCTCCCCATATAGAAAAAGCCTGATCCGGGGCAACTTACCGGTTCAAGCTTGAATACTCACTTATGATGACATCGTTATGAATTGGACAAGGACGGCTAATAACCCAGCAACGGTCGCAAAGATTCCAGATGAACGACTTCCCTGCAAGTAGGCAAGAACACCTAACGCGACGGCCCCAATCCCCATCGGAATTGGAAATAGAAAGAAGGCGATAATCGAGAAAATAACAGCCAGCATGCCAATACCCGACCAATGATTGATCTTCGAATGCTGTGTTGCAATGCGAAGCGTGTCTGAGAAAGTTCCCGCTTCTTGCCCAAATTCTACATCCTGCTGCTGTTCTGGATTTCTCGCGGTATGACTTCTAACCCGGTGCCGCTTCAAACGGCGTGAATTGCGTGCTTTGTGACCTGACATCACACCTCACTCCTAGCTTCCGTTCAAGATCATTTGGGCACAAACGTCTGACAGCATGTTGAAGAGGACTTAGAGGCTGTATCCTTATGATCGCCTCGGAACGATTCGTCCGCGAACTCTGAATTGGCCTTTACATTAGCATGTGCATCAATATCAATCATAATTTCAGAAGCTTGACAGCGAAAATCCCCCCAAAATTTACAGTTGGATACGCTGCAGCGAACTACAGGTTTTTCACTCACATCCATCACCTCCGTGTTATCAGCATGTCCTAGTCCGTGATGTCATATCCTGCTCTCTTCCTGCCATGATCTAACGAAAAAGACGCTCCGTGGCATAAACGGAACGTCTTCGTAATTGATATATTCGGAATTCCTTATTTCGAGCCTTGCATACGACGCTGCGTTAAATAGTCACTCTCATAATAGGCAAGCTCATCGCGGAGATCTTCGAACAGCTTCACAACCGACAGAACAATATCCCTCGCTGCTCGAACAGGCTTCTTCCGGAAACGAATTGCGTCTTGACCCGTATAAGCGTATCGACCATCCTCTGAATAACACTCGTTCTTCGGGTAGAAGAAGGCATTCACACAATGATGATACACTTCGTACAAGCAGCGCTCGCCAAATGCCGTATCAAAGGTTGCTCTTCTTAACGCAACACCCAGCCGTTCATAGCTCTGCTCCGTGAATACGAGCAAATGCCGAATATCCGTCAGGAATCCTTTATAGAAACTAACAGTCTCGTCTTCCTCATTCCCTTGAACAAGAGCAGTTAGCGAATACTCATTTAAGAATTGCTCAAGCTTATCAATCGCTTCCTTAAGTTTGTCCTTCGAAACTTCGCATTGCTGCTTCACATTGGATGCTGGCATGAAAGCTCCCCCTTACCCCATTCGTCCATTTGGAATTTCAACTCTTCGGGCATCCGATTTGGAATCATTTTCATTTCCCCTTCATCCTACCACAATCCGATCATGATGGGTATCATTTTCCGCCGCGTCCCGAATAAATTCGTGTACCAATTCTCAACCTATAAACAGGTCTGTTCACGATACGATATCTGCAGCCGAGAGGCGCTTGATATCAAAAGGCAGGACAATTAGGAAGGAACGCTAGAGGAGGAAGTTGTATGCAGCGACGATATGTGGTTGGAATAGTTGCTCTCTGTGCAGCCGTACTTACGATTCCGCTATTATGGGCTCCAGATCGCCATCCCGAGCCAAGGGGCATGACGACAGCCGCACACGAAGAGAGCATGAAAAAACAAATCCTGAATCAGGACGTTACACGCACAAGCCGGATGTTCGCCATTGATTCCAGACGTGATCTGGAAGATGCTCTTGCCAATTGGGGAGCCAAGACTCATGCCCAGAAGCAGGATACCGTTCAGCAATTTATGAAATCCCATCCCCACTTCGTGTACATGAAATGGGTCGAAGGTGGTTCAACCGCTTGGGAGAAAGGAAATGTACCGAAGGATGAGCGCTGGGACGCCAACAAGCAGCTCGAGAGTTACGTTCGAACTGCTACCATGAACGTAACGAAGCAGCAGTCATATTCCTCTCCTGAAGTGTTAGTGAATGGGAAAAGCCATATGGTCATTGGCATTGCCTCTCCCCAATCGCAGCAGGGGATTGTCGCAATCGTGAATCAAGATGTCATCCAGACCGTACGCAAGCATCAGCAAAAAAATCTTCGACTTGTACCTTACCCGCCTGAATCCAAGTACCGTGTCAAGTCTGTGGATTCCAACTCGATGCGGGATGTAAAGGTTCAAGACGGAGAAGATAACGCCGGCACAAGCCATTATTATGAAAATGAAATCGTCGTGCGCTTCCGTTCTGACCCCGACTCCATTCAATTGCAGCGTATGATGCGGGATACTGGGTGCGCACACCCGCGCAAGCTCGGTTACACGTATGTGTTTCGTTCTCATAAGATGAGTGTTAAGCAATTAACTTCTTATTTCAAACAATTCAATCCGATATACAGTGAGCCTCATTTTCTATATATGACAAATGAGAAGCCCTCACCAGTTCCATCGACTCCTTCTTCTCAAGCTCGCCCCAAGACATTGAATGAACCGACACAAGGGGATGCTGCTGAGGAGCCAAATGATGCGTTGTACAAGGCTTATCAATGGAATTTGCCGAATATCCATACGAACCGAGGATGGATGACGAGCAAAGGGGCCAAAGATGTCATTGTGGCGGTTGTCGATACCGGTGTCGATTCCAATCATCGTGATTTGCAAGGCAAGCTGCTGAAGGGTTATAACGTCTTTGATAAAAACCAGCCTCCAAAAGATGAAGTCGGACATGGTACTCATGTAGCCGGCATTATTGGCGCCACTGTCAATAATGGTGAAGGCATTGCCGGGATTACATGGTACAATCCGATTCTTCCAGTCAAAGCGCTTGACAACAACGGATCAGGTACATCGTACTCTGTTGCGGAAGGAATTATTTGGGCGACTGACAATGGAGCCAAGGTCATCAACATGAGCTTAGGCAACTATGTCGATGGCGCATTTCTGCATGATGCAGTCAAGTATGCCTATGATCGCGATGTCGTGCTGATTGCTGCAACGGGCAATGACAATACCCGACGTCCTGGATACCCTGCTGCTTATCCTGAAGTATTTGCCGTATCCGCTACGGATGCGAATCAGAAGCGCGCTTCCTTCTCCAACTACGGCAACTACGTAGATGTTGTGGCGCCCGGCACGTCGATTGCAAGCACTTATCCGAACAATCAATATGCGGCATTGTCAGGCACTTCAATGGCTTGCCCGCATGTATCCGCATTGGCTGCACTTATTCGCTCCGTGAATCCTTCGTTAAAGAATACGGAGGTGTATGATATTATGCGGCAGAGTGTAGTCGACTTAGGAACACCGGGTAAAGATATGTATTATGGCTATGGTGAAATTGATGTCGCACAGGCCCTAAGCCTTGCAGAGCAAGGTACGACATCATTGTCGCTGCTTCCGCAAAATATTGCACGCGAAATCAAGCGGACGATTGCTCAATATGTGAAGCGTCCATCTACGCCATCTTCAATAATCCCCGCTTCCCAGCCGTAAACGACTTATGGCCGTGGGATGGGACATTGTAGATAATGTCCCCCAAACCAAAAACCCCCGCACAGCTTGTGTGCGGGGGTTATCTTATAGGCTTCGAACAATAAGTGTTGTAGCTCCGGAAAGTTTGCCGTAAGCCGGGTTCTGTACTGATCGTGGTATTACGGGAGCTACCCTTCCACTACAAAGTGACAATCATCTATCTAGACCGTACATTGCTGCACGGTTCAAGCGACCAACCCAGACGCACCTCGGGCTAAGGCTGCCCTTGCGGGCATGCATCTCATTAGGTCTTGCTCCAGATGGGGTTTACCAGGAACGAAGTCACCAACGCTCCTCGTGGTCTCTTACACCACGGTTCCACCCTTGCCTGTGCTGCCGAAGCAGCCATCGGCGGTCCATTTCTGTGGCACTATCCTTCAGCTCGCGCTGACTGGACATTATCCAGCACCCTGCCCTATGGAGCCCGGACTTTCCTCTCGTGACCAAGTCACCAGCGATTGTCTGTCAAACTTTCCGTCAACATTCGTTAGTATACAAGTTTCGCGCAAGAAACTCAACCGTCAACTTTTACAAAAACTGAAATGGCTCGGTATTTGTGGAAGAAGCTACGAATTGCGTCGATACTCCCTTGTCAGATGCCACCTCCTGCAGGCGTCCTGCGACATCCTGCTTCATCATCTTCTCTGCATTATGGCCCGGATCAATTATTGCAAGACCTGCAGCGAGTGCATCGTGGGCAGTGTGGTAATCCACATCTCCCGTGACGAGCACATCCGCTCCGTGGAATATCGCATGATGGATATATCGGGCGCCTGAACCGCCGAGGACAGCAACCTTGCGCACAGAACGATCCAGATTGCCGACCACGCGTACATTCGATACCTCGAAGCTGCTCTTCACCTGCTCTGATAATTGATGAAGAGTTACAGCTTCAGTCAGCTTGCCTACTCGGCCCAAGCCATACTCTGTTCCTTGAATATCTACAGGGTAGAGATCATAAGCGACTTCCTCGTATGGATGCGCCTTAAACATCGCTTGCAGCACACGGCTTCGAACCGACTTCGGAATAATTGTCTCAATTCGTACTTCTGGTACATTCTCCAGCTTGCCCGCTTGTCCGATATGCGGATTCGTGCCGTCGCCAGGCTTGAACGTGCCGAAGCCTTCACTATTGAAGCTGCAATGGCTGTAGTTCCCGATGTGCCCAGCCCCGGCATCCAATATTGCAGCACGGACTTCATCTGCATGCGTCTGCGGTACAAATACAACCAGCTTGTGCATCTGCTCCTGCTGCAACGTTTCGAGGACACGGACATTCGTAAGCTGGAGGCGTTCCGCCATCAAATCATTCATGCCCCCTACTGCCACATCGTAATTCGTGTGTGAGATGTATACCGAGATGTCATGCTTGATGAGCTTCTCATATAATCGGCCGGCAGGGGTATCTGTCTGTAAATGCTTCAAAGGTCGGAAAATGATTGCATGGTGAGCGATAATGAGGTTCGCTTGCTGAGCGATAGCTTCCTCCACGACCTCTTCATTCACATCGAGTGCAACGAGTACTTTCGCTACTTCCTTATTTAGCGAACCTAGTTGAAGCCCAATTCGATCATCTGGTACAGCCAATGACTTAGGCGCCAGCTGCTCCATCCACTGAATTATTGTTGACCCTTTCGCAAACATTCAATAATCGCCTCCAGTTCCGCTTTGTTCTGAACGAATACTTCTCGACGCTGCTTCGCCTCTTCACTCTCGGCCTGTTCCATCGTACGCAGTACACGCTCCCGCTTCGCTACTTCACGCTTCCATTTCTCAAAGAATACATCTGTAGGAGCTTGCGACAGCAGTGGGCCGAATTGCAGCAGCCACTCCTCTGACAGCGTCTTCCCACATAATAAAGGCCGAGACTCGTACAGACGAGCGTTATGTGTCTCTGCTGATTCGAACTGGCGTTCTGCAAGCAGAACCTCATAAATTTTGCCGTCTTCCTCTAAAATATGCTCCTTAAGCAGTGCCCAGCCTTCCTTGCGAAGCCAGCGACGAACGGTATCCTCGCCCACATTCGGCTGGAGGATGAGTCGCTTGACCCCCTCAAGCTTCTCAGGTTGAGTTGATAATATACTGACAATGAGGCTCCCCCCCATTCCAGCGATAGAAATGCAGTCCACCTCATTAGGCTCCAATACGGCAAGCCCATCACCAAGCCGGACCTGTACAATATTCTCCAAGCGAGATCCGAGCACTTGGCGTCTAGCTGCTTCATACGGACCTTGATTCACTTCACCTGCGACGCCATAAGAAATAATGCCTTGCTTCGCCAAATAAGATGGCAGCAGCGCATGGTCAGAACCGATATCTGCAAGTTTGCTGCCTTCAGGCACCCAATCCGCAATCCATTGTAGTCGTTTGGACAATTTGATGTTCACGAATCCATTTCACCCACTGTTGTCTAAAGTAATATCCCATGTAAAACGTAATAAAAAGCTTCATTAGCATAAATAGCAGAACCTCGCCACCAGCATTAAGCTTCAGTGTGATGATTCTGCCAAGCCAAGCGGCCTCAGGCATATGCCAAGCAATCAGGGAAGCTATCAGCAGCCCTGCTGAAGCTGAAGGAAGAACACTGTGCATCACCCAAGCCATCCAGATGAATAATAAGCTCTCTGGAAGCCACAACCACTGCGTCTCAATGAGCGTAAGTTCTCCCACCATTGAATAGAGAATTACCGCATAGGCGATCGCCAACAGGAGCCAACCGAACCCCTGCATTCCGCCGCGCCGCAGTAGCAATCCTGTTATGATCCATAAGAGCCCTGCTCCAATCAGCCACAGCGCCACGCCATACCAGGAAAGCCATTGATGCAGCATGAGAATGGCAAGCGCGCCAAGCATGCTTACAGCGTTGCCGAGACTTGTAAATACCGCGATTTGCACTTTACTTTTCTTTGCCGCATACTTTGAATTGAAGACGGCAAGCCCATAGTTAATAAGGGCAAATAAGGCGACAGCCCCAATTTGCATTGGAATGTCAAAAGCGGTAAAATGAAATCCAGCAGTACAGAACAAACCAGAAATGATAAATAACGCCAGCCATTTGGCGGCAGGAAGATCGGCCAGCCATTCCGCGAAGCGTCTGTTAGATACCACAGACGGCTCAGCTGCTTCTGTTGATTCTGGCAGTTGGTACAATTGAGCAAGGAATTCGCAATAGCGTTCCGGCAATAATCGATTATGTCTCCAACGTGCAATTTCCTGCGACATCCATTGGCGCTGCTTCTGATCCATGAGGCTTGTCACGCTCCTGTGTGGGAATGCCTTACATGGCGACAAAAGACCTTCCCCACGCATACTGCGCGCAAGAAGGTCTCGTCGTTAGCCACTATTCAAGAAAATCTTTAAGTCGCTTGCTGCGGCTCGGATGACGCAATTTACGAAGTGCTTTCGCTTCAATTTGGCGAATCCGTTCGCGTGTGACACCGAATACCTTGCCTACCTCTTCTAAGGTGCGAGTACGGCCGTCATCGAGACCAAAGCGCAAACGAAGCACATTTTCTTCACGTTCTGTCAATGTGTCAAGGACATCCTCCAACTGCTCCTTCAACAGCTCATATGCTGCCGCATCAGCAGGTGCCAATGCTTCTTGATCCTCAATGAAGTCTCCCAAGTGAGAATCGTCTTCTTCACCAATTGGTGTCTCAAGCGATACCGGTTCCTGAGCAATCTTCATGATCTCGCGTACTTTCTCAACACTAAGTTCCATCTCTGCTGCAATTTCTTCTGGAGTTGGTTCGCGTCCAAGTTCTTGCAGCAATTGACGGGATACACGGACAAGCTTATTAATCGTTTCTACCATATGAACAGGGATACGGATTGTACGCGCTTGGTCGGCAATCGCTCTTGTAATCGCTTGGCGAATCCACCATGTTGCATACGTACTGAACTTGTATCCTTTGCTGTAGTCGAATTTCTCAACAGCCTTAATCAGTCCCATATTTCCTTCTTGAATCAAATCGAGGAACAGCATTCCGCGTCCAACATAACGCTTCGCAATGCTGACTACGAGGCGCAAGTTCGCTTCCGTCAAGCGTTTCTTCGCTTCTTCGTCTTCCTGCTCAATTCGCTTCGCAAGTTCAATCTCTTCTTCTGCTGACAAGAGCGGAACACGGCCGATCTCTTTTAAGTACATCCGAACCGGGTCATTAATCTTAATTCCCGGTGGCAGCGATAAGTCATCATCGAAATGGAAATCTTCGTTATCCCCATTCTCCCGATCACCATTATTGCGATTGCCCATTCCATCTTCCGTTTCATTTACCACTTCAATGCCCAAATCAGACAGCTGTTCATAAAACTCATCCATCTGCTCCGGGTCTTGATCGAACGTCGATAACTTTTCAGTAATATCTTTATAGCTGAGCGAGCCGCGCTTTTTACCGAGCTCAATCAATTGATCCTTCACATGTTCCAACGCTGCTTCGGCATCTAGTCCAGTATGTTGATCATTCGCCATTTTCCGACTCCCTCCTCCCTAGAAACTTCTGCTTCCTACCGCTTCAGTTGTTGCTCTAGGGCTATAATATCTTGTGCAATTTGCGCGGCACGCAAGATGTCTCCAGAACGCTCCGCCTGCACCATTTCTTCCTTTTTACGCTCTATTTCACGATGCCTAGGCACTTTCAAGATCTGACCGATGTAATCATCTAATAAGGCGGTGTCATTTCGCAATGGCACTTCAGCCATCGATATGGATGCAGCCGTTTTCTCTAATCGGTCATCTTGCAATGTCGCCAAATAACAACTGAAATCAGGCTCCTTGCCTTGCGCGTAATAAGCATATAGATAAGCGGCAAGTGCCGCATGATCATCTACATTGAATTGCTCACCAAGATTCCGCTCCACATAGTTGGACACTTCAATATCTTGGAACATTAGCGCCAGCAGACTGCGTTCTGCATACACGTATGCTGGACGCAACACGGGCGGGGAGATAACTTGTTTATCATTCCTAACATTATTCCACCAATTGTCTTGATTATCCCCGTTTTGGTTGTTTTTTTGCAGTTTTTGACGGATATTCGCGCATTCTAGCTTCAAAGAAGCAATTGCAGAATCCCCTGATAATTCAAGCAGTGAAGCGAGCTCCTTCAAATGCATCTCCCGCTCGACAGGAGATTCAACCTGCGCCACAACACGCAACGCCGCATCTTTGAAGCGCCGTTTGCCATCATCTTCTAGCAGTATATGATTTCGACGTAAAGATATAAGCTTGAATTTGGTTGGCGTAACAGCTGACGCGATGATCGCGTGCCTGAACCGCTCAGCTCCGTGTGCCTTAATAAATTCATCAGGATCCATCCGATCAGGAAGCATGGCGACAGCAACATGCAGGCCGCTTCCCTCTAATAGGTCAATTGATTTCATGGCGGCTGCTTGTCCAGCATCATCGCCGTCATAACATAACGTAACACTGTCTCCGAGCTGCTTCAGCAGCTGGACATGATCAGAGGTTAACGCAGTTCCCATTGTCGCAACGCCATTCATTACTTGGGCTTCCCAAGCCTGAATAACGTCTGCAAATCCTTCAAACAGAACAATTTCCCCGCTGCGCTTTATGTGCGGTCTAGCTTGATGCACATTGTACAGCAGCTTCGATTTGTTGAATAGCATGGTCTCGGGTGAGTTCAAGTATTTGGGCTGACTTCCGTCCAGCACCCTTCCTGCAAATCCAACAATGCGTCCCCGGCGATCCCATATCGGGAACATGACCCGGTTACGGAAACGATCGACATACCCTTCACCATTCGTTCTTGCCGATACGATACCGCCCTTCTCTACCAGAGCAAGGTCGAACTGCCGTTTCGTTAGAAACTTCACGATCATATCCCAATTCGGCGGTGCGTATCCAATCTGAAACTGTTCGATGAGCTTGTCATTAATGCCGCGTTCACGCAAATAACGAAGCGCTTCCTGACCTTCCGTTGTATTCATTAATATGTAATGATACATCTTCGCAGTCAGTTCATGTGCTTCAATCAGCCGATCCTTCGCTTCATTCCGCGGATTGCGTTCAGCATACGAGTCGCCGCTTCCCCATGTTATAGGAATGCCTGCCAACTCAGCTAGATGGGTAATCGCTTCAGGATAGGAATATCCTTCAAGGCCCATCACAAATTGAATGGCCGTCCCGCTCTTCCCGCAGCCGTAGCAATGGAATATTTGCTTCTCCGGCGTGACCGTGAACGATGGTGTCTTCTCTGAATGAAAAGGGCACAGCCCCTTCAAATATTTACCGTTCTTCGATAAGTGGACGTATTGTCCAACAATATCGACGATATCGTTGCGTTTCAATACTTCATCGCGAACTTCGTCAGGAATAAGTCCATATCCGTTTATCGTCCATCACCTTCATCTGAACACGTATTACTAATTCGCTATGGGCGCATTTTCTCCTGCTCACGAAGCAAAAGTTTTGTCAGTTTATGTTGGAAAGTTTCGCGATCCTCTTCACTCATCGCTCGCGGACCTTTCGTTCGTAAACCTGCTCTTCTCGCTTTGCTTGAGATATGCCGCCTTGTCAGGTACTCATCTACATTATCGCCGGTCAGCTCGCTGCCTCTCGGCGTAAGTACGGATGCACCTCTTGGCAAACAGAGCGCGGCCAACCCGTAGTCGCCCGTAACCACTACGTCCCCTGACCGCGCTGTGTTGGCAATATAAATATCCGCCGCTTGAAACGCTTGATCCACAAAAACAGTATGAATATCAAGACTCATAAGCTGCCAGTCTGGAGCAAATGCAGCATAAGAAGCTACAAAAATAACTCCTGCACCCATCTCAATGGCTGCAGCAACGATTTCATTTTTTACAGGACAAGCATCGGCGTCTACTACGATTCGAAGTTTAGAAGACATGTTCTCACCATTTTCGTAAAGCGTCGGAACTTTCATTAATCGTTTCACCGTTTATATTATATACGCTGTATCGTTTAAAATTCCTGCTTCGAAATCCGGATTTCCTCTACATTAACTCATATTTTGTCGAATCGATGAAAATAAGGATGGAACATGTCGAAGCGAATCCGAAGAATCCCTTCTTCATGTTCCATCCATTTACTGCTACCTTACTGTCCATAGACGATAAATCTCATTGTTGCTTATTACGCCCAGACAAGCTTGGAGAAATCTGCGAAGCGCTGAATGTCATTTGCAATATTCGCAAGCAAAGCCAAGCGGTTCACCCGCACCGCTTGATCCTCAGCCATAACCATCACTTGTTCGAAGAACGAATGGACTTCATCCTTCAGCTGGGACAATACGCTCAGTGCCTCTGATGGATTACTATAAGCTGCTTCATAAGCTTCATGCACACGCAGCCAGCTCTCATGAAGATTGCGTTCTGCATCCTGCTCGAACAGCTCAGAACGTATCTCCTTGCTGTCTGCTTTAGCAGCCAGATTACCTACACGGTTGAACGATTCAACCGTCAGCTTAAACTCATCTGCCTGTACAGCATGCATAAGTGCTTCTCCACGAGCTACTGTGAGCTTCACATCGTCATAGCCAGCAGCCATTACCGCATCAACAACATCGTATCGAACGGAATCAGACAACACATTCTTCACCCGCAAGCCAAAGAATTCATACAATTCTTTACGAACTTCCTCACGTTCACGTTTCAACAATCCTGCTTGTTCATATACATCAAGCGTAATGTTGAAGAGCGTATGCAAAGTAAGTGGAAGATTGCGTTCCAGTAGAATTTGCACAATACCTGTCGCCTGTCTCCGCAAGCCATATGGATCCTGCGACCCTGTCGGGATTATGCCGATCCCGAAGCAGCCAGTCAACGTATCCATTTTATCAGCCATACTGATTATCGAACCGACAATTGAAGCTGGTGCTGGGTCGCCAGCGAATCTAGGCTTGTAATGCTCGTTGATTGCTTGGGCTACCGCCTCTGGTTCCCCTGCCTTGCGAGCGTAATCCTCACCCATAACCCCCTGCAATTCAGGGAATTCATAGACCATTTGCGTAACAAGGTCGAACTTGCAAATATCCGCAGCACGGCTTACCCACAGCGCTGTCTCACGATCCGTCTGAACCGCCAGCGCCAATGCATCCGCAATTGCATGAATGCGGCGCACCTTATTCCCGATCGAGCCTAGCTCCTCGTGGAACACGATTGAATCTAGCTTGTGCACGCAATCGATAATTTTAAGCTTCTGATCTTCTTCATAGAAGAACTTCGCGTCAGACAGGCGTGCGCGCAGCACCTTCTCGTTCCCTTTTGCAACCATCTCCAATCCCTTGGAGTCACCGTTGCGCACGGTTACGAAGTAAGGAAGGAGCTGGCCCTCTGCATTCAATACAGGGAAGTAACGCTGATGCTCACGCATCGAAGTAATCAACACTTCTTGAGGAATGTTCAAGAACGCTTCATCGAATCCACCGAACAATACGGTAGGGGTTTCAACCAAGAACAGTACCTCTTCCAGCAAATCTTCCTTAATCGCAATATGCCAATCCTTGCTCTTTGCAAGCTCTTGAATTTGGTTCTTAATATTTGCTTCGCGTTCTGCCACATCAACGATGACGGACTGTTCACGAAGGCGCTCCACGTATTGAAGCGGCGCATCAATAACCGCCTCATCACCAAGGAAACGATGACCACGAGTCGTGCGGCCCGCTTTTACGCCTGCAATTTCAAGTGGAATAATATCCTCGCCATGCAGAGCAACAATCCAGCGAATCGGACGAACGAAGCGCATATCCTTCGCACCCCAACGCATGTTTTTCGGGAAAGTCATTGCATGAATAATTGAAGTCAATCCCTCAACGAGAACATCCGCCGTATTCGTCCCAAGGCTGCTCTTATTCGCGTAGATATACTCGACTCCGTTCAACTCTTTGAAGAAGAATTCCGACGGATCTACGCCTTGACTGCGTGCAAATCCAAGGGCTGCCTTCGACCACTCACCGCTCGCATCGTGAGCAATCTTCTTCGCTGGCCCCTTCACTTCCTCATGAACGTCTGTCTGCTTATCTGCAACGTCCTGAATGAGCACTGCGAGACGTCTTGGTGTTGCATACGCAGATACCGTTCCGTATGCAATCCGCGATTCTGTCATCCAGCGTTCCGTACGCTCCTTCAGTTGTTCCATCGCACTGCGAATGAAACGTGCAGGCACTTCCTCTAAGCCAAGCTCGAGCAATAAATGTCTAGGCATCTTGTTCCTCTCCTTTCTTCAAGAGTGGGAAGCCAAGCTTCTCACGTTCTTCCAAGTAAGTCGCAGCCACATGACGCGCAAGATTGCGCACGCGTGTAATGTACCCTGTGCGCTCCGTTACGCTAATCGCGCCGCGTGCGTCAAGCAGGTTGAATGTATGGGAGCATTTCAGCACATAATCATATGCTGGGAATACCAAATGGGCATCCATCGCACGATTTGCTTCTTTCTCGTACATATTGAACAGCGTAAACAACATCTCTGTATCGCTTACTTCGAATGTATATTTCGAATGCTCGAATTCAGGCTGGTGGAATACGTCGCCATAAGCTACGCCTTCTACCCATTCAAGGTCGAACACATTTTCTTTGTCTTGAATATAGGACGCAAGGCGCTCCAAGCCGTACGTAATCTCTACAGCCACTGGATGTGCGTCGATACCGCCCACCTGTTGGAAATAAGTAAACTGCGTAATTTCCATACCATCAAGCCATACTTCCCAACCTAGACCCCATGCACCCAAGGTTGGCGATTCCCAGTTATCCTCTACAAAACGGATATCGTGGATTGTCGGATCGATCCCCAGGCGGTTCAAGCTCTCCAGATACAATTCTTGAATATTGTCTGGAGATGGCTTCAAAATAACTTGGAACTGGTGATGCTGATACAATCGGTTCGGGTTCTCCCCGTAACGGCCGTCAGCTGGACGACGGGATGGCTCTACATAAGCTACATTCCATGGTTCTGGTCCGATGGAACGAAGGAAGGTCATCGGGTTCATCGTCCCCGCGCCCTTCTCTACATCATACGGCTGTACGATGATACAATTCTGCTCAGCCCAAAATTGCTGCAACGTCAAAATCATTTGTTGAAAATTCACAGTCAGGACTCCTTTGCCTCATATTGACGGCATTGACGTATGGGAGAATGCAAAAAACTCCCGCCTCTACGCCTGATGCCAGACGTAGGGACGAGAGTTATATTCCCGCGGTTCCACCCTACTTGATCGAAATAGTCCGATCCACTTTCACATGAGCCTTGCTCCAAAGTGCCATTTCATTCGTTCGTTCGTTCAGGCTTCCACTGCCCCTGAATCGCTGCATTCAAACGCTGCGAACTACTTTCTTCTTCAACACAAGGTATTCCTCAATTTATTGATTTATTATAGCGAAATGGATATTACTCGTCAAGCTGCGCCAGATCATATTTCTCCATCTGCTCAAGGAACTGCAATGATTTCAGACGTACCCCAACATGCGTATCCATGTAACCACGCATGCAAGCCCGAAGCTGCAGCTTAGTTGCAGGCTTCAATGTAATATTGCCCAGACGATGCAAGTCTGTCATCTCGAATTTTTGAAGCAATGCAAGCATTTGCAGATTGGCGACGTAATTCGCATGTTCCCTCGGCTTGCAGCTTGCACACAGCGCACCACCTAACCGCCAACTAAAAGCAGCAAGCCTCTCCTCTGTACCGCAAGCGACGCATGCATGCAGTTGAGGAGCTACGCCAGTTCGCTGCCACAATTTCATCTCGAAGAGATGGGTTGTCACCTGTACATCCTTGCCTTGGGCAATAGCTTGCAAGTAGGCATGGAATTGATCAAACATTGGCCCCCCAGCTTCTTCATCATGCAGTGCCTTATCCACTAATTCAGCCGCATAGGACGCATAGGCTGCCAGATGGAGCTGCTCACGAAGCTGATGATTCGCCTCTACTATCTCACATGAATTAAGAGTACCAATATGCCCCATTCCACGAAAGAACACGTACTCCCCATAAGTGAACAACTGAGTCGCCGCAGCATGTCGGCTACGAACCTTTTTCGCGCCGCGAACAAGAACACCGACTTTGCCGTGAGATTTCGTACAAAGTGTGATGATCTTATTGCCTTCCCCATAGTCCATGCTGCGGATGACAATTCCTTCAACCCGATATAACACTCTCGTCCTCCCATGATTGACGCTGCATAATCATTATTAATCTGTAGATTGCTCCACGATTGGCGCAATCTCTGTTGGGTGCTCCTCAAGCTCTTCAGTCATTCCTGCCTGCTTATATAGCAAGTAAGCGTCGACATCCCCCGTCTTCGCAAATACATTCCATGAAAAATCACGCATTGCTACAATCCCCTTTCGTTAAGAGAACCTTAATCAATGACATGCTCCTATGATGCCCGCAAGCAACAATAGTGGCAGTTATAGTTGCTGTACCTGAAGCGAACGTTCGAGGCAATATCTTCGGATACAGACCAGCAAAACTATGCGTCATCATTTAGGTTGTGCTGCTTAGAAGGGAATATCCATTGCAAAAATTGGAGTGTATGGTTTAGACCAGCCTGTTCCTCGCTAGATTTACTCGTGTCTAAAACCAAGATCGCGCAAGACTCGATCCTGATTTCGCCAATCTTTTTTGACTTTCACCCATAGTTCCATGAATGTCTTGGAACCGAGCAAGTTTTCGATATCCTGTCTCGCCAACTTTCCAATTTCTTTCAACAAGGCACCCTGCTTGCCGATAACAATTCCTTTTTGTGAATCCCGTTCCACGAAAATAACTGCCGAGATATATACAACGCCATTCTCCTGCACACGCATATCCTCGATCGTTACCGCAATGGAATGAGGAATTTCTTCTCGCGTCAGGTGCAATATCTTCTCGCGAATCAATTCTGCAACGACGAATTGCTCCGGATGATCCGTAATTTGATCATCTGGATAGTACTGCGGGCCTTCTGGCAAATAGCCTCCGAGCACATCCAGCAGACGGTTGACGTTGCTTCCATTTATCGCCGAGATCGGCACAATCGCTGCGAAGTCGTGCAGCTCATTGTACTCTGTAATCATCGGCGGTAAAGCCTCTGGATGAACCTGATCGATTTTGTTCATGACGAGTATGACAGGAGTGCGGACTTTTTTCAATTGTTCAATCACATATTTATCTCCGCCGCCAAGCCCAGCAGATACATCGACAAGGAAGAGGACAGCCTCTACCTCATTCAAGGTGTTCAGTGCCACATTGTTCATATAATCGCCGAGCTTCGACTTTCTCTTGTGGATACCAGGAGTGTCCAAAAATACAATTTGCGAGTGATCCGTTGTATACACGCCATGAATTTTGTTGCGTGTCGTTTGCGGCTTATCTGACATAATGGCGATTTTCTGGCCGATCACATGGTTCATCAGTGTAGATTTGCCGACATTTGGGCGACCTACAATCGCGACGAAGCCCGATTTATACGTATTACGATTCATTTGATCTTGATTATGAAACATGAATTCCCCTCCAAAACTTCTCTGTATGTGCATACACGGCGCTCTGCCGTTCAATAACGACAATAGCGCCGTGTATGAATGTCTTCATCCGTGCATAACGCGCAGAATCGCACCAAGCAGCTTCATTCCCGGTTCGAAAAAGATAGCAACGCCAACTATAACGGCGAATACCGCCGTCACGAGCACGGCTCCTGCGGCGGTATCTTTGGCTACCTTCGCCAATGGATGCGGTTTAGGCATCACGAGATCGACGACAGATTCTACTGCGGTATTCAATAGTTCAGCTGAGATTACGATGGTAATGGCGAGTCCTAGCCACAGCCAGTCCGAAGTCGATATTTGCAGTACAGCCCCTAATAGAAGTACCAACACACTCATTGCTGCATGTACCCTCATATTGCGCTGCGTTCGTATTGCATAGGCTATTCCTGCGAAGGCAACACGAAAGGTATCGCTCCACGGACGCTTCATTAGCGGCGCAAACCTACCTTCTCCAGCACTGCTTCCTGCTTGTCCATCATAATTTGTTCACTTGGCTCATCCTGATGATCATATCCGAGCAAGTGCAGGAAGCCGTGAACAAACAAGAATCCAATTTCACGCTCCAAGGAGTGACCATATTCATCCGCCTGCTCCTTGGCACGTTCTGTTGAGATGATGATATCGCCAAGCAGATCATTCATCTCATCCAATTCTTGCTCATCCTCAATTTCGTATAGAATGTCCAATTCCTCTTCAACAGATTCGTTCAAGGCAAAGGACAATACATCTGTCGGACGATCAATTCCTCGATATTCACGATTTAACTCATGAATTTGCTCATTATCAACGAACGTTAACGCGACCTCTCCCTCTTGAATGCCCTCCATCGCCGCAGCTTCCTGTAGGATACGCTCCAGCAGCTCAATTAGGGAAGGATCTATCGGGTAAATGTTTTGATCGTCATTCCATTCCAGCTTCATACTCGACATGTTCGTTGCTCCTTACTTGCAGTTTTAAGATGTACGTTCAACCGAATCAATCGCAGGCTACGACTTCGGAGCTTCCGCTGCAGCACCCGCGTCCTTATTCTTCAACTTCGAGTCATCCGGATACTCAATGCGGGAGTGGAAGATTCCCATTACAGTCTCCTTCAGTGACTGAGCAACAATATCCAGCTCGCGCAGTGTCAGATCACATTCGTTGAACTGATTGTCGTCCATCCGATCCTTCACAA
Source organism: Paenibacillus sp. MER 180 (assembly GCF_023713665.1). Lineage (NCBI taxonomy): Bacteria > Bacillati > Bacillota > Bacilli > Caryophanales > Paenibacillaceae > Paenibacillus > Paenibacillus sp. MER 180. The sequence continues at coordinate 324,887 of NZ_JAMAVT010000002.1, read as the reverse complement.
TTTTATGAATCATCGATTCAATTTGCTCGACTGTCGGATGACGAAGCGAACGCACTGCCGCTTCCACACAATCCGCTATCCCTACAATAGCCGCTTCCTTCGATTGGGCTTTAGGCCCAGGATAGCGGAAATCATCCTCAGTAAAGTCAGGCTCAATACCCTGTTCTTCCGCCTGCTTCTTCGCTTTAAAGTAGAAATACTTCAAGAAGGTTGTACCATGATGCTGCTCAGCAATATCTCGTATCGGCTTCGGCAGCTTGTAATCCTTCAGCATCTCAGCGCCGTCCCGGGCATGAGCAACGATAATGGACGTACTCAGCTTCGGATCGATTTGATCGTGCGGGTTGTCCATATTCGTCTGATTCTCAATAAAGTAACTTGGACGCTTCGTTTTGCCGATATCATGATAGTAGGCACCTACTCGACACAGCAGTCCATTCGCACCAATCGATTCCGCAGCCTGCTCAGACAGATTCCCTACCATCACGCTATGGTGATAGGTTCCCGGTGTTTCTGTCAGAAGTTTGCGCAGTAATGGATGGTTCGGATTGGACAATTCAACCAGCTTGAGTGCAGACAGAATGCCAAATGTAACTTCAAAAAACGGCATCAGTCCAAGTACAAGCACAGATGTGAGCAGTCCGCTGGCAAAGGCAAATGCAGCCGACAGCATCGTATGACTCTGATTCATTGGCTCTCCATATAGCATGGACAGCGTCAGAGCCGTTACACTGCCGAAGATACATACCATAATGCCTGCCTTCAAGATCGTGGAGCGTTGGCTTGCACGATGAATGGCGAATATCGCTGCGTAACTGGTCACGAGCGCAAAAAATCCAAAATGGAAATCAAACAACGTGCCTTGGTTGGTGTTCAAGATCATCCCCGCAAGGATACTCAGAACGACTGCACATATATACGCTAGCGGCAGATCGATAAGCAGGGTAATCAGCATAACCCCCATCGCAGTTGGTGCGACATACCCAATATAAGGGATTTCCTTCGTCTGCGCGTAGCCGATTATATGAATCGCAATAATATTGATTATGAAAATCAACACAAGCATCAGCAACTGCACGTTGTTAAACTTGAAATGAGTATGGCTTGATTGACGCATAAACATAAACAAGACAAGCGAGAACATCACCGACAGAAGCAACAAGCCAAATTGCGGCCAGTAGTTAACTTCTGATTTCAAAAGATCGTTCTCTTTCAGCAAATCATAAGTCTCTTGAGAGATAACCTGCCCTTTTTTAATAAAGATATCGCCCTGCTTAATGAAGATTGGCTGCGTATTCTCCCGCGCCTGAACCTTTGCATCCTTCGTTGCGTCATCATTATAGAACTTGTTCGGCGTAATGCAGAGGCGAACGAGCTCCTGCACCACCTCGCGAGCAGAGCGCTTATCCAGCGAGCTTGCATTGACGTATTCCGGTACCTTAGCACGCGGCACAGAGGCATCTGGAACCGCGTCAGCCATCAGCTTAGACACTAGTTCCCGAGCAACAGGCTTCATTTGTGCGACGTCTTCTTTAGTCAAGCGTGCAATTTTCAGATACGTTTCTTCAGGGATATCGTACTTCTGCTCGTCAATGCGTTTCTTTACTTCGTCAAGCAGTGTACTCGAATATGTATCCTTATTGCGGCTTGTCGTCAGAAATTCCCTAAGATACTTATTGACTTCATCAGGGATGACGGTGCGATATAAGCTGATCTTCTGTGCGTACGATATGAGCTCATCGTCATTTAACTGGTCGATACGCTCGAACAGAGAATCGATTAAGCGCTCATTTTTGAGCGAGATAATCTCATAAATGGGCTGTACGCGCTCAGCAGCCTGCTCTTGAGCTTTAAGCGTTGCCTTCTTATCTGGGATTTGAATCGGTGCGATAATATCCTTCTCACTCTTCGCATTGACTTCAATATCCAGCTTCTCTGGCAGAATGCTCGGCGCCAAACTGAAATAAAATAATAATGTTAATAAGAAAAACAGAAGAAAACGTACGCCTACGCTATACTTCCATCCCGTCATATTCACTTGACGTTTGCTATTTCCGTTGCCGGAACGATTTGTCTGTAGCATAGAGAACAGTCCTCTCTATCCTTGGTTTTCGCTTTCCTTCTGGTAAGCTGTAATAATTTTCTGCACTAAGGAATGACGAACGACATCCTGCTCGGCAAAATGCACGAATCCGATCTCCTCAATCCCGTTCAAGATTCGCCCTGCTTCCACGAGACCAGATCTCTTACCGCGAGGCAAATCAATTTGGGTAATATCCCCGGTAATGACCATCTTCGATCCGAAGCCAAGTCGTGTCAGGAACATCTTCATTTGTTCAGGCGTCGTATTCTGTGCCTCATCCAATATGATGAACGCATCATCCAGCGTCCGTCCCCGCATATAGGCGAGAGGCGCAATCTCAATCAATCCACGCTCAAGAGCCTTAGCCACCTGTTCCGTGCCCATCACGTCATACAGCGCATCATAGAGAGGGCGCAAATACGGATCTACCTTCTCTTGCAAATCTCCAGGCAAGAAACCAAGGTTCTCTCCGGCTTCTACTGCAGGCCGAGTCAAAACGATTCGCTTGACGGCTCCTTCTTTCAACGCAACGACGGCAAGTACAACGGCAAGATACGTTTTCCCTGTACCTGCAGGCCCTACACCGAATACGATGTCTCTCTTCTTAATCGTTGATACATAATGCCGCTGACCTATTGTCTTAACGCGGATCGGTTTGCCGCGGTATGTATGTGCGATTTCGCCCCTGAATAAATCAAGCAGCTCGTCAACCTTCCATTCCTGCGCTAAATCGACTGCATACATGATATCCCGTTCAGACAGGATAATATTGTTGCGAATCAGCTCGAGCAGAACGAGGAATAACTGCTCCAATTTTTCAGTTTCTTCCGCTTCCCCCGTAATGACAACCTCCGCCTCGCGCGATGTTACTAGTGCATCTGTACGGCTTTGAATCAAGCGCAGATGCTTATCTTGCGGCCCGAACAGGGCTAGTCCTTCAGCAGCATTTTGTAGTGAAATTTTAACAGTCTGTTGTTGCGACAAAAACCTCAGTCTCCTTGTATTCAGTGTCCTTGTTCATGTGGTTCTGATTCCGGTTGTGATTTCTGTTCAAACTGGCGAACAAGCGGAAGTTCTTCCGCTATTGATTGCTCCACTTCAAAAAGCACCTTCATGACCACTTTACCATTGTCCGTCTTCTGATGCAAAATTTTTTCCGAATGAATGCGGGCATTTGGTCCGTTTTTGCCGAGCACATCCGCCCTAGCTTGCTTCAGTCCTGCCTCTGCAGCTTGCGTCTCCGTTCGTTCCTCAGATGCGAACTGAACTTCCTTAATTTTCTCATTCGTCCAGCCAATAGGCAGCGACAACTGCCTCCATTTCAGCGTGTTGTCCTCCTGCAGCTGCTCATAATGAGCATAAGGAATATCTCCGAATCCAGAGACCATAAGTCTCCGGTTGCCTGTCACGATATATTTTCTTTCTTTCTCTTCCCCTGTGTATACTTTATGCTTCATGACGAGCGGCGAGGAAATCTCATATTGGTGCCAGACGAGCCCTCTTGCTTCTCCCTTGGCCGCCACATCCTTCGGTTCAGTTTCAGTTCCAACGGCCCCGGAAATAAGTACAGCGCCTTTTTTGACGCGGGCATTGCGGGCAACGACAGCTCGTCCATTCTCCGCGATAATATCAGTTACGATTGCATCCTCTGAAGCAACAATATGTCTTGGATTAACCAATTTCAATGAATCGGGCTTCGTTGCTTCAATCACTTGAATTGATACCCTGGTCCCTTCCCAATTGACTCCCACCCATGATGCCTCTTTCAGCTTCGTGTGCATCGCCTTCGCAATTAGATCAGGGTCACGCAGACGGAATGTCCACTGAAAAGGATATATCCCCTGCTCTTTCGCAGCCGCAAGCACCTGCTCTGTTGGTATGCGATCATTGCCCTTCACATCAATGGACCATACCAGCGAGGAGAGCATGTACAATCCAAGCATAAACATAGCGAAGCCAATCAAGAAGAACTTGCGGCGGAGGACTCGTCTCAACGCAAAAGGCCATCCTATCCGCTGCTCCACATGAACCCGACAGCCTGTCTGCTTCAAAATGGGCCTCAGGTTAAAATAATCAGACAGCAGTACATAGCACTGGAAGTCTTGGAACGAAGTCCGCTGCACATCCCACACTTGGATTTGTTTGGAGACGACAGCATTAATAAAAGACTCCGCATTCCCTCCTCGAATGCGAACCCGAACATAGCCGCGAGCATTGGCCAACGTAGGTGCCTTCACTTCATTTCCCCCGTTCCATTGTATGTGATATTGCGTATGATTCCTTCAATACGTATCTCTTCCGTCCATATCGCCCGAATAACAAGCTCTGATCCGGATATCTCTAGTTCTCCATTGGTTAGCGCCAACCGAACCAGTTCGTTCGAAAAATGCACAATCCCGCGGTGGTTCTCAACGATAAGATGCCGATTTCCAATCATGGCTAACCGGGGCGTATCCGATAATGTATCCTGCGGCAGATCCAGCCAATTCGCTGTCCAGTTGCTTAATTTGCGGCCAAAGCGACTCATTTTGCGACGGGCCCCCTTCCTATTCGTTACAATTTATGCGCAGAATGACGCGATTATAACGATTGCAGCGACCCTTCACGCGAGATCCTCGAGGAATATTCCATGTTAATGATTGTCTGTGGAACTGCAGAAATAAAAAAAAAGCCCCACTATGCAGGCTTAGCATGTATTGTACTGAGCCTGTATGTGGAACTTCTCTCTTCGCCTACAGTTGTTCCTAAACGGAACAGCGAGGACTTGTATTAATACTTATAGATTCAGCGGCGATGCTGATAGGGACGCTTGGCACGCGGCGGGCCGAGCACCTCCGCCCAAATGACTCCCTGCATCACTTCATCAGGTGTTACTGCCCGGCTTGAAGAACCCTGCCCTTGTTCGGGTGAAGCAGCTGATGAAGTATGGCGCTTAGAGAATCTGGAAGCTGATCCGGACGAGATCGAGCTCGCCATTCGGTCAATTGCAGCCAGACGCTGCTCTAGCTCCGTAAGACGCGCCTCATCCGAGTCAATGGAATCATACGAGTTACCTGCGCTCGAAGCCATCCCTGCTGGCTCAGGTCGTTCAGCGCTGGTCGTATACACAGGCTGACGTTCTGGCCTGCGTTCTACCTCCTCGTATTCCTCCTCGCCTTCATCTTCATACCTCTTGTCATCGCTGCTTTTTGCAGCCCCTCCACTAAAATCAGGCATCCGGTTGGTTTTGTCCTTTTTCTTCGAGCCGCCCAGTGAAGAAAAAAGAGCTCCCAAAATAATAATCGCTATTAACGGATTGCTTGTGACGAAATGAATAATCTTCTCAATGATCACCATGGCTCATCGCCTAGCTTTCCGATTTGTTGTCGTGATTATGGTTGGAATTATTGTCGGAGACTTTGCCGATTGTACCGCGCATTTGCGTATCGGCTTCAATGTTTTTCAAATTCATATAATCCATCACACCCAACTTGCCGCCGCGAAGCGCTTCAGCCATAGCAAGAGGGACTTGAGATTCCGACTCAACAACACGTGCACGCATTTCAACGACGCGCGCCTTCATCTCTTGCTCTTGCGCGACTGCCATTGCACGGCGTTCTTCTGCTTTTGCTTGCGCAATGCGCTTATCCGCCTCAGCTTGCTCTGTTTGCAAATGCGCACCAATGTTCTTACCTACATCAACGTCTGCAACATCAATAGACAAGATTTCAAAAGCCGTTCCCGCATCCAAACCTTTGCCGAGTACAGTACGGGAAATAAGATCTGGATTCTCCAGAACGTCTTTATGGGATGCGCTGGAACCTACAGTTGTAACGATACCTTCGCCAACACGCGCGATAATCGTCTCTTCCCCAGCACCACCGACGAGACGCTCGATGTTCGCACGTACGGTAACGCGCGCGCGAACCTTTACTTCAATACCGTCCTTCGCCATAGCGGCAACGATAGGCGTTTCAATAACGCGCGGGTTAACACTCATTTGCACCGCTTGCAATACATCGCGACCTGCAAGGTCAATTGCTGCTGCGCGTTCGAATTCAAGATGAATATTCGCACGTTGTGCAGCGATTAACGCATTAACAACACGGTCAACATTACCGCCCGCCAAGTAGTGACTCTCCAATTGGTTAATATTCAGTCCAAGACCAGCCTTGGTAGCCTTAATCATTGGGTTAACGATACGGCTTGGGGTTACACGGCGCAGACGCATAGCGACGAGTGAGATAATACCGATCTTCACCCCGGACGCAATAGCCGAGATCCAGAGCATTACTGGGAAGAAGCTAAAGAATACACTCAGTGCAATAACAATAACAACCCCTATTAACAGCGCAGTTACCATAGATGGATCCATATTCGATCATCCTCCAATATTTTGTTATATGTGTGAAGCAAGGGTTAGAACCTATAGTGAAAAATAACATAAAGGGGTCAATCTTTGGTCAACGATCGTACGACAATCCGTACGCCCTCCACCTCAACAACCTCAATCTCTTCGTCACGGCTTATAAAACCGCCATCTGTGACGACATCATATTTGATATCTCCAATCAAAGCCGTTCCCGATGGACGCAATGTTGTCAATGCACGCCCTGTCTTCCCGATCAGCTCTGTATGATTTATATTCGACACGTACCCTTCATCTGTCGTCAAGGAATCGCGGAGAATGAACTTATTCCAAATGCCGCGGTGCTTGAACACACGAACGACGATGATAACCACGATCAGAGCAGCTGCGAAGGCAATGCCAAGCGACATCAGCGCATCTGCTGTATCATTAGCAGCTCGCACGACACCCGTAATCAAGCTTAACGACCCTAGTATACCCAATATGCCGAAGCTCGGGATGAACAACTCCAGTGCTAGCAGTATTAGCCCAATGATGAATAGTACGATGGTCTCCACCCCCGCTAGTCCTGCAATGTAGTGACCGAAGAAATACAAACCAAATCCAGCAATCCCCAGTATTCCTGGGACACCGAAGCCTGGTACGAACAGTTCGATTGCAACACCTGCGATTCCAAGGAACAGGAGCAATGTCGCAATCCCTGGATGAACAACAAAGGCTGCAATTTGTTCTGAGGTAGAAGGCTCAATCTGAACAAGATTTGCTTGATCAAGCTTCAACTGTTTCAACAGATCTGCCGTATTGGATGCTACATATTCCGCATAGCCAGCTTTACGCGCATCCTCCGAGCTCAATGACAACACCTCACCCGATGGTATTGTCCGTCCCAGCTCCTTAATTTCGTAAGCGCCTTGCAAATCAGCCATTGCTTGTGCAACGAGCGGATCTCTGCCATTTTTTTGTGCAACGGCTTTCATTTTGCTAACCCACATGGCGACTAGCTTCGGATCATTCACGTAATTATGAGCCCCATCAACCAAGGCTGCCGATCCGATTGCACTGCCTGGAGTCATTGCGATCTCATTGGCGCTTAGTGCAAGATAACTGCCTGCCGATGCTGCATTGCCCTCTACGAACATAATCGTACGCACAGGACTGGAGATAATTCTCTGGCTGATATTGCCCGCAGATCCCAATTCTCCACCCGGTGTGTCCATCTCGATAATAATCGCTTCAGGACTTAGCTGCTCTGCCTCATCAAGTGCCCGGAACAGGAAGGACTCCATAACTGGATTCACCGTTCCCTTCAGTGGAAGGACTATCACATTGTGTACCGAACTGCCTTCCGCTTTCACTTGAGCGCTTACAAATGGGATGCAGGAGAACAGGATCATGATCGCTGTCAAAACTAAGGTGGCTAATCCTAGTGGTTTACCTCGAAAATACCGCATGGTGGATGACTACCCCCTTTCTTATTCTGTTGTAGACAAATGCGATACGTGCTATTCAAAAAGCTTGCTGACAATTGTGGCATGACTCACATTGTGAAAACAGCCCTTTTGAACACATATAATAATACGTCCTGATCATGCCTTGCGTTTCATCTTTAGATATATAGAAAAAAACACTCCTTATGAATAAGGAGTGTTTTTTATCGTTTCGTCAATAGACGTAAAGAGATCGTTTATTGCAGACATTGTTGCACGACAGAATTGACTAACTTGCCGTCTGCGCGCCCCTTCACCTTTGGCATGAGGGCACCCATTACTTTCCCCATGTCGGCTTTCGAAGAAGCACCGGTCTCTTGGATGGTCTCTTGTACAATCACTTTTATCTCTTCTTCGGAAAGCTGAGCAGGAAGATAAGGCGTCAAGATATCAATTTCCGCCCGAACCCCATCTGCCAAATCGCCTCGACCTGCTTTTTCGAACTCGTGGAGGGCATCTTTCCGCTGTTTGATCTCACGACCTAGAATTTCAAGCACTTCATCGTCATTCAAAGTTCTTCTTTCATCTATCTCAACATTCTTGATCGCCGAACGAACCATTCGGATGGTGGAGAGTTTGAACTTGTCTTGACTTTTCATCGCTTGCTTCATATCTTCGTTCAATCTTTGGCTAAGATCCATTGGTGCGTAATCCTCCTAAAACTTTCTCTTGCGGGCAGCCTCGGACTTCTTCTTGCGCTTAACGCTTGGCTTCTCATAGTGCTTGCGCTTTTTAACTTCAGCCAATACGCCATCCTTCGCGATGGAGCGCTTAAAGCGACGAAGTGCAGCATCGATTGTCTCGTTTTTGCGAACTTTCGTTTCAGACACCAGTTATCCCTCCCTCCGAACAGACCGTCCAAGAACAAAAACACGGTTCATCAAATTACATTATATGTGATTGTAAAACTAGGTGTCAACCATGTGAACAGATTATAACGACATTTCATGGTTGGAAATGTTTGCACAGCGGCATTTGCCCGCATGTTGACCTGCCATTATATGGCTATAATACGCGATTTATCCAATCAATGCTCCCAGCTGTTCGCCGCCAAGCAAATGATAATGGATATGGAATACCACTTGTCCACTATCCTTGCCGCAGTTGTTAATCAATCGGTAACCCGATTCTGCAATGCCTAGCTCACGTGCAATATGCTGAGCAGCGCGATGAATGTCGCCAATTAGGGCGAAATCCTCGCCTTCAGCATCGTTCATTGTTGCAATATGTTTCTTTGGAATCACGAGAATATGTACTGGAGCTTGGGGAGTAATATCGTGAAAGGCTACTACAGTATCATCCTCATACACTTTTTTCGAAGGAATGGAGCCTTCGACAATTTTACAAAAAATACAATCCATCTCTTTCATTCCTCCCTCATTTGTATTCGCTCTGAGCCTGCATTCAGGCTGTATGTCTCTTAATTTGGCGTACCCTTATCATAGCAAAAAAAAGAAGCCTGTCCAAGTGATCTCTAAAAAGCAATAGCGTTTGTATGCGCATATACCGTACTATGAGGTTGGAATTTATCAAAAAAAGAAAAAAAGAGAGCACCTCGTACCCCGCAATTGCGGGCAGCGCGTCAGCGCTGTGAGCGTACTGTTGCTGCAAGCATCGCGACTCTTGTTCATTGATCACGACTGTTTGCAGACACAATACGATCACCGAGGTGCAAATAGGAAAATTATTGATGTCGGCTGTCTGTATTATAACAGCCTGTTGAAACTGTTACTGTGAGCTAGTTCACAACCATCTAATTCGTTTCCATTACGATTCGTGACCCTTCTCCTGCTTGTTCTGCCGGTATGACAGCCAGCTTTCTCGCCAAGCGAGCACGCAGCTCCGGAACATGGCTGATTACCCCAACTGACAAGCGATCCGAATGCAGCTTCTCCAGTGCGGTAACAACCGTATCAAGAAGCTCAGGATCGAGTGTCCCGAATCCTTCATCAAGGAAGAAGAACTCGAGAGGGTACTTGCCTCGTAATTGAATCTGAGAGGACAGTGCAAGAGCCAGTGCAAGCGAAGTCAAGAAGGTCTCTCCTCCCGATAGTGTAGATACCGGTCTGCGGATACCTCCATTGCCATCATCGCGGATGACGAAGCCCCCGCCAGAATCCACTTCCAGCGCATAGCGCTGCTTCGTTAATACCTTCAATCGTTCTGACGCAGCGCGGCTAACCTGCATAAGCTGTTCTTCCGCAATAAATTCAACGAAGGCGTTACCACGGAATACAGCCTGCAGCTGGTGCAATCGGCCCGCATATTCTTCGGTGCGCGAGCGTGCTTCCTCAAGTTCTGTCCAGCGTGCATGCTTGCTACGTAACTGCTCCGCGTCCCGCTCTGCCTTTGCTTTCCGAGCAAGGGCTTCCTCTGCCGCTGCTTCGGCCGCCACTTTCTTCTCGCTGCAAGCGTTCCACTGCTCGTCCGTAACCACTGAAGAACCTATTCGCTCTTGCAATCGATTCAGCTGCGAACTGACATCCCGAACTGAATCGTGATAAGCGAGCAGCGTTTGCTCTAATTGTGAGGTGAGTTCTTCTGTCATCCGAGCGGCATGCACATCTGAAATTTCTGTAAAGGAAGACTTCGACAGCAGATCTTGAAGTCGTTGACCGCTCACTTCTACCTGCTCGGCCAGACTCGTCAAGGCTTGCGCAGCAAGAGCCGCCTGACGGCCTGCAGCTTCGCTTGCAGCCCGTAACCTTTCAGCCTCGTCCGCTGTTCGCTTAACTCGTTCACGAAGCTCCGCTAGACGAGCTGATGTAGCTGCTGCAAGCTCCTCTATGGATTGCTTCTGCAGCCATGGCTTCAACCGAGTCTCGTAATCCCCTAGTAGACGGGCAACACCATTACACTCCGCTTGCGCATTGACACGCTCAACCTCAGCAGCTTGACGCTCTTTCGTGTATTGAAGAATACGTTCTTTCGTTTCCTCTATATAAACCGTACTCTTCTCCAGCCGTTCCCGGCAATCGCTCACAACTGCTTCTCGTGTACTCCATTCCTGCTGCAAAGACGGCATCTGCGCAAATTCCCATTGGAACGCTTTGTAACGAAGATTCCATTCCTCATGCTGCTTGCCAATATCCTCTTCGGCTTCCTTCCATGCACGATTGGCGTCACGCAATGCCGCATCTGAAGATTGGTAGCTTGATGACAATTGCTGCAGCTCCCACTGCTTGCCTGCAGCATCCTTCAGCAGTTGCTCCATAAGGCCTTCCATTGCACGAGCATTCTGGATGAATGACTGCACGTCTTGCTGTAGAGCTGTCAACTGATTCTCCACTGCAGCCAAATCCAATTCTTTAACATCTTTGTACGTGTGTGATCCTGCTTGCTCTAATGCTGCTCCTTCGCCGGCTTGCAGCGGCGATTCACCTTCCAACAGCATGTCCTTGTTATCTGAACCGAACGATTGCGCGGCAGCAAGCTCGGTCATAGAGTCTCTCCACGAAGAATGTTCGCCTCTCAGTTGGTCTTCTTCAGCCACTGCTGACAACTGATCGCGTATCAGCTGCGACGCTCGCTCGGACACTTCCTGCAGACGCTGCATCCAGGTCGAGAACTGTTCACGACTACGAGCTGCTTCAGCGTCCACATCCAGCAGCAATCGGCTCGATATGTTCTTCAGTTGCTCCCATTGTCGCCAGCGCTCGTCTCCATTTGTAGAGTTGACCTTAGCACTCGCATGTACATGGGCGGGGGCTGGATGTTCCTTCGATCCGCATACCGGACAGGACTCATTATTAACCAATGACAATGCTAGCTGGACAGCCATTTGCTCCGCTGTTTCCTTCCACTGCTTCTGGCGCTCATCATCCATTGCCGATTCAACCTGGATTAAGAGATGGGTCACTTGCTCGCGAAGCCGTCTCCAGCATGTTCTTGAATGAAGCCCCTCTTCCAGTTTATGCCGAATCGTCCCAGCTGCGGACAACAGCTCTTCAAGCTTATCATTAAGCTTGCGATTGACAGCTTCTGACTGTGCTTTATGCTTCATTCGATGGTCATTCAACTCATTGGAGCGTCCTTCCATGAACGTGATCTTATCATAGTAAGAGATCGCCTGATGGAAGTGTTCCTGCTCCTCGGCAGTCTTGACATGTGCCGCAAACGTCGTTCGAAGCTCCTCTTGACGTGCCGCCGCCTTCTTAAGCAGCTGCTCTGATCGTTCAATATCAGACGCTGCAGAGTCATAACGTGCATGGGCACTCTCCAAGCGGAGCTTCCATTCGCCCTCCTCCTTGCGCAGACGCTCGCATTCCTGCTGCAGGCGAACTGCCTCTTGAAGCTGCTCACTCCGACGGAGCAATTCCGGCTCTTCACGCTCTTGAACGTGCTTCGCCTCCTCGGCAGCAGTCACAGCCTTCTGTGCATCCGATGCAGCGATACCCGCTTGTTCTTCACGAGATGCATGCTCTGCCACAGCCATGTTCCGCTTTACAATCAACTGCTCCGCTTCCAAGGCAACAGGTGCAATCCGCTCTGCCTCTCTCGCACGATTCAGCTTCGTTTCCTCTTCTGCGCGCTTCGGCGCCTCATTCTGCAGCTCAGACATTCTTCTCGATATTCGTGCATGCTCCTGTTGAAGCTCACGCTGCTCAGCCATAGCGTGATACTCCTGCTCAACAGCCTGCTTGGACGCCTTCGCCAGTTCCGCCTGTTCCGCCGCTTCAGTCAATGCCTGTTCTGCACTCGCCAGCGCTTCCTGCGAGGCATCACCCAATCCCTGCTGTTCAGCCGAGTAAGCCATCAGTTCGGCTTCAGCATCCTTGGCACGACGAGATATACGAGCAGACAGCTCATCTCCGTATTTCTCAAGCGAGAAGAGACGCTGAAGCATTTGACGTCTATCGCTGCCCTTAAGCGACAAGAACTCTGCGAACTTGCCTTGAGGAAGAACGACCGCTCTTGTGAAGTCATCCATTTTCAATCCAATGTGCTGTTCAACACAGCGAGTTACCTCAGCCAGCTTGTCAGCTAAGACGACCTCGCCTTCAGGCGTAATCTCAACAAACCGACTGACCGAGTTGCTTACTGTAATATCGCCCGTCCGCTTGAACCTGCGCTCTACGCGGAACGCTCTACGCTCCCCAGCACCGTTCAACTCAAATGTAAACGCAACGGACAATTGATTTTCCGCCTGATTCAATATGCCCTGCGTGCCATTCGTAGCTCGCTCTACCTTCCCATACAGTGCGAGCGTCATCGCATCCAAGATCGTAGACTTGCCGCTTCCTGTCGGGCCAAATATACCGAATAAACCTGTCTCGCACAGTGTTTGGAAGTCGAGGCACTGCTCTTCTCGATAGCTTTGCAATCCTGCCAGCTTCAACTCGATTGGCTTCATGCGCCTACACCTTCCTTCTCCACCCCATCTTCTCCGATCAATTCCAAGAAGCAGTCCACTAATGCATCATCAGGCTTGGCTCCTCCAGTCTGACGCTCATAGAACCTCCGGAACAGTTCATGTACCGGTAGTTCACTACGGCGTCCTTCTTCAGCCGCAATTCGTTCAATCTCTGGATAAATGGGACGAATATTGACGATACCTTCATGATTTCGACGCAGCTTCTGAATCTGCTCTAACGTCAGTGCTTCTGTAAGATGAATGCAGACATCCAGCCAAGCACCAGCATCCTTGCCCTCCTCAATCCAGCGAAGCGTCTCTTCATACCCACCGCGAACATTCCATTTCATGAGCGGCTTGCCGGAAGAGAGGAATCGCTCCTGAGGAACAGCCTCCTGACCCGGTGCCAAATCCAGCAGAGTGACCGACTTCGCCTGACCCGCCTCTGAGAAGCTGTAGCCGAGCGGCGATCCACTGTAGCGAATAACCCCCGGCCCCTTCACTGCCTGTGGCCGATGTAAATGGCCAAGTGCACTATACTGCGGTGCAGCAGGAGCTCCCATACAAGCGAACACGCTTGGATCAACAGTATAAGCTCCACCCACCTGAATTGGGCGCTCAGAATCACTCTCCAGTCCGCCAAGAACGTACAAATGACTCATAATCAAATTAACGGTAGAAGGTCGAAAATGCATGGCCTGATGAAGCAGCAGCTTCCCTACCTTCGCGCTGTATGCACTGCGCAGCTCATGTTCTTCATTGGAGGCTGTAAGCAGCTCTCCTAATCGCGCCTCAGATGGATAAGGCAGCCCTGCAATAACTGCATCTTCCCCCGTTCTCGCACAATGAATGGTCACTGGCTCCAGACTAGGCTGCCCGATTAGCGTCACGCCAAGCTCATGCACGAGTGGCGCTGATGCCGATAAGCGATCTGGGTGGTCATGATTCCCGGAAATAATTACGACCGGGCGCTTGCCCTGCTGCGACAATCTGGCAGCAGCCTCATAGAACAGCTGCTCTGCCGCAGCTGGTGGGTTAACCGAATCATATACATCCCCTGCGATCAGGATCAGGTCTGCCTGCTCTTCATCCGCCAGCTGTATGAACTCTTCGACGAAAGCAGCCTGTTCGTTTAGACGGCTCCTACCTTCCAGCGTCCGCCCAAAGTGCCAATCCGCTGTATGCAAAATACGCATGGTTGTCTCTCCTTTCTTCCTGCGATTCTAATAGACTATAGTTCACACGCTTGCTTAGCATCGAAAAAGTACAGCACCTTACGGTCGACTGGACGATGCCATATCTGTTCGATTGCACGTGCGTATAAATTCAACTGGAAACGATAATGCTCCGTTAGTGCCTCTAGGCCGCCTCGATGTGCAAGCACCTTATCTGTCTTATAATCGAGCAGCACGAGCTGCCCTTCCCATTCGAACAGGCAGTCTATGACCCCTTGAACAAGTACCGTCTCCTGATCAAGCAAGCCAGATGTGTCTCGTGCCGCGAAGGTCGAAGTTGCGACAAACCGCTCCATCGACGATTTCCCCGACCGATCGTTGTCCAGCGTTGGTTGTTCGCTAGAAACTGGCTCAGCTACCGGCACATCTTCATGAGCAGGGTTCTCCTGAGCGAGATTGCTATTTCCGGAACCGAGATGCAGCTGTCTCGTCAGTTCGATCGTATAAGCTTCAGCAGCTGTCAGACCATAGCTGAACGGAAGCTCTCGCTTCACCCATGTTGCCTGCAGAAGTTGACGGCCAACCTCACTCTCGAAAAAGCCAGCTACCGCAGCTTGATCAATCGCTTCCGCCTGCTTGTCCGTCATATATTGATGCTGTACCAAATAGAGCAGAGTATTGTGAACAGTATCTATCGTCACATCCGAATGCAAAGGCATATGCTGCATAAAGAGATGATATAACGTCCCCCGTTCCGTTGGCGTCACCTTGCTAGCCTCCATAAATTTAGGACGGCGCAGATGCAGCGTGAAGCCCTCTTCACTCTGAGGAGAAGATGTAGCGGAGCCATTCCCCCCTGATGTCTCCAAGGAATGGCCATTGTCCATAGTTGTTTCATTTCCAGCCATCGCTCTATCGACCGGCTCATGCTCGTCGGTACGAGGCTCTGAAATCCATTGGTCGGCTGGCCATTCATCCGATGCCGCCATCCGTTTCATTTCCGTGACTGAAGTCTTCGCTGGTAGTAAAGTTGCAATCCGATTCGGATCCCGCCAGCGAAGCCGCTCATCCAGCGCAGCTTGCCAATCGCTTGACGGCATGTTCTCCTGCACGTCCAACCGCTCCAATGCCTCAAGCACCTGCGCCTTATCCTCATCCAGTTCCACTCCGCCGAGTGCTGTACCAGATGCAAGAACCGCGGCGGACATAATTGACAGTCTCCACTCCGAGCGATCGTCATGCAGGCACTCCCCGTTCCGATTCGGAAGCCCCGCGAATCGGCGCCATTCCGACGCGGACATATGTCGAATAACAGATGGCCCGATCCAATCCATGTAGGAACGTGCCCGTGCCACCATATAATCAGGCAGCAGCAAGGACTCTACATCGAGTGCTTCTCCCCACTCCCGAATTGACTTCTCTGGATCATTGACAGTACCGATTAGAATCATCTTCTCCTTCGGTCTTGTCAAGGCGACGTACAGCACCCGCATCTCCTCAGCAAGCAGTTCCAGTTTCATTTGCCTGCGAATCGCCAAGTTCGGAAGTGTCGGATAAGAAACTCGGAGCTCTTCATCTACGAACTTCGGCCCGAATCCGAGCCTCTTGTGCATCAAGAATGGCGAGTTCAAGTCTTGCTGATTGAATCGCTTCGAGAGTCCTGCAACAAAAACAACTGGAAACTCTAGCCCTTTACTCTTATGAATCGTCATAATGCGAACTACATCTTCTTGTTCCCCTAACGCACGAGCAGTTCCCAAGTCTCCTCCTGTATCGCGCATGCGGTCAATAAAGCGTAGGAATCGGAACAGACCGCGAATGGAAGAGGATTCGTATTGACGTGCCCGATCATATAGCGCTCGCAGATTGGCCTGCCGCTGCATACCTCCTGGCAATCCGCCTACCCATTCGTAATAGCCCGTCTCTCGGTACAGTCGCCATATGAGCTGCGATAGACTTCCTTGACGTGCCGCCGACCGCCAATGCTCCAGCTTGTACAGAAAGCGATACAGCTTATCCTGCAAGTCAGTGTCGCTTGATACCTCCTCAGCTTCTTGTTCTCCCGCTTCGGTTTGCATCGTTTTACACACAGCATCATAGAAAGAAATACCCTTTCCCTGAAGTCGAACTTGTGCCAGCTCTTCTGCCGTAAGTCCGACAATCGGAGAGCGGAGAACCGCCGCCAATGGAATATCCTGCTGCGGATTATCAATAACACGAAGCAAAGAGAGTACAACCTCTACCTCCGTAGCCTGAAAATAGCCCGTATTGAACTCGGCGTAAGCAGGAATGCCTTCCAATCTCAGTTCTTCTACCATGAGCGGTGCCCATGCTTGCGTCGCCCGAAGTAAAATTACAATATCCCGATACGTCGCTGGACGCATTCGCTTCAAATACTTATCGTACACGAGGAACGGTTCTGTTCCTTCATCCCCGAGAAGCCTGCGGATTTTTGCCGCAATTGTCCGCGCCTCAAGGCGTGCTGTTTCCATCTCAGCAGGATCAAGCGCTTCGACAGCCGCAGCTTCCACATCTGAATCAATATCCTCATTTTCATCGGAGGCCAGCTCTGCATCAGAACTTGCACTAGCCTTCTCAATGAGCACCAGTTCGGTTGCATAGTTTTGGCGTTCTGCAAGCTGCTCCATATTCGGCTCGCGCTGAGCAGCACGCAATTCATCGCTGATTTGTTCCAAGGTTGGATAAGTCGCCCCGCAAACGAGCTCAGCAGCTTCATCATATTTCAGCTCAGCTACTCGGTCATTCATGATCTGGCGGAACAGCATATTGACCGCATCTACTACACCCTGTCGGCTGCGGAAATTGCGTGCCAAATCAATGCGTATCCCCTTCTGCTCGGAGCTATCTGAAGAATAAGATTCATATTTGCTCAAGAACAGACCTGGTTCGGCAAGGCGGAAGCGGTAAATACTCTGCTTAACGTCCCCTACCATGAAGCGGTTGCCAGCGCCGGAACGCGTAATCAGATTCACAATCGCTTCTTGAACCATGTTCGTGTCCTGATATTCATCGAGCAGGATCTCAACGTATTGTTCTTCATACTGTCTAGCTGCTTCTGAAGGAATCGTATGAGCTGGTGTCGAGTCTGGATGGCGCAATATTCGAAGGCAGTAATGCTCCAAGTCCGAAAAATCCAGCCATCCCTTCTTGCGCTTTGCTTCCTCAAAGCGTTCACCGAATTCAATGACAACATCAGCCAGCGTATGCATGATTGGGGCTATCACGCTCAGTTCCTGTAGAAATTGCTCTGGTGTTCTGCGGAACAATTCGTCCCGCAGCTGCTGCAGCCTCGCTTTTGCTTGGTCGCGAAGACGTTTCACCTGCTCCTGCAGTGATTTATCGTACTTATCTCCCCGGCAAGCAGCCAAACGGCCGAACGCCAATAAGTCAAATGAGGAGAAAAGCCTCTCCCATGGTTCATGTTCAGCGGCCTCAGCCAATGCAGCAGCACCTGACAATTCCTGAATTAGTGCCTCCCGATAGGGCTCAGGGCCTCCAGGAGCGTCCAATAATCGATACGCCTGCCGCAGCAGTTCTACAATTCCATTCAAGGTCAGGCGTGCATCCTGCATAACACTTGTCGTCCAAGGTGACTTGCCCAGTTCTTCCACCGATTGCACCTCGAACGAAGCGGCCATCTCCTTCATCCATTCATCCGGCCATGGATGACTGCGCGAGAAGTCGAACAACTGCTGCACTAAGCGGAATGCGGCTTCATCGCTGCGTTCCCCGCTGAACCAATCAACCATTCGCTTGAATTCCGAGTGACCGTCCGCATAGTGCTGTTCAAACAATTCCTCCAATACGTCCTGCCGCAGCAGCTCTGTCTCCGTGTCATTTGCTATGCGAAAGGCCGGATCGAGCTGCACCGATTGGAAATGGCGCTGAATAACCTCCAGACAGAAGGAATGCAGTGTCGTGATAGAAGCGCGATTCAATAGCGCCAATTGGCGGCGCAGATGCTCAGAATCAGGCTTCGCCTCCAATTCCCGCTCCAAGGCAAGCCGAATACGCTCTCTCATCTCGGATGCAGCCGCCTTTGTAAAGGTTGCAACAAGCAGCTGGTCGACATGAACGGGTTGTTCTTCATCACTAATCGTCCGAATAATACGCTCCACGAGAACCGCTGTCTTCCCTGATCCAGCAGCAGCCGCGACAAGCACATTTTGTCCCCCGTCAACGACAGCACGCCATTGTTCATCTGTCCAGGTGCTTCCTTCCGGCTTATCTGGCAGCACCCTTACTGTAGGCGATGCCTCTACAGCATCCGAACGAGACTGTGTCCAATTCAGCAGATCGAACTCCAACTCCTGCTGCCGCTTGCCGCCGAGCGCTTCGTCCCCATTATGATTCTCGTTCTGATTCATTGTCCGCTGCTCCTCCTTCCATCTTCATCCACACTTCGTCCTTCGTCATCCGCGGCAATACATGATAGTCGTTGCCTTCGGTCAACTCATCGAATTGACAAACTGGCTTATAACTGCAAAAATCACATGCCTTCTTCGTCCCAAGGCGATAAGGGTCTATCCGAACATCACCATCTGTAATCCGGGTTCCGATATCTTGGATCACATGGCGAGCCGTTCCCCGCAGCATATCCCATTGCTCCGTAGTCGCAACAGATGCATTGCTGTAGAACGACCCATCCGCCTTCACCGCAACCGGGAGAATGTCTGAATACCCTTTTTCAAGCGGCTCATCCATCAAGGACACAACTTCGCGATCCGCCAGGACGAGTCCACGCATTTTATATTTCTTCATCATTTGCTCATAAGCTTGCTCCACACTCATTCCATTCGCCGCCTGCAACAAAGGATTGTGAACATGGAAATAGAGTGTGCCAGCAGGCAATGCCGACGAGCCGAGCCACAGTTCCGCATACGTAATCAATACATCCAAATAAGTGAGCATTTGCAGCGACAGACCGTAATACACTTCCTGCAGCTTCAAATCTGTCGAACTCGATTTATAGTCAATGACGCGAAGCAGCACGCCGCGGTCACTGTCCGCCTTGTCCACCCGGTCAATCCTTCCGATGATCTCCATCGTACATCCATTGCTTAGAGTAAATCGAAGCGGTGGCAACGGCTTGTCCGGACCAAAATCCATTTCCAGTCCAATTGGCTCAAACTGACCTCTGCGAGCATGCTCTCCAAGCACGGAAGCAGCACGGCCAACGATTCGCTTCAGCTTGAGCGAGATATGCTCATAACGCTTCGAGCTAAGCAGAATCTCCCCTTGCAATTTTGGGGCAAGCATATCCACGATACGATCTGCTTCTGCTCGACATTCATCCGCCGACAGCGCTGCCCAAGTTCGATTCGAGCTCTGCAAATCTATGGCAAAGCGGCTGAGCGCTGCGTGGAACAACTGCCCGATGTCTGGAGCCTCCAATCGATATACCCGACGTTCCTTCAACTTCAAGCCATGGGAGGCGAAGTGCGAGAACGGACAGGCTACGAAGCGCTCCATGCGAGACACACTGGTTCGCAAGGCAGTACCGTACAAGTGACGGCTTGTGGTCGGAGTAAGTGTCTCTGCTTGATTCCGATACAATAGCGAGCCCATCAGCACCTTCAGCCGATCATGCCATGCTGGCTGCGCGGCGAACCAGCGGTATACATCCCACCATATATTCGCCATTGGTCTTCCTTGGCGCCACTGTCGCAGCTGAACAATCAGGTGTTTCAGCGCAGATTCCGGATAGACAGCGAATTCCGATTGCTCCTCCTCATTCATGAATTCATTCGGCTCAGCCATGACGAGCCGCTCTTGTACACGTGGGAACATGCCGCGTACATGCCGAACCACCTCGGACGGCAGCAATGTCTTCCCTTCTTCATCAGCGAGTGCGTAGCTAATCCACAGACTGTCGCTAGGCGTCGCGAAGGACTGATAAATTAAGAACCGCTCGTCCAGTAGCTTGCGGCGGACGCCAGGCGCGAGTTCCATGCCTATCTGCTGCAGAGTGTCCCGTTCATGCTCCGTAAGCACGCCATCTTCAATCGGACGAGCCGGTATAACGCCATCGTTCACGCCAAGCATATATAAGTGCTTAATTTGGCCGGGTCTTGTCCGATCCATTGAAGCAATGAGTACTTGATCCAGCGCTGGCGGAACAAGCGCCATCTTGATGCTCTCAAATCCGGTATCCAGCATGCCGCCGAACAATTCAATGCTCATCTTCTCTTCGCCGACCATCTCTACCATTTGATCCAATATATCTAAGAGAGCCCCCCATATTTGCCGATGTTCCCGTGATAGTTGAACCTCTCCGTCAAGCAATGCATCTTGGCTCATGCGCTCCAGCTTATGAGGCACACCAAGCGCCATCCAGAACGCATACATAGCCTCGCACATGCCGCGAACGTTCGAGCTCGCCTTCATTGCGCGTGCAAGCTCAGCAATCGGATCGGCAATGATGCTGCGGCATTGCTCCACCCACTCTGGAGCATGTCTTGGCCGTTCAACAGACTCAGCTTCTTCAGTTGTGCCTTCCGCCGCTCCATCCGCATGATCAGGATCAAGCGACAATTCCGGCATTGCAGGCCATGGACGGTTGCTTGTCCACCTGCCTCCTTCGATGCCGCATGCAAGCACATAGTTCTCCAACTTGTCAAAGTGCTCTCTTGTAATCGAACCATCTTCGGACAGCAAAAAATCGGTTTTGACAAACCGAAATACTGCGTCGTATTTCCAATTGCCTATTATGATATCAAGCACCGCTCGCGTCATCTCAACAAATGGATGATGCAGTACTGATTTCTTCTGATCTGTAAAATAGGGAATCCCCGCCTCGGTGAATACCGTATCAATCAGCTCACCATAATGTGCAATGTTCCGCACCATTACCGCCATGTCCCGCCAGCGTACCTGCTCGTTGCGCACACGCCGCAGCATTTCCCCAGCAACCGCTTCAACCTCGGCGCGGCGATGTACTGCCGCCTGCACCGTAACCTCTCGCTTCGTATCGTGATCGGACGCATGGCTATCCTTGCTCTTCACATTAACTTCCGGCTCACGATAGGGCACTTTGCGTTCAAAATGCCGCTCCAGATGAGCAAGCTTCGGAGAAGCTGTATAACGAGGAAGTGGCGCTTCCTTCGAGTCAAGATGCGTTATGCTTCCGATGTCCACGCCAAGCGTATCGGCCATCTCTAGCAGCTTCAGCATAGTAGTTGCCGTTGGATGGAACAAATTCAGCTCATGCGGAACTTCGCCAAGCGCATAAGCCTTATCCAAACACAGCGTCACACTTACATTCGGCGCATGGAGAATGAGCGAAGCGAGAACCGCATATTCTTGTGGGGTAAATCCGTGAAACCCGTCAATCCAAATATCAGCGCTCTTCACGTACTCCGATGCTGCAACACCCTCGGACAACCGAGCAAGCACGTCTTCCCCATCCAAGTAGCGACCAGCCAATTCCGATTCAAACTCATGCAGGATGCTGGAAATGTCGCGAAGCTTCGCGGATAACAGCGGTTGTCCTGTCATGTGAGCGTCCAAAAAAGCAAGATGCTCCTCAACTTCACTGGACTCTACTCGATACCGCTTCATCTCATCAAAGAGATCGTTAAGCTTCTCGATAAATCCGAATTGTTCTGCTGCACCCGCAAATAAAGGCAAATCTGACTTGCGGCGCTGCAAAATCTTGTAGAGCAGCATCTTCTTGCCCTCTTCATTGATCGCTGTTAGTGCAGTGCCGCCAGCCTCTTGCATGACGCGATACGCAAGTCGCCGGAAGCTTAGTACTTGCGCTCTCAATATGCCAGCGATTCCATCCTCACGAATGAGTGCATGCTCTGCCTGAAAGGTTGCCTGTTCGGGGACTATCCATATAATCGGTGCCCCGTCCGCTTGGCTGCGAAGCTCATCTCGTACGCTTCTTAACACATGCTCCGTCTTGCCACTGCCGGAACGACCGATGACAAAATGCAACGGCAAAGTGATCCCTCCATTTCCCTAAATGCGATTCATGGCATCTACTTGCCACGATATGATACACTATGATCAAACCAATAATTGGTATATAATTTCGGTTACACCCGATTCTAGCATTAGGTTTCATTATATCATATTTCAAACTAGCGATAGAACACATGTTTGGAAACGATGCCGATATTCGCCATCTGCTTCTTGTGAGTTGCAGTGCATCATGTAACTTCGTAATCGAAGGCGAGGCTCATGTTCAACCTACCCTCTATTCGAATAAGGAGGCTGATTGTCATGATACATATTGTCAATGGAGATTGTACTGCCATGCAGCTAACCAAAGTCGCCGAACAGCTGTGGAATGAGCAGGTATGGGTATATTCAGAGCTGCTGACCGAAGGCCCCGTATACGCTAGGCTTGAGCAGTATCTGGCTTATCGAGCGCTGCAATTAGAGCGAATGTGCGGGCTGCCTTCCACTGTTTTTTTGCAAAGAGGAAATGAACAGGAACGCACGTGGAAATCAGATATTTTGCCTGCTCAAGAGATTGCATTATGGTTCGAACACGATCTGTTCGACATTACCATGCTGCTCCGCTTAGTAGATCGCCTGACACAAGAGAATGCGCATGCCAAGCTATATTGGATCGACATCGCCTCCATTGCTGAACATGATCGCTATCTCGGATTTGGGGTGCTTACGGGAGAGCAGTTGGCCCCTTATCGAGATGCCGCCATACGGTTATCCGCTGAGCACATCGAATGGATGCGTTCTGCTTGGATTGCGTATACAAGTCCAAACCCACTGAAAATTGCACAATGGGTTCAGGAATCAAGCAGTACCCCTGCTCCATTTTGCGCTATTACGGAAGCGCTTCAATTCCACCTCTCCCGTTACCCCTCAACACAGGATGGAATCGGGATTGTCGAGCGATCCACGCTAGGCGCTGTTCAAGATGGGGCTGTTACATTTCAGAACTGCTTCGAGATTGTTCGCAATCAACTGCCGCAATACGGACTTGGGGATATGCAGTTCTGGGGATACCTGCGTCGAATGACCCGCGGAGACGCTCCGTTGCTTGAGCTATCTCCCTCTTCATCCTCCTTGCCGGAACCTCTCAAG
Source organism: Paenibacillus sp. MER 180 (assembly GCF_023713665.1). Taxonomy (NCBI): domain Bacteria; kingdom Bacillati; phylum Bacillota; class Bacilli; order Caryophanales; family Paenibacillaceae; genus Paenibacillus; species Paenibacillus sp. MER 180. Next base: position 301,363 of record NZ_JAMAVT010000002.1, on the reverse strand, counting down.
TCTCCATTAGCCGATGCTGGTCACCTCCTCTTAACCAAAAGCGGCCAGCAGGTACTGGTTGGCACTCTCAACTGGGCTCAGTCTGGTGGATATGGACGCTGGCTTGGCGGCGCATTTATTACCCGATCGACAGCTGGAATAAGAGCATAGAGTGAGGAAACCGAAGAAACTCAAATATATCCTAACTGCTAACTTTATCCCATATATACAGCAAGCGCCATTCATTGCAGACGATCCCAAACCTGTCTGCAATGAATGGCGCTTTTCTTGTTTATTCTTCCTTATCCTATCGATACTTTAGGAAGATTACTTCGAGCGAACCTCGAAGATGGCGAATTTCAAATAATGACCTTCATCCACTCCCGCAATTTGCGGGTGATCCTTGCCGGCAGGACGCCATTCGACAAGGCGCAGCACCTTACCTGCATCCTGAGCCGCATCCAATATCGACTGCATGAACATGTCCGGACGCATATGATAAGAGCAGCTTGCTGTCACAAGATAGCCGCCTTCATTGACCAGCTTCATACCATGCAGATTGATGTCCTTGTAGCCCCGATACGCGCCTTCGACAGCACCTCGCGTCTTCGCGAAGGCCGGAGGATCCAACACGACGACATCCCACGTACGTCCGCCTCCAGCAGTCATCGGTTTCGAAGTATCCACCTTCTTCGCACTAGATTCTCCGCTTGCCCGCTGCGTGCGCTCCTCCAAGCCATGAACCTGCTCACGCAAATAGGCGAAGGCATCCGCAACGACAAACTCAACACGGTCTGTAAAGCCGTTCAGTTCGACATTGCGCTTTGCACTCTCGATCGCATGCTCGGAAATATCGAGACAAGTGACCTTCTTGGCTCCATATTTACAAGCATTCAACGTGAAACTTCCTGTGTGAGAGAAGCATTCCAACACCGTCGCACCATCCCACCATGGGAATGTAACCGGCTTTCCCTTCGCATTGAGTGGCAAGCTCTGCACGGTTCCATCCTCGGCCTCTACTTCACCCATGTGGATGCCGCTGCGAGCTCCCCAGCCTGTCATAAGCGGAGCAATGGAAGCGCGGTTCTCACGCTGGTCGAAGAAGTAGCCTGTCTTCTGTCCTTCTACGATATCAACCTCGATGATAAGCCCGTTCTCCTCTACTTGGACATGGCGCGGACAATCTCCATACAGCACGCCTGTCTTCAGTTCAAGACCCTCACGCTCACGAATTGGCACATCGCTGCGCTCATAGATGCCGCGCGGCTGCATGACATCGACTAGGGCTGCCACCAACGCTTCCCGATGGACATCCATTCCCAGCGTCACAATCTGCACGACGAGAACATCGCCAAAGCGATCCACGATAAGTCCTGGCAGAAAGTCTGCTTCGCCGTATACGAGGCGATAAGCCTTGGCTCCAGGCAAGAAGCGCTGACGATGTGCAACACAACGTTTGATTCGCTCTTTGAAGAAGGCCTCATCCATTGCTTCAATTGGCTCATAGGATACGATGCGCACCGTAATTTGCGAGGCAGGATTATAATAGCCTGTTGCAATGTATTTCCCCTGAGCGTTCTGGACATCGACAAGCATCCCCGGCTGAGGATTTCCTTCGACTGTTTCAATCTCTGATTGATATACCCAAGGATGGGAGCGTTCAATTCTCTTTTTCCGCGAACGGATTAATTTCACATAAGGCCTATTCAATTACAGTTCTCCTCTCAGCTCCAATGGCATGTCATGGTTGTCCACTCGCAAGCATAGAATGGAATAGCTTATTGCGACGAATTATGGATGACAAAGGAGCCCTTCATGTTTAAAGAAATTTGGTTCCCGCTCCTTAGCGGATTGGCACTGTTTCTATTCGGAATGAAAACGATGGAGCTTGCCCTGCATGCTTGGGCTGGCCCCTACCTGCAGCGGTTTCTACACCGTTCTACCCGCACCCCTATACATGGAATGCTGTTCAGCACAGGCATGACAGCCGTACTGCAGAGCAGCACGGCCATCACGGTCATTACGATAGGTCTGGTCAATGCCGGTATTATGAACTTCTCCCGCACGCTCGGCATCATTCTAGGCACCAATATCGGCACTTGTCTGACAACCGAGTTGATTGGTCTAAATATAAGCCAATTCGCCAAGCCCCTCCTCTTCCTGTCCTTAGCCGGATGGTTCATTGGGGCATTGGCCGACGAATATCAGCCTAAGCTGCTGCACCGCATCGCCTCTTGGTGGCCGCCGCTCCAATTCGGCTCCCTTGCCACGGCAGGCTTCGCCTTCATTATGCTCGGCATTGAATGGATGAAGCAGATTAGTGAGCCGCTGCAGCAGCGCGGACTATTCACTTGGTTCTTGGAACGATCAAGCGACAGTCTGCTCTGGGCGCTGGCAGCGGGCGTCGTCATAACAGCACTCGTGCACAGCAGTGCAGCTATTATTGCAATGGCCATGGGATTATCAGCTACCGGGGCATTACCCGTTGAAGTTGGCATTGCGATCGCAATTGGATCTAATGTTGGCACCTGCTTCACAGCCGTAATTGCTTCACTTGGCGGGACAAGAAGCGGACAGTTCGTCGCCTGGACCCATGTCGTGCTGAACATTGGCGGCGCTGTCCTATTCTATCCTTTTATCAGCCAAATCGGACAGCTTAGCGCCGTATTTGGCTCCGACGCCGCCGGTCAGATTGCACACGCCCAGACCATTTTTAATATTGCAAGTTCCCTCCTGGCCCTGCCTTTGTGTTACCTGCCGGTTTGGAACCGGATCCGTTAACAATTGCAATACCGAAACTCGTGCCGATGCGCGTTGCTCCCGCTTGAATCATTGCGAGCGCTGCGGCGGTATCCCGAATGCCGCCGGAAGCCTTAACGCCCATATGCGCAGGCACATGCGCCCGCAACAGACGAATATCTTCCAGCGTTGCCCCGCCCTTGCCGAAGCCGGTCGACGTTTTGACAAAGTGGGCACCTGCCGCTTCCGATGCTTTGCATGCCGCAATCTTATGCTCTGTATGGAGAATGCCTGTCTCCAAGGTGACCTTGACGATCACGCTTCCCTCAACCATCCGGACAACCTGGGCGATATCCTGTTCAACAGCCTTCAGATCTCCGCTTAACAGGCTTCCAATCTGCAGCACCATATCGATCTCAGCAGCCCCGTCCTCTACCGCCCGGGCCGCTTCAAATGCCTTGGCTTGACTGGCACTAGCCCCCAATGGAAACCCGCATACCGCCGTCACATTCACGCCGGTTCCATTCAGTAGATCGCGACAAGCGGATACCCAAGCTCCGTTCACGCACACACTGTAGAAGTGATATCGGCTCGCCTCCGCACACAGCTTCTCAATATCGCGCGCTGTCGCTTCCGGCTTAAGCAGGGTGTGATCGATATATGGTGCCAATTGAAGCTGATCCGTCATGCAGACTCTCTCCTTCCTGCAATGTGCAGAGAATTAAAGATTTACGGATATGGACAATTCCTCAAATGCCTTTTGCAGGATGTGGTCGTTGTTATCATATCCGAACTCATGCTGCTTCTCCCACGCTTCTTGCGGACTGTACCACTCTACGCTGCGAATTTCCTCAATTTGCGCATGAAGCTTGCCTTCCTCTGCCTCAACGAGGAAATAATGCACCTCTTTATCAATTGTACCCGCTTGTGGTTGTACATATTGATAATAAATGGTATCGAGTTTGGTATCGATTCGTCCATGAATCCCGGTCTCTTCCCATATTTCACGCAACGCCGTCTGTTCAATCGTCTCTCCGGCCTCCATCTTGCCCTTGGCCAGCGAGATCTTGCCATACCGATCTTGGATCAGTTGGATCTCAATTCCTTCTCCTCTTCTGCGGTAAACGACTCCTCCTGCGGATACTTCCTTCATCGTGCGCACCTCCATTTATGTTCGTTACTCCTATGTATATATCCTAACCGAAAAGAAAGAGGATTTCATCCATTCAGCCATTGCTGAGCGGAGAATCCTCCTCGATTCTTTATTCAGTGGTTTCGGTTGTTTCGTTCTTCTAGCTTATTGCTAATTTTCTCTATTTCCAATTGTTAGACAAGGTGATTAGGAAGCAACATTTGGCTCCTGGCCAATGACGCGTGTAAGAATACCTTGATTCTCATTCACGCCCGCTTCTGTAATTTTCACGCGGCATAATTGGCCAATCAAGGACTCATCTCCTTCGAAGATTACTTGAAGGTAATTGTCCGAGTAGCCCATCAGCATGCCAGCACCTTCATCGCCCTTCGTGTTCCGTTCTGGAATCACTTCGACAACTTCTCCAACGAACTTCTGTGCATATTCCAGCTGCATTTGTTCAGACAGATCAATCAGCTCATGAACGCGAGCATGCTTCACTTCTTCATCCACTTGATCCTCCATGCGCGCAGCCGGAGTACCTGTACGCTTCGAATACGGGAATACATGCATTTCAGAGAAGCCCACTTGCTTCATAAATTCATAGCCTTGACGGAAATGCTCATCCGTCTCACCTGGGAAGCCTACAATGACGTCTGTCGTAATCGCCACATTCGGCATTGCCTCACGAATACGAGCAATCTTCTCCGCGAATTCCTGTGTCGTATATTTGCGGCGCATACGCTTCAATACTTCGTCATTGCCCGCTTGAAGCGGAATATGCAGATGACGGCACATTTTCGAGGACTTGTTCAGTACTTCGATCATGCGATCATCAATTTGGCTGGCTTCAATGGAACTGATACGAATACGCTCAAGCCCCTCTACCTTGTCCAAATCCCACAACAGATCGGTCAAGTCATAGTTCTCCATATCGTCGCCGTACCCACCGGTATGAATCCCTGTGAGTACGATCTCCTTGTAGCCTGCCGCTACGAGCTGGCGAGCCTGATTCAACACACTCTCCGCTTCACGGCTGCGGGATAGACCACGCGACCAAGGAATAATACAGAATGTACAGAAGTTGTTGCACCCTTCTTGAATCTTCAAGAACGCACGCGTCCGCTCTGCGAAATCAGGCACGTCCAATTCCTCGAACGCACGTGTCTTCATAATGTTGCGTACCGCATTAATAGGCTGGCGCTGTTCATGCAGCTCACGAATGTAATCCATCAACTTCTCACGATCCTGTGTGCCGATAACGAGATCAACGCCTGGAATGTCAAGAATCTCCGCAGGCGATGTCTGCGCATAGCATCCTGTTACCGCAATAATTGCGTCAGGATTGCGGCGCACAGCGCGACGAATGATTTGACGGCTCTTCTTGTCGCCTGTATTGGTTACGGTACACGTATTAATCAGGTATACATCTGCCGTCTGCTCGAAGTCGACCTGCTCATAGCCTTCATTTTTGAACAATTGCCAGATCGCTTCTGTATCGTAAAAATTGACTTTGCAGCCCAATGTGTAAAATGCTACTGATGGCATCGTTCACATTCCCCCCATTTCTCCGAATTGATACATGATGCAGGCACATGCAGCCATTCCTGCCGTTTCTGCTCGCAATATGCGACGGCCTAAGCTGACACATCGTGCTCCAGCTTCCACAGCTGAATGAATTTCCTGCGCAGCAAATCCACCCTCAGGCCCGATGACAACCATCATTTGAGCTTGCTTCGCCATACTTCCCTGCATGTCGCCCTGTGTAGGTGCGAACGCTTCTAATACGTCGCGCAGCATCGTCCCTCGCTCATCCTCATAGCAGATAAGAACAAGGTCATAGGAAGCGAACTGGGCCGTCAAGGCCTTCCAGTTCATTGATGTTGCGATCGTCGGGACAACATTCCGATGAGACTGCTCAGCTGCTTCCTTCGCAATCTTGCCCCAACGCTCCAAGCGCTTCGCTTCCTTCTTGCTGTCATATTGAACAACTGTCCGTTCTGAGATGAACGGCATGAAATGCACGGCACCAATCTCCGTGCATTTCTGAATGATAAGCTCCATTTTATCGCCTTTCGGCAAGCTTTGCGCAATGGTTACTTGTACAGTCGGCTCTCGGTCGAAGTCCCTCATCTCGACAATTCGAGCTTCTACCCCATCCGCACCACACTGCTCAATCACAACGACCGCCTCACGCTTCTCCCCATCGCTGACCAATATCTCAGCTCCAGGCTTGAGGCGCATTACGTTCATAATATGGTGGGCATCATTGCCCGTAATTTGTATGCTTTGATCTCCGAACTGCGCGGAGGGCACAAAATATTTCTGCATCGTAATCAACATTCCTCATCATACACGTTTTAAGCGGCATTCGCCAGCATTGTCAACATTTTTCACTCGTATTCTGGATACTCCTTAGACAGCGTGGACAGCTTGCTGCGCGGGCATTCTTAACTGCCTACGATGAACATAGCTGCTCGGGACATCTCCCTCATGATCGGCTGGATCAAGCTGAACAAAGGCCCTAGCGTCTTATCCCGCAACACAGGGATGAACACGATAATCAAGAAGATAAAGATCGACCATTGTTCAATCTGCTGCAACCGGGAACGTACATGAGCCGGCGCCAAATCTTCCACTATGCGATAGCCGTCAAGCGGCGGCAGTGGAATTAAGTTGAACAAGAACAGCAGGACATTGTTCGAGATCAAGAAGGACAAGAAATAAAATAATGCCAAGTGGATCCGATTCCCAGATCCCACATCGACAAACCCCAATTTAAATCCAAGATGAAGCACCAATGTACCAATGAACGCTAATAGCAAGTTGCTGAGCGGTCCGACTGCGGATACAACAATCCCCATTGCACGCGGCTTTTTGAAGTTGTCCCGATTGACTGGAACAGGCCTTGCCCATCCGAAGCCAGCGATGACGAACAACAGCATACCAAGGAAATCAATATGCTTCGTCGGGTTCAAACTGACGCGGCCGAGCATCTTCGCTGTCGGATCACCAAATTTCCATGCGGAGTAAGCATGTGCAAATTCGTGAACAGTGAACGAAATCAACAGTGACAGTACGAGAAAGGGCAGCAACTCCAGCTTGACTACCAGCAGGCTATTTAGAAAATCCATAAATTGTCCCCTCTCCTCTATTCAAACGGCTTGCGCGCAACGAATGCAATCCAGTCTTCTTCCCGGTGCTTCGCTTCAACAATGAAGCCTTTCGCGAGCAAATCCTGCTCCACGACGTCTTCTTTATTTTTGTAAATGCCTGATGCGATGTAAACTCCGCCTGGCTGCAATGCTTCGTAGACATCCGAGACGAACAGCAGAATGATCTCCGCCAAAATATTGGCTACTACGATCTGAACCGGAAGCTGCACGCCAAGCTCCTGCTCCTCATCGGTACCGCTCGTTTTGATAATACTAAGCAGGTCGCCTTCTCGCACTGTTATATCATCGGCTAGACCGTTCAAGCTGGTATTTTCCTTCGCGCTTAATACCGCAACCGGATCCAGATCAATCGCAAGCACATGCTTGGCGCCAAGCTTGCAGGCTCCAATTGCCAATATGCCTGAGCCTGTCCCAACATCAATGACATCTTCTCCGCCTTGAACGACACTTTCCAAGGTACGCAAGCAGAGCGAGGTCGTCGGATGTGTTCCCGTACCGAATGCCATCCCTGGATCCAGCTCAATAATCTGCTCACCTTCTTGCGCCGTATAGGACTCCCATGTCGGCTTAATTGTCAATCGCTCTGTAACACGCGCTGGCTTGAAATACTGCTTCCATGCATTTGCCCAGTCATCCTCATGAACCGTCTTCCACGAAATTAGAGCTTCACCCGGATCGATCTGATAGCTTCTGAGTTCTTCAATACGCTCACGAATGACTGCTTCTACTTCCTTCAAATCCGTTCCATCTGCAAAATATCCTTGTACGACTGCTTGTCCCTCAGGGATATCGTTCAGTGGAGATTGATACAATTCCCCATACGTAGTATCGCGCTGCTTGTTAAGCGTCCCCGATTCTTCAATCGTCACGCCCCCAGCGCCAGCCTCATGCAAAAAGTTCGATATCATTTCAATTGCTTCTTCGGTTGTATGTATCGTTAATTCATGCCAATGCACGATCGTACATCCTCCTATACATCTTAAAATAGCTACACATTCTATTTATTGTACACAAAAACAAAACTCCATACAACGAGCGTTCACTAAGGAGCGCTATCGCTGTGGAGTTTTGCCTCTTTATGTTGATTCATTCAACGCATTATTCAGTTGTTGGCGCTCACTTGGAGGCTTCGCCTAAATGGTCGCGGATGAGCGCATAGGCCCGATCCAGCACGTCCTCTTCAACATCCGCGCTGACCATGTAATAGTCGTCTCCTGCCGTAATACGTATGTCTTGCCCTCTCAATGCCTCCAGCTTGCGCTCACATACATCTGCAGCCGAAGCATGCTCAAACGTAGCTGTTATGCGTGTCACGACTGTTCCGCACGCTCATCGGCCTGATTCGCACGCTCCAATGCCTTCAAGTCATCGCGATCCGCCTCTTCATATGAAAATTCCACATCCTCAAACTTGCCGTCCGCTGGGACAACCTGTTGATTAATGTCCGCATCTGCCTGCTCGCTGTAAGCGCTTGAGGGGCGGTTATGCGTATCATGGAAATTGTTCATCGGTGCGCCTCCTTCGGGTTCGTCATCAATATATCTCCTCCATAACTTGAGTCATTTCCCATCGGATTATGCATATGGCGTAAATACAGTCGTACATAGTTCTCTAGGAAATAATAAAAAGGATCACAACATACGCATTGAAAATCTCAATACGTTCGTTGTGATCCTTCTCTATGCTCCGACCGAAGTTATGAACATATACATGAATGATAAATGGTATAGACAAATCGGCCAATCGCAGTTGTATGAAATTATTGTTAATCTCCGCGGAAAGCACGCTTCATCTTATCAAAGAACGATTCTTCATTCCCGCCGTAGTTCGGATGTTCGCCACTCTTCTCCGCGAATTGGCGAAGCAGCTCCTTCTGCTCGTCAGACAGCTTCGTCGGTGTCACGATAACAACCTTAACATGCTGATCGCCCTGACCAGAACCGCGCAGGCGAGGAACCCCTTTGTTACGCAGGCGGAAGAACGTGCCCGTCTGTGTACCAGCCGGTATTTTCAGCTTCACCTTCTCCGTTAGCGTCGGAATTTCAATCTCGTCGCCAAGCGCTGCTTGCGCGAACGTAAGCGGAATCTCGCAATAGATATCGTCCCCATCACGCTCGAAGAACTCGTGGCGTTTCACGCGGATTACGATATACAGATCCCCACTCGGCCCGCCGCGAAGTCCACTTTCCCCTTCGCCGCTCATGCGCAGCTGTGCGCCATCATCGACACCCGCAGGAATGCGGACATGAATTTTGCGCTGCTTCTTCACAGTACCTGCACCGTGACAAGTTCCACACTTCTCACGAATAATTTTGCCTCGGCCTTGACATGTCGAACATGCACGACGGTTAACCATGCGGCCAAACGGCGTATTCTGCACGACTTCTTGCTGTCCTGTTCCGTGGCAAGTCGTACATGCATCTGGCTTCGTTCCCGGCTTCGCTCCAGAACCATAGCATGTGTCGCATTGCTCGGTACGCGGGATGGTAATGTCCATCTCTTTGCCAAATACGGCTTCCTTGAATTCGATCGTCATCGTGTACTGCAAATCTCCGCCACGCTGCGGCGCGTTCGGATCCTTGCTGCGGCCTCCGCCGCCGAAGAACATATCGAAGATATCGCCAAATCCGCCGAAGTCGCCTCCGCCGCCACCCATACCTTGGTTCGGATCGACATGACCGTATTGGTCATACATCGCCCGTTTTTGATTGTCACTTAGCACATCGTACGCTTCTTTGACTTCCTTGAACTTGTCTTCTGCGTCCGCGGCCTTGTTGACATCCGGGTGATATTGGCGTGCGAGCTTGCGATACGCCTTCTTAATCTCGTCGTCGCCAGAACCTTTGGCAACGCCAAGCACTTCATAATAATCTCGTTTCGCCACTATTCCACCCCCATACGCTTTCGTAGCATACCTCTATAGAAGACTATACGAATTCACTGCAAAAGGAAAGTCAAAGCCGAGTGCTCCCGGCTTTGACCTCACCATCGAAAAGCTTATTTCTTGTCTTCGTCTACGACTTCATAATCAGCATCAACGACGTTGTCTTTCTTCGCTGCGCCTTGCTCTGGCTCTTGGCCTTGTGCTGCTTGCTGAGCTTGAGCAGCTTGCTCATACAGCTTCACTGACAACTGCTGTACGATTTGCGTCAACTCTTCTGTTGCTGCTTTGATCTCGTCAACGTTGTTGCTTTCGAGTGCTTTTTTCACTTTTTCTTTTGCTTCGTTTGCTTTATCTACTTCAGCCTGGTCAACCTTGTCGCCCAAGTCTTTAATTGTTTTCTCCGTTGTGTATACCAATTGGTCAGCGCTGTTCTTCACTTCGACCATTTCTTTGCGCTTGTTGTCTTCTTCCGCATGCATTTCTGCTTCCTTCATCATGCGGTCGATTTCCTCATCGTTCAAGCCGCTGGAGGAAGTAATTGTGATGTTTTGAGTCTTACCAGTACCTTTGTCTTGTGCAGATACTTTTACGATACCATTCGCATCGATATCGAAGCTAACTTCGATTTGTGGCACTCCGCGTGGAGCTGGTGGGATATCCGCCAGCATAAAGCGGCCAAGTGTCTTGTTGTCAGCAGCCATGGAGCGCTCACCTTGAAGCACATGGATTTCTACGCTCGTTTGGTTGTCTGCATAAGTCGAGAACACTTGCGACTTGCTTGTAGGAATCGTAGTGTTGCGCTCGATCATCTTCGTGAATACACCGCCTGCTGTTTCGATACCGAGGGACAATGGTGTTACGTCGAGCAATACAACGTCCTTCACGTCGCCAGTCAATACGCCAGCTTGAACGGCTGCACCAAGTGCAACCACTTCATCCGGGTTAACGCCTTTGTGAGGCTCTTTGCCTGTAAGCTTCTTGATTGCTTCTTGTACCGCTGGGATACGAGTAGAACCGCCGACAAGAACGATCTTGTCGATGTCAGCAGGAGTCATGCCTGCATCTTGCATCGCTTGGCGAGTTGGGCCAAGTGTACGCTCAACCAAGTTCTCAGACAATTCTTCGAACTTCGCACGAGTCAAGTTTACTTCCAAGTGCTGAGGCACTCCATCAACAACCGTGATGAACGGCAAGCTGATTGTTGTTGTCATTACGCCGGACAATTCTTTTTTCGCTTTTTCAGCAGCATCTTTCAAGCGTTGCACAGCTGCTTTGTCTTTAGCCAAGTCAATGCCATGCTCTTTCTTGAATTCTGCAGCCAAGTAATCGATGATAACTTGGTCGAAGTCGTCGCCGCCCAATTGGTTGTCGCCGCTTGTCGCTTTAACTTCGAAGAAGCCGTCGCCGAGCTCAAGGATCGATACGTCGAATGTACCGCCGCCCAAGTCGTATACGAGGATCGTTTGATCGTTTTCTTTGTCTGCGCCATAAGCAAGTGCTGCCGCTGTAGGCTCGTTGACGATACGAAGAACTTCAAGACCTGCGATTTTACCAGCGTCCTTCGTTGCTTGACGTTGGGAATCGTTGAAGTATGCAGGAACTGTGATTACGGCTTGAGTAACCGGTTGACCCAAATAAGCTTCTGCATCGGATTTCAATTTTTGCAAAATGATTGCGGAAAGCTCTTGCGGTGTGAAGTCTTTGCCATCAATTGATGTTTTATGGTTTGTTCCCATATGACGCTTAATGGAGATCACGGTACGATCAGGATTTGTGATCGCTTGACGCTTCGCTGTTTCACCAACAACGCGCTCTCCATCCTTCTTGAAACCTAATACGGAAGGGGTTGTGCGCGCACCTTCTGGGTTCGGGATAACGACAGCTTCGCCGCCTTCCATAACCGCAACGCAAGAGTTTGTTGTACCTAAGTCAATACCAATTACTTTACTCATGAATATATCCTCCTCTAACTAACTTCGATTCTCATTTATCATGAATTTCTTAATGTGATGTGCTCATACATTGGCCGTGTAATCCGGCTTGTACGTTCACGTTATCCGCTAACTTTGACCATTGCCGGACGCAATACTTTGTCCTTCAGCAAGTAGCCCTTCTGCAGTTCTTCAACTACAGTGCCTTCTTCAAATTCATCTGTTTCGACTGTCATTACCGCTTGATGGAATTCTGGATTGAAAGGCTGGCCGACAGCTTTCATCGGCTTCACACCTTCCTGCTCCAGCACTTGGCCCAACTGGCGGAAGATCATGTCTACCCCTTTGATGAATGATTCAGCTTCGCTCGCCGCTTGCTCAGTTGCAAGTGCGCGCTCGAAGTTGTCGAGCACAGGAAGCAGCTCGGTAACGAGCTTCGCAGAAGCATACTTCGCGAGATCTTCCTTCTCCTTCAGTGTGCGGCGGCGGAAGTTATCGAAGTCTGCCTGCGCACGCAAGAAGCGCTGCTGGTATTCCTCTGCTTCTGCTTTTGCTTTGGCAAGCTCAGCATCCTCCACTGCACCTTCGCTCGAAGAAGTATTCCCTTCGCTGGACTCCGCTGTCGCGTTATCAGCAGCAGGAATGTCTTCTGTATGATTATGGGCAGCTTGTGCCGCCTCTTCATTCATCGTTTCAGTTGCGATGTTCTCTTCTTTTTCTGGGTTCAACCCCTTCACCTCCCCTTCGTAGTTCAATACTTTTATCTATAGTTGCATATACATTGTTACCTAGTTTTAGCTCAGGCGAGCGTTCTCCAATCAGGATTGTGCTCTCATCTTAATTACCGTATGGATGCGAAGCACCGCTGCGGCTACTTCTCCTGCAGCACGCAAAGCATGCAGCTTCACGGCTGCCGGGTCATAAATGCCCGCCTGTGCATAATCGAGCAATGCTCCTGAATCGCAGTCAATGCCGATTGCATCATTGTTCGAGGCAAGCTGCGCCGCGCGCGCCTCCTCCAGCTTCTCAAGCGGATTGAATCCGGCATTGAGCACGATCTGTGCCATCGGCTTGCGCAGTGCCTGTGCGACGGCAGCGATGCCGAATGCCTCCATGCCGCGCACACTCTCGCGGTAGCGCTCCAGCCGATAGGCGAGCGCTACCTCTGTCGTGCCTCCGCCAGGAAGCACGCCGCCTTGAATGGCGGCCTGCAGCGCGGAGGCGGCATCTTGGGCGATGCGTGCTCGCTCGCCCACCACCTCGCGCGTGCTTGCGCCGACAATGAGCGTCACCTGCGGGCGCTGCGGCGCCGAAGCTGGATCCGGGACGGAGCCGGCTTCGGCGTTCCGGGCTGTGTGGCCCGGCGGTGCCGGGGCATACAGCCGTACGCGCTCCAGGCGCTCATCGTAGCGAGCGCAGGCGGTGCGCCCGAGCAGCGGCTCCAGCTCGCTGCGCTGCTTCGCAAGCGCTGTGCGCTTCAGCGGCTTGGCACCGCTTAGACGGCAGACGCGCATAATATCCTCGCGGCTAACGCGCTGCACGACCATCATATCGTGATCCAGACAATATTGTTCCGCATCGGGATGAATACCGCGCTCCAGCACGATAAATCCAACACCAAGCTCGTTAAGTTGTTCGAGCATATGCATGAAACGAGCCTGTTCCGCCATATACTGCTGGAAGCCAGCTTCCGTCGTCAGCAGCTGCTCATCAAGCGCCACTGGCTCTAAGCTGTCCTGCAATACGAGTACCCGGCAGTTCAATCGCTCTGGCAGCCAATCCCGCTGCAGCGGCTTCTGCTTGAGCATTACACCGTGGAACCATTCATTCTCTGCCTTCTCATGCGCGACAATACTGTCTGCATACCGATAATTCGTTTGTCCTAGCTGTTCCCAGCCTACCGCCTGTCCGGCTTCAAGCACGAGCTGCACAATATCCTTTTGCTCTCGTCCTGCTATATGTACAGCGCGATGGAGCCGATCATCACTCCATCCGCTGAGCGGCACCGCGCGATGGCGAAGTTCCTCGCATGCGGCCGCAACCCCATGCATAAGTCCTGTAACCACCTTAGCGGCTGGAACACCGCGTGTGACTTGGGCTACTCCCTCTTGTACCAATGCACCTGCAAGGACGGTAGCCGTAGTCGTGCCATCGCCTACTTCATGCTGCTGTGCACGCGCCACTTGAATGAGCAGCTTGGCAGCCGGGTGGGATACGTCCATCTTCTCTAGAATCGTAACCCCGTCATTCGTAATAATGACCTCGCCGTCACCCCCAACGAGCATGACATCAAGACCCTTGGGACCTAGCGTTCCTTCTACTGCTGCGCACAAGGCACGAACAGCCCCTGCATTATTGAGAAGCGTCGCATAACGCTCATCGGTTTCCTGCACATGTCCGCTTGCTTGAGTCATGACGACGCCTCCTTTACCTTGATTCGTTATTTATTCCAGCGCTGCGGCAGCAACGCAAATTGACTCGTTAAATGATTCATCAAATTGATGACCTTCGCATATTCCATGCGTGTTGGTCCCAATACGCCTATCGTACCCAACGTCTGGCCATCTATCGTATATGTCGCCGTAATCAAGCTGCAATTGGCAATCGCCTCATGTGGATTTTCCTGCCCGATACGGACTTGGATACCGGTGGGCGCACTGCCTACGACCTTGATAAGCGTCGGTGTTTCCTCAAGCAGCTCCCAGATCGTCTTAATCTTATCAACGTCCTTGAACTCAGGCTGCGCCAACATATTGGTTGTTCCGCTCAAGAATACTTCACGATGGTTGTCATCCCCGATGAGCACACTCTCAACCAGTGTCATCAGTTCTTGCACATGAGAGACGTATCTGCCCATCTCATTGCCGACCTCGGTATATAATTGAGAACGAAGCTTATATAATGGAACACCGACGAGCTTCGCGTTGAGCAAGTTCACAACCTGCTCAAGCTCCGATACCGAGATCCCCGGAGGGATCGGTACTGTCTTATTCTCAACATGCCCCGTATTGGTAACAACAATAGCTACTGCAGTATCCTCGTTCAGCGGAAGCAGCTGAAAATGGCGGAAGGAAGCTTCAAATACTTCTGGGCCGAGCGCAATCGACGTATAGTTCGTCATTTGCGACAATATCGAAGCCGTATGCTGCACGATTTCTTCCATTGCCGTTATTTTTTCCGCGAACGCGGATTTCAATCGGCCAACCTCTTCACTCGACAACTTATCCAACTGGACTAAGTTATCAACATAGTAGCGATATCCCTTTTGGGAAGGAATGCGACCTGCAGACGTATGCGGCTGCTCCAAAAAGCCAAGCTCTTCCAGATCGGCCATTTCATTGCGAATGGTCGCCGGACTAAATCCGACATCGCCGCGCTTGGAGATGCTGCGGGAACCCACTGGTTCCGCAAAACGGATATAATCATCAATGATGGCATTCAAAATCATACGTTGTCGTTCCGTCAACATGCGCATTCCCTCCTCGTGAATGTTCTAGCTGTAGTCGTTAGCACTCATCAACGTCGAGTGCTAACCGTTAATACAAAAATACCAAACGGACGAGACCATTGTCAAGTCAGTTCGGTACTTTGGGCGTGCCTATTTTATATGTAGAACCGTATTCAGCAGTATTATGGATTGAATCCATCATGATTGTTGCCAAACCACTATATCTTAAGGACTTTATCTTCAATTATATAGTGGCTTTATTAGCCTGAATAGTAGCTTGGACAAAATTAGAGTTTAGTGTTTTGTATAGAAACATATTTAATATGAAGTAGTTTTACAATTTACCTACTGAAGGTCAGACAATGATGGAGAATATATCACTGACATTCAATACGATAATGATTTAAATGTAGTTTGTCCCCTGACTCTTTAATACTTTTATCTACTAATCAAACATTGATGTTACTTCCTTAGTGATTTTATCAACATAGTACCATCCAAATGTTGTAGTATGCCCTTCACCAGTCTTAGGATTATCAATTACTATTTCATAAACCTGTATAACATATTTATTATCATCGATTCTATCCAGATTAATGTCATAACTCTTCTTTACTAATTTGACTGCTTCATCAAAAGTGATTCGTTTTTGTGTTGGCTCTGAACCAATGTACGGGCTATTTCTTTTCAAATCAGGTGTAATGGCTATATTTATAAATTTTGCAACATCTCTCACTGGATCATAAGTTGTTCCATAGATCTTTATTGCTTGAGTTGATTCTTTATTTTCCCCGTCAACATATAGTCCGAGTGTCTTTGGTCCAATATTCAAACCTCCCGCTAAATACTATGGCTCTTATATATGAGTACATTTAAAGGTAATCTTTTGTTTTACTCGTCCCTAACCCCCATTACTTGGGAAGAATAGGTACGTGAGGTGAGCTGTTATAGTTTCTTTAGAGAATAAAATTAACGAGCTTAGGAAGAAGCTTACAGAAACTATTCAGCTTAAAGGTCGCTTTGCAGATGAAGAAGTGATACGAGCAGCCAACAACTTGATACATACAATTGTAGAAATGCAATCGCGTCAAATAAAATTGTAGCACATCTGTGCAGAGTGACCTAAAACTCCAAACTTTGTGCTGTGTGATAACTCAAACATATTGGCACTTTTTGATTTCAAGTTCTTATTTAAGTGTTACTACACAGGTGCAGCTTGCCGAGCTGAAACCCATATATTATATATATTCCTATGCTGTTGGATAAACATCGTGTTTTCACAAAAATATTCGACCTTAACTATCTTTGATCTTATGAATATCATTAAAGAGCAGACATAGCCCACTGTATATGAGCAGTCTGCTCTCTTTATTTGGCAATCATAGATGAGCTAAAAATTAATAAAGTTGATGCTACGAGGATGTGAAAAAGTTAATTCTAAATAGCCCTAAATTGATTTTTGTTTACTAAATCGAGAGGTCCTGAAATTTTAATTTCTTTCAAGTCCTTTCTTTTGTTGTCCTCATAAATGTTTGTTACAATTTTATAAATACTTCTGTTATAGTAAGGACTCCATGCCTTAATAATAAATGTCGCAGTATGAGACGGTTGTAAAGCATCAACAATCCAGTTTGCAGCGACGCCTGCAAAAGATCCTACAACTGCGTATGTAGTGGCGTCTTTTGATATAATTGCCGAAATTAATGCTGCCGAGGCTGTGAGCGCAGCCTCTAATGCGTATTTAACTTTACTATAAGTATCAGTAGTAAAGGTGTTATAAACTTCTGGCGTGAATCTCTCACCTGAAGTCTGATCGGGATCCCAGAGCACACTTAAAGATTCATTATTTGTTCCAGAGATCAAGCTTTTCACATTCATGATTGTTTCCTGAAAAAGTTCAGAAGAGGAATCAAAAACAGGAGAACCATTCACACCTACGATTTCAACATTTACACCATTGATGTTTAATTTCTTTGTTTGCACACTTTCTTGAAGCACTTCGGCTTGATTAGTGACAGGATTAGCCGACACAACAGAAGCAAACAATGAAAAGAACAAACTTAATGCAATGATTGCTGAAATATATTTTTTCATTTATGCAACTCCTTATTTCCGCCTAATGAAAAATACCACATATCCTATTTACAGTAAATATTGGTATAAATTATGATATTATACCATTATTGCAGGAATCAGTATCGAAGCAACAAATAATAATGTAATTAACAGGATGCCCCAAATTAATGGGATTTTTTTCTTTAATTTTTCAGCTTGTAAAATTGGGAGCATCACTAAAAACAGTAAGAAACATGTTGCGGAATACTTGTAAACCCCTTTTAAACCAAGTAAATCCATTCCAAAATATACAACAAATATCACTGCGAATAGGACAGGAAAAATCAACTTCACCCATTCCACCTCCTCAATTTGACATAGTAAATCACTTGTAAAGTGTGACTGTCTTTAATGTAACATACATAAATTTTATTCACTGTCGAAAAATGACATGAATGCTTATTTATTCCAAATTAAAAGATGACCCTAATATAGATCACTGCAAAATCCTCAATTTTATCGAGGTGAAAGCCAAAAAATAAAAAAAAAGAGCCCCATATGAGAAAAAACAGTCTTTCCTCACCGGGAAGCAGGCTGTTTTTGCTCTATTAGCTTTACCATCCACTTTGCGTTTACAACGAAAGCGGTGAGGTGGGCTTGTATTCGCATATGAAAGAGACCCCGGTATTTAGCCGTGTCCATACCGTAGAATCTTTTTTCATTTCTGCATTTTTATGTTCAATGATTGATCTACGCTTGACTCGTTCGGTACTTTGGGCGTGCCTATTTTATATGTAGAACCGTATTCAGCAGTATTATTGATCGAATCCGACATGATTGTTCCAAACCACTCTATTTCTTACAGACTGACTCTAACTTAAACCTAATCATACCAATTCACATGACCTTTCCTATATGGTAAAATATAGGTGATAGTTTTGCTGGTGAGAAGGGAGGTATCTATTTGAGTACAACTCTCGTTATGTCATTAGGTGAGTTGTTTAAACAAACTAGACGAGCCACTGGTATGACACAGACTGAACTATCTGAACGATCAGGTATTCAAAAAAAGGCACAGTATCCAAAATCGAGAATGACGAAGTAAAGAGACCTGAGTTTTCAACCGTTCAACCTTTGTCTGCTGCATTGAACATCTCTTTAGACACATTGATTGATTATTATGTAGAGATTGAAAAGAGGCCAGATTCGCTGCTGCACATTCTCCAATTCACGATACAACACCAGAGCAGCAAAGAAACCATTTGTAAAGTTGCATCAAAATATCTCGAATCTACCAACGAAGATAGTTACTATTTAGCTAACAGATTATTCACAATCATCAACTCTATCGAAGTTTCTACTATTGGCCAATAAATAAAACCAAGAATTACCTCCGTTATAAGTAACGAGCCCTCTTATATCCCGGAAATGGAGGTCAAAGTCTTTATCATTTGATGCCACCACTGTCCTTAGTAGACTGTACAGAATTCTTTATTCGAAATCATTAAAAAAGCCGCCGAATAGTCAGCAGTTCCTTTTGCACCTGATTTAGGGCCTCAAATGCAACCACTTCCGGATATTCACCAAGTCATTCCAACACCTTCAGCACTGCGATCTCATCACAGCAATGGAGCTTGCTGCAATGAATGCAATCCGTCCATACCTTCTCTGGGAAGATCTCTTTTTCTACAATATCAAAGCCATTTTTCTGAAAGAACTTCGATTCATAGGTTAAGGCCATAACTTTGGGGATAGCTCGCGCCTTTGCTTCTATTAGCAGTTCATCCACTAGCATCGTTCCGATGCCTCTCCCTTTAAAATCAGGCGATATGCCCAATGAGCGAATTTCAACCAAGTCTGCTCCAAGCTGGCAGAGCGAGCCGCAGCCAATTAGCTCCCCTCCCCATTCGGCAACGACAAAATGCTCAATCTGCTTCGCCAGTACCTCTCTGGAACGAGGAAGCATAATTCCTTGCTGTGCATAAAATTGAATAAGCTCTGCCAGTGATTCAATATCGTTCTCATCTGCCTTGCGAATCGTTGCTACCATAAGTATAGTCCCTCCAACCCAATCTCTATATATGGATGTACATCTCTGTTCGACTCCAAAATATGTACGTATTAATATACAACCAACTGCATATATTATCAAGACTATTTTTACCTGCTTCTTCCTTATGTGTAACCGCCATATTAGCGACTTCAAGCAACATCATGTCCATTACTCTTTATGTAAAATACGTAAACGAAGAGAGGCCTGAGCAGATTCTAGATGATACCTCTACAGACATAGCTACTATTACAGGCAGGCACCATATCGGAATTATTCCTTCTCTTTTTACAACAAATAAAAAAAACGAGCAAGAGAAACAAATCCATGTTCTCAAGCTCGTTTTATCTATCATTGTATCTATTACTGTACCTACTACAACAGTACATAACCAATTGTGATACCGTTGCCCGTTTAGAGACCAGCCATCCTTATCGTCGCACTGTTATTCTTTCGCAGTGAGTGTACCTACAAACTCTCCGAACACATTATTGCCAAACAGCAGTCCTTGCTCCGTCAAACGGTATCCGTCATCTGTAGCTTCGATTAACCCCTGTTTCAACAGTCGGCGAATCGGATCAGAGAATACTTTATCCAGCAGCGCCCCATTGAACTGCGTCGCGAAGCGTGTGCTGCTCACACCCTCCAGCAAGCGAAGACCAACCATCATGAAGTCCTCCATCGCTTCACTCTCTTCAATGGTGAACGAATCGAGTCTCGGCAAGCTCTGCTTGCAGGCCTCCACATAGGGATTAACGCCTTTAATGTTCAGATGGCGTCCCCGATTCACATAACCATGCGCACCTGCGCCAATGCCATAGTAATCCTCATTGCGCCAGTAGACGGTGTTATGACGGCTCTCATAGCCAGGCTTCGCAAAATTACTGATCTCATATTGCTCATATCCAGCTGCCTTCATCCGATCCATAATGAGCATATACATATCCAGCTCATCCTCTTCGCTAGGCAGCGGAAGCTCATTGCGATGGTACATGGCATGGAACAAAGTGTTCTCTTCTACCTTCAGGCTGTATATCGACAAATGAGGCAAATTCAGCTCCAATGCCTTCGTCACACTATGATCGAGCATTTCGACCGTCTGATTCGGCAAGCCGAACATCAAGTCGATGGACATATTGCTGAAGCCCGCCTTATGCGCATTCTCAATACTGCGATACACATCATCCGTATTATGAATGCGGCCAATGCCATGAAGAAGGTCGTTATTAAACGACTGAACCCCGAAGCTGATCCGGTTCACTCCTCCGTCTCGCATCGCCCGTAGCTTGTCTAAATCCGTCGTACCCGGGTTCGATTCCATGCTGAACTCAATCGAGGGACTCCAGTTCGGAAATGCCTTACGAACGGATTCCAAGAAGTAAGACATTTGATCTGGCGTCAAGACCGTTGGGGTACCGCCGCCTACAAATATCGTATCAATGACGCCTGGAGGATACTGCTCCACTGTATATGCCATCTCCTGCTCCATCGCCCGCAAATAATCCATAACAGGCTGTCCTTTCAGTACGTAGGAGTTAAAGTCACAGTAATGGCATTTGTTCGTACAAAATGGAATATGAATATATACCGCGCGTGGAGCACGTGCCGGTATTGATGCTTGCTCTGGTGAAGGTTGATTCGCCGGCATGGCGAGACCCTCCTTTCATGGCTGTATGACACCAGCCTATCTATAATAATGATCTTTCTAAAAAAGAGGAGGCGTTCCGCCCCCTCCCCCGAATTAATTATCGTCGATTTTCAATACGGCCATGAACGCTTCCTGCGGCACCTCAACGCTGCCGACCTGCTTCATGCGCTTCTTCCCTTCCTTCTGCTTCTCAAGAAGCTTCCGCTTACGGGAAATATCGCCGCCGTAACATTTCGCGAGAACATTTTTACGCATTGCCTTAACCGTTTCACGCGCAATAATCTTCGTTCCGATAGACGCCTGCACTGGTACCTCGAACATTTGACGCGGAATCAGTCCACGCAGTTTCTCACAGATGAGTTTACCACGATGGTAGGCACGATCCTTGTGCACGATAACAGACAGCGCATCGACTTGCTCGTTGTTAAGCATGATGTCCATCTTCACAAGATTAGACCTGCGGTAACCGGACAATTCATAGTCGAAGGATGCATATCCTTTTGTGCTTGATTTCAATTGATCGAAGAAGTCATATACGATCTCCGACAATGGAATTTGATACGTAATCGTTACCCGAGTCGTATCCAGATACTGCATATCCACGAAATCACCGCGTTTGCCTTGGCACAGTTCCATAATCGCTCCGACGAAATCGTTAGGAACGATAATAGATGCTTTGACATAAGGCTCTTCTACAAAATCGATCTTGCCCTGCTCTGGATAATTCGACGGGTTATCGATGTCTAGAGAAGTGCCATTCGTCAACGTAACGCGATAGATAACGCTTGGTGCTGTCGTAATGAGCGGAATATTGAATTCACGCTCAATTCTCTCCTGGATGATCTCCATATGCAGAAGACCAAGGAAGCCACAGCGGAAACCAAAGCCAAGCGCTGAGGAAGTTTCCGGTTCGAATGTAAGAGACGCATCATTCAATTGCAGCTTCTCCAACGCATCCCGCAGATCGTTATAATCCGATGTTTCGATCGGATACAAGCCGCAGAATACCATTGGATTGATCCGACGGTAACCTGGAAGCGGCTCCAGAGTCGGCTTCTTCGCATCCGTGATCGTATCACCGACACGAGTATCCCCTACATTTTTAATACCGGCTACAACAAAGCCAACATCGCCAACATTAAGTTCATCGACAATTGACATGCGCGGCTTGAACGCACCAACCTCGATAACTTCAAATGTCTTATCCGTTGCCATCATTTTAATTTTGCTGCCCGCGCGAATTGCACCGTCGATAACGCGAACGTACACGATTACGCCTTTATACGGGTCATAATGGGAGTCGAAGATAAGCGCCTTAAGCGGCTCTTCTGGATCCCCTGTTGGAGCAGGCACCTTCTGCACCACTTGCTCCAAAATTTCCTTAATTCCGATACCTGCTTTGGCAGAAGCATGAACCGCCTCAGAGCAATCCAGACCGATAACTTCTTCGATCTCCTGCTTCACACGGTCAGGCTCTGCACTTGGAAGGTCAATCTTATTAATAACCGGGATGATCTCCAGGTCATTATCTAGCGCCAAATATACGTTCGCCAGCGTCTGAGCCTCAATCCCTTGCGCAGCGTCTACAACGAGCAAGGCGCCTTCACAAGCAGCCAAGCTGCGAGATACTTCGTACGTGAAGTCGACGTGTCCCGGTGTATCAATCAGGTTCAGGATATACTCTTCACCGTCATCTGCTGTGTAGTTCAAGCGCACAGCCTGCAATTTAATGGTAATCCCACGCTCACGCTCCAGATCCATTTGATCGAGTACTTGAGCTTGCATTTCACGGGACGTTAACGCCCCGGTATATTCTAATATCCGGTCGGCGAGTGTTGATTTACCATGGTCAATATGTGCTATGATGCAAAAATTCCGAATTTTCTTTTGTCGTGACAGCAATTCCGTCATTCGATTTCAATACCCCCACCACTATGCCAAGATTCAATTTATTTATTATACCGGAATGACCCTCTAACAGCAATGGGGGCATGCAATCCTCTCATCCTGGTAACCTTTGAGGCACACAAATGTCGCTTAGAATAGTCCATTGAACAAGCCAACAACCGCTTGAATACCAGCTTGCGATGCACGCTGCAGCATACCTGCCGTCTTGTCCGCCAATTGATTCACAGTAGCATCTTTTACTGGAGGAAGAGGCGCTACATTCGTATTGTTGATATCAATTTCATGATTATTCGCCGTATTACGCTCGGTATCTGCTGATGTATTACGATACTCTTCTATAGGAGTGGATTCATTAACTGTCAAACGCGAGTTGTCTTTAGCGGCAGCGTCTTCGTTCATTCGGCGGTTATCCGTCGGCAGATTGTCTCGATTCGAATTAGCCCTGGAATATCGTTCAGTCGACTCTGGGGCGCTTGTTATGCGGGATGGATTGATCGGGCCATATATGCGCTCAATCCCCGAAGTAGTGATTTCCATGCCGATAAATACACCAAGCGTTAGCAATACCACGATGCCGATCAGTTGTTTCATAAACCGTGTCATGCAAGCGCCCCCCTTGGGTTATCCCTTCGTCCCCACAGATTTCGACTGCGTTTTACCCATCACTGTTTTGCCGACATTTTTCCCGTTCGTTGGATTTGGAATTGGCTTATTGACTGGTTTGGCATCCTTTTTCTTCTGGACAATGTCTGCGATATAATCAGCTAATATGTCAGCAGTTCGGTATAATTCCTCCATTGTGTTATCCACACCGCCAACTTCAATAACGACACTATTTGGTGAAAGCGATTGATTATACTCTCCATTGCCTTGTAATGCAGTCTTGCCGAATATTCCCCGGGAAATCCCTGGGTAGTTCTTCTCGAGACGTTCATGGATCTCATTCGCAAACTGCTCATTCTTCTTCCAATTTGGATTTAAGTGTCCGATTATAAAATAAACCCTTGCATAATCCTTCCCATTAATGGTTACAGTGGATTCCTTGCGTCTATTCGAATCCCGATGAATGTCGAAGAAAAATTGCAGTTCCTGATTCGCGCTCATTGCCTGCTTCACCGTCTGCTTCGAATACTTATAGGACATGTTCCAGTTGTAGCCCTCTACACTTGAAGAATAGTCTTTGTTAGAATGGGAAGCTCCAATTCCTCTCTTCTCCAGTTGCTCCTGCAGACGCTTGCCAACAAGCGTAATATTCTTCTTGGGATCATTCGGATTGCTGCTTTCTTTTTTTAACAAAGGATTGAAGGATTCACGGTTATGAGAATGATAGATGAACACAACCTTGCGTAAATTCGAGTTTCCTTCTGTTTGCGTGGGAGAATCCCCTTTATCTGTTCCTGGTTTTGTTGGTGGCTCTGTGGACTTAGGCGGTTCTTCTGTCCCATTATCGTTCTCGTCTATAACTTCACCATGCGTCACATCTTGTGGAGGCTCTCCGCCATGCTCACCCTGTGCATTCCCACCTTTGTCTAAGGACGTTGGATAATCCTGCGGTTCGATGCCTGTCTGATTGCCAATACTTAGACGAAGTGGAATTGCGGCATCTCTATTAATCCCTGGCACTTCACCAGCTAGCAGCGTTTTTGGGTCAAGCGGATTCACGTTCGTTGCAAGTCTTACAAGGAACTGAGCCACTTGATTGCGTGTGAGTGTGGCCTCCCCCTCCCCTTGTGGAAGACTCGGCATCTCCAAGGCCATCATGTCTACGAAGAATCGTGTCGAGAGCTGTGCTGCAATACCCTTCATGGAAGACAATGGAGAGGAATTCAGCTTATTCTCCGCCATCCCTCCTAGACCTAATACGATAAAAAACATGGCCGTTCCGATAGACAACAATGCAAACGTCCGCCCCATGACAAGCGCCTGCAGCCATTTCCGCTTCCACTTTCCTACATTAAATGTCCGAAACATGTGCTGTCCTCCTTCATCCGTATCCCCTCTCAGCTCAGCTAAGGATGATTCATCTAAGAGAGTACGTTTACTAGAATCTATGAGGACAATCTATGAAATAGAACAATTAATAAATGTAAAATAAGCAACATAAGCATTATAACAATAGACTCTATGAGTCTACCGAAGCTGGGAAAGTGAAAATGATAGATGTCCCCTCGCCAAGTATGCTTCTGGCTATCACCGTACCCCCATGCAATTCTGCCAACTGTTTAGCAATCGCCATCCCCAATCCCGACCCGCGTACAGATTCATCCGTAGCAGTCCCTCGATAATAACGATTGAAAAGGTTTGATAAAGTCTGCTCGTCCATCCCATTCCCATCATCAAAAAACATTACCTCTAGTTCTTGCTCCTTACGGGTTACCTGTACATGCAGCTTCGTCTCCGGCGGATTATGCAAGAAGACGTTTGCACATACATTATCGATCATTCTCCGGAAATAACGCGGATCTAGCGAGAATAGAACCTCTTCTTCTGGCATCGAGCAGACGATACGTTCGGTCGCATTTTCGGGCAGCGGCTGCAAATGTCTCAATTCTTCTCGGAGCCACTCCCGCAAATCCACGATTTCCAACTGCAAGGGGAGACTCCCGCTTTGAAGTCGATAGGTTAAATTCAGCTCTTGAATAAGCTCATCCATTACCTCTGCCTTCTGTTTCATCATATTTGCGAATTCGGCGATTTCTTGCTCTGACCATTTATATTGAGGGGCATTTAAGAGATGCGCATATCCTATAATGGATGCAAGCGGTGTTTTCATATCATGCGAGATGCCCGCGAGCCATTCTTCCCTCAGTCTCTCATTCCCCTTCCGCGCTTCATCCGCTTCCTGCAAACGCTGGGCCATGCGTTCTAGCGCATGAATCACATCCCCATAAATCCGATAGTTCCGTTTCCATTTGCCATTGGACTTCTGCGAACGAGGGATTCCACGCGCGTTTACTGGCTCCTTATAATTCCCGATCTGGATCTGCCCCGTCCAATTCATAATATGCTGGAGCGGTCTAGCAAGCCGGGCACTCTGCCACCATGCCATTCCAATAAAGACAAGCACCATTAGTACAATGACAGCCGATACGGCTATCCAAATTAATTGGGTGCTGCTGTTCACTGTGATCCCTGCGACACGGATCGATGACTCCGATGAAATATGAGGGCGGTACAGCAGCCATGTTTCCTTCGTCCCCGGTTCATAGCGGTAGGATAGATTCCAGCCATATCGTTCAGGATACGCATTACGAAGACTAATATCGTATGCGGCATACTGTGAGATCCCTTCTTTTGGCTTGCGCCATGATTGCAGTTCTCTACCATTCGCATTAATATGCTGAACCCAGGCTTTTTCTTCAAGCAGCATCTTGTCAGCCTCTGCAAAAGCCTGCTCCGTCCCCTTCGCTCTGGCAGCCAGCCATCGTTCAAGCAATATGTCTTTGGAGGAATCGACACCAAATAATACGGTGATCATATGGTTATTAATAGTTGTTACATAGACGCCTAAATGATAAGGAAAAGGAACAGTCTTCTCCGAGTAGGCAGTAATCTCCCCAGTCGCATAATGTTTCGGAACATCCGGCGGTACTTGATATGACTTGATTACGTCTCCCTTCTCATTCACAATTTGCAGCCATCCTCCGCTTGTATTGACACGATTCAGCAATTCTTCATCCCATGTAACGCTACCTTGATCATCAATCGAGATTGAATTGGATACGAACCCCCACCCATTACCCATAAAATTACGATTAAGTTCAAGCTCATTCATCCGATCGACCATCCAGCCGAAGGTAATCAACACGAAGAACAGCAAAATTACCCCAATCAATATCCATTGACCACCATAATGCCACGCCAAACGCTTCCCCGTCTTCATCTGTTGTCTCCCTGTGCGTATATTGGCTCTGATTGATCATCCTCTTCCTTCTCAGGCGGGACAAGCTTGTATCCTAGTCCTCGAACCGTGACCAGCAGACGCGGATTGCTCGGTTGATCCTCAATTCGCTCCCGTATTCGGTGAATGTGAACCATGACCGTGTTATCATCGCTGAGCGAATTATACCCCCATACTCGCTCATACAATTCAGATTTCGAGAAAATCCGATTCGGGTGTTCGCAAAAGAACAACAGTAATTGAAATACCATTGCCGGACACTCCGTAACTTTCCCCCGAACACGAAGCTCTCCTGCAGCCGCATCAAGCTGGAAGTCACCATAGCGGTATATCCGCTTCACCTCCGGGAAAGCAGTAGCAATTGAAGGCTCTGACTTCATCTTATTCGTCATATAACGCTTCAACAATGCTTTGGCTCGAGCAGCCAGCTCCAATGGATTGAACGGCTTCGTGACATAGTCATCGCCACCAAGCGCAAACCCCGTTAACTTATCCAAATCCGTCACTCTTGCTGTCACAAATATAATTGGGGCATCACACTTCTGGCGGATAAAAGGAGCGATATCAAAACCGCTCTTCCCCGGCAGCATCACATCCAATATGATTAGATCCGTTTGTGAATTATCGATACATCGGATTGCCTCTTCCCCCGTCGAGACACAAGTTATGTATTCCATGCCTTCCTTTTGCAGCACTGCTTGAACCATCTTGCTCAGCGCGAGTTCATCCTCAACGATGAGAATGCGTGCCTCTTGCAAATTCATATCCTCCATCTCCCATTCACTGTGAGATTTATATTTCTATCCTACTTTTTGTGCCCATTGTATCACACCGTTCTGTCCCCTTTATCACCGCTTTCTTAACGCAACCTTAACTCTATAGGCAGAATGGCTTCAAAATTAAGAAACATATGATCTTCCGTTTTCCTTCTGTTCAGCTTCGCATTTTACAATAGCAATAAAAGGCGAGCTTTATTTTATTAAAATAGGGAGGATGAAAACGATGAGAGCACCCCAACGAAAAGTTGCTTTACTGACCGCCTGCATCGCAACGAGCCTGATTGTAGCATTGCCTGCACAAGCTGAACAAAAAACAGGAGGCACAGCCGAGATTGAGAAGTCCGTAACTGGACAGATCGTATCCGTACAACCAGAAACAGCTAATAAACTAACAGCTGAACTGGTCTCAACATGGATCCAAGAACGAAATGGCTCGCAATTGTACCGCTATTTGTCCACGGAACTGAAACAAGCAATACCGGAAGGCTATCTTCCGAAGCTGATTCAAGCACTATGGAAAGAGGGCGAGCGTCCTACCCTTGTCGCCCACAAGAGCTTCAGTGGTATTGAATCCTATGTATGGACAGATGCAACCGGGCTGCGAGGAGTTCAAACAGGGATAGCGGGCAATCAAATCGTAACATTACAAATGTACCCGCTTCACAAATGGGAGTCTGATCTTCATCCAACCAAACAAGCCTATAAGCCACCATTTGTGGGACAATGGTTTGTGCTCTGGGGCGGCAATAATGAGTTCTTAAACTATCATTACGAATCATTGGGACAGCGGTATGCTTATGATCTGATTATGGAGCGTGATGGAGTCAGCTACAAAGGCGATCCGACGAAAAATGAAAGCTACTACGCATTTGGCCAACCAGTCGTAGCTCCGCGAGACGGAACAGTCGTCCGGGTTGAGAACAATGTTGCAGACAATAGTCCTGTTGGCGTCATGAATGAGAAAGAAATGGCGGGGAATTACGTGGTCATTGATCATGGCAACGGGGAATACAGCATGCTTGCTCATTTCAAAAAAGGCAGTGTTGTTGTCAAAAAGGGCGACGTTGTCAAGCAAGGCCAACTGCTAGGAGAGTGCGGCAATTCAGGCAATTCAAGCGAACCGCACATCCATTTCCAAGTATCAGATACACCACAGTTTGAAGAGGGCATGTCGATCCGCATTCGTTTTGAAGGCGGGATTGACCCTGTGTACGGCCAAACGATTACAGGCCAAAGCGGCGTCGCAACGAAGTAAGCACTTACGAATGATCACTTATTCCTTTATATTAGGTAACTTCTATGAAATGAGATATCGTTTCTTCATAGAAAGAGAGTAACTAATAGGATCGTCAGAGAACAAGCGAAAAGATCGAGTGCAGGCACACTGAGCAGGCCAGAACTCGATCTTTTTCGTTATTGTCGTGGCGTTATTCCATTGCATAACCGCGTCATATTTATGGATAACTTAATGCGTATACGCATTCACATTCTCCGTATCGACTGCATCATGCAGTGCAGCATTCAACCCACTCGCAATAATATTCGCCATATCCTCCATGAATTCGTCCACTTCCTTCGGCGTAACGACCAAATCATGGCCTAGCGGCTCCAGTACTTCCTTGACAAGCATTAACCGTTCCTGTTCGTTAATATCGTCCAGCATGCCAAGGATTTCTCTCGTCTGATTCGTTTCCTGCTTGAAATGCTCCTTCATATAATCAATTGCATTATTCACAATCGTGGATGCATAGCAGACAGTTGGCACCCCTATTGCTATACACGGTATGCCAAGAATGTCCTTCGTCAATCCACGTCGCTTATTACCTACACCGGAACCTGGGTGGATACCGATATCTGCAATTTGGATGGTCGTGTTCACTCGCTCGAGCGCCTTGGACGCCAATGCATCTATCGCAATGATGACATCAGGCTTCGTCCGTTCTACAATCCCCTGTACAATTTCGCTTGATTCAATCCCTGTTACTCCAAGTACTCCAGGTGCAACTGCACTTACCTCTCGGTACCCGGGACTTACTTGATCCGGCATAATTTCGAAGTAATGCCGAGTAACAAGTACGTTCTCAACGACAAGAGGGCCAAGCGCATCCGGCGTGACATTCCAGTTGCCTAGACCAACAATGAGCGCCTTGGAGTCTTGATTCACCCCGACCTCTGCCAAAAACCCTTCGAACAACTGTGCGAATTTGGTTGCCACTCGATCCTGCAGCTGACTATCCTTGCGCCGCAAACCCGGTACTTCAATCGTAATATATCGTCCTGGGAGACGGCCAATGGCTCGTGATCCTTCCTCGGTCTGAACATGAATCTTCGTTACTTTAATCCCGCGAACATCCTCCACTTCTTCGGATACCCCAGGTATTGGAATTGCACTGTCCGGCTGAGCAATTTCTCTCGATTCTAATGCTAAGTCGGTTCGAACTGAATAAGATTTCAAATCTGCTGTCATGGTAAACGCCTCCCGCTACGCACATCATTTTCTAACGTATATTTTGCGCACAGACGCATTTCTTATACGAATCATGATGTAAGCTAAAGCCAACCGTGACAGAGCTTTGAACGTTCCTTATCCATCGTTCGTGTATTCCGATACCAACATGGTAAATGTATTGCTTTTTAAGTTGTGGCGTGATAGAATACTTTAAGTTGTGAATCTATTTTTCTTATGAACGAGGGAATTGGATTCTGTTGTCGCACTACGATGCAACGGAGGTGAAATCAATGCCAAACATTAAATCCGCTGTTAAACGCGTTAAAACAAACGACAAGCGCCGTCTGTTGAACGCTTCCCAAAAATCAGCACTTCGCACAGCTGTTAAAGCTGCTGACACTGCTTTGGCGAACAACGAAGCAGAAACAGCTAAATCTGCTGTCGCTTTGGCTTCCAAGAAATTGGACAAAGCAGTGACAAAAGGCTTGGTACACAAAAACGCGGCTGCCCGCAAAAAGTCTCGCTTGGCGACGAAATTGAACGCTCTGCTTGCACAAGCGTAAGCTGGAGCCTTTTCATACTTAGCTAGAAGCGAAGAAACCAGAAGATGAACGCCTCGGCGTTCATCTTCTGGTTTCTTTTTGTATTCTTGCTATTCCTTTGGACATCCGCATAATGAAGAGCTCCAAGCCAAGTACCTTCTCTACTCGGCCTGACTTCATTTCATAGTCGAGTTCTGCCGCCTCCGCTATCCATTGCGTCAGCTTATTTCCATCATAGTCACGCGCTTGCTCGTAAGCCATTTTGACGGCGTATGGATGCAGCCCAAGTTGGGAAGCTGCCTGCTGCTGACTGAAGCTGCGGCTCGTCAGTTCCTTCACCTGTACCATAATCCGCAATTGCCGTACGATAAGCGCCATAATCTTAATAGGCTCTTCTTTTTGCTTCAACAATTCATGCAGAGTATCAAGCGCCTGATCCGCTCGCCGTTTGATAATATCCTCAACAAGCTGAAATACATTCTGTTCTGTGTTCTTGGCAATCAAGGAGTGGATGGTCTCTACCACAACCGTTCCGCCTCTCCCTGTGAACAGGCAGCACTTCTCAATTTCAGCCGACAATGTCTGCAAATTCGTCCCTGCACTGTTCAGAATTGCACGGATAGCCTCATCCTCGATCGAGCACTCATGCTTCTCCGCTTCCTTGCGAACCCACATCGTCAACTCGTCTGCGCTAAGCGGCAGGAAAGGAAGCACTGCTCCAGCTGTCTTGGCTTTCTTAACCGTCTTCTTCCGTTCATCCAGCTTGTCCGCCTGCACGAGAAATACAACAATGCTCGTGTCCATTGGATTATCCATATACTCAAGCAATCGCTCCGTCTGATGCTCAATCTTGCCATCCTTCCCAGATGCGAATACTGTCGAATCCTTCACCAGAATACATTTGCGCGGAACTAGAAACGGCATCGTCTCCGCCTCTGCAACGACTGCCTCAACCGGGTGTTCCGAAGTATCCATCTTCATAATGGCTAATTCACGATTATCTTCTCCGACTGCATGCTCTATTAAGAATTGTACGAACTCCTGAATCCGATATTTTTCAGTACCGTACAGAATATAGATAGGGCGCGGAAAGCCGCGCTTAATTTCCTTGACGGCTGCTTTAATATCTACCAAATTGCTAGCCTCCCCTTACGATATAACGAACCTCATCATAGCAGACTTTGACACAAAAACAAAGGGACTGGCACAACATCACTGTTGCGCGAGTCCCTTTGTCCCCTAACATCTATAATAAACATTTGCCACGAAGCTCTAGAAACTCCGCACAAATGGTCATTCGACGTACGGGAAAGCATTCTGTCTTCTTGATACCATACTATACGCAAGGACGTAACAATGTGTGCATGATAGCCCTGCATGTAAGCCCTTTTTATTTCGATTGTTGAATTGATCCTTGAATGACTTCTTTCTCCGCTGAATTGCCTGCGTCCACAATCGGCTCGAGCGCATCATTCTTCAGTTCATACTGGAGCTTACTCGACTTCCCATCCTCTCCGGATGCGACAACTGTCAGCTTCGAGCTGTCTGCCGACCAAATCAGCTCAGATGGCTTCTCTGCTACAGCAATCGTCTGCAGCTTCGTTCGCTCCTGACCATTTAGCTTATAGAGCAGCAGCTGTCCATTGTCCCATGTCGCCATAAGGCTGCCGTTCGGTGCCGTCGCTTCGGCTACAGATGTAATAGAAGGGCCGACAAAGGAATTAATTTCCTTCTGTTCTGGCATCTTATTGCTTCCATCCTTCTGAGGCTCTTTCGGCGGCTCTTCTGCTAGAACCTGTTCTGTATCCTTCTGCTGTGGATCCTTCTTCGCATCTTGTTTCTGCCCATCTTGATTTGGCGGCTGTTTGTCTGCATCCGGTCTTGTTCGCGTCTGTCCACCTGCCACAGAACGATCTGCTGAAACTGTCTCCTGATCCTTCTTAGGATGAGAAGTGCTTTCTTTCGGCTCCACATCCTTCGGTGTCGGAATGCCGATCTTCTGTTGGGATGAGTCTTTCATTTCCTTCTGTCTATCTTGAGTAGACTTCTCCTTATCCGCTTCTCCCGTTTCCTCTGTTGTCGCATATGAAGAAGGTTCGGTTGAATTGTTCTGTGGATCGTTATTCGACGGTTTTTCCTTCATCGGAGAGCTAGATTCGGATTTCGTAACTTGAGAACTATCGGATTTGTCTGCAGTCTCGGTCTTCATGAGCTGCTCGTTCCTAAGCTCACTAAACTCGCCAGCCTGTTCCTCTGTAGGCGGCTTGAAGTTGACAATAAATAGACCAAGCACAAGCCCTGCTGCGATGACAGCGCTGGTCGCACGCCAGCGGATTCGTTCGAACCAACGTTGCTGAGTTGATTGAGGCGTCGCAGTTCCCTTGACGATACGCGGCTTGATAGGCGATCCAGTTGCTGCATGGCCCGCTGACACAGCCTCTTGCGGATATGCTTCTGCATTTGGTTCGACCGCAGCTAGCTGCTCATCTCGATCAATGATATCCAGCGCTGGCATAATTGCATCAACTAGGCTGAATTTCGGCTCGACCTTAGGCAGCTGAACTAATTCCGTATGGAGCCGTTCCAATCGCCTAGCCATCTCACTGCAGGCGGGGCAATGGTTAATATGCTCAGTCAGAAGGTGCTGTTCCGAATCATTCAAGTCTCCATCCAATTTCCGCTGCATAAGTTCCATCACCTCTGAACAGTTCATCCTCGCACACCACCTTTCTCGTAATCTTGCAGCATAGTCTGCAGCTGTTGTCTGGCGCGGAATAGATATGATTTCACCGTATTGAGAGGCAAATTCAAGCTATCAGCAATTTCGTTATACGAGAAATCTTGCAAGTAGCGAAGAACAACGACAGCACGGTGATGTTCCGGCAGTTGGTCAATCGCTTCTCGTATATCCTGCGCTGCATGGGAGGATAGGACATCCCTCTCTACGCTTTCATTGCCAAGGAATGTGAGATTATGCTCCTCTATCGATACAGTCGGCTTCGTGCGGCGGAATTTGTCGATGCAAATATTCGTCACGATGCGCTGTACCCAAGTCTTGAACTGTGCTTTCTCCTCATACGATTGAATTTTAGTATATATCCGGATTAAGGCCTCTTGGGACGCGTCCAGTGCATCCTGCTCATTATTCAGTATGTAATAAGCAGTTCGATACACATATTGTTCGATTTCCCGCAAAAGAGTGATAAGCGCGTCTCTATCGCCAGACTGAGCGGATCGAATGAGTCCTGGCTCTACCACCTTGATCCCCCTCTCTTGCATATCCATTGACGTGAGAACGTCTGAAATGGTTGCAGATGATCGTTACCAATTTGTAGAATAATTTTAATACATAAAATTCCCTTCAATAATTCAAGATTAGCATAGCAAAAAACACCCTGAAAAGCATATCAAAATGTAATGAAACTTAAAAAATAGAAGAAAGATACAGGAAAAAGAGCACGTCTCGTGACGTGCTGTCTGTTCCATTCTATAAATGTATCCTATCACGCTTCGCCCTCACCTTCAAACCACTAGACGTCAGCTTGAATTGGATCTCCCCTTCTATATCTGTTCGTTTCACAGGAACCTTCCCATCATGCAGCGTTTCCAGCACTTTCGGATGAGGGTGTCCATATCGATTATTGCGCCCTGCCGATATGACCCCTATCTGGGGCTTCCATTGCTCAAGCCATTCAGGTGTAGTAGAGGTTTTGCTTCCGTGGTGAGCCACCTTCAAGACGTCGATAGACTTCGATCGCTGGAATGAAACACGCTCGAGCATCTGCCTCTCCCCATCGGCTTCCAGATCTCCTGTAAGCATGAATACTGCCTGCTTCCTACTTGTTGGATGGGTAAGTGTCAATTGGACGACAAGGGAGGCCTCGTTCTGATTGTCTTGAAAGTCGAGGGTAGAACCATCCGTCGAAGGATAAGGATACATCACCTCTAAGGAGCTCCACGAATCTAGCTCCCATCGCTGGCCTGCTTCCCATTTGCGAATAGGGATCCCTTGATCAATCGCAGTGCGGTATAGACTGTTCATCGAGGCGGAATACTTCCATGTCCCGTTCATAATGAACTGCTTCACCGGGATATGCTTCAGTACAGCTTGCAATCCCCCAGCATGGTCTTGATCGGCATGCGTTAACAGAACAGCATCCAATTCTCTGATGCCTCTCTGCTTCAACAACGGAACAACTACCTTCTCCCCTACCTCAAAGGGCACTCTGCGTTCCCGCCAGCGATCTTCTGGCTTGCGAAAATTCACAGTACCCCCGCCATCAATAAGCATGTGTTTGCCCGAAGCCGTCGAGATTAAGATGCTGTCACCCTGACCGACGTCGATAAAACTAACAACTGCATCATTCGAACGCCCCATGGAATATCCTTGCAGCACGATGAACCCGAGCAAGCAAGCGGCTGCAAGCGCAATTGCTCCTCTATATCGATATCCGCCTACCGGGAGCTGGATAAAATCGAGCGGTTGTGTATCATCAGCATGGTTCAAATTATGCCCTCGATCTCTTTCTCTGCGGTTAATCTGCCTCGCATCCCACCAACGCCGAACAGAAGTCAGCGCCAAGGCGAATCCGAGATAGTAAAGAGCGATCCACCATAATGGAGGGGTCGGCCATATGATCGTAGCACCTTCCATTTGTGCCAGCCAATACACTAGTTGGAACGTAACCTCATTCAACCGTTCAACAAGCCAAACGATCGGTACTGCCGCAGGTTCATATAGTGAACCGACAATCAACGATACTGAGCCAATTGGAAGCACAACAACGCTGACGAGGGGGGCAATAACAAAATTAGCCAAAAAGGACAACAGCGAAAATTGATTAAAGTAATAGACGGTAAGAGGCAGCGAAACAGCTTGTGCAACCAGTGTAACCGAGAGCGAACTGGCCAATGTCCGCGGCAAAGAAGCCATTAGCCTCATAGCGAGGGGGACAAATAAAATCAGCCCAGCCGTGACAATAAAAGACAATTGAAATCCGACCTGCAGTACATAACGAGGCTGCCATACCGCCATGAAAATGAAGGCAGCTGCCAGAAGATGCAGCCCATCCTTCAACCAGCCTCTCTTCGCCCCATAAAGGGCTAGGAAAGCCATCATACCTGCACGAATAACCGATGGCGACGCCCCCGTCAACAATACATACATGGGGATGAACCCCATCGTGATCGATATGCCCGTCTCCTTCGTCATGCGCAGCAATCGGAAGAGATACAATAGAGCACCGATAAGTACACCTACGTGCAATCCAGATATGGCGAGTATATGGGTAAGTCCCAACTGCGAGAACTGTTGATAAATATCCGGATCCATATCTCCCCGTGTTCCCAGGATAAGCCCTTGCATATAGCCGCTATGAGGCTGCTTGTACATATGCTCCAATATCGCTGCCAGACGCTCCCTGCCTTGATCCACATATGCCAGCATTCGATTCCACATGATAGTAGGTGCATAGGAAGAGATCGTCTCAAGTGCTGTATGCGAGGTCATTTGCTGTAAACCCGACACCCTTAACAACCAGTCGATTTGTAAAGTATGTAAATAGTCTCTGTAGCTGAATCCACCAAAGTTCCCCGCATCGCCGGGGACCTCAAGCTTACCTTGTATACGTACCAATTGCCCTCGGTTCCATTGATGCACCTGTTGCAGTTCCTGCTTACTAGAAAGCTTGATTTGAACTAGCAGCGTCTCCCTTACACTTTCCATTTGCTTCATTTCTGGAGTTCTCCAGCCTGTAACTCCGAATTGGAACTGCATCCGATCTCCGTCCTGCTCTGGCGGGGTTAGGATCACCCCTTCCCATTCTCCATTCACTTCCTGTACCTGATCTACATAAGAACTAACTCCCTCATACGACCAGACACTATCTCCACTGTTCACCGTCAACTGATAATAGAGTACAGCCATAAGCAGCAGCAGCGCATACAAGACTGCTTGCATACGTCTGCACCAGCCTCCTATGACACAAAGCGGCAATACTAGCACAATTCCGAGAGCTGCAATCCAAGCCTCTCCATTCGAGAGAACTGCGCTTAGATGGAAGCCTCCGGCCATCATACAGGCAGCCACAACCAACGGTCGACGTGCCAGCATACCATCCCCCCTACCCATACACAAAAAACCTCCATACTCGCCAGCACTGTTCGTTTCGCATTTAAATGCGAAACGAACAGTGCTGCTTGAGCACAGAGGTTCTTCCTCATCCCTATTCAGAACGATACATTTATTCGCTAACTTCATCCATTACCGACTCTGCCGGCGGATGATAATGATCAAGTTGACGGAACACAATTCCTTTATGCTCCATCATCGCAGCCACTTTATCGCTGTCCTTCAAATAAGGACGGTGATATACGATCTCGACAACACCACTATTGGCGAGCATATTGGCACATGTCCAACAAGGCTGATCCGTCACGTATACCGTAGATCCCTCTCTATCATTCCGATCCGTGAATAGCAGCAAATTCTGTTCTGCATGGATCGTGCGAATGCAGCGCTGCTTCTTAACCATCTGCGCTTCGCCGTCTACGACAACTTTCTCATATTGTTCTGCGATCATACAGCCAGCCTCACTGCAGTCAGGAATCCCCATCGGAGCGCCATTATAAGCGGTACCAAGCAGCTTCTTGCCCTGTACGAGCACAGCGCCCACATGCCGTCTTGGACAGCGCGAGCGAGTAGACACCATATAGGCAATATCCATAAAATACGTATCCCAGTCTTTGCGCATAGTCGTTGTCATAACTCCAATCCCCATTCTTCTGCCTTTGTCTATGTTGTGTATGTTACCCTTATTGTAAGCAGGCCTGCGCATTCATGCAACTAAAGACATCACAATGTTGCACATTTCACGCATTTTATTCCACACGTACCTGATCCCGGATCTTGGCCATCATCTTCTTGCCGATTCCCTTCACCTTCATCAGATCGTCAACGTGGCGGAAGGCTCCCTTCTTCTCACGGTATTCAATGATTGCTTTCGCTTTACTCGGTCCAATACCTGGAAGTGTCACCAGCGCAGATGCATCAGCTTCATTAATGTTGAGAAGTTGGGATACAGCTCCCTTAGCTCCCTTATTCCCAGCCGCACTGGAATGCTCCTTCTCCGTCTTAAGGACATCCGTTGAAGGAAGTAAACTGGCGGCCTCCGATTGTCCTCCCTTTCCCGTGTCAGCACCATCATCCTTATGGGCTACTGTCGATACGGAAGACTGCTGCTTGTTCTGTGCATGTTGTTCCGCAGCGGGAATCGACTTCGAAGACATCTTCGATTCCGTGATCTGGGCTTCCTTCCCTTCAGCAGCCATCATCGATTCAATCTCATCATTCAAATCCGTCCAAGTCCCTGCTTGCAGTGACCCTTGCGGCTTCACCCATATCCACATACAGATTGCAACACCGATTACTGCTAGACTCATTGCAATTAGCCAGCGCATTGGCAATGCTCCGGTCTTCCTCATTCCTTCTCTCATGTCACCACACCCTTCGTCAGCGAATGACGGCATAATGGTCAACCATGTCATCATATGGATCAATAAGCTTGATAAACTTGTGTTCATCACAAATGAATACGAAGTGAACATAATCACGTCCTACGACAACAGCGGAATAGGCAGAAGCAAAGGGAGGGAACGTACTTGAAAGTCGGGTTTATAGGTACGGGAAGCATGGGGTCTACGATCATTGAAGCACTTATTCAATCAGGTGCATTGGAACCATCTCAACTTATCGCAAGCAATCGCACGAGGAATAAAGTTCAACAGCTAGCTGCGCAATATCCTGGGCTGCAATTGGCCAGCAGCAATGTAGAAACTGTACAAGAAAGCGATATCGTCTTTTTATGTGTGAAGCCTTCAGAATTCAAAGCCGTTCTGAACGAAATCGCACAATATGTAAAGCCTTCTCTCATCGTTGTATCGATAACGAGTCCAGTGCTCATTAGCCATTTGGAGCGGCAGCTGTCCTGCAAGATAGCAAAAATTATACCAAGTGTTACGAATTATGTATGGAGCGGAGCATCCTTATGTATGTATGGAAGCAGAATTCAAACAGAAGACAGGCTGCTATTGGAACAGTTGATGATGTCCATTAGCCGTCCAGTTCAGGTATCCGAGCAGTATACGCGCATCACTTCGGATATCTCAAGCTGTGGGCCGGCATTTATCGCCTTTTTCGTGCAGAAATGGATAGAGGCTGCAGTTGAAGTTACAGGAATCGAAAGGAATGAGGCAGAGCGCCTGGCCAGCGAGATGCTGCTTGGTACTGGCAAGCTGCTAACGGAGGGAGGATTCAGCCTTGAGCACTTGAGACAGCGGGTAGCAGTCCCCGGCGGCATTACCGCCGAGGCGCTCCGTCTGTTGGATGGTGAGCTGGATGGAGTATTCCAGCAGCTCATTCAAGTCACCCATGCCAAATATGAGGAGGATCTACACAAGGTCGAATCCCAACTATTTGGCGAAGAACTTAACCGACCACAATGTTAACAAGTCTGCCTTTTACTGCGATGACTTTGCGAACCGTCTTGCCGGCGATGGCATCCTGAACGTTCGCGAGGGACATCGCTTTTTGCTGCATTGCTTCTTCGTCAGCATCTGCTGCTACATTTGCACGGCATACAATCTTGCCATTCACTTGAATAACAATTTCTGCTTCCGCATCAACTGTAAGCGACTCATCATAAGTCGGCCACGCAGCGTACGTAATCGACTCTTGGTAGCCAAGACGCTGCCACAATTCTTCCGCGATATGTGGCGCGAGCGGTGCCAGCAATTGAACGAAGTTCTCCATCGCTTGGCGTGGAAGAACCTCCGTCTTATACGCCTCATTGATGAAGATCATTAATTGGCTGATTGCCGTATTGAAACGGAATCCTTCGATGTCTTCCGTCACCTTCTTGATGGTCTTGTGCCATGTACGAACGAAGGCCGGATCTGTTCCATCCGTTCCGTTAGCAATCTTGCTGTTCAGGGCTCCTGTCTCCTCGTTAATGAACAAGCGCCAGATGCGGCTCAAGAATCGGTAGCTTCCTTCTACACCATTCGTGTTCCATGGCTTCGTCGCTTCCAGTGGACCCATGAACATTTCATAAATGCGCAGCGTATCGCCGCCGAACTCGTTCACAATATCATCTGGATTGATGACATTGCCGCGGGACTTAGACATTTTCTCGCCATTTGTACCAAGGATCATCCCTTGGTTAACAAGCTTCTGGAATGGCTCCTTCGTATCTACGACACCAAGGTCGAACAATACCTTGTGCCAGAAGCGCGCATACAGCAAGTGAAGAACCGCATGCTCAACGCCTCCAATGTACAAATCAACTGGAAGCCATTTCTTTTGCTTCTCTTTTGAGCAGATTTCATCGTTATTGTGCGGATCGATGTAGCGCAGGTAGTACCAGCTGCTTCCCGCCCATTGCGGCATTGTATTCGTTTCACGGCGAGCCTTCATACCCGTCTCTGGATCAACTGTGTTCACCCATTCGTCTACATTCGCTAGCGGAGATTCTCCAGTTCCTGATGGACGAATCTGATCGACATCCGGCAGTGTAAGCGGAAGTTCGGATTCCGGTACAGGCTTCATTGTTCCGTCTTCCAGATGAAGAATTGGAATCGGCTCTCCCCAGTAGCGTTGACGGCTGAACAACCAGTCGCGCAGGCGATACGTTACCTTGCCTTCGCCCTTGCCTTCTGCTTCAAGCCATTCAATCATGCGCGCCATTGCAGCCGCATTGTCCATTCCGTTCAGGAATTCTGAATTCACATGAGCTCCATCGCCGGAATATGCTTCTTCCTGTACATTGCCGCCTTCAATCACTTCGATGATCGGCAGGTCAAATTGCTTCGCGAATTCCCAGTCGCGCTGATCATGTCCAGGAACAGCCATAATTGCACCTGTACCGTATCCAGCAAGCACATAATCCGAGATCCAGATTGGAAGCTTCGCTCCATTCGCCGGGTTCACCGCATAGCTGCCTGTGAATACACCCGTCTTATCCTTCGCCAAATCCGTACGCTCCAGATCGCTCTTGCGTGCCGCCTGCTCTTGATATGCCTTCACAGCAGCTTGCTGTTCAGCTGTCGTGATGCGTTCGACAAGCTCATGCTCAGGAGCCATGACACAGTAAGTTGCACCGAACAGCGTATCTGGACGAGTTGTAAATACAACCAGTTCCTCTTCGTGACCGTCGATAACAAAGCGAACTTCAGCTCCCTTGGACTTCCCAATCCAATTGCGCTGCATGTCTTTCAAGCTCTCCGGCCAGTCAAGCTCATCCAGATCTTGCAACAAACGCTCTGCATACTCCGTAATCTTCAATACCCACTGGCGCATTGGCTTACGAATAACTGGGTGGTTACCACGCTCCGAACGGCCATCAATGACTTCCTCATTCGCAAGTACTGTACCGAGAGCTGGACACCAGTTAACAGGAACTTCTGCAACGTAAGCGAGTCCTCTCTTGTACAACTGAATAAAGATCCACTGCGTCCACTTGTAATATTCCGGATCAGTCGTGCTGAACTCGCGATCCCAATCATAAGAGAAGCCCAATGACTTGATCTGACGACGGAAGTTGTCGATATTCTTCACCGTGAATTCACGCGGATGCTGTCCCGTATCGATCGCATATTGCTCAGCTGGAAGGCCGAATGCGTCCCATGCCATCGGATGAAGGACATTGTATCCTTGCATGCGCTTGTAACGAGACATGATATCTGTAGCCGTATATCCTTCCGGGTGTCCTACATGAAGTCCGGCGCCAGATGGATATGGGAACATATCCAGTGCATAGAAATTCGGCTTGTTCTCATCTTCTGTCGTTGCAAATGTCTTATGTTCATCCCAATAGGATTGCCATTTCGGCTCGATCTGCTGCGGCACGTAACCGTGCGGCTGCTTCGCTTCTTGACTCATGCTTACTCCTCCTACGATGCCCAGACGGCTGCTCGCGCATGTCCGTCATACTTGTGGCAATGAATAAATGTGATTAAAAAAGCCTCCCATCCTTAGCGATAATCGCTAGGGACGAGAGGCATTATTCCCGTGGTACCACCCTAGTTAGCGGACAGCATGCTTTGCTATCCACTCCCTTTACACCATTAACGCTGGCAATACGTCGCAGCTTACCGCTCCTGATTCTGCTGCGCGACTCTGAGGTGAGTTCGCTTCTGCACCATCACCGGCTTGCACCAACCGCCGGCTCTCTGAAGATGGGACCTAAGGTACTATTCCTCTTCGAAGTCTTTCCATTCTACCTATTCAGCTTGAATATGATTATGATGCATCCAAATAGATGCAAGTAGCTATATCATAATGAAAAATTTTCTTATTGTCAATGATCGCCATGCAACTCCAAATCTTTCTTGTTCATTCGCCTTGAATTGAGAAAGTAACACCAAATTCTACATCTCACGACGGATAAATGTGCATCTCACGTGCATCTTCAGAAACTATGCACATCTATCTTTATGGCTTCACTGCAACAAAAAAGATTCGCCGCGACTCTTCGTCCGGCGACTGCCATTCAAAGTCCGCAAATTGCTCGACATGACCGAAACCAGCTTCTTTCAGCATACGTTCTAACCAATCTGGATCATAGGCGCGTTCAACATGTTCCTCGTCAATACGCTCGTACAAGCCTCCAGACTGCTGACGAACGAACAAGGTCAGTTGGTGCTCAATCTCCTGGCGTTCTTCATCATAGTCCGAAAACCAAATGTAAGAGATATCTTCATCATCATAGGCAAAAGGCTGGGTCTCCGCATAATGTTCGAATTGACGGACATGAAGCACATCGAACAAGAAAACGCCGCCAGATCTCAAGTTGTTATAGGTAGCTTGAAAAGCACGCTTCACGTCGTCCTCTTCCGTCACATAGTTCAAGCTGTCACAGAACGAAACGACGGCATCCGCTTCTCCAGGCATGGCCCAATCGCACATATCCTGATTCACCCAACGCACGTCGCCCTTCAGCGGGCCAGCCTCTATTCCCTTGCTGCTCGCAATTGACAGCATCGATTCTGAGATATCGATGCCGATTACATCATAACCGAGCTTGGCCAGTGGCAATGCCGTACTCCCGGTTCCACAGCCAAGGTCAACGATGGAACGAACCTCGCCGCTTCCAAACCGTTCCCAAGCCTGCCGAGCAAATGACACCCACTGGTCGTATGGCATGTCCTCCATTAAGCGGTCATAAACCTCCGCTACACGCCCATATGAAATCATCCATCTTCACTTCCCCTGCTGGAGGTTGTTCCCTCATTCCATCATTCGTAATGCATGTTGAATGAACGACTTAGCGTGCATTGTCGTTGCCGTGCGAGCGAGCCTTATGTGCTTCACGCGCTTCGGCTTGTGCCGCCGACAGTGCCTTGTGAAGCTGTGCCGTATCCATTGCAGCAGCCGCTTCCGTCAATTCGGTCCAATTCCCATTTTGACGAATGAGACCCGCCTTCAGCAAGCGGCCGATGGCACGCTTGAATGCTGACTTGCTAATGCCAAAGCGCTGCTTCACAATATCGGCAGGCGTCTCATCGGAATATGGCATTGTGCCGTTCGGACGCTCCTTCAAGAAGGTGAACAAGCGTTCAGCATCTTGATCCATGCCGACTTCTTTACGCTCTGCCATCGTTACATTCACGCGCCCATCCTCACGGACATGCGTAATGCGAACACGGACAGACTCACCAAGACGAAGCAGGCGCGGACGGAGTGATTCATGAATGAATCCAATAACACCTTCTCCAACAGGCGCGCCATCTACGACAACGAACGTTCCCATCTTGAGAGCACGGTACACGACCGCATCGCGCCATGTGTTGTTCCAAGACTCAGGAGCTGCGAACATATAAGGTACCAAATCATCTTCACGAGCTGGCAGTGCAATAAGTCGTCCGTAGCGATCCTGTTCCATCCGGACGTATACCTCATCGCCAACCTTCGGGTGAAGCGGTTCGAACTCGGGAAGCTCTCCCTTCGGAAGCAACAGCTGACGCCCAATCCCCATCTCCAGGAAGCAGCCGTACTTCGGATGAATATCCGCTACCGTAAGCTTAGCAATCTCTCCGAGTGTCAACAAAGGACGCTTCATTGTCGCAGCAATGCGATCTTCCGTGTCATAGTATAAAAACACTTCCACGTAATCGCCAGGCTCTACTTTGCCC
Organism: Paenibacillus sp. MER 180; assembly: GCF_023713665.1. NCBI lineage: Bacteria > Bacillati > Bacillota > Bacilli > Caryophanales > Paenibacillaceae > Paenibacillus > Paenibacillus sp. MER 180. The sequence continues at coordinate 257,554 of NZ_JAMAVT010000002.1, read as the reverse complement.
GTAAGCTCTGTATAATGCAGCAACACGTCCTGCTCTCCGTTCGTCAAGAAATATCCGTACGGAGATACTTCACGGTCGATTATTAATCGTTGAATCGTTCCTGCTTCCCAAATCATGCAAACTCCACAACTTTCGCATCGGACCACAGCTTCTCAATGTTGTAGTACTCGCGTTCTTCGCGGTGGAACACGTGCACGATTACGTCGCCCAAATCAATGAGAACCCAGCGTGCGGAGTCAAATCCTTCTGTACCGCGCACGTGTCCGCCTACTTCATGCACACGCTTGCGAATTTCATTCGTAATTGCTTGAACTTGTGTATCCGAGTTCCCGTGGCAGATTACGAAATAATCTGCAATGAGGGAAATGCCTTGCAGGTCAAGCGCAATAAGATCCATCGCTTTCTTATCTTCAGCCGCACTTACGGCGATTTCGAGCAATTGTTTAATGTTGTCTGCCATTCAATTACCTCCACATTGTGTTTGAGCCATTCTTATTCTTGTATTTCTAAGCCCATTTCGTGATTAAGTTGCTGACTGTTCAAGTTCTGTCTCCAGTTCGAGGATCAGCCCATTACGAGCATGGATCGTCATCGGGAATACCTGGCGTCGGCGCTCAATCAAGAATCGAATGGTCGAGTCAAATCCGGCAATTAACGCCGCATTTAGATTCTGCTCCGCCAGTTCACGTATATGATCAACTCCAGGGAAATCCCGCCCCGGCTCGATGTAATCTGCCAGACACACGACCTTATCCAACAGGGTCATCTTCTCTCTGCCGGAAGTATGGTACTTGATTGCATCCAGTATTTCTACATCTTCAATTCCATATTCATGCTGCGCCACATGTGCGCCCACAGGCGCATGCCATAATTGTTTGTCATACTCCAGCAATTCGGATGGCATGTTATGTTCCCGAATCATCTGTTCCATTCGATCTGTCTGCCAGTACTTTGCTACATCGTGCAGTATGGCCGCGATATCCGCCTTATTCGGGTCTGCTCCATACTTCTTGGCCAGTTGAACGGCTGTTGTCATAACCCCTTGCGTATGCTGCCATCTTACAGCTGGCATCTGGGATTGTACAGCCTCAATCAGTTGTTCGCGCGTCCGATTCATATAGACCCCACCTTGCTATATACTGTTGAACCTCGTCCGGCACAATATACTTGATCGATCGCCCTTCGGCCAATCGCTGCCGAATATCGGTAGATGAGATATCGATCTGCGGCATCTCGCTCTCGATGAGCCGAGAAGACCACGCAGCAGGCAGCTTGGCAGCATCCCAGCTTGATCCAGGACGATGCAATCCAACAAATTGAATCTGCTCCATCAGCTCATCGATGTGATGCCACTGGGGCAAGTAAGCGACCATATCGCCGCCGATAATCCACGCCCACTTGACGTCGGGATACTCCTGGCGCAGCCCATGGACAGTGTCTAGCGTGTAGGATACACCGCCATGCTTAATCTCCCAGTCGCACACTCGAAAATGCGGATTACTTTGCACCGCCAGCCTCGCCATTTCCAAGCGCTGCTCCGCAGAAGCAGCTGGTCGATGCGCTTTATGCGGCGGCACATGCGCTGGCATGAACCATACCTCATCTAAGGAAGCTGTCTCCCTAGCGCATTCCGCTGCCACTAGATGCCCGAGATGAATAGGGTCAAAAGTCCCGCCCATGATCCCTACGAACTTCATTCGGTAGCCCTCCAGTGATCGTTATGGCAGTTCAATCTGCTTGTTATCTGTCGATTCCTTGTACAGCACGATCGTTTTGCCAATGACTTGAACAAGTTCGGATCCGGAGCGTGAAGCAAGCTCCTCTGCGATTTCGCGCGGATCTTCCAAACAATTGTTCAATACCGATACTTTCATCAATTCGCGTTTCTCGATTGCATCCTCAACGTGACGTACGAGTTGATCATTCATACCGCCCTTGCCTACTTGGAAAATAGGCTGCAGATGATGTGCAAGAGAGCGAAGATAGCGTTTTTGTTTACCCGTTAGCATATAAGTTTAACCTGCCTTATCTATTCATGAGTGATAGTATTGAGCCTTCTTTCCATGTCTGGAACGTGCGACTCCTTCGTGCCTAAATGTCTTCTGTATTAGAGTATCCACATCTTGAAATTAGGATTGCAGCGTCTCAAGTACGCGCTGCCGCATAAGCGCTGTCGGCGCCTTCAAGCCTGTCCACAATTCAAATGCGATTGCCCCTTGATGGACGAACATGCCGAGTCCATTATGAATCCGGCATCCCTTCGTCTTTGCTGCCTGCAGCAGGGCTGTCTCTAGTGGATTATAGATGATGTCACTTACAAGCATATGTGCTTGCAGCCATTCCGCGGACACGGGTGACGCCTCTATATGGGGGTGCATACCGACGGAAGTCGTCTGAATGACGATGTCAACATCGTTCGGCACAATTGCAGGCGCATCGCCCAACATAACTGCTCTTACATTGCCGAATCCTGACAAGTCGTCCGCAAGTGACTGCGCTCGCTCCACCGTACGATTTGCAATGATGAGCTCCTTGCAGCCCTCTGTAAGAAGAGCGTGCGCAATCCCCCGAGCCGCACCGCCAGCCCCTATAATTACAATGCGGGAGGATGGAATATCTGCTTGCATCTCTTCCTTCAAGGAACGAACATATCCAAGACCATCCGTGTTGTAACCATGCAGCTTGCCGTCACGTTGAACAATCGTATTGACCGCACCAATCACCAAAGCGCTGCCATCAACCTCATCCAAATAAGCCATCACCCGCTCCTTGTGCGGAATGGTGACGTTCACCCCTCCGAGACCAAGTGCGCGAATGCCTGCTACGGCATATTCAAGCTGTTCTGGCCTTACATGAAATGCAGTATATATCCCGTTCACTTCCATCGCCTGCAAGGCTGCATTGTGCATGAGCGGCGACTTGGAATGTGCAATCGGATCCCCGATTACCGCATACACCTTGGAACTGCTATTCATGGTCATTACAAGATTGTTCGAATATGATGCATCCTTATCCGGCATGAACCCCATCCCCCTGCTTATTGACTGACTCTTCTCTTTCGAAAACTTAAATTAAGGAGTGGCGTGCCAGCACCTTAACTCCCTTAGGCGCATGGATCTCAACCAGCGCGCCAGTTGTACCGTTGCACTTGATCCAGCCCAAGCCGGAAATGAACACGTCTGTCTCTCCTCCACGCCCAATGCGAAGCTGGTGCTTCGTCCATGCTGGAAGCTCGTCAATTCGTTCGCGAGTCGGTGGAGCAAGCAATTCGCCGCGGTGATCACGATAGAGCTCGTCCGCACGTTCCAGCTTCGTCCGATGGATCGGAAGATCGTTCGACAAGTAGCAAGTGAAGGATTGACGCTCGCCTTCCACGAAATCAAATCGAGCGAACGCGCCAAAGAACAACGTTTGCCCTTCATTTAATTGGTATACCAGTGGCTTCAATGATTTGTCCGGCAGCAGGGAAGATAAGTCCTCACGGCTCGCAAGCTCCGTCAAGCGGCTCTTGTACACAATCCCCGGTGTATCAATGATATGCTTCCCGTCGTCAAGCGGGATATGGATCATATCAAGCGTCGTTCCCGGGTAGCGAGAAGTGGTAAGCTCGCCGTCCAAATCGCTATAGTCCCGAATCAAGCGGTTAATTAATGTTGACTTGCCTACATTCGTTGCACCAACGACATAGACATCGCGATTGCCGCGCCACTCGGAAACCTGATCGATCAACCGGTCGAAGCCAAGATTGCGCTTCGCGCTCACGAGCGCAATGTCTACAATACGAATGCCGTGTTCCTTCGCTTGGCGCTGTACCCAATTGATGATGCGGTTCCAATTCGTTACCTTCGGCAGCAAATCGATTTTGTTCACGACGAGCAGTACTGGGTTACTCCCCACAAATCGCTGCAAGCCGGAAATAATACTGCCGTCAAAGTCGAATAGGTCGACGATGTGTATGACGAGCGCGTCTTCCTCGCCGATACGTCCCAATAGGCGAAGAAACTCGTCCTGATCGAATGCGACGGATATTGCTTCATTATAATTTTTTATTCGAAAGCAGCGCTGGCAAATTACAGGCGTCCGTTCCAACGCTTTTGCCGGCACGTACCCGGATGCTTCCGAATTCTCCGTTTGCAGAGCTGTACCGCAGCCGCTGCATTTCCGTGCCATTTGTTCTTCTGTCAATGTCGTTCCTCCTCGTGCCACATTCCTTTTTTACGAAAACGTTTCGTTACGATGCGTTCGACTCGCCGATTAATGCGTGTCATCCAACCCTCATCTTGGATTGCGATTGGATCAACTAATATCGTATACATCCCGATGCGGTTGCCTCCGAGCACATCGGTCAACATTTGATCTCCAACTACCACCGCTTGCTCAGGTGTCAGCCCCATCAGCTTCAATGCTTGATGAAAGGCCCGTTGCGAAGGCTTCCGTGCTGAATTCACAAACGGAATATTGAGCGGTGTCGCAAACCGGGATACTCGTGGATGATCGTTATTCGACACAATCACCACTTGAAACCCCATTTGCTGGGCTTGTTCAAGCCAAGCCGTTAATTCGGGCGTTGCCAAAGGTTCCTTCGCGCCTACAAGCGTATTATCCAAATCCGTAATAATTCCCTTGTATCCTTTGTCCATCAGCTCCGCAAGGTTAATATCGTACACCGTACGAACCCGAAGACGGGGAATAAGCCTTTCCAACAAAGCGGTCACCTCGTTTTCATACGAAAAACTATACCATATTCTTTGTTTTTCGTGCAAAAAAAAGCCGTTCCTATGCGGAACGACTTTCATTTGCCACATTTACGGATATATCTCCCTCGCATTGGGTTCGCAAAAACAACTACTTATTGGAAAACGTCACATGCTATACAACCTGTTATCCGATGTGTTTGTACGCCCGAATTGCTTCTTTCAGTTGCTTCACATCTGATTCCATTACAGGATGCCCGCCATACTTCGCCTGCTCGAACTTATTGACGATCACTGCCGCTGGAGCGCTTCTGCCCTCTCGCTGATCCGACCATCTCTTGGCAGCTTCGCGCACAGTCTCATGCGCTCCCTTGCGCATGCCTTTCCATCTGCAATAGCTTAGCCACAAGTCTGTATGCAGGATGATCTGTTCCTTGTAGGTTAAATCACGCTTCAGCAGCCAGAAGAACCGCAGGGAGAAGCCGATCGTTCTCCACTTCCACAATAATAGTAGGAAACATAAGGACGCCATCATGATAACAATCCACTTTGCCCCCTGAACGAGCCAAGCTGGAAGTGACGCATCTTGCCGCTCCTGCTTCGGTTCTGCCTTCTTCTCCTCTTGCTTCTCTTCCGGCTTCTGTTCTTCCTTCTTCTCAGGCTCCGGCCTCTTCTCTTCCTGTTGCAGACGCGGATAGGTGAAGCCAGGCGTTGGCTCGAATGCAACCCAGCCATAGTCTCCCATGTATACTTCGACCCAGGAATGAGCCTCTGCATTCGTCACCTGATACGTGCCAGCTCCACTGTCCTGCGATTGCTCGGTCAGTTCATGAGTGGGTACGTCCCCGCCCTGACGCGTTCCTGGTGCGTATCCCTTCACCCATCGTGTTGGTATGCCAGCAGAACGAAGAAGAATGGCCATCGATGTTGAGAAGTGATCGCAATACCCTTCCTTGATTTCGAACAAAAAGGCATCGACGAAATCCTCGCTCTTGCGCAAGGATAAATTCGGCGCATTCGTATATCGATACTGCGTACGCAAATAGTTTTCTACCTTTTTTACCTTGTCGTAATAGTTAGTTTCGTCTTGTGTTAATTCCTGCGCCAAATCCTTGACTCGCTGCGGAAGCGTGTTTGGGATCTGCAAATATCTCTGGAATCGATCCGCGTCTGTAGATATTGTCTGTGATGATTTGCGCAAATCTTCCTCGGTAAAAATCGGGACTTTCGAAGTCAGTGTGTAGCTAGTCGGATATTTATCTGTCTTCGGATCTTCATACCTGACTTCACCTTCCTGCTCGTTCCAACGCAGAACCGCCTCAAGAGAATTACTAATTGACTCTACCGACTCGATCATTCCTAAACCGAATAACACGGGATACGAGTCTTTATTTTGCATCGTAATTGTTTGTTGAATCATTCTTGTAGGAATGTTTCGAGCAGGCTGATCCGCTGCTGTGAGCTGTTGTCGAAGACTAAAAATGGGATTGCGTCTTGGTGTTTTATCCCATCCCTGTCCAGTGTACCAGTCCTTCGATTCCCCTCTCCAGTAGCCGCGCATTTCCGTTGTTACGGTCATAACAGGCATATAGTCCATGTTAAAGCCATTGCCCAGCTCTGCATCCGAATGGCTGTAACCGGACGTGCTCGTACGAGATCCGCTCCCGCTACCCGTCACTTTTGATACGAGATCCGACATCGGGTTATTCCCATCGCCATAGCGATTGCTCCAAGCGGTATACGGGTCAGTCAAGATTGGCTTGACTTCTGGTACACTAACCCCTACAGAAATAATGAGAGAAATCACGAACACAGCGAGCAGCCCCATTTGCAGCGGGTAACGTACGGATCCGCGCCATATGTTCGGATAGTCCGTGTTCATTTGTTTATAGTGAATACAAATGAGCCAAATCAATGACGCGCCAACAATCCACGCCACCTGCATCCACAATATTTCGTCGGTAAATGAATCCAGTATGCCGAAGATCATAATTTGGACAAGCAGCCATAGGAGAACACGCGCCTTGCCTTGCACGAGCACTACAAGAGATTCGCAGCATAACCACAGTCCTAGCAGAAACCAGATGTAAGGGTGAAATTGAAGGATCTTGTCCCACCGTTCACCACCATCTGTCCATATATCAAATTGTACGAGATTCCGATACACGATATAGCATAAAGCTGGGAGGGCAATGATCAGTCTGCCTATGAATTGGCATGGGAAGAGCATAACTGCACCCCATAATCCAATCATGAACATGCGCGACATGGCTAACGTCTCGTCGTACCAATACGGTTCCAGCATGACAAGCCATTGCCAGACCATCACAATCATACAGGTCCAGATCATCCGCTCTGTCCAATAGGAGGATAACCACACTTGTATTCGATCATCTGCAGCCTTCTGTACGGTTGAGGTACGTGAAGGAGCGGAGTACGGCTGTTCCGTCTTCATGCGGCCCCACCTCCTAGAAGCTTCGGCAGATCCTGTACTTGAGACAAGGAAATGTAGTGCAAGCGCTGAGAGGCCAGCAAGCGTACAAGAGATTGACTCCTCTCGTTATGCGGGGCTGACACCTCTTCCTTCACATGAATAAAGCTCCCGGAACACCCCAGCTTCGATAATGTCCGTGTGTAAATCAACACATCTGAGGAGGCATGTCCGCTAATGAAGGCAAGTGAGGCTCCATGAAGCATCGATGCATGCTCAGTAAGTGCTGCAAGCTGTTGTTCTTGCTCTTCTGATGATTCCAGCTGCACAGTAGACATCCATTGTCGGAATACAGCAACTTCTGGTTTGGCCTGATCAGCCAACCACCAATTCAATCGCTCCCCGATAGCCGCCACATAGGTTGGGCGTTGACACTGAGCACCATATTGTACAAGGGATGCCATAGTAGATACAGCAGCTTCAAATTTTTCATCCGCCACTGCTTTATTTCCCTCATAGGAAAGTGAACGGCAATCCAACACAACAATGATAGGCGTTTGGGACTCTGGATCGAACTGTCTTGTCTTCAATATCCCCGTCTTCGCAGTTGCATTCCAGTGAATGCGAGATAATTTATCTCCGTACACATACTCACGCACACCGTTCTGTTGTGAAGATTCTCTGTGATGACGGACAGAAGATGCTGCATGCACACCGTGACCTACCTGTCGCTCCGCATGTGTCCACCTCGGAATAGGTATGACAGTTGGCATCACATAGAAGGCGGATGGCGCATTCAAGCTTCCACTCTGCTCGAACAACCCGAACAGATCCTTGGAGCTGCATAACGCTGGAGCAAATTCATAATATCCTCTTGCCAAAGACGGAGTCCGGTAAGTGACTGCAGCCGAACGGCCAGCGCCTAAGGCAACTGCAGACTCCATCGTATTACAGCGGTTGCCGAAACGGCAGAGCTCATCACGGACAACGAGGTAAGGAATGGGCAGCCAACCTGGAACAGTGACTCGGATGTTAACGTATAATTGCGAATTGGCGGGAAAGAAGACCCCTGATCCGTCGCCAAGCATTCTTGTTCCCCGTACGTTGCGAATGCCGCCAACTAACACTACACCCCAATACACTAGCAGCACAGTCGCCATAGCTAGCAGCATGACTGACGTCTTGCCGCCTTGAAATAAGAAATAGAACAAACACGAGACGTACATGCTGGCAACCGATATAATCGTTCGCTTGCGAGCCCCTTTGCGCTGCCACATACGTTGCGAATGGCTCATATGCTACGTCCCCAATCGGATTGGTACACGAACACGTTCCGTAATACCGCTTACAATATGCTGGGCTGAAATGCCCTCCATTTTCGCCTCCATGCGCAATACAATCCGGTGCGTCAATACAAAAGGAAGCAGTTCCTTCACATCATCAGGCGTAACGAAATTCCGCTCATGCATCCATGCTCTCGCCTTCGCAGCCTGCATCAAGGCAACGGAAGCGCGCGGGCTCGCTCCGAGCAGGACATGTGCTTGTTCACGTGTGGCCCGCACGATGTCAATCATATAGGCCGCGACTGCATCATCCACATATACATTGCGAACTTCCTCCTGCATCAGCTTGATGGAGGCAATATCCGTGACAGTCTCCGCTCTCTCCGATGGCAGACCTTCCGCATGGCGAATTAGCATCGTACGCTCTGTCTGCTCATCCGGATACCCCAGCTTAAGCTTGAACATGAAACGATCCAGCTGTGCTTCCGGAAGTACATAAGTACCCTCGAATTCAATCGGATTTTGTGTAGCAAACATAACGAAAGGTGAAGGAAGAGAGAAAGTCTCCCCATCTACCGTAATATGATGTTCCTCCATTGCTTCCAGCAATGCAGATTGTGTCTTTGTAGTAGCACGGTTAATTTCGTCTACCAGCAGGACATTCGCCATGATTGGGCCCGGACGATAGACAAATTGCTGATCCTTAGGATGGAATATGAATACACCTGTAATATCAGTTGGAAGCAAATCCGGGTTGCACTGCACTCGCCGAAATAAACCATTCATCGTACGAGCTAACGATTTGACAAGTTGCGTCTTGCCTGTCCCGGGAACATCTTCAATAAGAACGTGCCCTCCGGCCAGCATCGCTGTCAGCAGAAGTTCAATTTCTTGGGATTTACCTAAAATACATCGTTCCAATGTCGATTGCATCTTTCGCATTAGAGCATGCAATGATTGGTAGGATGACATGGCAACGACCTCCTATTGGGTTCATTCATTATTTTGTAGAAGAATTAGTAACTTTCCACGTGATAACGTTTTAAAAATACATGCATTTTTTCATTTTACACCATTCAAGGAATAACGTACATGTCCATTCATGGTGAATCTTGTCAAATATCTTCGTTTTATCCGCTAAACAATGGATTGTGAATCACCAACAAAAAAAGTTCTGACACCATCGAAATAGCGTCAGAACTTTGCATGTATCCTTATTCGATTGACGAGATCTGAATAGAACTTCCACTCATCCCTTAGGCCGAATGACAAGAGCAGCTAAAAAGGAAAACACAATCGCAGCAGAAATGCCCGCACTTGTTGTCTTGAACATGCCACTGACAGGTGCTACCCACCCGGAATCCTTAATCTCGGTTAGGGCTCCGTGTACAAGGGAGTTGCCGAAGCTCGTAATCGGAACGGTAACCCCTGCTCCTGCAAATTTAATAAGCGGCTCATACCAGCCAAGTCCGTCGATAATCGCTCCTGCGACAACAAGGATCGTCATCGTATGCGCCGGAGTCAGCTTGGCAACATCGAACATGAGCTGACCGATTACACAGATTAACCCGCCTATGACAAATGCCCACACATATATCATCCTGCTTCATCCCTTCATTTCAATCGTTACTGCGTGTGCAATGCAAGGTATCGTCTCCCCTTGCTGGAAGGATAGCGGCGAGAGCAGCGCTCCCGTAGCAGCTACAAGCACACGTCTCAGCTTCCGCTCGCGCAAACGCTTCAGAATGTGGCCGTATGTAACGACTGCCGAGCATCCGCAGCCACTGCCCCCTGCTTGTACGGCCTGCTTGTTCAAGTCATAGACCATAAGGCCGCAATCATTGAAAGTTGTCCGCTCCATATGCAGTCCGTTCTGTTGGAACAGATCATTGGCGATCGACAGACCGATGGATGCCAAGTCGCCCGTGACAATCAAGTCATAATCCTGAGGCTTGCGATCCAGATCGCTTAAGTGGGTCTGGATCGTATCGACTGCGGCTGGGGCCATTGCCGCCCCCATATTGAATGGATCCTTAATTCCGAGATCAACAATCTTGCCAATCGTAGCTGCAATAACACGAGGCATGGATGAGTATTGCTTCTCTGCCTTGGCAACTACAGCTGCTCCAGCACCTGTTACTGTATATTGCGCCGTAGGCGGCTTCTGGGAACCATATTCGGTCGGATAGCGGAATTGCTTCTCCGCTGTGCAGTTATGGCTGCAAGTAGCTGCAATCACCTTGTTCGCATTGCCCGAATCTACAAGCAGAGAGGCAATCGCAAGCGATTCCATCGATGTCGAACAAGCACCAAACACGCCAATATAAGGAACTCCCAGGGTACGCGCTGCGAAGGAATTGCTAATAATCTGATTAAGCAAATCCCCGCCGACAAAAAAGTTCAGCTCGTCCTGCGTAATATGGGAATTTACAATTGCAAGCTGCGTCGCCTGCTCCAATAGTTTACGTTCGGCTTTCTCCCAGCTTTTCTCCTGCATATCAAGCGTATCATGTATATAATCAAAGTCAGCAGCCAGCGGCCCTTCTCCTTCATCAGGACCCACAACTGTTGCCGTACCAATGATCGCTGGCTCACTCTGGAATCGCCATGTATGACGTCCGATTTGCATCCAAATCCCCCTTCCTCATGCATGCGTTCATAATGCAGCAGCAGGTCAATGCTGGAGTCCAAATATCAAATAAATCAACGCAACGAAGAACGCCGCTACGGTTCCGAACACGACGACTGACCCAGCCAATTTGAATATATTCGCTCCTACCCCCAGCACTAAGCCCTCACTGCGATGCTCCAATGCCGCCGAACACATGGAATTGGCGAAGCCAGTAACCGGGACGGCCGTACCCGCACCTGCCCACTGTGCGATTTTGTCGTATACGCCGAAGCATGTAAGAATGACGGACAGTAAAATTAAGGTGACGACTGTCGGGTTGCCTGCCTCCTTCTCGCTCATTCCTAAATACGTCATATATAGCTGCTGGATAACTTGTCCAATCAAACAAATCGTACCGCCAACGAGGAACGCACGAATGCAATTTTTGCCTACCGTCCGTGCGGGCTCCCGTCGACTGGCGATTTGCTTGTACTCTTGCTCAGAAAGCGTCCAATTTCCTGATTTCCATTTCGGTGTTCCGGATTTCGTTGATGACGCCATATCTCCACCTCCTGCAACATACTTGTGTAGCATTCATCATTTCACATGCATCATCATTCCTACACAGTATTTGTCTTTTGGAGATGGAATATGTCATGTATCTCATACTGCCTTCATGCACAGCCTACAACAGTCGCTGCAGGTGCAGCAGAAGCAAGCAAATAGCGAGCAGGACGAACAGAACAAGCACAATACAGCTGAACAACGGTACCATGACCCTGTTATCCAAATTCACTCTTCCTCTCTGCATTACTGGATACGGCCCTATGCGATACATTAGTGTATGCAGTTCCTGATATTCCGCTACAAGCTAAGGAAGAATAGCCTTCAGGATGTCCATATTCGGGGGATTCGTTTATTCGCTATACAAATAAGCGCCCCAGTCCCCCTCAGCACAGAGGCTGAGTTTATGGGCCTGAAAGGCGCTTACTCGTATCAACCATTAGTCTATTTCGTAAATCGAATTGTTCCGAAGCATTCTGGCATGTGGAAATTAACTGCACCTGTCGGAGCCCAAGCATCATAAGTGCGAGCACCTAGTTTGTCCTGATCAATTCGGAACCAGTTCAGACGGAAATGAGAGCCCGCTTCTGGTGTGGTACATTCCAAGTCCTCAAAGCGAATCGCCAATTCATATATCACTCTGCGTGCTGGAACATTGACATACGACACAGAGGATAGCAGCTGCTCAGCATTCCATTCCGGATGGAAGCCCTTCGGTTCCCCAGGATTGTTCGTAATGTAAGCATCGAATATCACATTATGCGGACTTACATTAAATTCATAATAAGCACGGCCATCCCCGTCAGGATCAATGAAGCACTCTACTACATCCGCCTCGTACAAAGGGTCATCCCGGTCAGTATATGGGCTGACGATGTAATCATCCTCGCATTCAAATTGCATATGGATGGTTGTATCTGTCCAGCAAGCCCTCACCTTCGTCTGTTGGCGTGGAGCTGCCCCCGTTACCACATCTACAAGCGCTACCGAATCCGTCAAGCTCCAATCTGGCGTACCGCTTGGCATATAGGTACATGGATAGTCCAGCGGTCTACGCAAATCATTCTCTGTATGTTGCATTCCTTGATGCTTAGCCGATGTCATTCGCTCTCTCTCCTTATGCTCTATCATTGTTGTCCTAGCACAAGTGTAATCGATTTCGAGTTAAATAGGTATCACGTGTTAGCCAACGAGCAATAGAAAATGTCGTACATATAGAATAGGTTGTGAATAATAAGAGATTGCGACGTTGTGCTCCATCCGCTCACGCCAAAAAGAGCCGCAAGGCAATCCTCGCAGCTCTAGACGGTTTCTCGATTTCTTCATGACCAGGCTCACCTTATTTGTACTGATCAATCTCGCTTCACTTTATAAAACTCATGATACAGCTTCATAAGCGCCCGCTTCTCTATCCGTGACACATACGAACGTGAGATTCCTAATTCCTTCGCAATCTCCCGCTGTGTGCGCTCATCGCCGCCTCCATCTAATCCGAACCGCCCCCGGATAACTTCCTGCTCCCGTTCATCCAAAATATCCAGATTGCGATAAATTTTGCTCTTCTCGATCTTAAGCTGCACCTTCTCGACGACCTCATCGCTTTCCGTGCCAAGGATATCTATAAGAGTGATTTCATTACCTTCCTTGTCAGTCCCAATTGGATCATGCAGCGATACATCCTTGCGTGTCTTCTTCAGCGAACGGAGGTGCATCAAAATTTCATTTTCTATACAGCGAGCTGCGAAAGTAGCCAGCTTCGTCCCCTTATTCGGCTGAAAGCTCTCGATCGCTTTAATCAATCCAATCGTGCCGATCGAGATCAGATCCTCAAGATCCTCGCCGGTATTATCGAACTTCTTCACGATGTGGGCAACAAGCCTTAAGTTATGTTCAACTAACATATTTCTCGAATGTGCATTCCCTTCTGCCATCAAGCGCAAATGCTTCATTTCTTCTTCTTCCGCTAATGGCTGGGGGAACGCGTTATTTTTAACATAGGATACCAGTAAGGAAATCTGCTTAATGAACATGGCGATCGTCGACAAAAACCCAAGCATTACTCCACCTCCTAAGACGTAAACACCCTCATGATTTATCCGATTGAGAACGTTACATTCTATGTGGGCAGCCGCCTATGCGTGCCTGTACGGGGGAAAAGAATATGGTGCAATTCAAAAGCAAAAGCCACGGATCACAGCGTAGAAATAACACTGCGTCCATGGCTTTATTTTTGCGAAATATCAGTTCTTTTTGCTGTAGTCGAATGTAAACTTCACAGGCGTTGACATTCCCTCCATCCAGAGATAGGCGTCGTTCGTTCCCTTTAGATTCCCGACAAGCTTGATCGAAAATTGGAATTTTCCCGTTTCCGAGCTTGTCGTCTGGCCTTCGTACCGGACTTTCCCTTTCGAATCGAGCACTTTCAAATTCACTTTGGACTGGCTTCCACTCATCACCAGACCATCAATCGTTAATTTCCCTGCATCGACATCTATCAGAGCTCTTGCGCCATCGATCGGAGTGACCGTACCGCCTCCCGCAAGATTATATACACCAAATTCATAGAAGGAATATCCGTATTCCGTATTTTTTTGAACGCCTTGGAATTTGACGTACCTAGCTGTGACTGGATCAAAATGAACGGTTTCTTTTCCGGCATGCGCAGTAATGATTCCGTCATTGTCCTTGATCACACTGATCCAATTCTGATTATCATCGGAAACAAGGAGTTTGTAGGTTTTAGCCCGGGCATTCTCCCAGTCGATGCTAACCGTATCGAACTCCTTGGATTCACCAAGATCGACTTGGAACCAGGTATCATCAACATAGGCGCTCGACCATCTTGTCGAAGAGAATCCGTCTACCGCATTTTCCGGTGCCAATCTCGCAAGGGAGCCTTCTACGGAAGAAGCAGTCGCTGGTTTATTTTCGGCCAGATTGCCAACGAGACTATAAACCTCTTCTTTCAACGCGGCGTAAGCCGTATCCGAAATGATATGGTCTGCCGACAATTGATCTAGTTTCACATTGAAGCCTTTCAAGTACTTGTCAAACTGGCCCGCATCTGTTCCTTCAAAACGTCTCATCAGTTCCAGATAATTGTTCAGCGAACGAGGGGCTTCGGCTGTCGTAAACTGATTCTGTTCTGCGAATCGGTCCACATGTGTTTTCATCGTATCGGCGGTCGCTACCGCTCTGATGATGTAAGTCGTCGTCTTGGATTTCGCAGCAGCCACAGTGACGACCAGTTGATGTTTATCCGGTTTTCCCGCCAGATCAAATGGTGTTCCCGGGGTGTAAGGTTTGCCATCAATCAAGACCGTTACCTTCGCCAATCCGCTTCCATCGTCGTCTTTGATTTTCCACGTAATTTGAAGAGTTTCCGAGTCCGGTATGTTCATATCAGCATTTATAATTTGTCCGTTAATGAATATGTCCGCCTCCGGCGCCGGGATATTGTGGACGACGTACGTTCCGTTCAAATATTGATACAGCCAGTCATACATTAAACGCAAGCTTGGATCCTTGCTTACTCCTAAGTTGTAAACTGCATTATTTCCTTGGTAATAAGCTCTAAAGCCATTTTGCATCAATCCGGTTGTGGCACCGCTGTTCAAATAATCGATAAAACGCTCGCGGAGTACGGCGTCCGTCAGCATACCGTCATCAAACTCGACTTCATTCCCCATCCCGTACCGCTTTGCATTATTCGCAGCATCCTCCAGACGGTCAACATCCATTCCACCGAAGAAGTAATTCGGCTGATAAGCAGCAGCATCTATTCCAACGTCTTTCCACATATACATTTTGTATGCCAAAGAGTGAGGAATCCAGAACACCTTCAAATTCATGGCATGCACTTTTTCACTCATCATTCGAGCCACGTCTGGTCCCGTTTCACCTATATCGATTTGTTCTGGCAGCCAGTACATACCGACAAGCTCAAGAGTTGAATAGTTCGCAGCATCCCATCTTTGCTGAACCTGATCGAGCCACCACTGTATCGCTTTTCCCCTGTTTTCAAGCGCTTTATCTCTGCCGACAACGGATTCGTTAAAATTCAAGGAACCAGTACCGTCAACGTCGCCAAAATCGGTTAAGGATCCCCCTGGATCCGGAATCATTAACACAACCTTCTCTTTATGATCAGGCTGGTTCAGCTTGGCTCCGACTTCCTTGGCAGCCTCATTCAAGTTCTGCATATCCCCCGTGTCCGCAAACGTTTTATCCAAATACCATTTCCAGTCTTCTAAGTTCGTTTGCCCTAGGCCGTAATCACGGCCAGCAGGTGAAGCAAGCCCGAGATATAAAATACCATCAAAAAGCCAATCAGTAGGCTCGCCATCCTTATTCACATAACTGATGTTAGGAATAATCCGCTCCTTGCTCCAATCACCCAAACCATTTGCATACTGTCCGTTGTACAGCAAATTCAGATTTCGGATCCCAGCTGTCGCTTCACCCGGCTCTAAAAAATGAGGCTGCTCAGTAGGAACGGTTGCTGCCCCGTCTACCTTGCCGTCCGTACCCGTTATTTCAACTTCGTCAATGTATTCCCATTGTGAAGGATGCATCGTAAAGATGACTTTCACGTAACGGGCATAAGCCAGCTTGCCTTCCGTTTTTCCGCCATTGATTCCGTCTCGGCTTCCGTCCCATGTAAAGGTCTCCTGTCTAGGCGGCCCTGACCCCCAGAGCAGCTGAGTGGCGTTATGAGAGAGCAATCCCCAATTCTCCTTATCGTCGGAGACATACATCGATACCTCTAGCGGCACGAGGATGGAGTTTGTGGGGAAATCCTGAAAAAAGCGGGCTGATATCTTGCCGATCGACTTTGCCTCGCCCAAATCGAACACGACTTCACGTGCTTTTCCGCGCACATGTCTTACCCACGCCGGGTCATTCCTATCCAACTTGCCATATATTCCATCCGTAAGCTTATAGCCGTCGTCCGGATGCGATGCGTCCGGCTGTTCAGACCATTCATAGGGAAGACCTAGCGCAAGATTGCGGAATTTCGTCTGATCCTCTGATGATGATACTGCTTGGTGATTTACATCCGGTGTTTGCTTTGCCTGATCCATTTCCGGCCCTCCGTCATCCGTTGGTTGTTCCAATAATTGTGGTTTTCCCCTGTCATTCCCTTCTGTCTGGATCGCATCTTCCGTCTCTGTGATGGTTACAGTCGGAACAGTTGACTTCGCCTGCACCGCAGAAAACGAGGTCAGCAGCAAAACAGCTGCAATCAGGATCGATCCCCATTTTTTATTCGAATTCATTAATCCAGCTCCTTATAAGTTTTTTTGGATCCCTACAAAGTATTTGGAATACGCATCGAAGCATAGGCTCCACTCCGTACTTTTGCTCCGCAAAAGCGCCCTCTTCGAGAGGCGTCGGACTTCTTTCCGATACTCTGTGTCGGGCATTTTAGAGATACAAGAAACCTTTACACCCCTTTCTCTGTTCTGGATGAACTCTCTCGATTTTTGATCCCTCCTTTCGCAGCATCCTGCATAAACCATTTGGGAGCACCTCCAGAAAAAGGAACCTAAAATCCCGAAAACGAGTGAGCGGTAGCTGAGTAAAGATGTGCCTGCGTAGCAGTCTCCAAAAATAGTATTTAGTTAGCGCTTTCAAAATAGAAGGAGTGTTTCGCCTGTTGATCATTTTGAACGCGATCACGGCCCTATACATTGGAATATGGCTGAAATTGCTTCTGCATGGGTTCATGATAGAGTGGGACTTGCAGGAGAACAAGCAACATAATTTGATACACTACGCAATTTTTTTGATACGCCATACGAGAACTACTGTCAGTGAAAATACGAAAACTGACATGTAAAAAAAGGCCAAGTCCGAACTGGACACGGCCTATAAGAACCTATATCATGCTACGGAGAACTCATTGATTTGAATCCGGTATAGTCACTTCAGTTGGAAGATCCTCATCGTTCATCTTTGTGTGGATTTCGGGAGCCGTGTTGTTGTCAGCAATAAATTGGGCAGCCGCCCAATCTCCGTGATCATTGCCAATTCCATCGCCAGCATCGGTAACGATTAACTTTACTTGTTTCTTTCCACTAATATCAACATCAACAAATTTGGCTGGAGTGTCTCGTTTCATCGTCCCGCTGTCAAACAATTTTTCACCATCGGCCCATACTTGAAAAACTATGGATCCGCTATCGTTATTGTGTGATTCGTGATCAAGGCCTACGTAGCTTTGAAAGCGATCATACCCTTTCCCGGCAATGTCGTAAATGATTTCTGAATTCGCATGCGTTCCAATTCCTTTATCATAGGTGACAATGCCCGAATCAGTTAACAATTTAATCGGGTTCCCTCCGACACTAGCATCTCGATGAATCGTTCCCCAGCCAGTCGTCGCATAAATCCACGGAAGGTCGCTTACATACAATTGTGGAGTGATGTTAAAATGAATCTTATATGTTTTCGTCACGGATCCATCTGCCGAGGTGACGGTAATCACGGTGGTACCTGGAAGTTGTTCAGCCGGTGTAATTTCTATCTTGACATCGCTATTGGACGGAATGACTTCCACCGTAGGCACATCCGTTATCGTGCCTTCCAAAAATGTCATGTAATAATCTTGCGTTACCTGATCAAAGCTTGTGAAAGATTCCCCGTTGATCTTGATGTCATCTACCAACACCTCTTTCAACAGCTTAGCTCCCGCCCAATCAGCATGTGTTGCACTATTGCCGACAGCACCGTCTATTACTTCCAACGTAAGAACATCGACAGTAGAAACATCAATATTGATATGCTGGGGCTCCGCATTATCTTTTATTACCCCACTATCATAGAGCTTTTGCCCGTCTCCCCATACTCGAAAGATGACAGAGCTCCCTTGCGTTTCACTGTCTAGGCCAATATCAGAGATAAACCTTGCAAAGTGTTTGCCAATATAATAGGAAACTTTAGAGTAAGCATGGACGCCTAAACCTTTTTCATACCCTTTACCGTTCAGCGTGATCATATTGCCGTCTCCTTGACCACTCCCGCCGACACTTGTATCCTTTTCAACCGGACCCCAGCCGTTTGTAACATTGCCATAAAACTGCATGTCGCTGATAAATGCATCGTCCGTCGGAGGAGAGGATGGAACTTGCACGGAAAACCCTGAGCGTATATGCCCCTGATTTCCGCCACCAGAATTGAACACGGCATCCGCTGAAAGATGGTTCAAGCCCACTACGGCGTCTTGAGGAGCCGTCACCGTCCAGCTCACCTTAACGGAACTGTTATTGCCTTGCGGTGGCATGTTGTTAACTGTGGTGGCCGAACCGGGGATCGCTTCCCATCCTGCCGGTACAAGCAAATTGAGATTCAGGTCATGGACAGCAACTCTTCCATAATTGGTTATCGTTGTTGTGATCGTTTTGGTTTCACCTGGGGCAATAATAGAAGGTTCGTCAAACGATATACCAACAGCGGCAGGCGTCTGAATCGGTGCTCCCCGTGTTACACGGTAGGTGACCGCTGAAAATGGTGCAACGTCGGAGACGATTTTGCTGGCATAACTCATTTTTTGGCCGGTCCAATCGTCTTCAGCCAAATAAACCGGAGCATGTTTGAAACCTAATTGTTCAGGCTCAGCAGTAATTGTTGCCGCTGCAGTAGTCCGGTTGACCAATGTAATCATTTTGCTTCCATTAGATAACGATTTCACCCAAACTTCCTTGCCGTCATTATTGACAACACGCTCAAATCCGTCCGTTGAAATCACATTGCTCGTTTCAGGACTGATGCGATACATCATAATCCCGCGAGCCGGGACAGAAGCACTGATTTTGTCGGTGGTCGTTGTTGTTTCATGTGCCCAAAGATCTCGAACCGTGTAGGTTTGATTGTCTACAGACGGGGTTATGCCCAATTGGCTCAAACTTATCTCCATATTTGTCGGAGCACCGTTCGCGTTGAAGAACAATACAGCTTTGTCCCCATTGGCCATCGGTTTCAACATTACATAAGTACCGTCGTTTTGCTGCTTGATGGGACGTCCCTGCAATCCGATTGGATCCTGATTCACCGCAGTCACTTCACCATTGGCGTAAATATCTAATATTTCTTGGGAGGCATTCAGTAAATCGGTGCCCGAGAGCAATGGCGCAGCCATTATGGACCAAAGACCAAATTCGGTACGATATTCTTCTAGACTCATGCCCCCGTTACCGATTTCCAACATATCGGGATCATTCCAATAGCCCGGACCGGCATACGGATACAGTTCCATATTCCGAAGGATATGGACTAACATTCGTTCATACGAATCACTGATATCACCAGTAACCCGCCACAGGTTGCCTACTTGCTTGCCCCATTCCCACGGATTTTCGTTTCCTCCAACGCTCATACTGAAAACAATGTCCCGTCCTGTAGCTGCAAGTGCATCGCGCATCTTCACATAGCGTTCCTGCAGCGGTTGACCCAGAGGATCGCCACAATTATCATACTTTACATAGTCGATTCCCCATTCGGCAAAACGTTGGGCATCTTTCTCTTCATAATTGAGACTCCCTGGATACCACGCACAAGTCCTGTTCCCTGCACTTGCATAAATGCCCATTTTCAGACCGAGAGAGTGAACATAATCGGCGACTTCCTTAATCCCGTCTGGAAACTTTGCCGGATCGGGAACCAAATTGCCGTTCTCATCGCGCTCACTAAGCATCCAACAATCATCGAGGTTAACGTATTGATAGCCCGCTTCTTTCATCCCGGATTCAACCATCTTTTTAGCCGTTTCCTTCACGAGAACAGCATTCACGTCACAATGAAAGGCGTTCCAACCGTTCCAGCCCATCGGAGGCGTTTGCGCAAGACCGTTATCAAGCGCATAGGCTTGCGAATAATTGAACCCTAACAAACCAATGCACATCACAAACAGAAACAAAAGCTTTGCCAACGACTTTTGAAAACAAGGGTTGTTCATTATAACTATCATCCTTTCTTTTATTTATTCTCGTCCGGATTGCCAAATGCAACAGTCGGTATAAGTACAGTGCTATCCTCCTTTGTTCTTTACAACGATTTCCCTGTCCCGGGTGAATGCCCGATTTTGATCCCCCCTTTCGCGAAATCCGGTATAAATAATTTTGTGAGCGATTTCAACATCTTCATAAAAACGAAAGTTAGAGATCAAGTGAGGCAAATCGGTGCTGCAGACCAACCAAGTTTTCGCTTCCAAATGAAAACAAAGGTTTTCCTAGACAATAATTTTGAAAAACGATGTGCTGTCACTTAATAAAATAGTGGGTTTATATGTAAACGAAATACAAGAGAGAAGAATCATGAAGTGAAAAGTCAGAAAATACACAGGGAGGAAAGAAACGATGAGACAAGTATCGTCATCGGAGTTAGCGCTCTTCGCTGTACAGACGGGTAAAAGTATAGTTGCTAGTTTCATAGGCCTTCTGCCGTTAAGAGAATTTCAGCCATCATCGCATCGCCCACGCTTCAAAAAGCAGGGTGAAATGTGACAACGATCGAACCCATTTCACTGGAAGTTGAGTGAATTTGGTACATGATTGGCATTTCACTCGTGGTAATCTGGTAACTACTGTATATCCTATACGATTGTATAATTAATAATCTGGTAATATCGTTCGTTTTATTCAGCTTATTTTCCGTTATTCTTAGAACACAATATGCGCCCATTATTCGACATCGTTATTTGTTAATCGGTAATGTCCTCACCTTTTTGTCAAAAACGAAAATGTCCCAAGTTCTTGTCAAATCAAAATAACAAGAACTTGGGAACATAAAATAAAAACCAGCTAATGTTTGTCAAGCTACCCCTTGGTGATTTACTGAATTGTTGATTTACTTGTTTTTTGGTAAGGTTGGCCTCTATTCGCGTAAATGTGATGAAGTAGCGACTCCTGCGCAAAGTAAGCACTGTTTCATTTATGGATTATCGTTAACAGTTGGTTATCCCACAAATGCCAGTTAAGATATTTTTGAGTATCAGATATCCCGCAACACAAATTAACACAACTATCATTAAGATAACACCAATTAAAACTATTGATTTTCTTTTTCCTACTTCTCTTTGTCTTTTTTCGTCAGACGACTGTTTTTCATTAATGTTCAGCATATCACCAAATTCTTTATTTATGTTTAGAGAGCCATTTATTATAATTATCTTTTTCCCATTTTACTTTGAAACTATCAAATGGGTCATCCCCATAAGTAGGAGGCCCGTTCCAAGTGCTGAACATAGCTTGGAGTTCAGCACTTGCTCGGTCAAAGCCAATTATGGCATCGAGTAGCAAACCGTTGGTTGTAGCTTTCTAACTGCGATACCAGAAACCTCTCTAGTGCTTCTTCATATGGAAACTGGTCTTTTCGGCTTTGTAACCTCTTGATCTGTTTGTTAAATGACGCAATGAGATTGGTTGAATTGATGCTTTTCCAAATTAGCTTTGGAAAGCTGTAGTACGTAAAGATTTATGGGTTCTCCCACAAAGATTTAATTACCTTGGGAAAACGGCTTTCCACTTATCACAAAAAGTCTCTAGAGTAGTTTTCCCTGACTGCTCATCTTTTGCTCAGTACTCAGATGTGAAGTAAGTCTCGTCACAGTTGCTTGCCCGATCAGATGCACGTGCTTTATAAGCAATATTACGTGTTACATGGAGCAACATGATTGGTATTTGGATTTTGTATATGCTTGCTCGATTGCTGTCACATTGCCCTTTAATCCGTCGGAGACGAACAACAAGACTTCCTCTACACCACGCCCCTTCAACTCTATTAACAGTTCATTCCATACATGCCGATTCGGTTGAAGCAATAGCATACGTTAATACTTCCTAAGAACCATCTTCACCAATACCAACAGCAATATACACGGCCTCTTTGGAAACCGTTTCACGTTAAACTGCAATATAGTTAGCCTCGATGTAGACGTAAACATAATATCGCTTGGCTAGTGCATGTTTTGCAATTCAACTTGCAGGCCCACTGCCTTTGTCATACTCGATAACGTCCGTGGAGTATAGTGATGACCATACATTTTTTCAATGAGTTCAGCAATCTCCGTCATGGTTACGCCCCTTGAAGAACATGTAGATGACAAACGATTCGAGCGTGTCGTTGGAACCTTTGTAGTGAGCCACGGTCTGCTGCTTTAAATTATCCATTACGATCATACTTTTCATAGTCCAAGAAAGGCGGTTATGATTTACACAAGATATTTTACGCTCTCTCACATTGAAGTGGTATAAATCATGAACAAAATAGTATTCATGTAGCTGTTGTTGTCATTTCTAGCATCTAGTAATGGGATAAAATTCCCTTTCATAAAAAACAGATATTCAGAATATCATAATCTTGATATGATTGGATTAAATTGTATTTTGGAGGGCTGATATGGAATATAGTTTCTTTGTGTTACTTATGGCGGTGTTTTCCCTTGTTATCTTCATTCCAGTTTATTTTTTTATCAGAAATGTCAAATTGATTAAACTTGGTTTTGTTGCTATTGAGATTACATTACTAGGAGGAATTTTATCATTCAAATCAACGGATTCACTAGTTGCTATGGTTATAAGCCATCTTTTGTTATGTATGGGAATGCTTTTAATATTCTATTTGGCAATTAAAAAAGAATAATAAATAAAATTTATGGAAAAAAAGAGGTTTTCGGCTATTAATGTCAAATATATCCTATATACCAAAATAAAAGGAGGATATATTACTATGTTCAAAAAGGGGAAATTTGCATCGATTCTTCTGATTTCTTGCTTGGTCTTTTCAATCTTTGGTTTTCAAGCTTCAGCTGCAGAGGAATTTGACATTGTAGCGGCTAAAAAGCAGCTGGTGCAAGAAGCTGAACAAAAGCTACAAACCCTTTCACTCAACGTTACATCTGAAGAAGAAATCAATAAACGCTTGGCAAAACTGACTAGTGAGGGAGCAGACCCAACAGTAATTGCTGATGAAATGGAGAATTACGGTGTATTTCAACTAGAAACTCCGGAACTGTCCATGAGAACGGCTGGGATAGATAATTCATCCATTACTATGAATGCTCCGAATATTTACTATGACAGTAATACAAAACAATGGATTATCGTAGCAGGTGGTTATTGGAAAGATGATAAGTGGCTAGATCATGTACCAACTGTTCAGTCATTTCCTATGAATGTTGGTGGAAAAGATGGTTTTGGTGTAGGGTTTACCGCTACAGGAGGTAAATACGAAACAAAGGTCGATTCCCATTACGCCTATATGTCCGATGGCAAAGGAAATGAAATTTCTACTACTAGTCGTTCTGACGGAGACGGAAGACAGGGATTTGGATTTCAGCTACAGGATTACTTAAATAAAACATGTTACTGTCCTGTTTATTGGCCACCAACTACAGAAAAATTTTCGTATATCGGTAAACATTTCGCAGGTCTAGCTAGATACGATTCAAAATTCGATTCGTATCGTGGTGTGGCAACTACGTATTATATTCACACATATGATGAGGCTTATATCAGTTCCATTAAGTTTAATGTATCTGGAAAGACTGCGGGTGTTGAATTTAACATAGCAAACGCATCTAAAAGCTTTTCAGCTTATAGTAACGATTCTCGCTTCTAAAATAAAAGCAACTTTACATGGTCACACTCCTCAAGTAGCAGAATTAAAAAGACGCTTTTTTACAGCAACCGTTTCCCAGTATTCCACCGGGGAACGGTTATTAATTTTTTCTGAATTCGTTCTTGGTTATAAAAAAGAAATATAATCTCGGACTTGCTCTTCAACTTGGACGGCAATCTCTAAATCATTCATTATATTCCACATTCTATCAATGATCATATCTAATATTACCCACATAAACTCATTATTAGAAAAACAAAATAATGTAAGCTGAAATTGATCATTTATTTCTATTTAAGCTTGAACCAGAGCCAAAACAGTAGAGCCATGAAAAATCGATGTACAAAGAAAAACCCGCAATCAGTACGTCTTACATCAGGTATTGATTACGGGTCTATTCTAATTAGGATGATCGATCAATTCTCAGCTAGCTATTACATTCGTGTATGTAGAGCTGCTGAACAAGCAGCTTCGTAAAATGCGCAGCATGATCAGCGGCGACATCCAGATTATCATCGAAGCTGTTCGCCGTGACATCGCCATGTCCGGCAATGTCGGATACAGCCTTGACAGATAATACCGGAATTCCGTATTGCGCTGCTGACTGTACAATCGCCAGCACTTCCATATCGGATACCTTCACTAGAGGGAAAGTGGATTTAATCCCCTCTACACGCTCGGACTCACTCATGAACGAATCCAATGTCAGCACTAATCCAAAATCAAGAGCGTACGGGAGATCGGCTGATGCCGCAGTTTGCCGTGCCACTTTCAGCCACTCCGCATCCGCCTCGTACTTGGCCGGCATTTGCGGAACCTGGCCGGGCTCATAACCAAAGCAGGTGGCATCAACGTCTCCATACACGAACTGTGTAGCAATTATGACGTCGCCTACGTCCAATCCTGCGCCAAATGCGCCTGACGATCCGGAGTTGATGATGACATCCGGCTTATAACGCTCAATCACAAGCGTCGCTGCAACTGCTGCATTGACCTTGCCAATCCCGCTCTCCACTAGAATCAAGGATTGACCTTGGTACATCGCTTCTTCGATAATAACTTTGCCTACCTGTGTTCTTGCTGTAACTTGTGACTGGCATCGAAAAGGAGCCATTTCTTCTTCCATCGCTGTTATAATCGCAATCCGCATGAAGCCAGCCTCACTATTCTTTCAGATAGGAGATCGGTTTCTCAACAGGAACTTTTGTGCCTCCGAACTCTTTCTCTATATATTTTTGCGTATCTTCGTTGTGGTATAATTCACCTAATTTCAAAATGCCTGGGTCGTTCTGCTTATCAGAGGTCGTCACGAGCACGTTGATATTATGCTTGGTATCCACAGAGATCTCCTCATGGAACAACGAATCCTTCAATACGTTCAATCCGCCTTCCATCGCAACCGTATTCCCGATCAATACCAAATCCACATCTTGAATGACCCGCGGGCCTGTCGTATCGTCAATTAGCTTGAATTTCAGATGCTTCGGATTTTCTACAACATCACTTTCTGAACCCGTTCCAAGGTCGAACCCATCCTTCAACTTGATGAGCCCTGCTGCCTGCAGCAAGCTTAATCCTCTTGCCGTGTTGGCTGGGTTATCCGCCAGAGCAACAAAAGCGCCGTCTGGAACATCCTTAATATCCTTGATCTTCTGCGAATAGATTCCCATCGGCTCTAGATAGGTTGTCGCTACTGCTGCAAGATCAGCTTTACTGTCTTTATTGTAGCTGACCAGGTACGCCCAAGATTGAAATGCGTTGACGTCCACTTCCCCGTCTTTGGTTGCGTTATTCAGCTCTACGCCGCCATTGATCTCCTTGACTTCGATATCGAGCTTGGCGTCCTTCGCCGCCTGAGATTGCGCGATATGCTTCCAAATCTGAGCGTCCGATCCCTGAGAACCGATCACGATTTTCCCAGCATCGCCTGATGATTTGCCTCCGCAGCCGGCCAGCACCAGTGTCAAAGCCAACCCAACCGCTAATCCGCCCCATACTCTCTTTTTAGTCATACGATTTACTCCCCCCTATATGTAAAATAAAGATAAGAGCTTCCTTGCTTAATGCATCGTCATCCCGCCTGTTACATTAATTGCCTGGCCGGTCATATATGAAGACAACGGACTTGCCAGGAACAGCACGACATTGGCCACATCCTGAACTTCAGCCGTTCTTCCGAGCGGAACCTGCGAACAATCCTCCGCATAGATTTCCTCTGCGCTCATTCCGCGGATGACTCCACCTTCAATCCGCTCCCGATGCTTCATCGGTGTCTCCACAATTCCTGGACATACCGCATTCACAAGAATGTTATGCCGCGCCAGCTCGATCGCCATCACCTTCGTCAAGCCAAGAACAGCATGCTTGGATGCGCAATACCCGCCCATAGCCCGGTAGCCGTTCTTGCCTGCTTGGGAAGCAATTTGAATGATTCTGCCCGGCTTTCCGGCATCGACCATTGCTTTGGCAAATATTTTGGAGACCAGGTACAGCCCCGTAGCGTTAATGGAAAATACCTTCTCCCAGTCCTCCAGTTTGCTGTCAATCACATAATCCATTGTGGATGTACCCGCACAGTTCACGACGATATCGGGAACCCCTGCATTCTCTACAACCAATCTGGACCAGCGATCAATATCCTCGGACTTGGACAAGTCCAATTTCGTCTCGATGAGCTGACCGTTAACCTCTAGATAACCAGCTTCGTACGCCAGATCAGCAGAGATGACCGTAGCTCCGCTTTCCAGCAAGATTTGCACGATACCTTGCCCTATGCCTGACTTCCCGCCTGTGACAATCGCTGTCTGGTGCGATAGATTGAGCGTAATCATCGCAATTACAGCACTCTTTCAAACGGATCTCTACTGATTCCCGCTTCCAGCACAATCTTTGCATACTCTTGCGCAGAGAACAGAGAATGATCCTTGTAGTTGCCGCATTCCAGTGCGGATACAGCAGGAACCTCTGTTGTCTCCAATACACGCTTCAGCGTTCTCTCCAAAGCGGAAGCAATCTCTTCCGGACTGTGCTCGTTCCATAGAATCAGATAGTATCCCGTTCTGCATCCCATCGGAGAAATATCGATAATCCCTTTAATCTCGTCTCTCATATACGTAGCAAGCAGATGCTCCAGCGTATGAAGCGCTGCTGTTGGAATTGCGTCTTTATTTGGCTGCAAAAAGCGCAGATCGTATTTTTGCACGGTGCTGCCTTTCTCATCATGTTCAACTCCTGCTGCTCTTACATAAGGAGCCTTTACGATTGTGTGATCCAGTTGGAAGCTTTCTACTTTTGCCATTGTTCTTCAGTCCTTTGTCTGTAGTTTGTATTTAATCCAGTACGCACCTAAGGGAGCATACTGCATAAATCAAGTTCACTAATCCGCTGCTAATGCATCGTCTTCTTCGTAAAATAGTCGCCAATGAATTGGCACACAAACACCAGAATTAAGATCAAAATGGTAGCAACTATGGTGATATCATTTTGGAACCGATTATACCCCTTGCTAATTGCCAGACTGCCCAAACCACCCGAGCCAATCGCACCCGCCATCGTCGTCAGCCCGATCAAGTTAATAACCGTCACGGAAGAAGCACGGATAATCGCATTTAAACCTTCCTTCAAATAGACCCGAAATACGATCTCAATTGGCCCTGATCCCATGGACTGAGCGGCTTCCACAATTCCCGGGTCTACCTCGACCAGCGCATTTTGAATTTGTCTCGCATAAAAAGGAACGATCCCGATAACTAACGGCACAATTGCTGCTTGCATGCCGATCGATGTCCCCGCAATAAGGCGGGTAAGCGGAACGACAACCGCGATAAGAATAATGAACGGAATAGAGCGAAATAGATTAATGACTTTGTCCAAGACACTGTAAACGAGCTTGTTTTCTAAAATCCCGCCCTTATCAACTACAATCAAGGTTACACCTAGCAGAAGGCCGAAAAGTACCGAGAATAAGGAGGTTACGACCACCATGTATATCGTTTCATAGATGCTGATCAGAATCTCTTCTCTTAAATTCCAAATGTTTGGGAAGTTATTCATCAAAAACTCACTCATACCGTTTCACCTACCTTAACGTTCTGCACAAGACGGGAATCAATCATTTCCACCGCAACTTGAATCGACTGCAAATATTCGAGCGCCGCTTCTAGATCGCTAGTTGATCCCGACATGACCACAATCAAATTGCCGATAGGCGTCTGCTGCAATATCTCCACATTCGCATATAAGATGTTGGTCGTTACCCGATAACGAGCGGTAAGCGCTGAGATAATCGGCTCGCTTGTGCTATCGCCAATGTAGGATATCTTGCACAAAATATCGTTGTTCTTCAGCTGCACCAATGACGGATGCTGGGAGAGCTTCTCCAGCGTTTGTTCAATATGAGTAGCTGTATTAATAAAATCACGAGTTAACGCATTTTGCGGACGGCTGAAGATCGAAACGATATCGCCCTGCTCGATAATCCGACCGTCTTCCATTACGGCAACCTTATTGCAAATTTCTTTAACCACTTGCATTTCATGCGTAATGAGCACGATCGTCAACCCTAAAGTTTGGTTTAATTTTTTCAATAATTCCAATATGGATAGTGTGGTTTTGGGGTCTAAGGCGCTCGTCGCTTCATCGCATAATAGGATTTCCGGATCATTCGCCAGCGCTCTGGCAATTGCCACCCTTTGCTTCTGTCCCCCTGACAATTGAGAGGGATACGCGTCCAATTTATCTGACAAGCCTACTAATTCGAGCAAATCCTTAACCTTTTGCGAGCGTTCACGCTTCGAAAGCTTGGAGCTCTTTAAGGGATAATCTACATTGTCATAGATCGTTCTGGAATTCATCAGGTTGAAGTGCTGAAAGATCATTCCGATCTTCCTCCTAGCTGCCCGCAGTTCCTTGGGGCTCAGAGCCAGCAAGTCCTGACCGTTCACCTCTACACTCCCTGATGCAGGCCGCTGCAGCAAGTTAATGACACGCACCAAGGTACTCTTCCCCGCTCCGCTGTATCCAACAATGCCGTATACGTCACTCGCGTTCACATGCAGACTGACATCCTGTACAGCAGCAACCGATTGAGTACCCGTGTCAAACGTTACCCTAATATTCGATAATGAGATCATGATGTCCAACCCTTCCTGGTCGTTCTATGTACTGCCGAATTACCGAAAATTTTATTTCCGTCATTATACACCAGAATAGTCGGAATTACTATATGTAAGTATCATCATACCTTCAACTATATTTTTTCGCTGCTTGTTGGGGTCGGTCTTCCAATTTCGTCTCTTTTACTTGTCATATTCCAAAATGAAAGCGATATAAATATGTATCAATAAAACTTGCACTTATTCGATTATAAAGGGGATGTATTGATGTCCAACGTTTCGTATCCGCTTTCAAAGAAATGGATTCGGTGCACACTGCTGTTGACACTCAGCTCAACACTGCTTCTCACCTCGCTTGAATTCACAACTGCCTCTGCCTCGGCTGCTGACGTTACTTCCATTTCAGGCAAAGCTGATATTGTGTACCTGCTAGATGAGAGCTTGTCCGTTGGCGACAGCCGCATTCTGACCAGACAGCAGATTGAATCCCAATGGGATGGAATCGATCCTGACTATACCGCAGACAAGGCGGTTGAGGCTGTCCGTTCCGCACTCCCCGAGAAGGAATACGAAGCGTTATTCCCAATGCGCCTTGGTTCGAAAGAATGGCATGCCTTCAACAAAGATAAGAAAGACTATAATCCCAATCAGACCGACTATTACTCCTATCAAAATCTCATCAATGCCGTCAGCCTTGTAGCCAATGTGAAATACAAAGTTTCGTATCGGGAAGGCAACTATTCTGCTCAAGAAATTTATCGTTTAGAGAAAAAGGGAAAAACAGAAACGCTCATTGTACGTTCCGATGACTTCAATACACCAGAGAACAAGACTAAGCGCATCATCACACAAATCGTCGATTACGGCGCCTTCTTGAATGAAGGATTGGAGAAGGATCGCAAGCGCGATCTCGCGGCGCTGCTCGCCAATCTGTCTCATGAAACTGGCGGAGGCTGGGATACGGCTCCGGGAGGCATGCTGCGCTGGGGGCTCTATTGGAACGAGAACATTGCAGGCAGAACGGGACAGAATAAATCGGAGTTCGTAGATCCTGCAAGCAGCAAGGAATATCCGGGCGTTCCAGGCAAGAGATACTACGGCCGTGGGCCAATCATGCTGAGCTGGAATTTCAATTACGGGTTAATGAGTGCCATTATATACGGGGATAAACATGTGCTGCTTCGAAATCCGGAATGGATTGCGGCCGACGGCAAGCTTGGTTTTGCAACCGCTATCTTATTCTGGATGACACCGCAAGCCCCAAAGCCTTCTGCCCATGATGTTATGATTGGCAGATGGAAGCCTTCCGCAGAGGAACAAGCGAAGGGCTTAGCTCCTGCAGGATTCGGAGCCAGCATCATGGTGCTCAATGGGCTCGAAGCGAATCTGGATGAATCGAACGGCGCCATCAAGCGCCGCACCGGCCACTATTTGGACATTACAAGCAAAATGGGCGTGGATGTTACAGGTGAGAAGCTCAACACGCTTGGCATGCAGCCTTTTTGATCATACGGAGAAGCAAGCTAATAGCCAACATACCAACAACAAGATTGAGGGGTTCACATTCAGGCATATAATCATTCAATCATCCAATCAATTCAATCATTTAATCAACATCTATTTTACCAAAAAAGAATCATACAGATCAGAAACTATCAGTTCAGCTACCATGTAAAGCATGAACAGCCTTCCCTATTACGAGGAGAAGGCTGTTGTCATGATCATCTTCTGTACTTACTTCTGCAATGCCAAAGGAATGATTCGATACAGAACTAACGCGGCTTCGGCACGGCTCGTTGTTTTTCTCGGCAGAAGCTGCTGATTCGCTCCTTCGATCAATTTCAGCTTCACAAGTGCTGCTGCACTTCGCAGTGCATAATCTGCAATTTGCTCACGATCCGTAAATATATTCAATTCGTCGCCATTTGCTGATGCATTGATGAGCTTCATTTGGCGGAGCGCACGCTCGATGATAGTCATCCACTGCTCCCGCGTCACTTTTGCCTCAGGCTGGAACTTCTTATCCGTAACTCCCTGAATAAGCCCAGCTTTTTTGGCTATTGCGATGTCATGGTAGTAGGAGGCAGATGGATTGACGTCTGCAAAATTCGAATCCGCTTCCGCAGTGAGGCGGAGCATACGAACGAGCATGACTACGAGCTCAGCACGTGTTATCTCTTGTTCTGGTGCAAATCGATAGGACGATACGCCATTCAGCATACCGCGTGAGGAAAGTGCTTCAATGGCTTCCTTCGCCCAAGCGTGCTTCTGCAAATCCGTGAACTTTGCTTCTTTGTACACAACTTTGTAATCCTCACCATCGTAACCAAGGAATTTCACTTTTAGAGCTGAAGGGTCATAGTAACTGAATGCAACCGGTGTGGTGTTCCCATCCTCATTCACCCGCACGACAGATATATAGTGTGGATGCTGCAGCTGTTCAGCTGTCGGCTCATAGGGCAGCTCCAAAGGCTTAGGTGCACCGTGCTTTATGTTAGGTTTTGGCTTCTCCGTTTCTTTAGCTGGCGGCAGGGTTGTTGTATACGTGCTGGAACTGCTGCTTCCCCCACCTGATCCATTGTCTGTTCCGTTCCCAGATCCCCGATCTGCCCTCGCCGTAACAGTGGCCTCTGCCTTCATGAGCGCACCTTCAACAGCTCCCTTCACCGTAAAGCTGCCAACCTTGCTATAAAGACTAGCATCAATCTGATCCCACACCACTGACACCTGCGCTATCGATAAGTCCGAATACGTGGCCGTTACGACAGACGGCATCACTGGCGGTGTTCCAACTACTGTCTCTACGAATACTGGCGATAGACTCGTGATATATGGTGTCTGTGCAGGTGACTCCTTGACATGAACCGTTGCAACGGCTTGGATATTCGTACCCGCAACCTTCCCCATTACCGTAAATGTTCCCGCCTTTGCATACTGTTCAGCCTCAATCGCATCCCACACAACAGATATCTCCGCTACCGTCATATCCGAATACGTCGCTGTGACGACTGACGGCAGCAATGGAGGCTTCCCGACTTCCGTATCCACAGCTATTGGCGATAGACTCGTAATATATGGTGTCTGTACAGGCGACTCCTTGACATGAACCGTTGCAACGGCTTGGATATTCGTACCCGCAACCTTCCCCATTACCGTAAATGTTCCCGCCTTCGCATACTGTTCAGCCTCAATCGCATCCCACACAACGGATATCTCTGCTACCGTCATATCCGAATACGTCGCTGTGACGACTGACGGCAACACTGGAAGCTTCCCGACTTCCGTATTCACAACTACCGGAGCAACACTGATAATGTGAGGCTCTCCAGCTATGATGACAGGGATTGCTGCCGTCTCAGCCGTTACGCCATCATAATTTCGAGTCACTTGCAAAATAAGATGAACGATCTGATCCGCAGTTAGACGTACAATCGTACCATCCGGCTGAATAGCCATCTCGTTGTCCGACGATTTGATCGAAACCGTGAAGCCTTGCGGTACAGAAGGAAGCGTTACGTACTTATCGTTTTTCCCAGGTGGCTGGATGGAGGTAATCCAGTCTGCAATCACGTGTGGTGTAATGGATTTCACAATAATCGATCCCATGTCAGGGGCATATTCCGTCGTATTATATAAGGTAATCGAGTTCAAGCCTTTCTTCAGCACAATCTGAATGGTTTTGAGCTGTGCTTTATTCCAATCCGTCCCCGTCAATGGTACTTCGATACCTTGCTCCTCATTCGCCCGCATGAACACCGAACGAGGTGCGGCAGTTGCATACTCGATCTGCAATTCATAGACGCCATCCCCAGGCACGTTGACTTGTTGGAAAGTAACGGTGTTGTTGTTTCCAGCAGGCCCGCCGACAAATCCAACCACACTCCCGGTCATAAACGCGCCATTGCTTCGCAGTACCGCATTTCCTGTCAATACGGCATTCCTCGCATCATACACGTCGTTAATATTCACAACACTTCCTGCCGGAACGATAACAGGGATTGCAGCCGTATGGGTACTCACACCGTCAGCCTTCTGCTTTACTTGGAAGATAAGCATAACTTCTTCCGCTTGGCTCGTTGGCGAGATGAGTCCAGTATGATCAATAATATCTGGACGCTTGGATTCAAGCAGCTCAATCTCGTAGCCCTCCGGTACCTGTGGCAGCGTTAAACGAGTCGCATTCTTCGCAGGCGCTGGAACTGACTTCAATCCCGCAGCGATTGTCTGTATCGGATCCAATGGTTCCTGATTCGCTGGAGCAAGGAATACTGTCGTTCCCGCTGTTAAGGATAATGTGACGGCTCCCCCAGCAGTCGGCAGCCCTCGCTCGATCAATCTTGGCAATCCAAGACCGATCTCAAACACGTCAACCGCCTGCACGCCCGTCCATCCAGCAGGCAGCTTCCAGCTTTTATCCTTGTAGCCATCCTGGCTGAATGCGATAATCTCCAGCTTATCCTTACGCCATAAGGCAGGTACGAACATCTCTGTACCGTTGGCAATCGTTACATCACCGTGCTTCACGACGCGTTTGCCGTTCTGCTTAGAGCTCGTCACTCCATCTGAAAATTGCACAGTGTCCGTTGCGCCATCGTAACTTAGGCGTTCGTACTGATTGAGATACTGCAAGAGCAATGTTGTCGTACTGAATTCCTGCAAAAATCCCGTCAGCCTCACCTTGTCTTTTTTGACAATGTCTTCGCCATGCATGCTCGTGCCGAACAACTCATTGCCACCCTTTCCACCGACAGCAAGCGCTGCTGGCAGCTTCATCTGACTGTCGAACGAACGCCAATCCGCCCACCACGCCATCGGCTGCAGACCGAATAACGGATCACCGCGGTAGCCATGGAAATACTCGCTCGTAACGTCCATTCCTTTATCACGCCAGTATCGCATAATCTTTTTCTGCGTGTCGCTCTCCTGACGATACGTTGTCTTATGATACGGATCCGCATATCCGACGGAAGGCACCCATTCCGTTGGACTCGTTACGAATGCATCGATATGAATCGTCTTTCCACGAAGCAGCTCCGGAATCTTCGCAAGCAAGTCATCGATATTGCGCTGGAATAGCCCTGCTTCCCAAGCGCGTGTCAGATTGATTTTGTAGCTCTGGCCGCTTACCCAATAGCCGCCCTTTATAAGCTCACCATTCTCATCCTTGCGAATAAGATCCTTGCTGGCAAACTCATCCCACTGCGGGCTATCTTGATAGGCATCCGTCATATTGATGTGGAAGCTGATCGTCGTATTGTACTTCTCCGCCTCATCCATGAACCATTTCAGGCTGTCCAGCGCCGTAGCATCACCTGGTCGCTTCAGCTTCGGATTGACGACATTCCAATCTGGATATTTCGAATCGTGGCCATCATGCTGCCAGCCAACCAAATAGATGATTTTCGGCATGCCGCGCGTCATGTGATCCACCTTCTTGATCGCTTCCAGCGCTTCATCCAGCGTTAATTCTATTTTCCCGTTGTCTCCCAAATATAGCTTCATCGTTAAAGTGCCAGTGTAATCTCGCAAAAATGGCCGCGCAGGCTCAGGCTTGATCGTCAGCTTCAATGTATCTGTCAAGCGAATACCGTCTCTAACTACTTCCACGCCGATCTGGACTTCACCAACATCCTGTGTCCCTGCCCTTGCTAGTCCATCATCCCCGATGGTGAACATATCGATAGGAGAGCTATATGCAATTGTCGTCTTTTCATCATGCCGTAAGTCAATCTCACTGCCATCCTTCAACCAACCTGTCACCTGCAGCTGCGTCACACCGTCCAAAGGCACTGATGTATCGTCAGCGGATAGCTTAACCGATACAAGTGGATTGTCATTATCAGCTGTCCCTTGGGCTTGAATCATACCGCCGGGAGTGAATAAGCCCAACACCATAGCAAGAACAAGCGCTAATGAAGTGATCCTTGCACTCGATTTCTTCCTGAACATGATTAACCCCCTTCACATTCCTAATTGTTGTAGTCTCGTCCTTGTTTGCCTTGATCTTGTTACCTTGATCTTGTAGCCTCTTCCTTGTTGCCTACCTTGACCTTACCTCCTTGCCTTGCTGCCATGCTAACTTGCTAACCTTTAATCGCCCCGTCTACCATCCCTTTCACGAAATATTTTTGCAGAAACAAATACACGACCGTGAGCGGCAGCATCCCAATAAAGCAGCCCGCAGCGACCCAACTAATGTTGCTATGGAACTGCGAGACAAAGCCCGACAGGGCAACCGGAATCGTCATCATCTCTTTCTTCTGCAAGAAGAACACGGAGAATTGGTAGTCATTCCACACCTGCACACCGATCAAAATGACCACAGTAGCCGTAATTGGCTTCAGCAAAGGGAAAATAATTCGCAGAAAAATTCCGTACCGGCTGCAGCCGTCGATCAGCCCCGCCTCGTCCATCTCTCGCGGAACCGTACTGATAAACCCGGTGAACAAAAATATCGTCATCGGCAGCGCAAAAGTGACTTGTGTCAGAATAATCGCCCAATATGTATTGATTCCGCCTACGTCTACGATGAATTTGTACAAAGGTACGAGAATCGTCAATGCGGGGACAATTAAGCATGAGATGCACAGCGTGTATACGAATCGATTCCATTTGGTCTGATGGCGAGCCAGCGGATACGAAGCACACGCACCGATGAACACGACGAGAATAACCGCAGTAACCGTGATAATCCCATTGTTCATAACAGCTCTTCCTAGCTGAGCATCCTGCCATGCATGAATGAAATTATCCACTTGGAGCTGCTGTGAAGGCATCCATTTACTGCTCGTATCTTCTATTGGTTTGAAGGACAGATTGACTAAAATGTAAAAAGGGATGCTGTGAATCAGCACGATGAGTACTAGCGCTATATATTTGGCAATCTTCACACATCCACTTCCTTCCGACGAAGCAGTACAAGTGATGAAATACTGATGACCGCGATGATGATGAACATCAGATTCCCGAGCGCTGCCGCATATCCCGCATCCTGACGGGCGAAATACAGATTGTACATCATCGTGGACAAAGACTGCGTCGCATAGCCCGGTCCGCCGTTCGTCATCGCTACTATCACGTCAAACAGCTTCAAGCCCCCAATGAGATTAAGCACAATATTGATCGTAATTGCCGGCATAAGCAGCGGGAGCGTAATCCGCATGAATCCGCTCCACCAGCCAGCGCCATCGATATTGGCCGCTTCGTGATACTCTTTCGAAACAGACTGTAAGCCTGCCAAAAAAATAATCATCGCAATGCCCATATACTGATACGTGTTAACTAGGACAATCATCCATACCGCACGTGAGCCGTTCGACAGCCAATCCACAGCCTCTCCGCCAAATAAACGGATCGCATCATTCAGCGCCCCGCCGTCGTACTGAAAGAAGAAGTAGCTGATGTAGCCCATAATTAAGGGGCTGATAATAACGGGAATGTACACGATCATACGGATGATACCCTTCCCTCTTAACTTCTGATCCAAAAACAAGGCGTAAGCAAGACCCATCACATTTTGAAATAACGTACTTCCGAAGCCGTAAATAAACGTGTTCTGAATCGTCTGGACAATCTTCTTGTCCGACAGCATTAGCCGATATTTGTCGAAGCCTACCCATGCGTATTGCTGCGAATAGCCGTCCCAATTGGTGAAGGAGATTTTAACACCCTGGATTAGAGGATAGAAAATGAACACGGCAAACAGCACTAGCGCCGGGACGTACATCAGATTGAGTATTCCAGCAGAATGAACCCATCTGACCATGAAGCCCGAACGCAGCTGCACTCGTCCTTCATGCGTGGCTTCCATCTTCGACGGACTTCTAGCCATATGCATCCTCCTAGATGTGAAAATAGACCCGCAGCAAGACAGATGCAGCCGCGGGTCGATGAATTGCCTATCTGTTATTTAGCAGCACGTAATCTTTCATATTCCTTTTTCATATTTTCCGAGAATTCTCGAGGTGTAATGCCGCCAGCCAGCAGATCCTGGCCGTTCTTGCACATGACGTCCCACATCCCGTTCGGCAAATACACTCTGTCAAAGTACGGGAACACGCGCAAATCTTTGAACTTCTCAAAGTCAGCAGTCAAGCTGCCCGCGTTGGTGGCTACTCCATCAAGCCCAGGAGGGAGCACATTTGCAGCGGCGACCAAGGCTATATTCTCCGGCTTGGCGTAATAGGCGACGAATTTACGAGCCGCATCGCTGTTCGGGGAATCCTTCCACACGCCCCATGTCGTCTTCTCTCCACCTACAAGCGTTGGCGCATCGCCAGCTGCTACCGAATGAATCGGCATCAAGCCTGCTTTCAGATCAGGATTCAGCTTCTTTGCTTCTTCGATGAGGAACGGACCATATATCCCGAATGCAGCTTTTCCTTCTGCGAAGGCTTTAGCGGAATCGCTATATTTCGCAGTCAGCACATCCTTGTTCAGGTACCCTTTCTCTTGCAAGGATAAGAACATTTGCGGCAGTGCGTCGAATCGGTTCCAATCGAAGGTTCCGTCGAGCAGTTGTGCTGCATCATTCTTCTCAGGGCTTATAAAAACGGACGTCGCATAGAAATCGAAAAATTGTCCGATCGGCCATGAATCCGCGCCTCCGATATGAATTGGCACGACTTCTCCATTGCTCTTCGTCTTGATTTCTTCCGCGGCCTTCATCAATTCATCCCATGTCATCGGAACCTGTATGCCATACTTCTCCAGCACTGATGAATTGTACACAGGCCCGCCTTTATCTTGATCCATAGGGAGCACGAACACTTTCCCCTGATCGTCGGTTACAGCAGGTTTGATGGAGGCGTTAAGCTTGCTTGCCCATTCTTCGTCCTTCAGGTCAGCTAAGTACGCGCCGTAACGAACCTTGGCCCAACCGTGAGTCGCAAATACATCAGGCAGCTCATTGGATGCCATTTTCATTTTCATAATGTTCTCATACTCCGCACCTGGAGCACTGAAATCCACTTTAATGTCTGGATTGTCTTTCATAAATTGATTGGCGATCTCCTGGAGCACCTTCGCTGGCTCGCCAACCACGTTCGTCATAACCGTAAGATTGACCCCGGTTCCTCCCTTGCTTCCTGCACTCTGACCAGGGTCGCTGCTAGATGCCTTTCCTCCAGCTGCATCCCCGCCCGTACTTCCTGTTCCGCATGCCGCAAGCAGACATGCTGCGATAACAAGCAGTGTGAGCATCTTGAACCAATTGTTCCGTTTCATCTGTATCCCCCTTGCCGACGATATGGTCGTTGATTCCGTTTTCTGTTTAGAAGATACCATTTATGATTGCGCTTTCATATGCTATAAACCTACAATTGATCCGCTCATTTCTACACTGTCGATTTTCGTATTGACGAACCTGCAAGGAGTACCTATCCTTTAACTTAAGTGAAGGAGGCTGGCGACTATGGCTGGATTCAAGTCAATACGATCCAAGCTGACGCTCGTATATGGTCTGACCATTGTCACTCCATTTGTCATATTGGCATTTGTACTCCCCATCTACGCCCAGCATGTGCTCATCAGAGACACGGAGAAGCTGACGGCAGGAACACTGCGTGCTATGGCCGGCAATATCGAGACCTATCTGGATGATTTGGAACGGCTGACGGCTTCCCCCTATCTGAATGATAATGTCATACAGGCGCTGAAGATTATTGCCGACAATGTATATGATCATGCAGGCGCATACACGAAGCTTCAGACGGATCGCGCCTTAACAGGCACATTGCCAAATTATTTAATAAATACCCGCAAAGATATTCTCAGCACGCTCATCATTACGATGAACGGAAAATCCTACCTCACAACCAAGAACAGCAGCATAGACCTCGTTCCCGACTTTCCGTTCCAGTACGAATTATGGTATCAAAAAGCAGTGAAAAGAGATGGGCAAGCTGCATTCATCAGTTCTCATTCGCAGACCTACTTGACGAACCCATCCAACATTCAGGTATTCTCCGTATCCCGATTAATTAAAAATCCAGAATCCGGCCAGCCGCTCGCGGTCATATCTGCCGATGCAGATACGAATGTACTCGATCAGATCACGAAGGACATTCCATTTAACGTTAGTTCTGTCGTCGCAATTACGGATGACATGGGAAATGTAATCTATTCAGGCAAGCCGCTGACCGAGGAAATGCTCAAACAACTTCAGACCCGAGGGAATGAAGACGTACGGAACACCGGATTCGTGACCGTAACCCAGACTATCAAGCCAGCAAATTGGGAAATCACCGTATTCTTATCCAATGACGAGCTTAAGCAGAAGGTGCATTGGATTTACATTACGGCAGCACTCATTTCGATTGGCGGCCTCATTGTCACTTTTTTCGTATTCCGCTACTCATCGCAATGGATCGTTAAACCGATCACGCAGATGAAAGAAGTGATGACAAAAGTGCGCAATGGAAATTTGCAAGCACGTTATGAAGGGGCAGGATCAGACGAGTTGTCTTACCTTGGGCATTCGTTAAATAAAATGGTC
This sequence comes from Paenibacillus sp. MER 180, assembly GCF_023713665.1. Classification (NCBI taxonomy): domain Bacteria; kingdom Bacillati; phylum Bacillota; class Bacilli; order Caryophanales; family Paenibacillaceae; genus Paenibacillus; species Paenibacillus sp. MER 180. The sequence continues at coordinate 217,744 of NZ_JAMAVT010000002.1, read as the reverse complement.
ATCCAGCTCGATGAGCTCATTAATCGTGAATATAAAGCGGTTCTGGCACAGCAGCATGCAGAATATCGAGCCTTGCAATCGCAAATTCAGCCCCATTTTCTATACAACGTGCTGTCCGGATTCATCGGATTGAACCGTATCGGCGATACGAAGAGTCTGGAAACGGCCATTATTTCACTGAGCGGCATGCTGCGCTACATTCTAGAGGAAAATCAATGGACAACGGTCGAACACGAATTCAAGTTTCTAACCAAATATGCGCTGCTGCAGCAGCTTCGCTTCCAAGACAGGCTGACGATTCATATTCACTATGATGATGAAGCTGCTGAGTGCCGTATTCCAAAACTGCTCATCCAGCCTCTATTGGAGAACGCCGTCATCCATGGCATTGAACCCGATGATCAAGCGCACACCATTCACGTGTCCGCTTCCATCAAGCAGCAAGACAACGTTCCGCTTATCTGTATCGGGGTACGTGACGACGGTGTTGGATTCGATGCGAAGGCAATGCAATCTCAAGCACATGTTGGTCTTGCCAACGTAAATTCGCGATTGAAGCTCGTCTACCCGAACGCACAACTGAGCATTGTAAGCGAGCCTCATATCGGTACTTGCGTAACGATTCAGATTTCGAAGGAGGACAGCTTATCATGAGGATTTTAGTGGCAGACGACGAGGCCTTGGTAAGAGCCAGTTTGCGCAGCATGCTGGCTGAATTGAACATGACTGTCCACGTCATCGGAGAAGCCCGTAACGGAGAAGAAGCCCTTCGGTATGTGGCAGAGCGGCAGCCAGATCTTGTGTTCGTCGATATTCGGATGCCGAAGTTGAATGGTCTGGAGGTCATCGCGCAGAGTCGGGATAACTCCCCTCATACGAAGTGGATTATCGTAAGCGGCCATTCGGAATTCCAATATGCGAAGGAAGGGCTGCGTCTTGGCGCATGCAATTATTTATTGAAGCCATTCAGTCTCGATGAGCTTCAGGATAGCCTAATCCGTGCGCAGGAAATCCATGATGCACATATCTTGGATCTCAATCGCCAGCTTGAACATGCCATTCTTTCTGGTATGCATGGCAGCAGCGGCAATCAAGCAAACCTATGTCAGCTTGGGGCACGGCGATACAAAGTCAGCGTGTTCTATTTGAACAGCTGTCTCTCTGAGCAAGAGACGCTTTTGTGTCAGCAGCAGTTCCATGAGCAATTGCAGTTGCTCATCCGTAATCAATCTCTTACCACCAGTCTCCATACCGTTGCATTGCCCCTCACTAGCGGTAATCCTGCAATCGTATGGTCATGGCCGGCTGCACATCAACAACATGCGATGGAGCTTCAACAGGAGATGGAGGATGCTGTGCAGCAAATGTGTAAAGATGAGTTTTCCTCCTCTCCTACCATTACTACCATTCAGATCGAAGAGTGTGCGAATCTTCAAGAAGCGGCGCAGAAGGTGGAAGAGCTTCAACGAATCGCTCCCCTTCGCATGCTGTTCCCGATGGAGCGCACTTTGTCACTTCATGACCTACTCGATCTGGATCAGCAGCCTGAATGGCTCTCTGTAAGTCATCACGTTGAGAAAGTAAGCCGATTGTTCCGTCAGCAAGACTATCACGGTTATTCCAAAGCCATCGTGAGCATGGAAAGAGAACTGCGCGGAACACACTTGGCTGATCAATCCCTTATTCATCGGATTCAAGAGTCCATATCCTATTCGATTGGAATATCGATAGACAAGATAGAAGATCAAGAATGCTGGTTTGGGCAATTGAAAAGTCTCGGGGATCAGATGATAATCCAGCCGCCACGTCATGACAGCATGAACAAAGATATCGTACAGCAAGTCGTTGCTTTTGTTGACGAGCACTATATGCATAACATTGGAATGAAGCAAATCGCTGATATGTTCCATGTGACGCCGAATTATTTAAGCAGCTTATTTCATAAGAAGCATGGCATACCATTTCTGAAATATGTAACGGAAACAAGAATGTTGAAAGCGAAGGAGCTGCTGCTCAAGGAGCCTCATCTTAAAGTGCAGGAGGTTGCCGAAGCCGTCGGTTATTACAGTGCACGCCATTTTGCCAAGCTGTTCCGGGACTATTATGAGTGCTATCCATCAGAGCTTAAAGAACAGGGAAAATGAAGAAGATACGAGTTAAGTTAATGAAAATAAATCTGCCGGAGAAAAAATTCCATGTTAACAATAACAAATTGGCAACTTTATACGAATTTGGATCGTTAATATATTGATCTACTATATTACTCAATCCCTCTTATTAGGAAGGAGAAAACGTATGCAACCGTCCATTACACGCGACTCTCTTACTCACACGTCCTCATCACGACACAAACATACCTTTCGATTGCTGTCTGTCGCTCTCACATTTATGATCCTCTTCACCGCATCGCTAACACCGACTGCCCGTGCTGCCTCAGCATCCAACTCTACAAAAGAATCACTGCCAAAATTCATACAAGTCGAGGGCGGATATTATTATTCCATCGCGCTGCGCAGTGACGGATCAGTATGGGCTTGGGGCCGCAATCTCACTGGGGAATTGGGCATCCAAGAAACAGTGACCACTTACGACTCCTATCCGATTCGACTATTTGAACTGACAGACATCCGTCATATCTCAACAAGCGGAGACGGATATCACTTGGCCACGAAAGCGGATGGAACCGTATGGACATGGGGTGCTGCAGGAGATTCTAAAGACGCTCGACAGCATTCCATCCTGCCGCATCCGATTCAAGGCATTAAGCATGCTGTCTCCACAACCGCAACATCCAATAGGGGTGCAGCAGTTCTCAATGACGGAACGGTATGGTACTGGCCTCGTGCAAAAGGAACAGAGACAGCTCCTGTGAAGCCCGTGCAAGTGAAAGGCTTATCCGAAGTCGTTCAAATTGAAGCCTCCGCAGAAAAAATATATGCAGTGAAAAAAGATGGTACCGTGTGGAGTTGGTCAGACGCAGCAAAACCAACAAAAATCCAAGGACTATCTGATATTCGCATGATCTCCTCCGGTTATTCTCTGCTTGCTCTGAACAAGAAGGGAAAGGTCTGGAGAGTAAAGGAACAAAAAAAGCCTGTCGCCGTTCAGCCCCAGCTGACGATAAAATCGATTCGCACTTATGACGATTACGAACTATTATTAACGACTTCCGGTGAAGTGTACAGCTATGGAGGACGAACACCGACTGGAAAGCAAGGAAAAGTAAACGGTTTGCCTAAAGTTACGGCGATAGCCGCAGGGGCATTCCACAGTCAAGCCATAGCGGAAGATGGGAACGTATGGGGCTGGGGTGGAAATATGTTTTCTTCGATCGGGACAACGAAGAACTTTAAAGACAATATGGTCTATAGCCCTGTTCCTGTAGAACGTACGGCAGACATTTACGTCAATGGCAAGCTCATCAACTCCAGGTATCCTTCTTTCATTCAAACCAATACCGTGCTTCTCCCCGCAGCGACAGTCGCGGCGGCACTCGGTACGAAGCTGCAGTTCAACGCGGAATACGGTGTTGCAATGCCTTACTCTATAACGTATAAGAGCCGAACGTTGTCCTTCGGATATGAACAAGATCGCATTGTTTATGACGGTGGGTTCATTGATCGTGAGAAACCGTTAGTCGGTGCAACTGGTACTACCTCCATACCTTATCAGTTGTTAGAAAAAGGACTTGGTCTTCATGTGACCTGGAATCCCAAACTGCTGCAAATTCATATCGACGAAGTATCATCTAACAAATGATTTCCAAAACTGATGGCATCAATGGCTGATTCAAATGAACAAGCATGCATTTCCATAAACCTACATATGTATTGGCTGGGTTACGAGAAACTACGGTTAGAAACGATAAAAAAGACGCTGCCTCATTCGGGCAGCGTCTTCTCGCATCCAGCTCAACCTTGATTTTGTTCCCATCGAGCCACTTCTTCTCTGACACGAGGCGCTACTTCTGTTCCGAACAGCCGTATCGCTTCCATAACCTCTTCGTGAGGCATAGTGCCATGCGGCATATGCAGCATGAATCGCGTAACCCCTACGTGCTTACGGAGCTCGATAATTTTTTGGGCTACCGTCTCGGGATCGCCAACATAGAGAGCACCCTCAGGGCTGCAAGCCGCGTCGTAATTCGCTCTCGTATAAGGAGGCGCTCCTTTTTCCTTCGCTCTCACATTCGTTCTTGCAAATGTGGACGGGAAGAACGTCTCGATTGCTTGCTTCTGCTCCTTCGCGACAAATCCATGAGAATGCGAAGCAATCGTTAGACGGCTTACATCGTGGCCTGCTTCCGCAGCAGCTTTCTTGTATAGTTCAGCCTGAGATGCATAATCAAGCGGCTTCACCGGGCCGATGATCGCTAGAACGAATGGAAGTCCCATCTTCCCTGCTCTGATCGCGGATTCCGGACTTCCTGCGCTTCCAATCCACACTGGCAATAGATCCTGCACAGGTCGCGGATAGATGCCTTGTTCATGAATCGCAGAGCGATGCTTCCCGCTCCAGCTTACCTTCTCCGACTTCTGAATCTGCAGCAGCAAATCCAGCTTCTCATCGAACAGCTCTTCATAATCGTTCAGATCACAACCGAACAAAGGGAATGATTCCAGAAACGAACCGCGACCAACCATAATTTCTGCACGACCATTAGAGAGGCCATCCACAGTTGCAAAGTCTTGAAATACACGCACAGGATCGGTAGACGACAGGATCGTCACTGCGCTTGTCAGCCGAATTCTTGTCGTCTGAGTTGCTGCTGCAGCTAATACAACCGCAGGAGAGGATGCCGCAAAGTCCGGACGATGATGCTCCCCTATCCCATATACATCCAGCCCTACCTGATCTGCGAGGATCATCTCCTCGACCACCTGCCGCAGCCGCTCTGCGTGGCTAATCGTGATTCCGGTATTCACATCAGGCGTAGTCTCAACAAACGTGCTTATACCTAGTTCCACTATCCATTTCCTCTTTTCCATTGATGTTCATGTCGATGTTCATGTTCATATTTACGCACATAGTAGACGGTATATTAATTTATCACTTATTTTCATGATTTCATAGGTTGGAAATGGGATTTCCATTTATTCTCTGTATATAAAAAAGAGATCGAGTTCCATCGTACATGGAACCCTGAAAGGCAGCGGCACTATATTCATGAAGAAACGCAGCATAGTTGAGTTTTATGATGACAGAACTATAATGCTGATCAGACGTCAGATTGCACCTCCCTAATTTCCCATGCGATTCACGTTTTGGTGTCATTTACCGATACATGATAAGGAAGCTTTTATGAAACCTTCATGATGGAGTGGGAAAATGACCAATCATACAACGGAATACTGCCCGGAATGCGGGCACAAAATGGAATCCGTGCCGGGGTATGTTACCTGGTGCGAGGAATGCAATTGGAACATCGATCCGGACTGGCGCCCCATCTCTTCACTGGGCCTTGTGGAACGGCTCAATTACCGCATGGGAGTCAAAAAATCACAGCTATTGCTTGAGGAGAATCTGCATACCGATTACGTATCCCTTAACCTGGCGTAAAGCGCTCGCTTATTTGTTAGCCGGAAGTATCCTTGCAGGTACCTTCAGCCTACCGATTATTGCGGTGTATTGGTTTTTCTATAGCAATTCGTTATTGCTTACCATGCTTGCCATTGTCCCGTTTCTACTATTCATCGGCTTAATGCTGCCCTCCAGGTGGAGACTGTCGGGCCAGCCTCTGCGGCGGGAGGAATATCCCGGATTATATCGTCTCGCCGATGACATTGCCGCAGCCGTTCAAGCACCGCCCATCGACGAGATTCGGATGACGAACTCATACAATGCGTACTTTACCAAGTTCGGCCGGCGCCGAACCAAGATCATCGGGATTGGAGTACCTCTATTTTCGGCATTGAGCCTATCGGAGAAGATCGCAATCCTCGCCCACGAGACCGCGCATCATGCGCATAAGGATGTGACCCGTTCCTGGTTTATCGTGTCAGCGAGGCGAATTATGGCTTCTTGGTACGAGTTCGTATATCCATACTGCGAAGAAGGAGAAGTGCTCAGGCCTATATCCACACCGATGCGATATGCCCAGCTGCAGCTGGCCAATCTGATTTTCATCCTGTATTACGGCCTCGGTATTACGGTCTGGGATGAGAGCCAGCGCGCCGAGTATTTGGCCGACCGCGTCGCGGGCGAGATTGCAGGAACAGATGCCGCATGCTCGGCCTTAAGCAAATCTCACTTCGCTCCCGTATTCTGGCTGACGGCTGAACAAATCGCACGCTACCGCTTTAATTCGGATTTGTTCGAGGAATTCCGCCAGAAGATGGAGCATGTCCCCGCAAGCGAGCAGAAACGAATCCAACGGATTCGCGATTCTATCACTGTACAATTGGATTCTACTCATCCGCCGACCACCGTACAGATTACAGAGTCTACAGCATCATCAAGTACTGACACCGCGATATGTGCCTGACAGCAACCTGAAAAATCAGCTGGAAGAAGAGTTCGCACGCCTGGAGGAAATAAGCCAGCGCTACTTGCTGAATGATATTCGGGCGGCGTTCGCTATGAGTAGATAATAGTAAACAGATGCTAATATCTCAGCCCTTTCGATTTCTATGAGGAAGCCAAAGGGCTCTGTTCCCAGCTGCCACCCGTTATCAACGTCCTTGCACTGATCGCTCCTTCGAACTACAATCGAAAGAGCATCCGTACTCTTTACACTACTAGATTGAGAGAAGGTCCATCTATGAATGACAAGAGCAAAGAGCTATTGCAGCAAGCCTATATACATGCCAATGAGCTATCCAGACACCCTGTCCTCTCTCACTACTGGAATCAATGTTCACTTGTAGTGAAGGGCAGTGTATCCCGTGGCAATTGCGATCAATATTCGGATATTGATTTTGTGTTTTTCTGTGACGAAGATGTTCGGCAAGCGATTATCATCGGATATCGGGAAGCAGGTTTAAGCACGACAAAAGATAACGCATTCCAACCGATTGGAGATTGGGAGGGCCATTATCACTTTGAGTCGTTCACTATGTTAGAAGGATATTACGGGGAAAATAACTATCCGCAAGTGTGGGAATTCCAGCAGGCGATCCCTATTCATGATCCTGAGTCACGATTCAAGCATACAATTGCGCAGCAATCTGCGCACTTCTTGTCCAATCCGATTAAGGTTATCAAGCCTCTATACCTCAGCTTGCAGTTTACGCTCGATTGGATGCGGCATCCGCTGAAGCGCGGCGATGCGATTTCCACTAGTCTGCACTGCTCCAAGATTGTAAGGGAGCTATGTCAGCTGTCCTATATTTTGGATGGAAAGAGCTATCCACATGACAAGTGGCTGTCTAGTTTTTTATCAACTACCCGCTTCGGCAGCTTGCAGGAAGAACGGATTGTATCCTATTTAAGCGTGATACCAACTGGGGGGTCGATTACTCCTCATATGGAGCTGAATGAATATCCATGCTATCAGCGAGCATGGGAGATGATTGACTCCGTGATTCGTTTTATCCGCGAGCACTATGGGGATTATCCATGGATTGACGAATGGTACTTATATGGGTAGTTTGTACCTTACCAAGTGGTATACCCAGTTGTTGTATTGATGTCTACAGAGTCTAAAGAGTCGACAGCAGTTTGAGGATGTACGTACTACTCCGCCATCGACTCTTTCCTCTGCCTCTGAGTAGGTACTGTAGAGGTAGAAGTAGAAGCGAACAATCGTTTTTTTTGATAATCTAGCAAATACACATCTAATTCCTGACTAATCCTCACAACCTCATCATCTTTGAAATCGTTCTTTTCATTGACAATCGAAATAAGTTGCTTTTTAAGTCGTTCGATTTTCTCAAGCATTTGAAGATCATGGGGGAAGTGAAGATAACACATTATGAATCACCTCGCATAATCGGTGTGTAAATGAAGAACATCCCGAATGCTGATTGCAAATCTAGCAACCTACTAACCTTCTCCATGTTGTCCACTCTATCGATGACGCTCATATATTTCGTTTCTTCTTATACGTTGAATATATGTAAAATGTTTCCTGAAAAATAAATAAATTTCGATTTTCAGATACATTCCCTCCATGAGCATCGTTTGCTCCATACAGCAAAAAGACATCGACAGTATCCTTGCTTTGCCGATGCCCTCTACTTCGATTTTCCCGAAATCAATTACTTTTTATCCACATGAAGCAATACCTTCGGATGCACGCTGTACGTGTCTGAAATGCTCTCATCTGAAATGACACCCAGTTGTATCAAGCTCTTTATCTTCGCAGTATCCGGCTTGGACAGCAAGCGCCATACTTCCGGGTCAGGCAGAGCCGCATACAGCTTGGCATCATCATATTGTCTATACTGTTGCTGAACCAGCCTCACATGGAAATTGCCCACGTCTATCTCTGACTCTCCCTGCTCTTCACAGTATTGAATAATATCGCTTCGCAGCGCCGACAGCTCATCCTCAATTTCCTTTTGCTGCTGCTTCAGCTTATAATATCTCTTTATCTTCTCATTCTCGATCATTGGATCACACTCCCTCCTTGCACTGTATGCAGGGTGAAGTCGATCTAAGACCGTGTAACCGGGAAAGTGTAAAATTCGATTCGCACACAAGGGAAGACAATCTGTTCGTTCTCCTCAATACTTTGCGCTATCTGTTCTGTCTGCTAAACTGACACTTCACTTGCCTTCATCCTTCCACCACCAGACTCGCCCAAACCTCCTTCATCTTCATAACCCCATAAATCATGTCCTCTTCAGACATTCGAGGGAAATAAAAGTACGCACCATACTGATTCATACCTTCACCAGTTTCTTCCTGAATGCAGGTATCAGACCAGTAAATGCCTTCTTCCGAGCACTTTGTACGAAACGTGACATATTGCTCTGTGCTGCCTCGCCACCATCCGAAAATGCTTAATCCGGCATCCGCTTCGATCCAATGGAACAAGTGCGATACATGTGCCGTCAACAAATCCTGCAGCAGCTTGAACTTCTTCCCATACACCCGCTTCATTCTTCGTAGATGCCGTTCATATTGGCCATTGTGCATCCAAGAAGCCAACGTGCGCTGCTCCAGCAAGTTGCTCGGATTCGGCTCGAATACCCCCTTCGCTTTAGCGAACACGGAGACGAGCGATGTCGGCACAACCGCATAACCGATGCGTATATGTGGGAGCAGCGTGTTGCTGAAGCTTCCGATATAGATGACTCGACCCTCACTATCTAACACTTTCAACGGCTCCAGCGATTTGCCCCGATGACGGAACACGCTGTCATAATCGTCTTCTAGAATGAGCGCATTGTTCTCCGAAGCCCAAGCGAGCAGTTGCTGACGGCGCTCCATTGTCAACACAGCCCCTGTCGGAAACTGGCGGTTAGGCGTCACAAGAAGCAGCTTAGCCTGCCAATCATGCGGTATTATCCCCTGTCCATCAATAGGTGCATGAACACAGCTCGCCCCTAGCGTCTGGAAGATATGTATTGCTCCCGTATATCCCGGATTCTCAACAACTACGCGATCCCCAGGATTAATGAACAACTGTGCCGTCAAAGCGAGTGCCTGCTTCGAACCATTGAACACAATCACCTGACTCGGATCAGCAGCTATGCCCCGTGCTCGCCTTATATATTGGGCAATACTGTCTCTAAGCCTATCATCGCCTAATGTGGACACCAATAGGTTCATTCGATCACTGCTGTGCAGCAATCTGGCCTGCGCATACAAGCTGCGATTCCACTCTTTATCTGGAAACCATTGTGTACCAGGACCGAACTCTTTGAAATTCGCTACTCTCAAGCCGGCCTTGATGCGCATTCCACTATTTTCATCCCGCCGTTCCTCGATCTCCTTCAGACGCATCCCCCAGTCGGACAATACGTTCAGCTCTTGACAGGGAGTATCAGTTCCTCTCTTGGTTGAGGGCTGGAACGCAACAAAGGTTCCCTTTCCCACCCCGCTTGAAATATAACCTTCAGCAGACAACATATCGTACACCTCATTGACAGTTCCCCGAGATAGCCCGAACAGGGCAGCCATTTCCCGGCTCGATGGCAGTCTTGTATCCTTTACAAATACTTGTGAGGCAATGGAATCTCGGATGGCATGATACAGTGCGAGGCGTTTAGATGGATATTGTTCCAGATAGGAATGGTAAGGAATGTGGAATTGCATAAACTCATCCTCCGTCACCAATGGTCTAGTAAAACTAATCTAAATTGGATCTTTTTCATTGTCAATTCGTGAGGTAAGCTAAATACTACACAAACAAGATCGAATGGAGTAATCGGAGGAGGTCTTTGTTAATGCGAAGAAAAGAATTCGAAGTCATGGACACAGTGGAAACCGAGCAATTTATGCAAGAAATGAGCTTTGGCATTCTCGGGACGATCAATGAGGATGGATGGCCAGAGCTTACCCCGCTTAATTTTGTATATCACAACGGCTTTATTTATTTTCACGGCAGCGTATCAGGACGCAAGATGAAGAACATCAAGGTAGATCAGCGTGTTACATTCTCTGTGGCGAAGGAGTACGCAATCATTCCCTCCTATTTCACTGAAGCGAAGCTGGCCTGCCCTGCAACAGCATTCTTCAAATCGGTTCTGATCAAAGGCCATGCGGAAAAGGTGTCGGATCTAACAGAGAAAGCGGAAGCATTGACCGCCTTTATGCAGAAGCTTCAGCCAGAGGGAGGCTATGCTCCGATTGATCCGGAGGATCCAGACTATACGGGTCAGATCAAAAGCACCTCCGTTGTCCGCATCAACGTGCATGAGTTATCAGCCAAGTATAAATTCGGACAAAATATGAAAGAAGAGAAATTTGAAATCGTGACGAATGGTCTGCTGGAACGAGATAAAGACTTAGACAAGGAAACCGTAGCCATGATGGAAGCATTATGTCCGCATCATCGGAAGAATGACGGCGATTAGATGGCGAATTCTAATATGAAGTAAGACACTAGAAATAAAGCCCTGTTGGATTTTATGTAAAATGGAAGTCTTCGCGACACCATTTGTACAGAATAAACCAACAGGGCTATTCACAATTTTTCATTATTAGAGTGCACAGCTTCAAGATGATTTATCAGTGGGTGTCTAACAGCCAACGACTAGAAGAGATAGATATGTAGTAGTTTTGTCTATTGGGAACTCGATACGGTCGTATCTAGAAGTGGAAAATCAACATAATGGTACATCAAACCGCGCGCCAGTCCGGCCTTTGCAGCGATATCACCAACCTCGGCAGCTGAATATCCTTTATCTGCATACACAAGTATGGCTGCTTGCAATATTTCTTGTTTTCGCTGTTTTCGAATTTCTTCGTTCTGCTCTTTCGTACGTGGAGACAAGAGTAACCCTCTTTTCATTGACATTCATGTTATCCAAAATTATACAAGTAATCACAATAACCGTCAACGTGGAGGAATGCCTCCAACAGCTGTTTCTTTAAACGAGGTAAACCAACATTTTAGAATAAAACAGTTGACGCTTCCTTTGTAAATGGAATCAACTCATCCACTTTTCCGTCGCGTATTTTTGCAGCCCACGCGGGATCGACGAGCAAAGCCCGGCCCACTGCTACCAAATCAAACTCATCTTGCTCAAGTCTCTCAATCAACCCGTCAATGCTTACATTCTGGGCCCCTTTACCCTCCGCAAAGAAACTTAAAAATTCACTGTCTAGTCCCACAGAGCCTACAGTTATTACGGGTTTGCCTGTAATCTTCTTCGTCCATCCAGCCAAATTAAGAGAAGAGCCTTCGAATTCGGGTTCCCAAAAACGACGAGTTGAGCAATGAAATACATCTACCCCGGCATCTACCAACGGAGATAAAAATTGAGCCAACTCTTCGGATGTATAAGCCAATTTAGCCGTAAAGGGTCTTCTTTTCCATTGGGAGAAACGGAATATGATCGGGAAGTCTGGGCCAACAGCATGTCTGCAAGCTTTCACAATCTCAACTGCAAAACGCGTCCGTTCTACGATCCCGCCTCCATACTCGTCCTTTCGTTGATTCGTTTGTTCCCAGAAAAATTGGTCGATAAGATAGCCATGTGCCCCATGGAGCTCAATACCGTCAAAACCAAGTCTTTGCGCATCTGCTGCACCTTGAGCAAATGCATCCACTACCATGTCAATTTCGTTCTTCGTCATCGGTTCATTTACCTTCAAGCCATCAGCTGTTATACCCGATGGTCCAATAGGCAAAGCCTCTGGATTCGGCGCTTGCCCAACTGCGCGCTGGGTTCCGACATGCCATAGCTGTGGAATGATTCTTCCCCCCGCCTTATGTACCGACTGAACGATCCTAGACCAACCATCTAGGGCGTCTTCTCCATAAAATCTCGGAATATTTGGGTGTGATGAGGAAGCAGGATGATTAATGACTGTACCTTCCGTTATAATAAGCCCAACACCATTCTCTGCACGACGTCTATAGTACGCCTCCACATTCTCCCCTGGAATACCCTCTGGAGAGAACATGCGCGTCATAGGCGCCATGACAATGCGATTACTCAGCTCTAGTGGGCCAATCGAGAAAGGTTTAAACAAAGCTTCAACTGATGGGGTTTGCTTCATGCTTTTCCTCCTTTTTTCTTTGAAATATACTGCTTGAAATATACTGCCTTTTATCATTATACAATATTTCACATTTAAACTTGACCAAGATGGAGCCATTTTGTCCACATCATCGGATACAGGATAAAGCCATATCATCTTAGACCCTTCACGACTTCATTCATGTTTATTCTTCCTTAGCTCTATCAGACGACAACACCTCCGACTCAATGGGAATCGGAGGTGCTACGTAATGGAAAGGTTACACTTGCTCGACGATGACAGCGACGCCGTGGCCGCCGCCGACACACAAGGTGGCGAGCCCAGTGGCTGCTTGCCTGCGCTTCATGGCATGCAACAGCGTCACGAGGATACGCGCGCCGCTGGCGCCAATCGGATGCCCGAGTGCAATGGCGCCGCCGTTCACATTGACGATCGCTGGATCGATCCCGAGCTCACCGATGACGGCAATAGATTGGGCGGCGAAAGCTTCATTTATTTCCGCCAGGTCAATATCCGCCAGCGACATGCCCGCCTTCTTTACCGCCGCCTGCGCGGCTGATACAGGGCCCATGCCCATATAGGCTGGATCCACGCCGGTGCAGGCATAGCCGCGGACGCGCGCCAACACAGACAGCCCAAGCTGCTTCGCCATACGCCCAGAGCAGACCACTAGCGCTGCCGCCCCATCGTTAATGCCGGAAGCATTTCCGGCTGTTACCGTGCCGTCTGGCTGGAATGCAGGCTTGAGTCGGGCCAGGGCAGCAGCCGTCACATCAGGACGGAAATGCTCATCGGCTTCAATCGTCGCCAGCCCCTTCTTGGTTCGAATCTCCACCGGCACGATTTCAGCGGAGAACTCGCTGCGCTCCCATGCCTCGCGAGCCCGCTGTTGACTCGTCAGAGCGAAGGCATCTTGCTCTTCTCTCGCAATGCCATATTTTCCCACAATATTTTCCGCAGTTTTGCCCATATGAATGTCACATATCGAGCAGGTAAGTCCGTCTTTGAGGATGCTGTCCTCAACTACCCCATTCCCAAGCCGATATCCCGTTCTTCCCTGCGCCAATACATAAGGCGCTAGTGACATATTTTCCATGCCGCCCGCGACAATGAGATCTGCATCGTCTGCCTTGATGGCCTGCGCAGCCATGATGACCGCCTTCAAACCCGAGCCGCATATTTTATTAATCGTAACGGCCGGAACCTCGCAGGGAAGCCCTGCCTTTATTGCGGCCAGACGTGCTGGCCCTTGGCCGCTGCCCGCCTGCAGTACATTGCCCATGATCACTTCGTGCACTGCTCCCGGCTGTACTCCGGCTCGCCCCAGTGCTTCTGCGATAACCCGCGCTCCCAGTTCAACAGCCGGTACTGTGCTCAATCCGCCCATGAACGCGCCGATCGGCGTTCGCACAGCGCTTGCAATTACAACGTCAGACAGATCGCCACCCCCATCTGCAATGCATTATTTAGTCACTGATAGTGACTGATAGTCACCGATAGACATTGATATTTACTGATAACCATCGATAGTTACTAAGTGCAATAGATAATCATTCAAGTCATCGCTATGCAAACATAGCTCGTTATATCCCAATACCAACCGTTCGAACATAGGTCAGCAATAAAGAAGCGCGCGATTGGTTCAAACCGATTTGACGCAAGGACCGAGAATATGCCGCAGCGCCTCGATGAACACTTGATTTTCCTGCTCCGTTCCTATGGATACACGAATCGTATCCGGATAGCCAAGCAAACTGCCCGCGCGCACTACCACACCCCGCTCCAGTAACGAGCGGAATACGTCGTCACCAGAACAATTCAGCTTCACCATCAGGAAGTTGGCGTGCGATGGATAGCAGGACAGACCCAACTGCTTCAATTCCGCAACCAGCTTGGTTCTCTCCGCCTCATTCCGCCGGGCGCAGTCTTCGGCGAACGTCGTATCATCCAGTGAGGCAAGAGCCGCAGCTTGCGCCATCCGATTCGAATTGAACGGTTCCTTTACCTTGATCAGCTCCTGCACAATGCTCGGATGCATCATACCGTAGCCTGCTCGCAGCGCAGCCAAGCCATAAATCTTAGAGAACGTGCGCAAGATGACCAGATTTGGATAGCTGGCAAGCAGAGGTATGGTCTGTAAGTTGTCCGGGTCGGACACATACTCGTAATATGCCTCGTCGATGACCAGCAAAATATGACGCGGTACCTGCTCGATGAAGGCAAGCAGCTCGCTTCGCCTCACAATTGTCCCTGTTGGATTGTTCGGGTTGCATATGAAGATCATCTTCGTCCTGCTGCCGATCGCCTTCAACATGCCGTCCAGATCATGAACGCCCTCAATGAGCGGCACCGCAACGGGAATGCCACCCTCAATACGAACGTTCGTATCGTAACGAGGGAATGTGACATCGGCCATTATCGCCTCGTCACCTGCGGCGATATAACTCCGTGTTAGTAAACGGATAATTTCGTCGGAACCATTGCCGACAATGAAATATTCAGGCTCCACGCCCAGATGAGCTGACAGCTTCGCCGCCAATTCGGGAGCAGTTCCTTCCGGATACAAGGCGCACTTCTCCATTTCGCGTACAATAGCCTGGGCGGCGAATTCCGAACAGCCGTACGGATTTTCATTGGACGCGAGCTTGATGATCTCCGTAAGGCCGAACTCCCGTTTTACCTCTTCAATCGGTTTTCCCGGCACGTACACGCCGAGCGGCTCGATTTCTTTTCTCGTCGAGATCTTGACAGACACTTGCATACACGCTCCTCCTTAGCCCTTTACTCCGATGCCCGAGGCGTTGCGTTCGCCGCGTTCAATGCTGGGCTTATTCGGAACGTCGCCTCGGTTTTGTGACGAATCTCTTCTACGTCAGCTCCTTGCTGTGTCTCGATCAAGACCATGCCTTCTTCGGTAAAATCAAATACGGCCAAATCGGTAATTAACCGGTCGACGACTCGTTTGCCCGTCAGCGGCAAACTGCACTCGCGCTTGATTTTAGATTCACCATGCTTATTCACATGCTCCATAATGACGACGATGCGCCGGGCGCCGTTCACCAGATCCATGGCGCCTCCCATGCCTTTAATCATTTTGCCGGGAATCATCCAATTCGCCAGATCACCCTGCTCCGATACTTCCATCCCGCCCAGAATGGCAAGATCGATATGACCACCGCGGATCATGGCGAACGATTCGGCACTGTCGAAGTAGGACGCCCCTTCCACAGCGCTTACCGTCTCCTTGCCTGCGTTAATCAGATCCGGATCCTCGCTCCCCTCCAATGGGTATGGCCCGATGCCGAGCAGGCCGTTCTCCGAATGGAGCATCACATCGAACTCTGGCGGAATGATTCCTGCAATGAGGGTCGGCATGCCGATGCCGAGATTGACTGTCATCCCATCCGCAATCTCCAGCACTGCTCGCCGCACGATGGCTTGACGTGCATCACTCATGCGAATCCCTCCGTTCCTTGCTGCGCCGCCGACTGGACAACGCGCCGTTCCACCCGCTTTTCATATCCGGTTCCGTGAAGTATCCGCTGCACATAGATACCAGGCGTATGAATATGATTCGGATCCAATTGTCTCGGCTCGACCAGCTCCTCCACCTCGGCAATCGTAATTTTCCCTGCAGCTGCTGCCAGCGGATTGAAGTTCTGGGCTGTCTTCCGGTAGATCAGATTTCCGAGCGTATCCCCCTTCCACGCCTTCACGAACGCAAAATCGCCGACAATCGCCTCTTCCATCAGGTATGTGCGGCCGTTGAACTCTTTAAGCTCCTTGCCTTCCGCTACCGGCGTGCCGACGCCGGTAGCCGTATAAAAGGCAGGGATACCGGCTCCGCCCGCGCGAATGCGCTCAGCCAGCGTGCCCTGCGGAACGAGTTCAACCTCGAGCTCACCATTCAGAAGCTGGCGTTCGAATATTTTGTTCTCCCCAACATACGAGGAGATCATCTTCTTAATCTGGCGGTTCGCGAGCAGGAGACCGAGTCCCCAATCATCTACGCCGCAATTGTTGCTCACAACAGTCAGATTTTTCACGCCGCTGTCTCTCAGTGCCGCAATAGCCAACTCGGGGATTCCACATAGGCCGAATCCACCCACGATCAAGGTAGCGCCGTCCTGAATTCCCTGTATCGCCTCAGCGGCGGAATGCACGACTTTCCTATCCTTCATGCGATGCGCTCCTTTCATCAGCGTATCTTACACCTCATGCACACACCTACACGGTTCGCGACGCTTCCGGCGAACCCGCGCACCAGCTGTACATGTATTGACTATCCTCGTAGGACAGAGCTTGCTTGACAACGCGCAGCGGACGGAACGTGTCGATCATGACCGCAAGCTCTGTCGTTTCCTTTTTGCCGATGCTGTCTTCGATCTTGCCAGGATGCGGTCCGTGCGGGATGCCTGATGGATGCAAGGTAATGGAACCTTCCTTCACTCCCTTGCGGCTCATGAAGTTGCCCCTGACATAATAGAGCACCTCGTCGCTGTCTACATTGCTGTGGAAATAGGGGGCAGGAATTCCATCGGGATGATAATCGTATAATCGAGGCACGAAGGAGCAAATGACAAAGTTATTCCCCTCGAAGGTCTGGTGAATCGGCGGCGGCATATGAATGCGGCCCGTTATTGGCTCGAAATCGGCAATATTGAAAATCCACGGGTACAAATACCCATCCCAGCCTACAACATCAAAAGGATGATGGTTGAATATATGCAGATGGATATATCCCCTAGACTTCGTTCTTACTTCGAATTCACCAACCTGAGCGTAAGTCTCCAGCTTATCCGGCCCGCGGAAATCCCGTTCGCAGAACGGACTATGCTCCAAAAGCTGGCCATGCGGGTTGCGATAGCGCTTCGGCGTTGTAATCCAACTGTTCGTTTCCACGACCAGGAGCTTTGTACGTCCGCCCCCCAGCTCCGGTATGACGCGATAGATCGTGCCGATCGGTATGTTGATATAATCCCCTGGACGGTAATGGAGCGTGCCGAACATCGTCTCCACGGCACCCTCTCCTTCATGTACGAACAACAGTTCATCCCCGTCCCCGTTCCGGTAGAAATAATCCATCGGCTGATCGACGTTCGCAGTCGCGATAAGCAGATCCTCATTGCCAAGCATATAGCGTCTGCCAGCGACAGCGTCGTCCGCATCCATGCAATCGCCAGTCAATAGATGACGGTGGCGAAGCGCCCCCTGCTCTTCGAACTCAATATCGAAGACGGCATGCACTTCCGCCTTGCTGATAGCCGTCGGCGGATAATGGTGATACAAGATCGACTGAATGCCGGAGAACCCCTTCGTTCCCATCACTTGCTCACGGTACAGGGTGCCGTCCGGCTTGCGGAACATCGTATGCCTCTTTCCAGGGATGTCTCCCATGCGGCGGTAATAGGCCATAACACGAATCCTCCTCTTTCCAATTCAATACCGGTTGAGCGGCTTCTTCGCCTAACCGATGGTATTACGCAGCAAGCCAAGTCCCGTGACCTCTAATTCGACGACATCGCCGGGCTCCAGCCAGCGGTGAACCTCCGGCCCCAGTTCGAGAAGGCAGCCGGTTCCGACCGTACCCGATCCAATAATATCCCCAGGATACAAAGTGACGTCTGACGATGCCCGCGCGAGCATGTTCCCGAACGTATAGTGGAGGTCGCGCATATTCCCTCTTGACAACTCGGCACCATTGACGCGAGCCGTCATCTCCAAGTCATGGCGCTCACCTGTACGATACCGTTCCAGCTCGTCCTTGGTGACCAGATAGGGTCCGAGCGAGGTGGCAAAATCCTTGCCCTTGGCCGGGCCGAGGCCGACCTTCACTTCCTCCCTCTGGATATCGCGCGCACTCCAGTCGTTCATGATGCAATAGCCGAATATATAGGAATCAGCCTCTTCGGCAGTAATATCGCGTCCTTCCTTGCCGATGACGCAGGCCACCTCCAGCTCGTAATCCAGAGCGGAGGTGGCGGTCGGTTTGCGGATAAGCGCGTTCGGGCCTACAATGGCCTGATGGTTGCTAAAATAAAACACCGGGAACTGGTACCATTCCGGCATGATATCAAGTCCCCGTCTCCGCCTCGCCCCGATCACATGTGCTTCGAAGGCGTAGAAATCGCGGACGCTCGGCGGCTTCGGAAGCGGCGCGAGCAAGGCGACATCGGATGCCGGATAGATGCCCTTAAGCGCGAGCATTGCCTTCGCATCTGAGCCAAGGCGGCTGTCGATTCGCTCGGCCTCCTCCATATAATCCTCATGGCGGCGCACAAATTCCAGCAATTCGCTCGGCAGCCGCCCTGCACTGACCTCATGCATATCGACGACGCAGCCTTCCCGCAGCCAACCGGAACGCGGCGAGCCGGTTCCAGTGTCAAATGTCACGAACTTCATAGAACCTCCCGCTTTCCGTATACCACTACTTTTTTCTTTCCAATATGAAGGTGTCAGAAGCGGCACGGGTGTAAACTTGGCCGGCCATGCGTCCAATCGGAAGCAGCTTCTCCATGTCGATTTTGCCATCGGCATACAGCTCGTCGCTGATATGCATCATTACGACCTTGCCGATAACAAGGCTGCCAGCGCCCGGCTGATCGCCGAAATGCAGGATATCATGGAGAACGCACTCCATGTGAATGGCACTTTCCTGAACCCGGTAGGGGCGAATGAGCTCGCTAGGGATCGGGGTCAAGCCCGTGACTTGGAATTCATCCACCTCAGGATCGAATTCAGCAGCTGTCTCATTCATCGGCTCGACAATCTGTTCCCCAACAATGTTGACCACGAATTCGCCGGTTGCTTCAATATTGACGAGCGTGTCCTTCTTGCATCCGTCCGTCCCTCGGCGCATCGGGGCGAAGCAGATCATAAGCGGATCCGCGCAGATTGCTGTGAAAAAACTGAACGGCGCCAGGTTCGCCATACCGTTCGAATCGATCGTGGACACAAAAGCAATCGGTCGCGGCAGGATGGAGCCTATCATCAGCTTATAAGCGTCTCTCCAATGCAGATCATGCGGTGTAATATTCATGCGGCTTCTACTCCTTCCTGCGGCGCGGGGCTACAAGTTGCCGCGGCGCTCCTGCTCCCGTTCGATCGATTCGAACAAGGCCTTGAAATTGCCTTCGCCGAAGCCAATAGCTCCTTTGCGTTGAATAATCTCGAAAAACAACGTCGGTCTATCGACAAGCGGCTTCGTGAAGATTTGCAGCAAATAGCCTTCATCATCGCGATCCACCAAAATTTTCAATTCCTGAAGCTTGGCAATATCTTCGTCAATGCTTCCAACCCGTTCCGTCAGCATTTCATAGTAGGAATCGGGCGTGCTCAGGAACTCGACCCCGTTCTCGCGAAGCGCCGTAACCGTAGAGACAATATCGTTCGTCAGCAGCGCTAGATGCTGTACACCCGCTCCTTTGTAATATTCCAGATACTCCTGAATCTGCGATTTGCGCTTGGCAGTCGCCGGCTCGTTGATCGGGAATTTAATTCTGCCGCCGTTATGCATCACTTTAGACATCAAGGCCGAATATTCCGTGCTGATATCCTTGTCATCGAAATGAATCATTTGCTTGAAGCCCATCACATTTTCATAGTAAGCTACCCATTCTTCCATTTGTTCCACATTGCCGACGACATGATCGATGCCGATCAGTCCGGACGATTGATGTGGAAGGGTATCTTCGATGGATTGATAGCCAGGAAGGAACAATCCTTCGTAATTATCCCGCTCGATCAGCGTATGAATCGTATCTCCATATGTGCCTATAATCGCTTTTTTGACCTTGCCGTGCTCATCCGAATATTCGACCGGCTCCATAATGGGAATTCCGCCGCGTGAGACCGCATCCTTGTAAGCCTTTTCAACATTACTAACCCGCAATGCAACATCTTTGACCCCGTCCCCGTGCAATTTAACGAACTCGGCAATTGGATGGTCGTCAGAGAGAGCGCCAGAGAGTACGAACCGAATTTTATTCTGCTCGATTACATACGATACTTGCTCCCGGTTTCCGGTTTCCAGTCCAGAGTAGGCAATAGGGCGGAATCCATACCCTTTTACGAAATAGTGCATCGCTTGCTTTGCGTTCCCTGTATAAAGTTCAATGTAGTCGATTTCTTGAATTGGGAAAATCTCTTTCTCCGTTAATTCGAAAACCTCTTGTCTCTTCATTCAACATCCTCCTACACTCACATTGATTGCTTCCACTGAGAGTATATGATGGATACCAATATCTAGCAAAAGTGTACTCGAACGCGCCCATGCTCCAACGCACGGCGGAAGAACCGCGGCTGAACTGATACGCATGAATTCGGCGGGGATAAACCGCATCGACGCACTATCGCAGTGAGGAAGCAAACAAGTGGAGCGTATCTTCATTGAATTGAATGTGAATGTTTTTTGAACAAATAGAAGGAAATAGACGTCTTCTTGTCAAAAAGTAAAGCGTAAGCGCATTCGTGGTATTCATTTCGAATTGGAGTTGATCGACGATATGTGTGCCAAGCGTTCCGGCGACCCGGCGATTGAGCAATTGCTGGAGGCCATAATGAAGCTGCAAAGCATTGAGGAATGTTATGATTTTTTTGAGGAATTGACGACACCCAAAGAATTGCAGGCACTGTCCCAACGGTTGGAAGTCGCCAAATTGCTGTTGAACGGCAACACGTATATGGAAATCGAAGCGGAGACTGGCGCAAGCACGGCCATTATTTCGCGCGTCAAGCGTATCCTGCACAATGGCAACGGAAGTTACCGGCTCATGCTCAGCAGACTTGAGCAGCAATCGCAATAACACACTACTTTCAACATAACGCAAAAAGAGGACGCATTGAACATGCGATCCTCTTTTTCTGGAATTTATTGTTTTTACAAAGACTGCTTATTATGTTTATTACGCTGGATATAATTCTTCATCTCAATATCAGCATCTGCACGATGCTGCGCTGGAATGGGAACAGCCAGAATTCCATCATCGAGCGGGTCGATATTACCATCTTTCCGCCCTATAACACGAACCGTTTGCAAGGATTTGGACTTGTGCATATTGCATCAGCTCCTTTGTCTATAGTATAGCTCAATTAACCTTTTGGCTTCAACAGGGGGAATAGCCATCAATTGCTGTCTGCTATTAACTACTTCCATTCGATAATAATGAATATAGTGATTAATTAAGCCGGTCTTCGCTCTGAGCAATACATATCCATCTCCATTATTTTCTACACTGAGCAAACAAGCTTGCGCGAATAAAACTTCTCCAATATTTCTAAATTGTTGCACCGGCTTTCGATTGTGCTTCGATTTTTCTACAAGTGCTAATTCTACGTACCCATCTCTGATAGCTACAGCAATTAGCCCTTGAATATGGGTATCTCCAATAACTTGTAACTTATACGCTGTGAACTCTTCATTTTTCTGTAAATATGCGCCCCAATTTAATCCACGTGTCCATCCATTGTTCTTTTTTAGTTGTACTAGATCAGTCTTAGTCAGTAAGCTGAAGTCTCCCTCATAATGTTCACCGTTACGATGGATTAAAGTCCAACTCAACTAAATTCCCTCCTGAAATAATCTCAAAACCTATTCTCGATGGAGTCTTAATATCTAAATAAATTAATAAAGGAGCTCTGTACATGGAGTGATTGCTTAGGTGTCTCAAGGAAATTCTAATATAAAGCAAGATCTAATGTACTTCACTTTTAGTGAAAGTATCTATGTACCTTATAATTATAACGAATGATGGCTAGAAATGTAAATAAGCGCATATTGATTCTCCCTATTTTTTCTACTAAAATATTAATGATCTATCTTCGTCGCCTACTTGGCGTGGATTTAAATACTAATAGTGATGTAGGTAAAGGAAATAGAAACTATCCTAAAGGTGCAACGCACCTTTAGGATAGCTTCATTTCTTGCTACGGTTTGACTACTTATGCCCTCGTAATTTCCTCAGTGACTCACTAGGAAATCAATGTTCGCCTTAAGTTGGCTATTCAGAACAATTCCATCTGCGCCACTTGAGCGTCGATACGCTCTAGCACCTGCGGATCATTGTCCCGGAAATAGGCGGTCTGGATCGTTTGCGCCGCCTCGACAATTTGCTTGCCGCTATCTGCTGCATGGCGCAAACGGCAGCTATAGGTATGTACATGCTAATTATTGTATACGCCTATCCAACACCTCAGCTGCTCTTCGAATTTCTCCCTAATCGACTGCGGCTCCAATATTTCCGCCGACGGCCCATACTGTGCTACCCAGTTCAGGAAGCCCTGTTCATGATTCACGGTTGCCTCGAACAGCAAGCTCCCATCAGGCATATCCGTCATCTTGGGACGAACGAACATCTCTTCTTCCTTGATGTATCTCGCCACATCAGGCTGGAATTTCACCTTGAACGTGATTAGCGTTTCTCCGCGATGCACCGACCAAGTATGCTTCATATACTGTTGAATATTGAAGTCCCCTTTATCGAAGCTGCTGTTCGTCATCTCTACATGGCGAAAGCGGCTCATACGGAACATTCGAATCTCTTCATTTCGATGGCAAAACCCAATCAAGTAGAAGCGCTGTTCGCGTGGTACTAAACAGTAAGGGTCGACTTCCCTCTCGCTCTCCGCATTGCGACTCTGAGTATGATAAATGACGCGAATCGTCTTCTGAGCCACAATTGCCTCCATGATCGGAAGAAGGTAATTCGGACTGTCTTCCTTGTAGGCAGGCGCCCCCATCTGAATGAGATTCGCAAAGCTTTCCATCGCATCCCGTCGCTTCTGCTTCTCTTTCACATGCGTCGCCATGACTTTGTCGTATGCCGAATCGAATTCAGGCGTCAGCTTACTCTTGTCTAACATTGAAGGAAGAATGGAAAATACCATCTCCTCTTCCTCTGTAAAATTAAGCGGATACAGCGCAAAGTTGCCGATAAAGTGATACCCTGCCCCATATCCTTCATTCGTTACCGGAGCAACAAAGTCTAGTGTGCGTAAATATCTATAGATCGTTCGATCTGACACTTCACATTTGCGTGCCAACTCCAGCGCAGATATGCCTGGATTCGCCTGTATCGCCATAATGATCTTCATGACCTTAATCATTTTATCCGACATGGTTGTGCTTCCCTCCAGATGTTGAAATCCCCTATAAATATTGGATATTCGACAACGCCCATAGGTCTTCCTGCCCAATTTATCCAAATAGAGGATTTCGTCATCTCCTGCGCTTATGAGCAATGTTCAATAACGTTGCTGCCCTTTATACCAGTCAATTAACTTCGCAATATCTCCTTCGGCTGCGCCTGTAAATATGTATTCCTTGGCTTTCGACGGCGAATTGATGATGATTTCCACCTGATAGATGCCAAATCCATGCTGAATCCTATTCTGATGATAATCGATAGATTGAATAGCTTGTCTAAGGACATAGATCGTTGTTCGGGTGATGCCAGGCTTTGCAAGCACAAATTGTTTGCCGTGAGTATCCCAGTACATTCCGGCATACCTTTTTCTACCTGACCAATACACTGCCGCTATCAACGGCGTTGCTAACCAAGCCCAAATTGACATACAAGCACCCAATCCGATAACAAGCATCCCCATAGCGAGAGGGAGCCCAATAAAATACATCGCCTTGCCCGAAGGCAGGTTCCGCTTAGGCATCGTTAAGGTGAATTCAGGAAGCAAACGCTCCATAGCAGTATACAGTTCTGGACGATGAACCGCAGGTAGAAGCAGCTTCATTCGCCGTTCCCCCTCATACCCTACGCAATCCATCCAGATAGATACATAGCCGAACGCTCGACTGAGTAAATGCTCCTTGATGCGAATCGACTGAATTTTGGCTACATGAAGGGAAATAGACTTTCTCTCCTGCCAGCCATACTGCACATGCAGATATGCGCCGTCTCGGATAACGGTCCATCGATTATATCGAATTTGCAACATGACAAGCGAGAACAACCATGTAGCGAACGCACATAAAGCAATAATTCCAAGAACTTGGAGCAGGACGGGTATAACATCTATGTTGAGTATCATTTTCCACATTTCATTTTTGAAAAAGGCTACCAAGCTTACTTCTTCTCCCTCAGCACGAGGCTCAATCCAATCCCATATATACGTAACGATGGATAGACACAAGGGTACTCCCATCCAAAACGTATTCGAGCTAATGGATCTCATAAAAATATCCTTCGGCTGAAGCACCCATGATGGCTTGGCTTGACCGTGACTACGCACTGACAGATTGATCTCAGCAAGGAGAATGTCCGCCTTGTCTCTTGTCAGTACAAATGTTGCATCCGCCTCCTCATTCGAATCAGAGGTTTGCAATTCTATGGTTGTCGCCCCCATGATTCGATCCATCCACGTTGCCTTCATCGATATATTCGTAATCCGTTCCAGTGGGATTGTTCGATGAGTCGTGTTGAATACCCCTTGTTGAATCAGAAGTGCAGACTCATCGATCTGATAAGTGTCTTTCCACCACGTAATCATAGACCACAGCAAAATAGAAACACCGATTACCACCGCCAATCCATACACCCAGTATGGTTGCTGTCCTGTTCCTGCCTTAATCTCGTTGAACAGCATAAGTGTATACGGAATAATCATGTAACGGACGGAACGGTATACATGAACGAGAATCTTGATTGGATGCTGTCTATTCACCATACGCACCCGTATCCCCTATCTTGGCGAGCTCAATGACCTGTCGCCGCAGCTTTGTCGTATCTTCCTCCAACAAGCCTAAGATGTAGTTCGCATCACCTGCCGTCACAATGGCCAGATCAGATATGCCAAGCTTTTTTTGAATGACATCCTGCTCGATAACCACATGCAGCACGCGGCTGAGCGGAATAACCGATGAATGAGCAGACCATATATTGCCCCACCGGATTATAATTTCATCAGAAGTCAGGACATAGCTTCTTCGTGCATAAGAGAATCGAACCCCATAGAAGATATAGAATAATGCTTTGCACCAATGAAAAAGGAGATATGCCGTTGCTGCATACATGATCCACTTCCATTGAGGGAGCCATAACAGATGAATGGCAATCGGAATACTGACCAGTGCAGTCTTCTTTAGTATTGACAGAAATCGGTATATCCGCCAGTAGGGTATGACATTCGGATGAAGTTGTTGCTCACTAACCGTTGAACTCATAGCTATTTTTTGTCACCTCTCTGAGATATATTGTCTCTATTATAGAGGCTCTCAACGACAAATCTTGTCAGCGAATATATGTTCTACGCAAAAAAACAAGCATTTCGCTCCATGATCGCATGAATCATGTAGTAGAAATGCTTGCTTCGCATTCTTATTTAATTCATTTCATCCCACGCATCCACGTAGGATGCGACGTTGTATCCGGAATCGACTCCGCACAGTGCGACGAAATTTCAATCCACGCTTCCGCGTAGGATGCGACGACAGTAACCTATGCACAGGTACCGGAGTCGATAATTTCAATCCACGCATCCGCGTAGGATGCGACTACGGTTACTCCATGCGAGAAGTAGAGACAAAGCAATTTCAATCCACGCATCCGCGTAGGATGCGACTCGAGATGTCGCCTTATACACGGTATTATCTTGGATATTTCAATCCACGCATCCGCGTAGGATGCGACTAATTTCATTAAATGCACCGACTCAGCTTTACAATTTCAATCCACGCATCCGCGTAGGATGCGACTAATATATCTGCATTCATATTTATTATCCTTTAAATTTCAATCCACGCATCCGCGTAGGATGCGACACATTTAGTTCCTGTACAGCTTCACTTAAAATTAAATTTCAATCCACGCATCCGCGTAGGATGCGACTACACGCTTCCAATATACACCATAACCTTACTTTTATTTCAATCCACGCATCCGCGTAGGATGCGACTGGCACAGGTGGAGAATTGGGGGCGTTCCGTCTGGATTTCAATCCACGCATCCGCGTAGGATGCGACATACCAACACTAGACAACGCGCCACCAAGTGATAATTTCAATCCACGCATCCGCGTAGGATGCGACTAATGACCCTGCGATATGGATCAAAGCTATGGTTATTTCAATCCACGCATCCGCGTAGGATGCGACCTGATTTGTGAAATACATGGGTACCCAGTTATACGGATTTCAATCCACGCATCCGCGTAGGATGCGACTGAATGAGGATTGGCGTGCCGAACGGCAACGTAGTATTTCAATCCACGCATCCGCGTAGGATGCGACCGTTCATTGTCCAGGGAGAAGGATGTCTCTATTATTTCAATCCACGCATCCGCGTAGGATGCGACAGCGATTTTTGACCAAAGCAATCAAAATAACTGGATACAATGATTGAATTAGTCAAATTTCGCGATTATTGAAAAAAAACAACTGACAACCATACATCAATATCATGGAACTGGAATAAAAATGGCAAAAATCAGGTGCGAATGTCCCAGGGAAATCATGTGCACTTCACATTCGCACTAGAAAATTAATGACCCGTCCAAATCGATCGATTCCTTCACACCGATATGCTCCACCTTGTTCTTATAGTTATTGCCTAACTGATAGAATCGAAGGCTG
This sequence comes from Paenibacillus sp. MER 180, assembly GCF_023713665.1. NCBI lineage: Bacteria > Bacillati > Bacillota > Bacilli > Caryophanales > Paenibacillaceae > Paenibacillus > Paenibacillus sp. MER 180. Next base: position 190,566 of record NZ_JAMAVT010000002.1, on the reverse strand, counting down.
TCTGCCTTCTGATCAATTATATCTGCAAGCTGGATCTTGAGAGCGGCGAATTGAGCGGCATCCACATTGCATTCGAACACCGAATGCTGCACACGCTGACCATAATTTTGGCACATCTTCGACACCTTGCGCAACCGTCTCTGTCCGTCACTACTAGTGGTGCTGACATCATACGTAATTAACACCAACAATCCCATAACACCTACTTCCACAAAAATGGAGGGTATTCATCCAGATCACCGCGCAAATAGCGAGCTAGCAACAAAGCTTGGGCATGCGGGACCAATCCCCAGTTTATGTCTTCCCCGAGAAAAGGATGGCTAATCTTCTCTTGTTTTTTCTTCTGCCACGCATCCAAAAACTTCTTTCGCGCCTCATCCGTCATCAGGACGGCGCCATTTTCCTTCTTGAAAAAATCATCTTTATTCACAATACGCTTGTTGATCAAGCTGAGAACAAACTTGTCCGCATAGACGCCCCGCAGTTCTTCCATCACATCCAACGCCAGAGACACTCGTCCCGGCCGGTCACGATGCAGAAAGCCGACATAGGCATCAAGCCCGACTGCTTCCAAGGCGGCTGCCATATCATGAGCCAGTAAGGTATAGGCTAGCGACAGCATCGCATTGACGTTATCGAGCGGCGGTCTGCGCGAACGTGTGTGAAAATAAAAATCATCCGGCTGCTGCAAGATCATGTGACCGAACACTCTATTGTAGCTTACAGCAGCTTGACCTTCCAAGCCTCTCAACCGCTCTAAATCCTCACATGCCCTGACTTCAAGCATAAGGGCGGATAGCTGCTCCGACACCGCTTTGAATTGTGCCACATCCACCCGCAGCGGATAATCCCGGGTCATTCGTTCAACCATCCATTTATGATTGTATATCTTAGCTACGATAAAGTTGCGGGCAATTTTCGCTGACCAAGCTTCATCCTCGGATATCGCATATTGCTTTTTCCTTAGCACAACGTTACCTTTGCTCTGCCCGATGACCCTAGCTAGAAACCTTCCGCTCAGCGTCAAAAAGGTAATCGAAATATTCCGATCCGCACAATATCCCATTAACGCCGGACTGGCCCCCGTATATCCAAAGGATACGATTGCTTCCAGATTATGCAGCGGCAGTCTGCCCAGCTTCTGCTGCTCCTTCAGCAGTACGATATTATCACCGTCCAACGACAAATAAACGTCGGGCTGATTTATATACAACGTATTAAGAAGACGCCTCATCCTTGATCTTCCCCTCAATATAGCTTTTGACCGTCCGTTTATTCATCAGTGCGGGCAAACATATCGAATGAAGCGAACAGCTTTTGCAAAATGCTCCTGTCTTCACTTTCGGCGTAATCTTGCGCTTATAATAATCATGCATCTCTGCGGCGATCTTCCGTACCTTCTGCTTCACATCATCCGTAAGCGGCACTTCAATCCGATGCTTCAGCTCTTGATAAAAAAGGTATCCAGTCTGTACATCACACAGCAGCATCTCTTCCAGACAGATCGCTTGCGCCGCCAATTGCAGCACATCCGATTCATCCTTCTTCGGCTTGCCGCGCTTGTATTCGACCGGATATGCCAAATATGTGCCATCCGCTCCGTTGATAGGTATCCCACGCTCATCGCGGAGGAACTCTACAACATCGCACACTCCGGTGAACATCAGTTCATGCGATTTCACAGACATCGCACGAACGACAAGCTTATCGCCACGCTTTTCTCTCGTAAACGGCTGATCGGCATGGCGATGGAGATGCTGCCCTTCGATTGTTCTTACATTCTCCTCCCACTGCTGCTCTACATGAATGAGTGCCCATTGCCGCTTGCAAAATTGAAAGTGCTGAATGCCAGACAGAAGTAAAAAGTCGTCCTCATCCTTACAGGCCATCAATAACCTCTACCTTCAATCCTTCCAACTCATCCCAGGCAATTGTATAATCCTCTATGGATTTAGGTTCCTCCTTGTTTTTGCTAACCTTCAAGGAACGGTGTACTTTGGCTGAAGAATACTGACCAAGCTTCGAATGATGCTCCCACCAGAACAATTTCACTACTTCCATACTGCCGTCTGGTCTGGCAGAAGATGCGTCATTTTCAAACAATGTCACGAGTGCCTGCTTGATCTTCTCCGCATCGTCATTCGAAAATCCCGTCTTCTCTGCTAATTGGGTGTTAATGCTGCCGTAGCAGACATACACGCCAAAGTCAACGCGGTGCTTCATCCCCATCGTGTCCGAACCTTTCTCTTTGCCCGGTTCAGAATTTACGCTTTTCGTAATTTGCATACTCGTAATATCAATCGGCTCTACGCTCGTTGCCGTATGGATCGATACCGGCCCGCGCACGCCAACCGAGACACCTTTATCCGCTCCCCCTTTGAAAGCGAACACTTGGCCAAAGCTCCGGACATCAATCCATTCCTCACAAGCTAACTTGGCGAACTCCTCACTTGATCCGTCTTTTGCTTTCATAATTTTAGCTAGCGTCTCATTTGCTTCGGCACGTTCTCTCAAGCTCTTGAACGAATCCGTGTTGCGATCATTGGATTGGACGAAAATAGACTCGCCGTTGTCTTGCAATCGATTTCTTATTTTACGCTTCAAGGCCACATCCGATATTTCGCCATGTCCGTCATAGTTCTGACGCGGACGATTCCCGTTCAGCGGGTCGCCATTGGGATTTGCCTTCGTTACCGAAAATACAACCGCAAAGTCAACTTTATGATCCAAAACTGTCATGATTCCAGCTCCTCTTCATTGGATTGTTGGATTGGGCTTTCTTTATTCTCTTTTTTTTGATAGAGCTCATGTCTTTGACTATAGAAACCTAACAGATACTTTCCTGATAATGGCTTGTTATTAAAGTCATCAGGATGAAATGCAGATGCAATCTCGTCGATGATTCCAGATAAATAATAGCCTTTCGACCCTAATCTCGCTTGGTACGGCTGCAAGCTGGCTTGAATGGTTCTCCATGTTCGTTCTGGATGCTGTGCAAATGAATTCATATACCGAACCGCATTACTGGCACGCACATGACTTGACCCTGATTTGCCGGATCGGCGTGCTTCTTCGTCCAACACCCGACGCTCCAACACATCAGCAACCGCCAGCAACCGCCCGAACAGATAGCTTCGATCCATATTTTCCTTATCCAATGCCACCTCGTATCCCTCCTTTTTATTCAGCGAATCTTTATTGACCAAGGCGCAAGCGATGCTTAACGTCTTTTCCCATTCCCATTTTTCCATCGAGATCGGGTTGGAAGCGCGGCGGATCGCACTATTGACAATGTCAGACGGAATCTCTCTTTCATCCACGATAGAAGGCAGCATGCGCTCCATTAATCCCTTCACGATCTTCTCGTTCGCCTTGGAGCCATAAGCTGCAAATGCAATATCCTTCGTAGACGGCGCACCGTAAAACTGTACAAAATCTCCATTTTCGTCCTTGCGATAACGGTGCAGCCATACACAGGTCGTGTGCCATTTCAACAAACGGTCGAAGTATTGCTGCTTGTCCATCATCCGATAGTAGAGCACGGCCATTCGCCCTGTTGTCGCCGAGTCGAGAACAAGCAGATTTACATGGGATTCAGAAGAAGAGGCGAGCTTATTGCGATAGCCATCCAACGCCTTAGCCACTTCTTGTGCCAACTCTCGATTCGTGTAGGATTTTTGCTGTACGACGAACGGGGAAGGATCAAGTGAGAACGTGTCGTCTTCCGGGGCCGGGACATAAAGCGCATCGTTCGCCCATACGAGAAAAACGCGCTGATCAATAATCTTGCCTTGCCGCTGAATAAGCCACTTTAATGCATTATGGGCTTTCTGCGATACTTCGTAGCTGATGCTTGCCACTTCATCACTATGACTGAACCGTCCTCTGAAGGTGAAGCCGCTCGTATCATTCGCCGAGATGAGCTTGGCTTTATCTGCCGCGTTGCGGATCTTATTCGCATGCTTGTCTGTACCGGGCAGCATGTTGCCTGTTACATAGCAGAGCTTCTCGGCTCCAAGCCTCTGGTTGTAATACTGCACGAACGATTCGTACATCTCCGGATCATCCCAGACCTTTTCCAAATGCTTGCTCGACGAGTAGACGTTAAAACGAATGAAAGCACTATCTTGTTCCCCGGTCAGTACAGCAAAAATCTGCGGTTTCTCGCTGTACATAGAGACATATTTTTTGTCCCATTTTCCGATCAGATGGTTATTGGCATCCAGTACCAGCTTCTTGTCCTCCACCAGGTCCTGTATCAACCGTCCTTTGCTCACATACGCATATATGCTCTTCACTTTGGCATGGGCATAGGGAGATGACGCCCAGTCTCCTAATTGCTCGATATAAGCGGTGAACGGATCTTCCTTCTTTACTGGCCCGCCATAGGCCGTATAGTCTCCAGCCACATAGCTGATTTTATCGTGCAGCGGATACGGTGCCACCTTGGAGCCCGCCCGGCTCGACGAAGCTTCCGTGCAAGGTATTAACGTACTGCCATCGCTCTTATCAACGAAGGTTGCAGAATGAAATTCGCCGTCTTCCGTTACATTTACTTCGATATGTGCCGTCTGCGTCGTATGCGAAATCGGCAGCAGCGTATATTCTTGCTCGTTGTACTTTTTCTCGATGACGCCAACCCGATCCAGATTCGCTTCATACGTTTTATATAATTGCAGCAACCAGCTCATCTTGCTTCACCCGCTTCCATTTGGGCAAACAGATCATCAACAGATTCCATATGATCGCCCGTGAACTGCTTAGGCTCCATATCCGCAACAGCGCGTACTTGGGTACATTGCTCCGGCGCAATAAACTCAATCATCCCGTTCCGCATAACCGGATTCCACAGGCGCGTCTCCATCTGCCTTCTGCCGGTCTCATCCGGGTAGTTAATGCCATGTACCATCGTTCCCAGATGGATATCGCCATAGTTATCGTAGAAGCTCTCACCTTCCCCGAACACACAAGGTTCCACATAACCTTGGCACTCTCTTGACCCGAGAAAGATGTCCCGGCGCCCACCTGCTTGCAGGGAACGCTTCAGTATATTGTGATGCTTGTGCTCATTGCGGTCGTATTCCAGATCTGGTCTGTGCGGGTTAAAAATAAAATGTGCTCTACATTGGTATCGCACATCTTTTAAGTAAGTATAGTTAGCCAGTGTGTTGCCCCCACCGTAGTCAATGGGCCGAACCCCCTTAGATTCCATGCGTATCGGATTCATGACGCGTACTGCATCCACGATAAACAGCAAGGTCGGCTTCCAATAGATTGATTCTACAATTCCCTTCAAAGCTTGATAGGTAGGCACCTGGTAAGATAGCTTTTCTCCGCCCAGCTTCGTTAGTGGATCGGTGAACAGAGCATAGTTCCCATATACCTCGAACTCGATGCTGTTCCTCATCACGCCGCCTCCTTTCTATAGGTATCAAAAGGACAATAATCCCATTTCACTTTCATTTTCAAGATCCACTCCATAATCTTCACTGTAAGCGCCTTCTTTCAGCACGAGAACGCTCCCATCCAGACAGCTATCCAGCCCGCCACTGCGATCTAGTTGTTGGAGCTCATGCTTATAGAGATTAACCGTGAATTGCTGCGCTTTCCGCAGCAACAGTGTGAGATCATCAATGGTGGCAGCTCCGTTCAGGTCGGCAATAACGTCTTTGCCTTCACCATAAGGGACAATGACGGATGTCGTATGACTATCTATGACCTGAAAATGCTTCGCAGCCGTGCCATAGCTGTTCGCGATAAATAGCGGCGGTTTGGCATTATTCGCTTGACAGTAGGCTTGAAAATACGTATCTTCTCCGCCCCGTTCTCCGTACAACAACTCCGTCATGTTCTTTCTCAGCTTCGGAATAGGATAGTTCAAATTCAATTTGAATTCCGAATAGTACTCTTGGAAATACCACTCCATCGCCCGACGTGACAATATGTCACCACCATGAGCCGACGAATCACGCTTCATGTCGATGAGCATCTTCTTCGCCGCTTCTTTGCCAACCCTGATTTCCATCAGCTTGTCCAAATTCTCTTCCGCATGATCTATAATATAAACCTTCCGAATCCCATCCTCTCCATGCCGGTTGCAGCGTCCTGCCGCTTGCGCAATCGAGTCCAATCCGGCCAGAGAACGTATGACACAACCGAAGCTGACATCAACCCCCGCTTCAATTAGCTGTGTGCTAATGCAAATGACTTTTTCCTCTCGCTCCAGATGCTCCTTCACTTTCTGCAAAATATGGAACCTATGCGCTGCACACATCGAAGTGCTCAAATGATAGACGGGAATAGCCTCGCCTTGCTCTTCCATGGATCGTGTCATCAATTGCCGATACAAGTGTTTGACCACAGACTTCGTATTCAAAATAATAAGAACACTGCCAATATCTTCGATTGTAGCTTGCACAAAGTCGGCCAGCTTATCGGTATTAAACGTCTCCCCCGTCGCTTGATCTACAATCTCGACTCGCTTGAATGCTTCAATGACATGATCAATGTTGCCTATCATTTCGCCGTCTGGATTAATATCGAGCTTCTGCTCCACGAAGTCCAGTGCTGGCTGCGTTGCCGTACAGAGAACGATGCTGGATTGACCATAGTGCTTAAGGAAGTTTAGTGCCTGATTGAACAACGAAATGCAAGGTGTTGGAACCTTCTGCACCTCATCGAATATAATAACCGCTTCACACAAATTATGAAGTCTCCGAATATTACGGCTCCCGTTAGCAAAGAACACATTAAGGAATTGCACCATCGTCGTAAAAATAATAGGAACATCCCAGTTATCCTTGGCCAGCTTGGCTTTCTGCTGCTGTGTCATGGCGAAGCCGTCCAGTTCTTCATCATCATCGTGTTCATGTTCAACTACGTTAGAATGATGTTCCAATATATTCAACTCGTCCTCTAAAATACTGCGAACCGTGGCGGCATTCTGTTCAATAATTGTAGTATAAGGAACAACATAGATAATGTGTTGTTTATGAAAAGTCGTGGCATGCTTCAAAGCGTATCGCAAGCTTGCTAACGTTTTGCCGCCTCCGGTTGGTATCGACAAGGTATAGATTCCAGACGGTTTCGCAGCAAATTGCTCACATTGCGCTGACATCTCACTTCTGAGCCTATTAATAGACGTATTGGCATCATCATGCTCTGCAAACGAACATACCTTTTCCAGTAATTTCGCATAATAGTGTTCGAACAGGTTCGACACATTCACTGTTGGCTCTTCGCACACATTTGCTTCAAAACATCTGGTGTTCGTCCGGTCTGCATCAATCAATGCACTGAACACGAACTTCGTGAGGAACATGAGCTTCCGTTCAGAGCTGCCAGTCGTATTTTGCGCCATAAATTGCTCCAGTTCTGCCGCAGCCCGATCTACATATTGATGAAATTCCCGCTCGCTTATGACGTGCGTGAAGAAGGAGTGTTTGCTTACCTCATATTCTTCCAAATGCTTATCCCTAACGCGTCTTAAATAAGGAGACTCCAACTCCTGATTGAGATAGTCATGCAAATAAGAGTGGTGCGAAATGATGGCGTTGCCGACAACTTCAGCTAACAGGCCTTTATATTTCGTGATATTGGCCATATGAAAAAACTCGTATAAAAGCTTGCCTCCTGCTGTCGAATGGTCAACGCTGCCTCTCTTAACTGGCACATTAGAACCACTTACAGCCGCTATAATATACTCGCGAAATTCTTGTGAATATTTTCCCATATCGTGGAGCATACCTGCTAATCCGGTCACATGGGAGACACCCAGCTTCGTCCCGTAACCTTCCGCTAATGCCCTTACCTCTAACAAGTGCGCCTCGACTGTCTGTACCTGTTGGTCACTTTCACGAATATGAGCAATCGAATTCATATCAACGCCCCTCATTGTGTGTCATGAATTTCATGATATGAACAAAGACAACAAAAGCAATACTTTTGACCTATTTCTACAGAACCCCACAATTATCTACAATTTACCATATTGTTTGTACATAGTAAACGACAAATAGTGAACAAAAAAACCAGCTAATGTTTGTCAAGTATTGCGGCTTGAAGTCGTCTAATACTTACTGATATACTTTTATTTGTAACACAAATAACCTTCATTGGCGTGAAAGTTATGGATAAATATGGGATTAAGTTTGGTAGGGCTCGTTTTTATAAAGGATGGCGTAAATGTGATGGAGAAGCTTGTTGGCGCAGGCGATCACAACCACCTTATAAGGCTTGCCCTCTTTCCTTTTCTTCTCATAGTAATCACTTATCCTGTGGTTTGCACCTCTGCGAATTCCACACTGCACAGCTAGATACAGCGCTCGGCGAAGTCTCTTAGAGCCTCGTTTCGTGATCCGGTTGCTTGTCCCTGTAAACTTTCCTGAACTGTAGATCCCCGGATCTAGTCCTGCATACGCAACGAGTTGCTTTGCATCCTTGAATTGGCTTGCATCCCCGAGTTCCGCCACGATGGCAGCCGCCAGCTTGTCCCCAATTCCTGGGACGCTCTTGACCAATTCCACTTCGGGTAACTCTAAACTCAGTTCTTCTATCTGCTTTTCCAAATGACTTAACTGTTTGTCGAATTCCAATAACAGTGAGACCATGCTGGTCAACGCTACGCTCTGGGATTGACTTCTGGCTTGTGTACTCCAGCCCAGTATGACTTCCCTCAGCCGTTCCGTTTTCTCTGCAATCCATCCTTTGGAATGGGATTTACCTACACATTCACGGATGAGGGTTTCCACATCTTCAGTCTTGCTCTTCAAACATCGCTCTAGCACTTTCAATGATGTTGTCGCATACAAATTATGAAATAGCCCAATAAAGTCCGGAAACACCTGTTCAAGCAAAGCTCTGCTGTTTAACTTGGCCTGCACATACATCGCAGTTACGAACTCATGTTGCCTCGTCAAGTGTTGAAGCTCGGTATAGGTTTCTTCCCACTCACGGTGCGCTTTAACATCCCCTCGGTAATACATCTCAGCCAAATGCCATGCATCCGCTGCATCTGTTTTCACCTTGCGAAGCTGTATACTTTTCGATCGTTTCGCTTGTAGGGGATTGACAATGTAATGAGTCCATCCACTGCGTTTAAGATATCCTGTCAGACTTCGATGGTAATGTCCGGTTCCCTCTAGAACAACAACGGGATCGACGCCACTTGCCTGTTTGAGCGTTTCTAACAATTCCCCTAGCTGTTCAAAGCCTTTCTCCCCATGCTGAAGGTTCTCCATCTTCCCGTAGGGTTCATTGCGATCGATAAAGGCCTGTATGACGCTAATCCCTTTTGCCACGTCTATTCCTATTACTGGCTGCATAATAACCTCCTTGATTCGATTTGCCGGCATTCCCACATGGCTTCCAAACCCATAGCTTCGCTTGTGATGCGAGGTCAACAGCCTCTACCAGCTCAAACATGGTCATTGGACGGTAGTGAGAGAACAGTTTTTTTGACGGGATCTGTGTCCCTAAGACGCCCACGTTCTCCCGGCTACCACCATCATAAGATGCCTATAAAAATAGGCCAACCAGAAACCTCTGGCTGACCTAATAATACGAAAGGACATCTACCGAACCAGCATTAGTTCCATTGATGTCCTGTGCAGGTAATTTAGGTATTCGATTCATGTTCCCATATCGGATATGACTCGCCACTCCACCGCCTACTCAACCTACACGACATCCGCGTAGGATGCGACTTCACCCGATCGATGCGCGTTGACATCCTGGATGCATTTTAATCCACGCATCCGCATAGGATGCGACTGTGCGGTTCCCCCATGCACGAGGACCACCGAAATTTCAATCCACGCATCCGCAAAGGATGCGACAAGCGCCCGCGGGTGCCCAAGCAAAGGCGAACCAAGCGATTTCAATCCACGCATCCGTAAAGGATGCGACGGTCATGATTTCGGTAATACTAGGATTGTCGTAGCTGTATTTCAATCCACGCATCCGTAAAGGATGCGACCTCGCGAAGACCGGACTTCCCGCGCAGCCTATCGCGCGCAAGCGCCGTCACGAACTGGCTGAAAGCCCCGATATGCTGCAGCACCATCCGCTCCACGTCCGCCGCATGAAGCATCCCCATGTACATCTTGCGGCGCTCATACAACAGTTCGATCAGCGCAGTCAGCCCTTGCAGCGCCCATCTAGCATCGTAACGTGCAAAGCATTCAGCAGGATCCCAATACCAATCATCTGAGTAGGCCTCTATCTGATACGTACATGTCCCCTCCAGCACAGATGTACGCAGCACCGAATAATGAATGAATCCGATAGGAGCCTTCTCCCCGCGCCTCTGCATCTGTGCAATTTGCATGCACATGCCTCGGAACGATTCAATCCACTCTGCAACCAGCCGTTCCTGCTGGTCGTGGAACAAGCGCGCAACCACTGACACCTGCTCTTCCAGCGCAGGCTGCAGTACATGCTCGTACAGATGCTGACGCGCCTCTTCCTTATCCACACGTATTCGCTCCTTTAGCCCTTTAGTTCATTTTCACTTCTGCACCCTTCAACTCTACCTTATCTTCCATCGTGATCGTATTCCCGTTGCCTGTCAGCTCCACCTTATCCGCCTGGATGCGAAGATTGCGGGACGACAACTGTATATCTCCACCGCCAGCCGTAATATTCACATTCTGATCGCTCACAATATCAATGCCGCTGTCATCACTGATCGTAATCGACATCCCTCCTGAGGAGAAGACGATCTTGTCGGGAGCCAACATAATCTCCTTGCCGTACTTCGTGCGCAATGTCTTAATAGCAGGGTCGACCATGCGATCCGGTGCTTTCGCAAAACCACCAGCTTGCATGCTCGTCCCTCGCCCAGCACTGCCATTGCTGGTGACTACAGGTGCAGGTCTTGCTTCTGGCTTTTGTTTTACAACGGAGCTAATCGCGATGCCTTCCTCTTCTTTTTTGCTCGGAAAATAAATGCGTATCTGATCGTTCACCTCTGGCATCACATACCAGCCTGTATTGTTCTCTGACGCATAGATAGTTGAATAAGGGAACCAATACGCCGTACTCTCATCCTGCTGGTCGTCCATATCGAGCTTCGCTCGCACCTGATCCTTGCGCACCTGCAATACACGGCCTTGAATCGAAGCTCCAATAATCGCTTGATTGTACAGCCGTCTCTGCTTCAATCCAGCTCGTGGATACAGCGCATACGTATGCATCAGCAGACCGCTCTGCCATTCGGTTACCGCTTCGCCTACGACGAACGTTCGTGACTTAAAGACAACTTCATCGCCTACATCCAGCACCCGTTCAGACTGCACCTCATACACCACATAATCTTGCTCTCTTATGCCAGGAATACGGTGTTCGACAGCCTGCTTGTACGCTGCCGACCGCTTCTGCACCGTATAGTTGACAGCCTTCAGCTCCCCCTTGGACTGATTATCCGGCAAACCGAAAAATAGCTTCGGCGTATCGAACGCCGCAGCCGGCATCAAGCCCGTATAGAATCGCGAAGCCATTCGCTTTAGAAACTGCCAATCCGTCTCCTCATACTGCATCGCAAGCGTACCCAGTACCTCGTCCTTGGAAGCACAATGGATAAAGTCCAAGCCCGCATAATCAGACAATACCGAACGAACGAGCCCCGCGTACGACATGTACGGATTCTGGAACGAACGCTTCTTCTTCTCTATATCGAGCAGATAGCTATGGGATACGGCATGTGCCGTCAAGTAATAAATGCCGCGCACAGACTTGATGCTTACTTGAGTAACAACACCCCGGAACCAATATTTCGGCTCACCTGACTCATTGTTAAGTGATACTCGCATCTGACCGTGTCCATCTGTTAACTCTGCATAGCTGTCCTTCTTTTCCTCGGGAATGATGCCCGTTATCTTCAGGTGAACATGCTCATTGAACTGCTTGACAACCTTCAACGATTGCAAATTCGTAAACTCAAACGGCGCCACATAGATATCACCGAACGTCATCACCTTGTCTTGCATGCTGAATCCCTCCAACGCGCTACGAAGATTATCATAGCCCCCTGAATTACCTATATTTGGCATAATAGATCTAGTCGGTATTATCTGGTACTTATTTAATAGGGAAAAGATTAATTTCATAATTCTGCTACTAAAAATGATAAGTTTGAAGATAAGTTCATGAACCGTGATTAATACCAGGACGGCTCCACCTGATACCGTTCGACAGAGGGTACCCGCTAGCGTCAACTCGACATAGCTATCCTTCTTCTCCACGGAGAAGATGCCCGTACATTGCCGTCAGGAATGCACATTGATCCACCTCTGTAAGAACAACTCGCTTATAAGCAACGTCTACCAAATATCAGCCGTTTTACTTTGAATCGTTCATGACATCTGAATCGCTATTTGTAAAATATTGTTGAATTATAGGAGATTAACACGAAATGTTTTTTGAAGTAGGACATTCCCATTTGATAAACCACATGGTAAAATATAGGAAATAATAACTAAGGATGAGAGTAGGTGCTTATGGGATGGAACAGATATTGTCCATCGGCGAATTAATACAGAGCTACAGGCGCAATAGCGGTATGACTCAGGCACAATTATCGGAATCATCCGGGATCCAAAAAGGCACAATCTCCAAAATTGAGAACGAAGATGTCAAAAGACCGGAATATTCGACACTCCGCCCGCTTGTCGAAGCGTTAGACATACCATTGGATGCTGTTGTCGAACTGTATATTGCCATTGATAGAAGAGCAGATATTCTGCTGCTTGTGTTGCAGGATGTCATCCAGTATTCAGGCTCTGCCGAGCTTGCACGAAAAGTAGGAGCCAAATTTCTGGAATCGCACAGCGACGATAGTCACTCCTTAGTCGAACGCCTATATGGCTTCACAGCCAGCGTGGAACGTAAGGAAATTCGATTAGCCTTGTATCAATTAATCGTTGATTACTCCCGTGATCACGGCATGATGCCGTTTCTAGCAAGAGGCTTACTCCAGGTATACCTTATTGAACGTGATGACTTTTCCCGGATGCGAGATGTATACGACAGTGGTAAGCATATCGTGATGTACGCACATTTTTTAAGTTTGGAAGACCGCATCATGCTCTATTACAAGCTAGGAATTCATGCGTATAATTTATTTTTGTACCCACAGAGCATTGATCTTCTCCTTCCTATTATTGAGGAAGCAAGTTCAGACAATGAGTACTACATATATGCTCTCGGTATATTGCGGGGGGCATACTTTCGCATTGGGGAATATGATAAGTCCGAATATTACACTCACCTTTATTCACAGCATGATGCTCCTTACATCAAAGAAAATACCCAACTGATGAACGCAATGCTTGATGCCAAGAAGGGTATGATTGACAGAGCTGTAGACCAGTTTACATCTTTGTTAAAAACGTGTGATCAAAATATAGCCTTACAGGCTTTGAATCACTTAATGATTCTTTATTTAAAGGAACACAGACTAGATGAAATTGAAAATTTTCTTTCTTACCCAATTAACCTACAGCAGATCAGCGACAATAATCCCATCATGATTTCACAACTGGCTGAATATTATTACCATCGAGCGGAGTATTTCATCGCTGTAGATGAGTTCGACAAAGGTGTAATTGAGTTTCTCGAAGGCGCGTTTCACTTTTCAAGAGTGGACGATGTTCGTCGGGAAAAACAGTGCATTCACCTAATCATGCAAAGTCATTTAACGCAAAATATTTCGATGACCATACCAACCATGGAAAAACTGTCGGAGTACTACAAACGAACCGATTGGGAGGGATTACAGTGAAGCGTTTCGTGACAAAACTATATATCGGTCTTCTGAGCGCTGTCATTATCGGGGAAGCTGCAATTTCTATATTAGCACTCAGTGGAGACGGAATTCATCCTTGGTAACATATGAGAGTTGCTAAACTCGATAAAGACGTATCTGACTTCATCGAAGGTGCGTTTCATTTTTTTAAAAGCGGACGACGCTTCGTTAAGAATGACCGTGTATTCGCCAAATTATGCAAAATCATTTGGCTCAGGATATTACGATGACCATACCAACCATGAAAAAACTGTCGGAGTACTACAAACGAACCGATTGGCAGGGATTAAAGTGAGACGTTTCGCTCCAAAAGCATACATTGCTTTTCTGAGCGCTGTCATTATCGGGGAAGCTATGATGTCTTCATTGTTTGGTAATAATGGCGGAATACTCCATGGTAAGAGTACCAAGCTGGTACTCTTTTCATTTTTAAAAGTTTCCCATTAATTCCTTTTAATAGGATCCATTCGACTCATTGTATACTAATAGTAAAGAAAGGGCGCCCCATTTTAAGAACTAAAGTGAGGTGACAGACTATTGTATACGGTGATGATCTACTAAGTAAAATCAATGGACTCAAGCAAAAACTATCCTGCCTCGTAAACAAAAAGGGACGAAATCTTAGCGATCACGAAGTAGTCCAGATTAGTCAACAACTAGATATTTATATACTGGAGCTTCAAAAGGAACACATAAAAGGATCTAGATAGTGGCAGGGTTTAGATTCTATTTTTTCCAACCAATCCGCATTCTTCGCTAAAAAAAGTTAGCAGCAACTTACCGCAGACGGAAGCACAATATTTTAAAATTCGTCATTTCCGGCATCATTTCATTTGATGCCTTACATCATCGTAACTACTCCACGTAGAATAGTGTTCCATTGATTTGATTTTCAAGAGAAGAATCCTGGTTATAGAAATTGCACGACTTCCAATAACATGACCATAAAAAAATGGGCTCAGCCTACAAGTGGTCCTCTACTTGTAGGACAGCCCATTCTGTTTCTTCCTGCATCATATGTTCAATTGTTACGTATCTGAACTGGAAAGAGTGCCAACTAGAGATCCCTGCAAAAGTCCACTTTCTTCATAAAAAACTTAGTCATCAGAGAAAACGAGCCTCTAGAATCGCTTCTAAGGCTCGTTTCGTGTTTAAGGAGACATATTTGTCTCCCCTAAATCATCAGTTTTTCTAAACATACGACTTTTGCAGCAGTCTCCAACTAGGCACTCTTTTTATTGTTTATTCCAAACCACGCATCCGCGTAGGATGCGACTTATCGAACGCGTGATGTGTACCTGCGGCAGTTTCATTTCAATCCACGCATCTGCGTAGAATGCGACTATGACATTATCGAGTCTAGTTTGCAGATCGTAAGATTTCAATCCACGCATCCGCGTAGGATGCGACTATGACATTATCGAGTCTAGTTTGCAGATCGTAAGATTTCAATCCACGCATCCGCGTAGGATGCGACGCTGACGGTGTGCTGGCCATGTATGCGGATTGGAGATTTCAATCCACGCATCCGCGTAGGATGCGACTTACGGCAGCGCAGATAACGGACAGACGTTGGACATTTCAATCCACGCATCCGCGTAGGATGCGACCTCATCCCTAATAAGAGTGAGTCTATTTTTACTGAATTTCAATCCACGCATCCGCGTAGGATGCGACGCTTGATCACTGTCACCGAGACGCTTGGCGGCGTATTTCAATCCACGCATCCGCGTAGGATGCGACCTCATCCGTATAACACAACGGCAGATAGTAATAATTTCAATCCACGCATCCGCGTAGGATGCGACAATGACGAATACCAAATACCGGAGGTGGATCATGATTTCAATCCACGCATCCGCGTAGGATGCGACTAGGCAACTGCCAGAGTGTCAGGTACGCTAAGTATTTCAATCCACGCATCCGCGTAGGATGCGACGATATCGTACCCAAATTTACGGCTATTAACTATATTTCAATCCACGCATCCGCGTAGGATGCGACTTCACGAATCAGGGAAAGTATTTTATTTTGATGATTTCAATCCACGCATCCGCGTAGGATGCGACTCTCTTTCCGAAGGGCATCGTATCGTTTCCCTGAGCGATTTCAATCCACGCATCCGCGTAGGATGCGACCAGGAGTTGCCGCGTCACATATCGCAAGGTCTGCGTATTTCAATCCACGCATCCGCGTAGGATGCGACAAAGATGACGATATCGATGAAACGCTCGACTATATTTCAATCCACGCATCCGCGTAGGATGCGACTTAAACATCTATGAGTATGCTGCAATGTGAATTTATTTCAATCCACGCATCCGCGTAGGATGCGACAGCGAATTTTGATCAACAAAATCAAAACTCCACACCAAAATGATCGATAAATTCATAAAAAAACGATTTTTTCCAATCACAAAATGATAATCTCTTAACTACCAACACCTTGAATTACATATATTGTAATTATTCTGGTGCGAATCCTCCGGGAAATTCATGTGCACTATACATTCGCACCGCCGGTGAATGAACAGATTATGTTCATATCAACATCAGGAAATTAACAAAAAACATGTAGATTGCATTATTTTACCGTATTTCACTTATACGATAATGCATACTAAACACAAAAATCAACTTCAAATATGAACAAGAGATGATAGATTCGTTTTTTCCAATAATTTACTACACGGAACACTAAAATAGATCCTACTGAATGCATACGGGATCGCTTGAATCGTACCAAACAACACCAATGACCGGATTAATATCATAGACTGCGCGGGCAAACACCTCTGCCAATGTAGGTAGTCCCTTGTAACCATTTGAGTACAAATCGCCATGCGGCTTTGCATGCTGCATTTTTGCCCCACTGCCTTGACGAATCCGTGTAGTGCCCCGACCTGATAGACAACGATATCGTAGGTTCCTCAGCAGTGGCCCATGTTGCGCCTCCAAATCTGCAAGATCGGGTTTACTGTGATGCACGATTCACCGTCGTAAAGGGTGTCATTTTTCAGGCCAATAAACATAATTCGAGATTTGTCGCCGTCCTTATTCCTATGACTTCCCTTCTATGCGTCTTTACGCCCAAAATGAATCAGAGCTGCCTCTACGTTGAGCAATACGTAGAAGCAGCCCCTTCTCACGGCAACTACAGACGCGGGCCGGCAAGCTTGATAGATTCCACTACATCACTGAATTTTTCGAAATTGCGAGCAAAGATCTCCGCCAGTTGCTTCGCCTTACGATCATAAGCCGATTTATCCGCCCACATGTTCCTCGGATCAAGCAGTTCATGGGGAATGAATGGTACTGCATCAGGGATAAGCATGCCGAATACAGGATGAGAAGTGAAGGCTGCCTTCTCGATACTTCCATTCATAATCGCCTTGACCATCGCTCTTGTGTACGACAGATTCATCCGCTCACCAATCCCATAAGGACCGCCGCTCCATCCTGTATTGACCAAATAAACCTTCACACCGTATTTCGTGATTTTGTCGCCGAGCATTTCTGCGTATACATCCGGTCTCAAGGGGAGGAATGGAGCTCCAAAGCATGCCGAGAATGTCGCTTCTGGTTCGACTACGCCGCGTTCCGTACCTACCATTTTGGATGTATAACCGGACAGGAAGTGATACATCGCCTGCTCCTTCGTCAGCTTGGATACTGGAGGCAGCACGCCAAAGGCATCAGCGGTCAAAAAGATAATGACATTCGGATGGCCTGCGGTACCGGGAATGATCGAGTTATGAATATAATCAACCGGATAAGCGGCCCGCGTGTTCTCCGTCAATGTATTACTATGGTAGTCTGCCTCGCCGGTTACGGTATTAATCCACACGTTTTCCAGGACAGAGCCGAACCGGATCGCATTCCAGATTTGCGGCTCTTTCTCCTGCGACAGCCCGATGCATTTGGCATAGCATCCGCCCTCGAAATTAAACACGCCCGCATCGGACCAGCCATGCTCATCATCGCCGACTAAGCCGCGATCCGGATCAGCCGACAAAGTCGTCTTCCCTGTTCCCGATAATCCAAAAAACAATGCCGTGTCTCCATCCTCCCCGACATTCGCCGAGCAGTGCATCGGCATGACGCCACGGAAGGGAAGTAAATAGTTTAACACGCTGAAAATCGACTTCTTTATCTCGCCCGCGTAATGGGTACCCCCGATGAGTACAGTCTTTCTCTCGAAGGAAATGGCAATGAACGTCTCGGAATTCGTCCCGTCGACAGCCGGATCCGCCTTCATGCCAGGCATTGCAATCACGGTAAATTCAGGTTCATGGGTTAACAACTCATTCGTTGTTGGACGTATAAACAATTGCTGGACGAATAAATTTTGCCACGCGTATTCATTAATAAAGCGGACAGGCAAACGATAAGCCAAGTCTGCCCCTGCATAACCGTCGAATACAAAGAGCTTGCGGTTCTTCATATAGTTGATCGTTTTGTTATACAACGAGTCGAATTGCTCAGAGGTGATTGCCTGATTCACCTCGCCCCAAGCGACATGGTCTGCTGTGTCCGACTCTCTGACGATGAACTTATCCTTCGGGGAACGTCCCGTATATTTGCCCGTTGTGACTTGCAAAGCGCCAGTCGAAGTCAGATGACCTTCTCCGTTGCAGAGAGCGGACTCCACCAGCTTGGCAACCGCCAGGTTCCTCTGAGCTTCGTCTACATACAGACCAGCCAATTGAGTGCTTTCCTTATTTTTCGCGATCACGGTTATCCTCCCTATTCCACTGTTACCGAGTTTTTGTTTCATCTCGTCTCCAACAAATAAAAAAATGTATATTTTATCCTTTTTCATTTAATGTATACTATAAATAAATAATACGCAATATATAAAAGCGAATTGGGTGAATCCAATTATTTATTACGTCATTTTGAAAATGTTTTCACAATAGAATATAAAAAAGGTGCCCACGCTTTCCTAAGAGATGGACTCCCTCTGTAAGGGATGAAGCATAACACCTTTCTACCCGTTTTAGGATTTTTTCTGCTTGCTACCTGTGATGGCCGCGCTTCGCATAGCCCCAGCAATTGATGTAAGCGAATCACATCATGGAGATTAGGCACATAAAAACGTACCATTTCGAATATCCCTGGCAAGAAGTTCAAATACCATGCTTACATTACCTATACTTCCGGTTGTTACTCCCCTCCCCTGTATTTCAATCCACACATCCACGTAGGATGCGACTCGTTGTTTAACTGAGCAACGGAATTCAAGGCTTCGTTATTTCAATCCACGCATCCGCGTAGGATGCGACTAATGCTTCTTCAATGTGTTCTTCGCTTTGTGCAAATTTCAATCCACGCATCCGCGTAGGATGCGACTTTAGTCCGAATGTCGTATAATGAATTCAAAGGACATTTCAATCCACGCATCCGCGTAGGATGCGACAATTTCCTTAAACAAGTCACATATATTGAATTCCATATTTCAATCCACGCATCCGCGTAGGATGCGACAATGCGAGTGGGTGAGTTGTGTGCCTTAAAATGGAATTTCAATCCACGCATCCGCGTAGGATGCGACCGTGCTCACTTGCTGCCAGTTTCACGTAATCCTTATTTCAATCCACGCATCCGCGTAGGATGCGACAGCGAATTTCGATCAACAAAATCAAATTTACATATAAAAATGATCGAAAGTTCCATAAAAACGACGTTTCCATTCACATAATGATAAACCCTTACCTACTAACATTCAACAATGTACATATTTTGACATTTATTTGGTGCGAATCCCCCGGGAAATTCATGTGCACTATACATTCGCACCAGAAAATGAACCGATTATTTTGTATCAATAGTAGAACATAAGCATGCATCTTCAGATACAATCCGTTGTTCATCGATTACTTACAAGATAATATAGATTCGATATAAAAATCAATTCACAACGAGCCGAAGATAACGTTAACTCTCTAAGTCCTATAATAGGATCAACTCCTACCTCGCTAAAACGGCTCTTACTGCAATTCCTTCATCACTCAACCGTTGCCGCAAGCTTTGGGCAAAGGCAAGTGCATGTGTGCCATCACCATGAATGCATACCGTATCGGCTTGAATCGCCACATCAACACCCTGGACAGCATGGACAACCCCTTCTTTTACCATGCGAATGACCTGCTGTACTGCTTCTTCAGTATCCGTGATCAGCGCATTGGACTCCCGACGCGGCGTCAATGAACCATTCGCTTGATACGTCCGGTCTGTGAATACTTCGTGCGCACAACGAAGTCCAACGGCTTGACCCGCCTTTACCAGCTCACTTCCCGATAGTCCGAATAACACCAGCTCTGGATTCATATCACGGACAGCTCGGGCAATCGCCTCAGCCAGCGCGTAGTTGCTTGCAGCCATGTTGTACAAGGCGCCATGCGGCTTCACATGCTGCATCTTGCCGCCAGCCGCTGTGACAAATCCGTATAGCGCCCCCACCTGATAGACGACCATATCATAGGCTTCCTCAGGAGTGATGTCGAGGTTGCGCCGTCCGAATCCAGCTAGATCTGGTAGTCCGGGATGAGCCCCAATTGCTGTCCCACGCTCAAGTGCTGCTACTACAGTCCGCTTCATGACGGATGGATCGCCAGCATGGAAACCACAAGCAATACTCACGGATGTTACGAACGGCAAAATTGCTTCATCCGAGCCGAGCCGATATGCGCCAAAGCTCTCTCCCATATCACAGTTTATATCGATTTGATGCATAGTACTTTCCCTCCTAACGAATCCGCAGGGATAGTCCCTGCCGGAATTGGGCAATCGCTTGTTCCCGCTTCACATACAAATCCTGTGCTTCTTCTTGTGTAACCTCTGCAAATCGAATATACCCGCCCGGTCTCATTTGGGCGATGAGCGGCAAATCCACACTAATTACATGAGCGATTCGCGGATATCCACCGACCGTTTGTCGATCCGCCAACAACACGATTGGATTGCCTTCCGGCGGCACTTGAATCGTGCCTGTGCTAACGGCAGACGAGATCATGTCAACAGGTTCTGCCACTGTCAACGGCACATCTGCGAGCCGGTAGCCCATTCTGTCCGACTGCGTCGTGACGCGGAATGGCTCCGTCCATAATCGATGCTTGCTTTCTTCACTGAATGTATCGAATTCAGGACCACGGACGACGCGAAGCACCGGATTTTCTTTGTAAGCAGGACGAATCGCAAAGCTGGCCCCCCATGGCATGACAATCGTTTCAAGAGAACATAACTTGAACGGTTCAGCAGCTTCTCCCATCTCCAGTACATCTCCAGCTTCAAGCGCTCGACCATGCAATCCACCTATTCCTGCCCGTAAATAAGTGCTGCGACTACCCATCGCTTCCGGAACGGATATCCCGCCGCTTATTGCCAGATAGGTTCTGCAGCCCGATACAGTTCTCCCGAATTGTAATGTGCTTCCTGCAGGAACATACACGGGACGCCATAGCGGAATGCTCATTCCATCAATGCTAGGAGACAAGTTGCCCCCCGCTAGAGCGATTACGGCACCCTTTTCAAATATAAGCTGCGGCCCAAGCAACGTAATCTCTAAAGCTGCTGCGCCCTCTTCATTGCCTGCCAGCAAGTTCGCCAGCCTGAGTGCGACCGCATCCATTGCGCCACTTGTTAGTACACCATACTTTTGCAACCCAAAGCGGCCAAGATCCTGAACCGTTGTCAGCATGCCCGCCGATTTTACCCGGATACACATGACCCGCGCTCCTCCCATTTCGTGTATTCCTCTTCTGTAATAGGCAAAAAGCGTATTCTATCCCCTGCTCTTAGCAAGGTTGGAGGATTCATATCCGGACGAAATAACGGCACGGGTGTCCGACCGATCAACTGCCAGCCGCCGGGCGTGACGATTGGATACACTCCCGTTTGCATGCCGGCAATCCCTACTGTACCTGATGGAATCGCAAGCCGTGGAGTGGAACGCCTCGGTGCGGCAATCCGCTTCGACATTCCTCCTAGAAACGGAAATCCTGGCGCAAACCCAAGCAAATAGACTATATATTCCCCGCTGCTATGAATGTGAACAACCTCATCCGGTGACAGCTGGTTAATCGCGGCGACTTCATTCAAATCAGGACCGAAGTTCCCACCATAGCATACCGGTATATCGACAGTTCGAATATTGCATTCAAGCTTCATATGTAACGATTGAGCAACAGAAATTTCCAGCCGCGCTTGTGCCTCATCATACCGCAACTGACCCGGATTATAAAATACGGTTACAGTCGTATAAGAAGGGACGTATTCAATCATCCCTTGCAGCGGATGTTCGTCAAGGTAGAGTGACAACAACCGAACCTGCTCATGTGCAGCCTGCCCGATGAGGGTACCAAATTCCACGACAACCGCCGTATCTCCGAGCGGAAAATATCTCATGCAGCTCCCCCTTACGATATTGTTGAGTTCATGATAGCATGATTTCGATTCCTCTATCCATGCCGGGTACGTATTGTGCGAAGTGATAGGCGTTAACGTTATTTGATAAGATGTATACCCCCATAATTTCTGATCCATATAGAAAAAATCTGCATGAAAAAGAAAAAGAGCAGGCTGCAAGGCATCTGCCCGCAATCCTGCTCTCCATTGAACCTAAACTTATTCCGTGACGATATCATGGACAAGCACTGGTGCCTCTGCATGGTCGCTAATCCGAATGTTCTCATAAATCTTAGCAATGACGTCATCAACGTTCTCACGATTTGCATGAATCGTTACCAAAGACTCGCCTGCCTTAACCGCATCTCCAATCTTCTTGTTCAGCATCAAGCCTACAGCAAGATCGATTTCGGACTCCTTCGTTGCGCGGCCAGCGCCAAGCAGCATCGCTGCTGTACCAATCTCGTCAGCGACGATTTCTGCCACTACGCCATCTTCCTTAGCAGGAACTTCGATCTTATAAGCAGCCTGCGGCAGCTTGTTCGGATCGTCGACGACCTCTGGATTGCCGCCTTGGTTCGCGATGAATTCCTTGAACTTCTCCAACGCCTTGCCGTTCGTAATGACTTCCTTCAGCTTCTCTTCCGCCTCTTCCAAGGAGGATGCCTTGCCGGCTAAGAATACCATTTGTCTGCCGAGTGCGAAGCACAGCTCTTCCAGATCCTCAGGGCCATGTCCACGCAGCGTATCAATCGCTTCCTGTACTTCAAGCGAGTTGCCGATTGCACGTCCGAGCGGCTGGCTCATATCGGATATAACAGCCATCGTCTTGCGACCAACATTGTTGCCGATGCTGACCATCGCATGCGCCAATTCCTTCGCATCCTCAGCCGTCTTCATGAAGGCCCCTGCTCCAGTCTTCACATCGAGCACGATGGCATCGGAACCTGCCGCAATCTTCTTGCTCATAATGGAGCTTGCAATAAGCGGAATGGAATTGACAGTTGCTGTAACGTCACGCAGGGCATACAACTTCTTGTCCGCAGGCGTTAAGTTGCCTGTCTGACCGATTACCGCAATTTTATGGTTGTTAACCAGGTTTACGAACTCGTCCTTCGTAATTTCCACATGGAAGCCTTCGATTGCCTCAAGCTTATCAATCGTACCGCCTGTATGGCCAAGCCCACGACCTGACATCTTGGCTACTGGAATATCCAATGCAGCAACTAGAGGGGCGAGTACAAGCGTCGTCGTATCGCCAACACCGCCAGTTGAATGCTTATCTACCTTAACACCCTCAATTGCTGAGAGATCAATCGTTTCACCGGAGTTGACCATGGCCATCGTCAAATCAGCCCGCTCCCGCTCCGTCATATCTTGAAAATAAATGGCCATCGCAAATGCACTGACTTGATAATCCGGGATATCACCTTTGGTATAGCCATCAATAACAAAGTTAATTTCCTCTGTCGTCAGTTCCTTGCCGTCACGCTTCTTCGCAATCAGATCCACCATTCTCATCGTTGATTCTCCTCGCTCTCCATTGGATATATGCTTGAACGCAGGTTCGTTCATCATTCTTAACCAAAAACGAATTCACTATAATGCCAACCCTATAAACGCCTTTGCTTGTTGCTAATGACAAAACTACTTACAGCGAAATAGCTGTCTCCAACGCCACTTCCATCATGTCATTGAACGTTGTTTGACGCTCTTGCGATGTCGTTTCCTCACCTGTCAGCAAGTGGTCGCTAACTGTTAAGATTGTCAATGCATTCACACCATATTTCGCAGCCAGTGTGTACAGAGCCGTTGTTTCCATTTCCACGGCCAATACGCCATAATCCATCAGCTTCTGAACAACAGACTTGTCATCGCGGTAGAACATGTCGGAAGTGAAGATGTTGCCGACATGAACGTTCATTCCCTTCGCAACCGCATTCTCATAAGCCCCCTTCAGCAAGGAGAAGCTGGCGATTGGAGAGTAGTCATATCCGCCGAAGACATGACGGTTCATGCTGGAATCTGTACAAGTTGCTTGCGCAAGCACGACATCACGCACATGAACGTCCTTCTGCATCGCACCGCAAGTACCTACACGGAACAAGTTCTTCACACCGTACTCATTGATCAGCTCATTTACATAAATGCTTGTTGTCGGAACCCCCATGCCCGTACCTTGTACGGAAATGCGCTTGCCTTTGTAAGTTCCCGTGAAGCCGAGCATCCCGCGAACCTCGTTGTAGCAAGTAATACCTTCCAAGTACGTTTCTGCGATATATTTCGCACGCAATGGATCTCCTGGCAACAATATCGTTTCTGCAACGTCGCCTTGTTTCGCTCCAATGTGTACACTCATAGTTATGTTCCTCCAGTATGATGAATTATTTCAAATCCGAATTATTTCAAATCAGATAAAAAGCTCTTGCCATACGCTGGTGCCGCAACTGCAAAGTTCTCGGCAACCGTTGCCGCGATATCTGCAAATGTTCCACGAAGTGGAAGCTCCTTGCCTCCATCTGCAAAGCGCGGAGAATATGCAATCAGTGGAACGTACTCCCTCGTATGGTCAGTGCCTTTGTACGTTGGATCATTGCCATGGTCTGCTGTAATGAGGAGCAGATCCTCATCCGTCATCTTCGCAAATACTTCAGGCAGCCGAGCATCATATTCCTCTAGCGCACGTCCGTAACCCGCTGGATCGCGGCGATGTCCGTACAATGCATCGAAGTCAACGAGATTTATGAAACTTAATCCCTTGAATGGCTCATCCAGTGTCGCGATAAATTTATCCATGCCGTCCATATTAGACTTTGTTCGAATTGCTTGTGTAATTCCTTCGCCATCATAAATATCTGAAATTTTGCCTAATGCGACCACATCGTAGCCTTGATCCTGCAGCTCATTCATTGTTGTGCGGCCAAATGGCTTCAAGGCATAATCATGTCTGTTCGACGTACGCGTAAAGTTCCCAGGCTCCCCTACAAATGGACGTGCAATAATCCGTCCAAGCATGTAAGGGTCATCTCGAGTAATTTCGCGACAGAACTCACAAATCTCGTACAGTTCCTTCAATGGAACTACCTCTTCATGCGCTGCAATTTGTAGAACAGAATCCGCAGAAGTATAAATAATGAGAGCGCCTGTCTTCACATGCTCTTCACCGAGCTCATCGATAATTTCAGTTCCGCTTGCCGGCTTGTTGCCGATTACCTTGCGTCCCGTCTTCGCCTCAATGCGTTCAATCAGTTCCGCTGGGAATCCATCCGGAAACACGCGGAATGGAGTATCAATATACAGCCCCATGATCTCCCAATGTCCAGTCATTGTATCTTTGCCGCGGGAGGTTTCTTGCATTTTTCCATAATAGCCTAGGGGACGTTCGGCCACCTCTATGCCAGGAATCGAGCGAATATTGGACAAGCCGAGTGCAGCCATATTAGGCATGTTCAGCCCTCCGCATTCCTGTGCGATATGCCCGAGTGTATCTGAGCCTACATCATCGAATTGTGCCGCATCAGGTGCTTCACCGATGCCTACCGAGTCCATAACGATAAGATGAATCCTTTTGAATGTTGTCATCATGTCGTTCCCCTTTCCCAAGCTGATTTAGATGCTTACAACGTCCACTTAACCAGAAGTGGACGTTGTGAATATAGTTATAGGAAAATACCTGCAACAATCGCAGACAATACGCTTACCATCGTAGCGCCGTACAGCAAGCGAAGACCGAAGCGTGCCACTACGTTGCCCTGCTTCTCATGAAGTCCCTTCACTGCACCAGAAATGATGCCGATCGAGGAGAAGTTCGCGAACGATACCAAGAATACAGATACGATACCTGTAGTACGCTCAGACAGAGCTAGCTTGCCAAGATCCAGCATCGCGACGAATTCGTTCGCTACCATCTTCGTTGCCATAATGCTTCCCGCATCGACCGCTTCCTTCCAAGGTACCCCCATCAGGAATGCGAATGGTGCGAACACATAGCCAAGCACTTCTTGGAATGAAATTCCGAAGATACTGCCGAAGATGCCGTTGATAAGTGCAATCAAGGCAACGAAACCGATCAGCATCGCAGCAACAGTAATCGCGACCTTGAAGCCGTCCATAATGTATTCGCCCAGCATTTCGAAGAACGATTGCTTATGCTCTTCCTGCACTTCCAGAATATCTTCTTCCTTCGATACCTTATATGGATTCAAAATCGAAGCGATAATAAATCCGCCAAATAGGTTCAATACAAGCGCAGTTACTACATATTTAGGCTGAATCATTGTCATATAAGCACCGACAATGGACATCGATACTGTCGACATCGCAGAAGCACAAAGTGTATATAAGCGGCGCTCCGGCAGCAGCCCGATTTGCTTCTTCACCGAAATAAATACTTCGGACTGACCCAGAATTGCAGATGCTACTGCGTTGTATGATTCCAGCTTACCCATACCGTTAACCTTGCTCAATCCAAGACCGATGTACTTAATAATGAACGGCAAGATTTTCGTGTATTGCAAAATACCAATCAAGGCGGAAATAAAAACAATCGGCAGCAAAACGTTTAAGAAAAATTGAGTGCCTTGAATATCATTCACGATTCCGCCAAACACAAAGTTAATGCCTTCGGCTGCATAACCGAGCAATGATTCAAAAACTTTAGCAAATTTGCCGATTATCACTTCCCCGACACTTGTATTCAACAGCACAAATGCCAAAATTGCCTGCAAAACGACCATTATGGCCAATGGACGATAGCGAATGTTGCGTCGATCCTTACTTGCGATATATGTGAGTCCGAATACAGCCAGCAGACCAATGATCGCAATTACAAATTTCATGTAAAGTTCCCCCCATGCTAGAGCATGCATCGATTTCTTAAAAATGATTTAGAGCACCTTGTTACCGCTTTCAAATCGAACGTGATTTCTATCTTTGTTTTACTCGCTATCCTTTTCCATATCGGCACCTGAAAACGCGCCAGGAAGCAGTTGGGACATTGTCCATTCCTCTGTGTCACCCTTAAGATTCGTCAAGTAAATCTTCGTATCACCATCGCAGAACTCTGCCAACACTTGGCGACAAGCTCCACACGGAGATACAGGCCCTTCCGTATCCGCAACTACAGCAACAGCTTCTACCTTACGTTTGCCTTCCGATACAGCCTTGAATACAGCCGTTCGTTCCGCACAGTTCGTCAAGCCATAGGATGCGTTCTCTACGTTGCAGCCACGATAAATGGTTCCATCCGCTAAAATAGCCGCCCCAACCTGGAAATGAGAATATGGTGCGTAAGCCTGCTTGCGCGCCTCCAGCGCTTCTTGAATCAACTGTTCTTTCATGGGCTGATCCTCCTCATTGGACAGTGAATCATCCCTTCCATAAGCGACTCGCCTACCGAAGGAATGATTCACGTCTCTATTTTAATAAGAAGATGTCGATGTAATGCCATTCATGATGCTGACGCCAGAGCTTGCTCCAATTCGAGTTGCTCCCGCTTCAATCATGTTGTTCACATCTTCCAAGCTGCGAACGCCGCCAGATGCCTTCACACCTGTCTGCTGGCCGACCGTCTTGCGCATAAGTGCTACATCTTCACGAGTCGCACCGCCTGTCGAGAAACCTGTAGATGTCTTCACGAAGTCAGCTCCTGCCTTCACAGCCAGTTCACAAGCGCGAATCTTCTGCTCATCAGTAAGCAGGCAAGTCTCAATAATGACCTTAACGAGTGCTTTGCCTGAAGCCGCTTTCACAACCGCCTCGATGTCCTTCTGCACGAAATCATCGTTGCCGGCCTTCAGCTCTCCAATATTAATAACCATATCAACTTCGGTTGCACCACCTGCAATCGCATCTTGCGTCTCCAATGCCTTAACAGCAGATGTAGATGCACCGAGCGGGAATCCAATAACCGTACATACCTTAACTTCTGTACCAGCAAGCTGCTCTGCACAGTAAGCCACCCAAGTCGGGTTAACGCACACCGAAGCGAATTGATACTGCTTCGCTTCCTCAACCAGCTTGGCAATATCCGCTTGAACAGCGTCTGCCTTCAACATCGTATGGTCAATCATACGTGCTATGCTCATGCTGCACACCCCTTATATTCTTGTGTCATATCCATTTAATAAATGTAATATTGATTTCATGGGTATCATATCATGCGGTCTGAACAGATGTAAAGATCGCTCAGAAATTTTGTTCATTACAATATTATGAACAGCTTTCTTACAATATTTTGAACAAAAAGCGCATAAAAAATCCCTCAGAATAGAATATGGGGCTTCGCCTCCACGTACCTACTCTAAGGGCTTTCATTGTCGCTGCATAGCGGTAATTATTGCAATAATGCTTGCGCCGTAAATTGATCGGTTACCAGTATATTGGCATATTTACCAACAAGCGCTGCACGGATCGCATCAATCTTGCGCTGTCCCCCTGCTACAAGTATCGACTTGTCCTTCTCCCGCAAATCCGGCAAATCAATTCCTACGGTTCGATCATTAATTCCTTCACTGCAAATGCGGCCCTCCGCATCGAAGAATCGCGAGCATATATCACCGACACCTCTGCTCTGCAGCAGCTTCTTCTCTTCACTGCTGAAGTAGCCAAGCTGGAACAACAATGCATCATCATTCACCGTACCCACGGTGAACACCGCAATATTGGCCTGCTTGCCAAGCTGAATGATTCGGCGGATATGCCGATCCTCCTCCACCATTTGCTTCAAGGCGACGCTGTCAAATATAACGGGCAGCGGCAAATAACGGGCAATCGTATGAAAGGCTGATGCAAACAGATTCACCGTCTCCGCCGCATACGTATTCACATGCGAGTGGCTAATGCCTCCCTTGAGCTGTACAACCTCAACGCCTCGAACCTGCTTCTGTTGAAGCTGCTGTGCAACTGCATGCATCGTACGTCCCCATGTTACACCGATAATATCTGTATCTTGAACCGTTTCGGCTAAATACTCAGCTGCTCGCTTGCTAATATGTTTCTGAATTTCCTTGTATTCGTTCACCGGCGAATAGCAGACGAGTGCCGTATCCAGTCCATACCGATGTCTAAGTCGTGCTCCCAATGCATCCAGATCCTCAAGCGGATCGACAATATCGATCCGTACGAACCCTTGCTCCTTCGCATATTGCAGCAGCCGGGATACAGTCGGACGGGATACCCCTAACTTGGCTGCAATGTCCATCTGGCTATAATCCGATAAATAATATAATCTTGCCGCTTCAATACTCAATCGCTGTTTGTCATGATCCATGTCTACAACCCACTTTTGTGAAATGATTCTATGAATATGCCGTCAACACGCATAGGCAAGACAGCCGCAACCTTACTTCATTGAACCTATACTATCATAATCTGCAGATATGTAAACGCTCACGAACGAATCAGAGACTTCTGCCCAATTGTGAACAATCGTTAAAACATTAGCTCCAAATCCTATATTTCCATCACTTTATGAAGCCTTATTCTATTATTCAATAATCCATTAATTACCAATCACAAGCGGGGAAATTACTTGAACATGCGAACAATCATATCACAATCAGGCATGCTGAAATATTCACCCGCTTCAATCTTCATAAGCGCCAGACCTTGAATCATGGACCAATACAGCGTAGTCAGCCGCTTGGCATCCCCGCCGTGAATCTCACCCCTGCGCTGACCTTCCTCTATTATCCCTACCATATGCTTCATTGGACTGGTTAATTGCTGCATCTGTGACTTCACGGAATCCGGCATCGATTGATACGTAGAGGCTTGCAGCATAATGTGATGATAATACACGGCCTCTTCGCGCTCCGCGAACGCACTTAAAATTTGCTGCGTCATCCATGCAATCTGATCCAAGCTGTTCCCTTGAACCGACACCGTCATCAGCATCAATTGATCGGAAGATTGCAGTGCCCGTTCCACTAAGGTTGCGAATATCTCATCCTTCGACTCAAAATAATGATAGACAAGACCATGACTCAAAGAAGCTTCCTTCGCAATGTCGCTAATCTTGGTAGCTACGAATCCTCGATTGGAAAATACCTTTAAAGCGCTGCTTAAAATCTGTTCCTTACGCTCGTCCCGAATCAACTTATTTTGATCCGCATTTCTAGGTGACATATACATACAGCTCTGCACGAACAGCAGCTAATGGAACTAGCAACCGCACGGCAGAGCCCCCTCCTTTACACAATGAATCATTCTACGAATGCCTATACAGATGTATGATCCGAATGCTTCGACTGCACAGCATTTGCCGCATGAAACCGTTCATTCCCCATCAAGAGACCCATCGGCAGAACTAGGGCGGCAGCTATAACCAGCAGCCAGAAGCCGGAGTGAATGGAAGCGACGAGCGACGCTCTTAATGCTGCAGCTGCATGGTCTGGTAACAGCGATGTCGACCCAATCAGCATTTGCGCATTGCTCAACTTATCCAGTACTGCCGAATCCAGCTTCAGAATAGAAGCCTGCCGCTGAATTTCTGTTGCCAGATGCTGATTTACAATGGCCGCCATGATAGACGCTCCAAGCACACCGCCAATCGTACGGAAGAAGGTGACCATCGAGGTCGCGACTCCTCTGTATCGCTCAGGTGCAGTAAGTGTTGCAGCCGTCTGCGCATTCGGCATAAGGATTCCAATTCCAACACCAATTAAGGCTGTATTTCCCCTAACATACCACATATTTACGTCAAGCGGCAGAGTCGTAAATAAGAATGCACTCATTCCCATAAGACTTGACGCGAGCAGCACCGATCCCCTCCAACTGAGCCGCTTCATCAGCATTGTTCCCAGTACAGTACCAACCATAACCGAGAACATCATCGGCGTTAGCGCATTCCCCGCATCCTTCACGTTTCCCCCAAGCCCCGCCTGAATGAAAAATGGAATGTAGAGCAAAGCACCATACATAATCATCCCTTGAACAAAGGAAGCTAGCGAAACGCCAGCAATCGTCCGATTGCGGAATAAGTGAAGAGGTATAATGGCCTCAGATGCCCGCAGCTCGATCCCGATAAATAGAACCAGTGCCAGTGCCCCACCTAGCAGCATAAGCAGTACTTCCCACGATCCCCAAGCATAGTCCTCACCCGCCAGCTTGAATGCCAACAAGAGAATAACAGTTGTCACAATAAGAAGCAGCGCACCGGCATAATCTACCTTCGGCTTGCCTGTATTAGCGCGTGATTCAACCAATGACCAGCACATGATGAAGATTGCTGCGATTCCAAACGGAATATTCACGAAGAAGTTCCAATGCCAGTTGAACTGTTCCGTAATAAAAGCGCCGATTGTCGGCCCAACGACAGAAGAGAGTGCATATACCCCCATGAAGAGAGCTTGGAATTTTCCTGCACGTTCCTGCGGAATAATCGTAAAAACAAGCGTGAACGTAATCGGCATAAGGAAACCAGCTCCTAGTCCTTGAATTCCTCGAAAGACGATAAGCTGGGTCATTGAAGTTGCGAGCCCACATAGCAGGGAGCCTCCCGTGAAGAGGGCCAATCCTGCAATATAAAATCGCTTGCGCCCATACATATCGGACAGCTTTCCCACTACCGGCATGATCGCTGTTGATGCCAGCATGTAAATCGTGAATACCCATGACACCACATCGAGCCCACCAATCTTCTGAACAATGGAGGGTAGTGCAGTAGATACAATTGTTTGATCCAAGGACGACAGGAATATGCTTAACAGCAGGGCTGCTATCGTCCAATTTCGTTTGCTTCGGTTCATTTCCATACGAATGTTCCTTTCTGCAATGCAGTAATTTGCGTGGTTTTTATATTGATTAATTATTCAATCAAAAATATTGTAGAACCACCCTCACAAATAATCAAGTTAATATTCGGAATTCACCTTCTCTTTTTTTGTATTCATGAACAAGATCATCAAATAACCGCTTCAAAGGTGGTTTTTTGTTTCTCACGTTTCACGCTCTCAACTGGCTAAAGCCTAAATAATAAAAACGAGAACCCGCTCCAATTCGCTTTGGAGGGGATTCCCGTTTTTGTTATTTACTATTTATAAGTTCCAAATAGCTTTCAGCAATTTTCATCAAGCTTTCTTTGCTGATTTTATCGCTGTTTCCATGGACATTATAGGCGTATCTTTTCTTTTTGTCCGGGCTCTCGTATACCCATGTCAGATCGTGCACATGCGCAGGACCAAATTCTGTATGCAGCATTTCTACCCCCTTCACTTGAACCTTTTCCTGTTCAAACTCACTTTGCTCGTCAATATACATTCCTGCATTCTTGTTGTTCAGATTAGTGATCGTAATCTGGATTGTATCCTCTCCATTTCGATAAGTAACCCAAATATTGGAAAATTGATCTGTCATTTTAATTGGCATCATGGCATATCCCTTTTTGGACTTTTCTGCCTGCTTTCTCAGCTTTTCCGCCATCGCCTTTTTTTCTTCCGGAGAAGGCGGATTTACTTCCTGAGCATTTTTAAAGAGCACTTCCGCTTCTTTGAATTTATAATTACCATTGACACTGTCTGCAATCTTAACGGATTTATCCGTAATCTTATCGCGCAATTGAGAGAGATTTTGGAATGGAGCCAGCTTCATTCCAAGATTTGTTTGATGATCCGGGTTATTGGCAACCATATAGAACAGCCCAGCTTCCCCGTTCTTTAGCACCTTCTCCTTAAGTTCAAAAAATGCATTGAACCGCTCTCTTTCATCTTTCGATTCTGTTTTTCCGGCCTCTAGCGTCTTCGTCGATTTCGTCTCATATACGACTTCGCCATCCTTGTTCTTCAAAGAATGATACTGTACGGCCGCGTAACTCGTAGAGGCCATCAACATCATCCCTACAACCGCAGTCAAGGCAACTTTATATTTCATGAAAAATCTCTCCTTTTCTTTTGGCTCAGCACGTAATATTTGCATAACCTTTCATGTCAAGTCGGCATCGGGAATGCACGGATTCATCAAATTAGCCCGTTTTAATCTGCAAGTCGACCTCGAATTTTGGCGTATTCCATCCGGCACCTCTGCGATGATTGACTTAACTCCGCGTCATTCAAGCCCTCCCCCCCCTTTCACTCTATACAACGAACAGCTGGGCTAAAAATGTGACAACTGCCTTTGAAGCTTATTCCGATTACTTTGCGGGGACCCCGGAAGTTTTTGATATGTAAAAGAAAACGGGAATCCGCTCCAATTCGCTTTGGAGCAGACCCCATTTTTTAGTAGTTTTTTATTCCAAATAGCTTTCAGCAATTTTCATCAAGGCTTCTTTACTTACCTTATTTATATCTCCATCTATCATATAGACGTATTTCACCTTTTTGTCAGGGCTCTCGTATACCCATCTCAGCTCATGCCACTTTGAACGACCCCAATCTGTATACAGCATTTCTACTCCCTTCACTTGAACCTTCTCCTGCTTAAACTCTACTTTCTCGTCAATATACAATCCAGCGTTCATGCCCTTTCCACTCAGATTAGTGACATTAACCCCGATTTTATCCTCTCCATTTTGATACGTAGCATTGAGAATGAAAAACTGATTTGTCATTTCAACCGGCATCATGGCATATTCCTGATTGGATTCTTCCGCCTGCTTTCTCAGTTTTTCCGCCAGCGCCTTTTGTTCTTCCGGAGAAGGTGGATTTACTTCCTGAGCATTTCTAAAGAGCACATCCGCTTCTTTAAATTTATAATTTCCATTGACACTGTCTGGAATCTTGATGGATTTATCCGTAATCTTTTCGCGTAATTGAGAGAGATTTTGGAATGGCATCGCCTTCGTTCCAAGATTTGTTTGATGATCCGGGTTATTGGCAACAAGATAGAACAGTCCAGCTTCACCGCTCTTTAACATCTTCTCCTTAAGTTCATGAAATGCCTTGAAATGCTCTTGTACATCTTTCGTTTCTGCTGGTCCCATCTCTTTCGCCGATTTAGTCTCATATACGACTTCGCCATCCTTATTCGACAATGAATGATACTGAACGGCCGCGTAACCCGTGGAAGCCATTAACATCGTCCCTACAATCACAGTCAAAGAAACTTTATATTTCACAAAAAACCTCTCTTTTTTTTTGGGTTCGGCATGCAAAATACTCATGACCTTTCCTGTCAAGTCAGCTTCGGGAATGCGCGGGTCATTAAATAATTTTTTCAAATCCCGATCCTTGTCCATATTCATACACTCCCAGCCCCTTTACATGAGCATAATGCTCTCGGAATTTTGCAGCCGTACGTTCGTATTTTTTACGCAGGCTTGCGCTGCTTTTACCCAAAATCAAACCGATCTCTCGGTAGCTCTTATCCTCGACGCAACGTAAAATTAATAAGTTCCGCTCTTCGGCCGTTAATTTTGACAAGGCTTGATGAACGGATTCATCAAAATAGTTAGCTTCAATCTGCAAATCGACATCTTTATTTTCCTTCTCGTCCCGGTAAAAAAACGGCAAATATTTCACCAGCTTCCGCTTGCGGATCATATCAATGCATTGATGATAAGCAATCTTGTACAACCAGGCTCGAAAGGGGACCTCACTCTGATATTTCCGCAAATTGCGAAATGTCTTTAAAAATACTTCCTGTGCGTTATCCTCCGCTTCGGTATAATTGCCGAGCATGTGATAACAATAGAGAAAAATCGGTTTTTGGTATTTCTCCATAATTATCTCAAATTTTGCTATGTTCCCATCCAGAACCTCTGCGATGATCTGACTTAACTCCGCGTCATCCAAGCCCTACTCCCCCTTCCACTCTGTACAACGAACAACTGGGCTAAGAATGTGACAACATGAAAAATAATTTCGGTAACTATAGGATATGACGACAATAAACGACCTGCGGATTAAGGCAAATTGAGGATAAAAGGGGACGCAACGACCAATTCGTTCCCAGCACTTATGAGGGGATGTAAATGGGGACGTAATCTGTCCATATGTAGGGTTTAGCCTTTCCTTGTTCTAAAAAGGAAACTGAAGAATGGGAGGCCGCCAGCATTTCGAAAAAAAACCATGCTACGCAAATTTCGATAGAAAAAGAGGCCGGGTTTCCCCCGTAGCGTTGAAGCGGCCCCTTTCCGACATTATTTGATTTTTTCCAATATCATTTTCCCAGACGAAGTCGTTACATCCAGAACAGGCGACTCCGATGTGGCCTGATTGACACTTGCCTCGAAATTTCTCTTGCTTTCCTTATGCTCGAGCGTTACCGGAATTTTCAAATCGGCACGTTCCAGCTTCGTATCGCCTACAATTCGGAATACCGCGTCCGGCTGGACTCGAATGGTCGCATTGCCCGAACTTGTATGAACGCGAACCGATTCATGGAATGGATCAATAGCCACATCTACGTTGCCAGAGGAGGCCTCTATACTTCCTTTTCCCGCCATTCTTCCGAGTTCAATGTTGCCCGAACTAGCTTCCACCTTATATTCCTTCCCTGCATATCCTTCAACAGATATGTTTCCGGACGAAGCTTCGACAGACAATTGGCCAGCTTCAATCTCACCTGTCGTAATATTACCGCTCGAAGCTTCTATCTTCAATTCCTCATAGACCTTCGCGGGAACTTCAACCTCTAGCGATAGAGATATGTTGGAATATAACTTTCCCATTATTGGCCCCACCTTGATCGCTAGCTGATCTTGATCCATTTCCGTGGCCAGGAGTTGTTCTTTCTCCTCTTCGCTGCCATCGAATGTGCCTTTTAATTGAACTTGAATCTGATCGCTAGTTCCAATCTTATATTGGATGTTGGAACTCTTTGTCTGAATCGAGATGCGAGATACATTCCCAGCGTCCAAAGATCGCTCTACATGAACAGGGATATCTTTCGTAGAAAGCACATTTGATATTCCTTGCTTACATGCGCTTAGGCCGAGTAGAATAGGGATCATCAACATAGCAGTTATCCATCTTTTGTTATTCAATTTGATTAATCTCCTTATATGAAATTACATGATAATTTCATGATATTGGTAATGGGTTATCCGTATGACGCTGATTCGGAGCATCGCTACTTCAACTTGTGAATTCCTCGAATCCTCATTTCCTCATCAATGAATCATCACTTATACTGCATCCCATCTACAATAACCTTATCTGTCAGGTTGCAGACGCAGCATGGGCTCGCAGATCTACATATCGCTGCAAAAATTCTGAGGCTTTACTAACGGCACAGGTCTCTGGCATCCGCTTATATGCCGAGCAAGCAGTCATCTTATAGTCAGGATGAACGGAATAAGATTTCCAATAATACGGGATGTCGCTAGGTGACGCTAATTGCCATGCAGCTTCGCCAGTCAGACTAGGGGTGAATGAACACAAGTCAATAGGCATGGATAACCCTTTGCCATCAGCCTTCACATAACTTTCCTTATAGGTCCACAGCTCAATAAAGTGCTCCATCCGTTCGTTTACTGGTACAGAGTCAAGCACCCGCTTCTCATCGATTGACAAAATGCTTGCAAAGCTACCAAGCTCCATATCTTCATCAATCTGTTCTATATCAATTCCCACTGGATGACCCTGATCGTTCGCAATACCGACAACCCATGTTCCCGAATGCGAGATATTGAATTGAATGTGATGGTAAGGCCCACTCATATAAGGCTTGCCGAACTGATCCGCTTGAATCGCAATTTGATCAGATGAACAGCCTGTCATCTCTATTATTAAGCTCTTGGCAACGAGCTCACTTAGCACACAACGAATAGAGTCCATCTCTCGAT
The DNA here is from genome assembly GCF_023713665.1 of Paenibacillus sp. MER 180. NCBI lineage: Bacteria > Bacillati > Bacillota > Bacilli > Caryophanales > Paenibacillaceae > Paenibacillus > Paenibacillus sp. MER 180. Next base: position 153,634 of record NZ_JAMAVT010000002.1, on the reverse strand, counting down.
AGAAACGGCCTACCCTCTCTCTTCGCTCTGGCGATAGAAAAGGCAGCCAGTCGTTCAGCCTGATCATGCTGTCAATTCGAACGGCAATTACTTTCATGATGCCTCCTTCTGCCATACATTCCTGATATATGACAAAAATTATACACCCGCCCCAATCATACTACAATATTTTCCTTTATTTCCTCTACATACGCCCGTAATGGTAAAACAAATAAACACCCAACCGCACGAGTTGGGTGCCTCACTGCAACATTCTATTTAGTACGATGTTTACTGATTCCACATATACATCAACAACCAATTCCCCACCAGAACAATAAGAAAGATAGCAGCCCACACATGCTTTCCTACCACGTGCAGCGATAATGCAGCCAGACCAAAAAAAGCGGCCTCGAACAGCGCTCGGATCCAGCCTTCAAGCGGTATCGTTGCCTTGGGAGAGCCAAATGTCCCCCATATCAACATCGCCACGATAACGGAACCACCACCGAGCAAAACCTTCGTTAGAGTACTGTTGCCCCTCTGTATTCCCCAATACGCAAAAGCTGCCAATGTACAAAGCTCCAACACGAACCGCAATCCTAAATTACATATTTGTAACACGTAGATGAACGTATCCATGCTCTCTCCCTCCATCTGATAGGAATCCACACCAAAAAACAAACGATGTTATTGAATTAACTAATTACATTAGTTATAATATATTTAGATGGGGTCAATTGTCTATTGGGCATTGGCTATTTACAATTAACTAACAGTGAATGAACTGAATGACTTAACAACAGAGGAGCAATGAACATGTCACCAAGAGTTGGTTTGACTCCCGCAATGATACTAGAAGCAGCTACCCTAATTGCGGACAAACAGGGGATCGAAGCAGTTACGCTGGCTTCATTAGCACAGCAGCTGAAGGTACGCCCCCCGTCCCTCTATAATCACGTTGACGGTTTGCAGGGAATACGACTTTTGTTGTCTATTCATGGCCTGGAGCAATTAAACCACGCCTTGACACGTGCAGCTATTGGACGTTCAGGCGATGAGGCTGTTCGCTCGATAGGCAAAGCATATGTTGCCTTCGTCCGCAATCACCCTGGACTCTATGATGCAACACTCCTAGCCCCTGATCCACAAAACGCGGATGTGCAGCGTGTCAGTACGGAAATTGTTGAACTGGTCGTTCAAGTCCTGCATGCATATGAACTTGCTGGCGATGCTGCGATTCATGCTGCACGCGGTCTTCGCAGCTTACTGCACGGGTTCGCATCATTGGAGCAAAAGGGAGGCTTCGGCATTCCCCTCGACCTCGATGTCAGCCTAGAACTGCTAATCAATGCTTTTATTGCCGGCATTCACACGATCAAGGAATCTGCAGAGACGCAATAGACAGCAATCCCACTCGACCAAAATCAAGAATTGGAACATCGTTTAGACTCGCAACTTATTATTCGATATAAGTAGAACGCATAAATGCCGATCAAATGATCGGCATTTGTTCATCCGTATATGCTGCTGACGAAATTTTGACCATTCCCCCTACGCACATTTGCGCCTGTTCCATTCTAATAGCCTACTACAGTAATAGTCATCCACTGGTTGCTAAGAATCCAACATGTCCCTTTTCCCGCACATTCGTAATCATGTAGAAGCAATTTACATGTACCGGGATCAATAACAAGTTTGAATGTCCCCAGCTTGATCTCCTCTCCTTCGAGAAGAGAAGATGTTATGACGGATAGGGACACATATCTATAAACAGGGACCATATTTTTACACAAGATTCAGAAGCTTCATCATTTCCGGTATACTGATACCATATGATTGAATGCTAGTAAATAACGCCTAGAAGGAGGTTCATACGTGAAACATCCGCTTCGCCTTTTCCTTATCTTCATGATCTTATTGATCAGCTTGCCTGCGATGACATCATATGCCATACATATTCCCGACAAGGATGGTCATCTGCTCGATACAGCCAGCATGCTGTCCTCAACTGCGAGATCCAGTCTTGAACATGAAGCTGCCCAAGGACCGCTCGCCTTTTATATTGTTACGTTGAACAGCTTGAATGGCGACTCCCCTTCCCAAGCAGCTACCGCCATTTATCAACAATGGAAGCTGGGAAGTGATGAGGTGCTGATTTTGATTTCGCAACAAGATCAGCGTATTGAGATGAACTTCAACAATCCTGCCCTGCAGGAGCAAATGGATGCAGCAGCCTTCCGCGCAAGCGGCAGTGCCGCATTGAAACAATTCATAGATACACACTTTATTCCTTATGCGAAGAAGGGCGATTTTGCGAAGGCAGTATCAGAGCTGATGAGTGCGTCTAATGCACTGGCAGCAAACATCGGAAATATGAATAACGGACTGACACCGGTTGGGCAACCTCATGGTCAGCAATCCAGTTCCTCATGGCTGTGGATTGTTCTAGTCATTGCAATTGGTTTGCTCTCACTCATCATCCTGTATCTCGTTCGCATGATGCAAACGGTGAAACGACTGCAAACGGACATACCGAGCTTGATGGTGCAGACGAATCATGCCTTGGAGAGCATTCGCACCATTCGAGATTTATCCCAGGGGGCAACGCTTCAACAGGCTACAGAAGCAGGCGCTAAATCCGAGAAATCCATTATTCGCTTACATGAAATGAAGCAGTATGCAGCTAGCATAGGATGGCAGCAATGCCTTCAACCACGCACTCGTTCCGAGCTGAAGCGACTGAATACAGAACTGCAGGCAATGACACAAGAGACGCAGCAGCTAACCGCTCAAATCGAACATATTCAACAGCTCGATCTCAACTTGAAGCGAACAATAGCGGATGCTGCACAGCGGATAGAGCATGTTTCTACTTCCATCCAAGCGGATCAAGCGAGCCGCGGTTGGCCGCTGGAGGAACTGCTGCGAAGACAAGAAGCGATATCCGCTGAATTGCTGAGCAGCAAGCAGCTGGAAGTATTCGATCCGATTCAATCCGAGCAGCGAGTGATTCATGTGAATGAAGAAATTCAACGATTGGAACAGGATCAGCAATCGGTATCTAAGTACGCAGAACAGTATCAGCGCTTTCCCGAGCAGATGAATCAGTCTAGAAATTCCGTCTCCCAGATTGTCGAGGAGCATCGCTTGAAGCTCGTGCGTATCGATCCATACGGCAAGATTGAAGAAGCACAGCAGAGTAATGAGCAGATGCTTGATCGCCTGAAGCTTGGAGATATTCCTGCCACGGCACAGCATGCCGAGCGCGCAAGCCTACTGCTCGCTGAAGCTGTCCAGATCACGCAGCGTCTAGCGGACTTGAAGTTGAAGAACGCTCGCGATATCCAATCCATTGAAACGAAGCTGTCCCAATATGCAGCCCAGGATAGGGAACTGTCTGCATTGACTGCACGTGCACAGACGCAATATCGAGGCAAGCACTGGGAACAGGCTTGGAGGCAGTATCGTGAGGAGCTTCAGGCTGTAGATACCGTACAATCCGCACTTCGTCGAGTGACTCAATGGTGCGATGAGGACGTGCAGGAATATGAACAAGCAAGAAGCGAACTCGATCACATCCTTGCACTCCTTCAGAAGCTTGATCAAGCGGCTGAACAGTACAACGACTTAATCCACAAGCTCGATCGCAAGTTGGAGGAAGCGAAGCAGATGCAAGCATCTGCTGAAGACAGCTTCGCTCAAGGCTTGCATACGATCGATCGCCATCGTATCTACTCCAATTGGCAGCAGCAGGAGAAGAGCTTGGCAGCCATGCAATCCAGCATACGCCAGCTCCTGGCACAGCAGCCGTATGATATGGATTTACTTACAGATACGGGAACACGGTTCTTGAATGAAGCCAATCAATTCTTGAGTGCAATCGAACGAGCCGCGATTCAGAAACAAAATGTGGAACAGGAACTAGCTAGAATGGAGCAGCGATATCGTTCATCCAGCGCCAAATATGGCAGCAGGCTGAATGTTCACCAATATGGCTCACAGTTCTCATCCATTAGCACTGACGTTGATCGGTTAATGCATAATGGCGCTTATGACGAGGCCGCACGCAAGGCAGCTGCCTTATCAGGCATCCTTACAGCAATGGAGCAAGCTTATGAATCGATCATAAGACAAGAACGACAGCAAGAGGAAGCTGCCGCACGGCAAGCAGTTAATCGCAATACGAGCAGCAACTCATCAGGGGGATCAAGCTGGGGCAACAACAATAATTCTAATTCCTCAGGCGGATCAAGCTGGTAAGCAACATGTTGAAGGATAACACAATTGGATAACACAACTGTAGGTAACTTTGCTCATCTGTTTGTCTTTGGTTACCTTAGGCTATCTTAGATTATAACTGGTAACCAGTCCTACCTCGTAAGTGCTGCATAGCAAGAAGAGAGCTATCCCAATCACAGTAATCCTGTGAAGGATAGCTCTCTTTTGATTGCAGAAGCATTACGTAAAGGACATGCACATATAGCTGAGTGTCCCCATCTCATAGCTGCGATGAATGACCTTCGGATCATAGGCAGCTCCTGCACTTCCAAGCGCAATGAAGAATGGGACAAAATGTTCTGCCCGCGGTACTGCTAATGCAGCATGCGGAGCATGCTCCCGATAAGCTGCCAGTTCACTCCATTGCTTCTTCTCCAGCTTCTCAATGAGCCAGTCATCGAACTGAACGGCCCAAGCTTCCGGCTCTGTCTGCTCCCACTTCAACATGCGCAAATTATGCACGGTCGCTCCGCTGCCTATGAGAAGAATATCCTCATCCAACTCACTTAGCGCCTCGCCGATTAGCAGTTGCTGCTCTGCAGGAAGGAATGGGTTGACCGAGATTTGTACGACCGGAATATTCGCATTCGGGTACAAATGCTTCAACAACGACCATGAACCATGATCTAGACCGCGAGATTCATCACGGTTTACGGCAATCCCACGTGCGGACAAGCAGCGTTCTACTTCAGTGGCAATTTCGATGGAACCTGTAGCCGGATACCTCACCTGAAACAGTTCATCTGGAAAACCATAGAAATCATAGATCGTCTCATACGTTCCAGTTTGGAACGATATTGTAGTCTCTTCGGTTTCCCAATGGGCACTGAACAGAACAATCGCCTTCGGCTGCATGCTTGCTCCGAGCTCAGTTAGAAAACGAGTATAATCATTATCCGATATGGCAATCATCGGCGAACCGTGACTAAGAAAGATTGATTTTGGCATCTCGATTCTCCTTTAATGTTCAACATTGCTGTATGCTGGAGCCTAGCCGCAGCTAGGCATCCATTCATAATGTTTGAATTGTAAATCGCAACGATTAATAAGCTGCTGTGAAGCGACGGCCTGTAAATTGCGGGTTCTCAACTTCATCCAAGATGGCCACGGAGAAATCTTCTGCTGAGATGCGGCTGTTGCCTTCTGCGTCTACAACCAATTGGTCAGTACCAGTACGATATTGTCCAGTACGCTCTCCTGGCTCGATCAAGGCAGCAGGACTTACATTCGTCCATGCCAATGTGGATTCATGACGATATACATCAAGCGCGTCACGGTGAGCGAGTGCAATTGGCTTCCATGCATCTGGGAAGTCCGGAGTATCCACCACTTGAACGCCTGGAGCCACTTCAAGACTGCCCGCTCCGCCAACGGAAATCAAGCGCTCAACTCCTGCCTGTTTCACCCCGTTAATCAAGGCGCGAGTAGCTTCGACAAGCGCAGATTCTTCACCCATCTTAGGACCGATGGAACTAATCACAACATCATGGCCTGCTGTACGCTCCGCAACACTTGCAGAATTCAGAATATCTCCGGTTACCACTGTCAAGTTCGCATGCGACTGTGCAACACGTGAAGCATCACGAACAACTGCCGTTACCTCATGTCCTCTAGTCAAAGCCTCGTTCACAATACGTTGTCCAATTGTACCTGTAGCACCATATACTGCAATTTTCATAATCATCGATCTTCCCTTCTATATTCAATATTCGTTATTGCCTTCAAGTAAGTACCTTCAAGTAAGCAGTACACGCTCACAACCACAATAAAACTTTAATGTAATAAAGACAGTTACAACTAGCCCATGAAAAACTCCATTAGTCACTGGAGTATTTCTAATTCGAATTGATAACCGCCTGCATCCTAGAACGATTTACTCATTCTCTTCCATTCGATCCTTCAGGTCAACTGCCAGATGATCCAAGGTCATTTCTGCCAGCACCTGCTCCATGGCAGATTGCGCACGCAGCATAACTAGTTGTAACACCGATTCTATATTGGCTCCGATTGGACACTTCGGATTCGGATGATCATGGAACCCGAACAACTCTCCCTCTTCAACAGCCTCTACAGCACGATATACATCAAGAAGCGTAATATCGCCTGCTGGCTTGCTTAACGTTGCCCCACCAGTTCCAGGCCGTACATCGACGAGCCCAGCCTTCTTCAATTGAGACGTTACCCGCCGGATAACAACAGGATTCGTGTTGACGCTGCCCGCCATCCACTCCGACGTATGATGGGCGTTCGGTTCAAGCGCCAGCAAGGATAGAATGTGGACGGCTACACTAAAGCGGCTGCTTATCTTCATGCTGCTCACCCTTTCGTGTAACCATTATAGTTACAACCAGTTTGAATTGTCAAGCTTCCTTTTTTCCATCTGCAAATGAAAAGCGGCCACGCCGTTCGATATATTGGCGCACACCGCTATCTCACTTAGTGATAACACACTCATTCCTCGCAATTCCCTATATGTCCTAGCTGCCTATTTTGCAATTTGGCACAAATTACAGAAGCAAAGCGCTTATCTTTATGTGCAATTGAAATGAAGGACATTTGTACGTTTCCCTAGTAACTAAATTCGGATTCAACCAAATGATTCCACAAACAAGAGAGCTATCATCAGAACTTTTTACACAAGCATACAGAATGAGGACAAGTATTCATACATGAGGTGACACGTGATAAACCGCAAAACGCACCATTGGAATCATCGAAATGCTGTTCACTCCATGTCTTATGACTCGCACAAGCTTCCATTAAAAACAACGGTAATACGACCCTACGTTAAAGCACGGAAGCAAAAAGGATGCAAAGAGCCCTTATAAATCAAAAATCATAGAGATTCATTTTCCCGAGATATGTACCTATGCCAATGTTCCAAAAGTGTTATGCATGCTCGATATTGCGAAGCGGAAGCGCATCAGGAGAAGGTTCATATACTTGTTCAAAAAAACGACTGGCCCCTGTATGAAGCAAATCATAGTAGTTGTGGAACAATTGATCCGCTTCCTTGCCTAACCACACATCTGGCAACAGTTCTTCAGGGAAGTCCGGATCAATGAATAAGAACTTCCGGTACCAGTGAACCAGTTTGCTCTTCTCTACGAAGCAGTAGCCGTCAGGTATGGTATCCCCCTGCTGCATCATCGTGAGCAATTTTTCATAACTTGGGCGGTATACCTCAATAAATTCAGCATAAGCCGCATTAATCTCATCGATGTTCCAGCACTTCTGCACCAACTGCCTAGATTTGCTCCAAGCGATATGATCCGCCTTAAAAATTTCCACATATCCGGATATCCCGCGTGATTCCACGATGTCCCTCACCTTGTCAGTTAGATCGTTAGGGCTGATCCAGGTGCTCGTCGTCAACATGCCGAAGCCGAGCCATGCCAGTTCCTTGCGCAATTGATCCCGTATGCCCCGATCCTTTTCGGGAATGTTGTAGCTCGCAATGCACCATTTGCCGTCCCACACATCTGTCTCTTGCTTATAAATGCGGGCCGCCGCCTCATCCAAGCGCCGCTTGCCGCGCGGGGACATTGAGTAATAGCTGCGATTTCCCACCTTGCGCGACTCCAGCCACCCTTGGCGAAGCATGCGTGAGATAGCGGCCCGTACGGCCTGGTCGGTCAAACCGAACTCCCCCATCAGGGCGGTCAGGCTCCCAACCCAGATTTCGCTACCATAATGACGTACATACTCGCCGTATATGGTAAACAGCATCGATTGCGGCCTCATGTTCACCACTCCTAGTCAATCACGTGATTTCCAAATGTTGTATCTCGTCAAATTGTATCACTTGATTCTCCATAGCTCAAGCAAAATGGAGGGCATGTCGGAGTGGAGGAACCGCCGCTCAGCTTGTCAAGATAGCTTCTGCTCTTCTTCCGCCTTGCGGCGCAAAGCCGTGAGCCGCTCTGCCATCGTATTTTTATAGAAAATCGCCTGCGTAAACGTTCCTTTCCCGACTAGATTGATTCGCGTCTCTGCTGTCACCTCGCACACCATGCGCTTCGCTCCCACCTCGACACATACAGCTCGAAACGTTACCTCCTGTCCGGCGACCGCAGGCCCTATATGCTTGATATCAAGAGCGAGCCCCGAAGCTTCTTCCTCTTCGTCCAAAAAAGAAACGATCATCTCTCGACCAGCCTTCTCCATATAGTAAATCATGGTGACGGTAGACATCACTTCGTGAATGGCCGTGCCGTCAAAAGCAGGATACATATCCGGTGTAACAGTCACAGCAAAAGCTATTTCAGCGCCTGGAACCAATCCTTGCTTCACGTCGATTCCTCCTCGCCAAAAAAATCAACCATGCCCATTCAGGCTGCCGGCCTGGTCATATTCGCTCAATTATCGTGGCGATGCCTTGACCGACACCGATGCACATCGCAGCCAAGCCGTAACGTACCTCTCGGCGCTCCATCTCATTGAGCAGTGTCGTTAATATCCGAGCCCCGCTGCACCCGAGCGGATGGCCAATCGCAATCGCCCCGCCGTTCACATTCACCCGAACCGGGTCGATATTCAACTCCCGCATGCTGGCAATTGCCTGTGCAGCAAATGCTTCATTCAGCTCGAACAGATCAATGTCCTCGATACTCAGTCCAGCCTGCTGAAGCGCTTTGCGCGCGGCCGGCACGGGGCCGATTCCCATCACGGACGGATCGACGCCAGCAGATGCAGCAGCAACCACGCGGGCGCGTGGGCGAAGTCCGAGCGAATGGGCGGCCTCCTGTTCCATAATGAGCAGCGCCGCTGCCCCGTCGTTCAGTCCCGACGAGTTCCCGGCCGTCACAGTTCCCCCTTGCTTGAAGGCCGGCTTCAACTTCTGCAACTGCTCCAGCGTCGTCTCAGGACGAGGATGTTCATCCTGCTCGATCTTCATGATCTGGCCCTTGCGCCCGGTCACCTCCACCGGAACAAGCTCGGCTGCAAACTTCCCCGCTGCTTGGGCTTCAGCATACTTCCGTTGGCTGGAGAGCGCAAACTCATCCTGCGCCTCCCGGCTTACGCCGTATTGCTCCGCCACATTCTCCGCCGTCTCCCCTAGACTGATGGGAGGATAGAGAGTGGCCAGCTTGTCATTGGTCATCCTCCAGCCCAAAGTCGTGTCGAAGATCTGCTGGTGCCCACGCTGAAAAGCGGCCTCCGGCTTCATCATCACATAAGGTGCCCGCGTCATGCTCTCCGTCCCGGCGGCAATATACATATGTCCCGCCCCTGCCATAATGGCATAGGCGCTTTGCTGAACGGCCTCCATGCCAGATCCGCATAGGCGATTTACCGTCACGCCCGGCACCTCGACCGGCATTCCAGCCAGCAGCAGCGACATGCGCGCCACATTGCGGCAGTCCTCCCCCGCCTGATTCGCACAGCCGACAATAACGCCGTCTACCCGATCAGGGGCGACCGGATTCCGCTCCAACAGGCTGCGAATAACGATCGCGCCCAGATCATCGGCGCGCACATCCTTGAGCGCTCCGCCGTAGCGTCCGATCGGCGTACGTATCGCATCAATAATTACGGGTGTTGCCATCTTGTTCCCCCCCAATATCATAGGAATAGAAGCCTTGGCCGCTGCGGGAGCCAAACCGGCCTGCCAACACGAGCTTGCGCAGAAGCGGAGCTGGGCGATACCGTTCTTCACCCAGATCGCGGTGGAGACCGCTCAGAACCGCCAGCACATCATCCAGCCCGATTCTGTCTGCCCATTCAAGTGGACCGTACGGATAACCGGTTCCCAGCTTCATAGCCGTATCGATATCCGTAGCGGAAGCCGTCCCTTCCATTAGAGCGAAGGCGGCTTCATTTACGATTAAGGCGAGAATGCGCGGGAAGACAAGTCCCGCCTCATCCTGCACAATGTCTACCTGTTTACCCAAAGAGAGGAACAGCTCCTCCACACTATGAAGGGTTTCCTTTGATGTCTGCAAGGCAGGAGCCACTTCAATCAACTCGCGTTCTTCCAGGGGTGCGAGCGTTCCGAAGCCGCATATTCGCTTCGGTTGAGATGCCCAGGATGCGATCTCAGTGGCAGAGAGAGCTAACGAGGTAGCCGCGATTGGTATTTCCGGCGGCAATAGCCGATCCATTTTCACGATATTCGCCTGTTTTTCAACCACATCATCATTGGTTACTTCCATACCGTATCGAACCGAGGAGAGGGCATCCCTGCACTCCTCCGACTCTGCCAAGGAAATAATCTGATATCCGCTTCGTTCTAGCAGCACATGAAGGCCTTCGCGCAGCGGGCCGTTTCCATCCAACAGGATCGCGTTATTGGTCATATGAATAAAACCCCTCTCCTGTCTTCCTGCCTAAGCTTCCTGCCTGCACCATGCGCTGCTGTATCCGGCTCGGCTTGAAGCGGCTCTCATGATTGAACCGGGTATAGACCGATTCCGTTGTCGCCAGATTCACGTCGAGACCAATTAGATCCTGCAGCTCGAACGGCCCCATTTTGAAACCGCCAGCCTGCTTCATAATGCGATCAATCTGCTCCGGTTTAGCCACCCGGTCGCTTATGATGCGCAGCGCTTCATTATAATAAGGTCGGGCGACGCGGTTGACGATAAATCCGGGCGAGTCCTCCGCCAACACAGGCACCTTGCCCAGCTCCTCCGCAAACCTGCGGGCGGCAGCGACGCAGGCATCTGCCGACTTGTGGCCGCGGATGATTTCCACAAGCGGCATAACCGGCGCAGGGTTGAAGAAATGAAAGCCTATGATGCGCTCCGGATGAGGCAAGCCTGCTGCAAGTTCCGTAATGGAAAGGGAGGACGTATTGCTCAGCAGCAGCACATCACTGCTGCAAAGCTCTGTTAAGCGGGCGAACACAGAGCGCTTCAACTCCAGATTCTCGGGGATCGCCTCGATGACGATCGAGCATGAGCTTAATGCTGCCATGTCCTGCACTAACTCAATAAGATTATGTGTCGACCGTTTCTCTTCCGCCGAGATTTTCCCCTTCGCAACATCCTTCGACAGAACCGAACCGATATAGGCCTGCGCAGCCTCCAGCACCTCTGGCTTAATATCCTGCAATCGAACACGGCGACCCCGCCGAGCGCATACGAGCGCAATCCCCGCTCCCATTGTGCCAGCACCAATAATACCGACCGTGCCGGGGCTTCCTCCGGAAACATAGTCTTCCATCGGCTATACCCCCTTGAACATAGGCGGCCGCTTCTCTAGAAAAGCCTGCATGCCTTCCCGGTGATCCTGCGTGCGTCCGGCGATCTCCTGGGCATATGCCTCCTGCTCCAGTGTCTCCGCCAGCCCCTTTTCCAGTCCCCGGTTCATTGTCTGCTTCATCAACCAGATCGCCCGCGTCGGAAGCTGAGCTAGCTTGGCTGCAAGCTCAGCTGCTTCCTCGTCCAGCCGTTCGGCAGAGCATACGCGATTAACCAAGCCAATCCGATGCGCCTCCTTCGCCGTAACGCGATCCCGAATCGTGGCAATTTCTATCGCCTTGGCCAAGCCGACAAGACGCGGCAGGAAGTAGCATCCCCCTGAATCGGGAACAAGCCCTATATTAATGAATGCACTGACAAAATAAGCCCGCTCAGACATCACACGCATATCACAAGCAAGGGCGAGGCTCATCCCTGCTCCTGCCGCTACGCCGTTCACAGCCGCGATAACCGGCAGCTCCGTGTTGCGAATTTGCAAAATGAGCGGATTGTAGCGCGAACGCAGCATGTCGCCGTGGTTTGCAGCTCCGTCCTGCCCGACCACACCGCCGGCACCTGGCACATCGCCCAGATCCTGCCCTGCGTTGAATGCTTTGCCCGCTCCGGTCAGGACAATACAGCGCGCCGCAGCATCTTTGCCTGCTTGACGGAACGCATCAATTATCTCGGCGATCATCTTCCCGGTGAAGGCGTTGTACTTATCCGGCCGATTCATCGTGATCCGGGCTACGCCTGCTGATACTTCGTACAGAATCGTCTCATACACAGCCATGATTCCTCCTATCTGCCCTTGAATTGGGGACTTCGCTTCTCTTGAAAAGCAAGCATGCCTTCCTTCTGATCCTCGCTCGCGAACAACAGATGGAAACATTGCCGCTCAAAATCAAGACCTTCGGCCAGTGAAAGATCCTGCGCCTTGCGAACGGCCTGCTTAATAAGGGAAACAGCCAGAGGCGGCTGGTCGGCAATGCGCCGCGCAAGCTTCAGCGCTTCCTCCAAATAAAGCTCAACTGGAGCTACCTTGTTAATTAGACCACAGCGAAGAGCCTCTTCCGCGAGCATCGTATCCCCGGTCAGCAGCAGTTCCATCGCCTTGCGCTGCCCCACTGCCCTGGTCAACCGCTGCGTTCCTCCAGCACCGGGCATAACACCAATGCGAATTTCCGGCTGCCCGAAGCGCGCCGTATCCGAGGCAACAATAAGATCACAGTTCATCATCAGCTCACAGCCTCCGCCGAGCACATATCCGCTCACAGCGGCGATGATCGGTTTAGTGATGCCGCCGATGCGATCCCAGACATCGAACTGTCGCTTCAACAGCAGCGAAACAGCGGATTCATCCGCCATTTCCCTAATATCCGCTCCTGCGGCGAAGGCCTTATCATTCCCTGTAATAACAAGCACCTTCACAGCATCGTCCCGATCCATTCGTTCCAGTTCAGCCACAAGCTCCTGCATCAGCTCGCGATTCAAAGCATTCAACACGTCTGGCCGATTCAGGGTAAGCACACCTACAGCACCGTCCACCGACACGGTCACATTACTACTGCCCATCTTCGTCATCCCGCCCCCACTCCTTCACTTTCTTCAACGTCTGCCGCTCGCTTGCGGTTATCGACAACGCGTACTGCTTTTCCCTCGCTGCGCGCAATCGAATCCGGCTCATTCACATGCAGTAAAACAGAGACACCGAGCGAGCATTTGATCGCCTTGCCGATCTCCTTTACCAGTTCGGCAACCTCCTGGCTTTCCAGAACGCTGCCTACCCGACTCCAGAATTCCGGCGTAATCTCGCAATGAATCTCGAAGCGGTCAAGTGCATTGTCCCGCTCAATGACGACTTGATAATGGGGCGCAAGTTGGGAGAAGTTAAGCAGCACAGCCTCAAGCTCGGTTGGGTAAACGTTGACGCCGCGTATAATCAGCATGTCATCTACTCTTCCTTTAATCCGGGACATCCGCATCGTCGTGCGGCCACATTTGCAGGTACCCGGGTGAAGCGACGCAATATCGCCCGTCCGGTAGCGGATGACTGGGAATGCTTCCTTGGTCAGTGAAGTAAACACCAGCTCGCCTTCCTGCCCGTACGGCAGCGGTTCACCCGTCTCGCGATCGACCACCTCCGCCAGAAAATGATCTTCGGCAATATGCAGACCATCCTGCGCTTCCTGACACTCGATAGCGATACCTGGCCCAAGCACCTCACTCAATCCATAAATATCAATCGCCTTAATTCCAAGAGCATCCTCTAGATGGCGGCGCATTTCCTCCGACCAAGGCTCCGCGCCAAAAATGCCGTACTCGATGCTCGTTGCCCGCGTATCAATGCCCTGCTTGCGCATTTCCTCCACCAGATTCAAAATATAGGACGGTGTACCTGACAAGCCGCGCGGCTTGAAATCCTGAATAAGCGTAATCTGGCGCGGTGTATTCCCTCCTGACACAGGTACAGCGACCGCGCCTAGACACTCGATGCCATAATGCAGGCCCAATCCTCCTGTGAACAAGCCATACCCATACGCGTTGTGAAAAATATCGCCGGGCCGACCACCTGCGCAGCAAATGGCGCGTGCAACAATTTCAGCCCAAGCTTCAATATCTTGCTTCGTGTACCCCACAACGATCGGCTTGCCTCTCGTGCCGGATGAACCATGGATACGTACAACTTCGCTCATCTCGGTCGCGAACAATCCGAACGGATAATAATCGCGCAGATCGGATTTCTTCATGAACGGCAGGCGGCGGATATCCTCCAAACTGCGAATGTCCTCCGGATCAAGGCCCGCCCGATCTAACGCAGCACGATGAAAAGGTACTCGGTCATATGCCCGCTTGACGGCGTGGCGGAGTCTCTCCAGTTGGAGCACCCGCATCCGTTCATGCGGCATCGTTTCCATTTCGACATTGAATATCACGCGCTACCCTCCTACACCCCACGGAAGACAGGCTTTCGTTTGTCCGCAAAGGCTTCTAATGCCTCTGCCCGATCCTTCGTCGGGATAATCATCTCATAGGCTTGTGCCTCAACCTCTAGTCCGGAGTACAAACCAACATGGCTGCCCCAGTTTATGGCGTATTTGGCCTGATAGACCGCGAGCGGCGCATTAGATGCAATCTCATTCGCCAAATCAAGCGTCATTGTGTGGAGCTGCTCTGCGTCATCGGCTATTCCGTTCAGCAATCCGTATTGCAGCGCATCTTGGGCGTTCATTTTCCGCGCAGTCAGGATGAGCTCCTTCGCCCGCGCTGGCCCGATAAGCCGCGGCAGCCGCTGCGTTCCACCTGCACCGGGAATGATGCCCAGACTCACCTCGGTAAGTCCCATACGGGCATCCCGAACAGCTAAGCGCAAATCGCAGGCCAGCATTAATTCGAAACCGCCGCCGAACGCATATCCGTTCACTGCTGCAATCGTCGGCTGCGGAAGCTCCTCCATGGCGGTGAACACATCCTGGATCGCACGCACGTTGCGTCTCACCTGTTGTTCATTCAGCGTGCGCCGTTCCTTTAGATCAGCCCCTGCGCTGAAGGCTCGGCCCGCGCCCGTCACGATAACGACACGAATCTGATGACGATCCTCCCGGATTTCCGCGACGATTTCTCCCAGGCGCACCAGCGTTTCATAATTGAGGGCATTTAAGTCGGCAGGCCGATTCAGCGTAATGACGGCAACATGATCGTGGCGATCCAGCTTCACTGACTGTACCGTCTCTTGCTCCTGAAGCATACCTTGAACTTGTACCTGGTCTTGCACCTGTTCATGTCCCTGATTCAGATTTTGCTGATTCAGACCCTGTTCTTGATCCTGCACCGGTACCTCACTTTGCACCGACGCCTTGCTCAATCTCTGCTCCTGCATCTCCATCGATTCGTTCAGCCCCCTCTTTTCCGCTGATCCGTCTGCTCGACAACCTACTCCATCGCCTTATTCCTGCTTCGTGGACGGCAATTCCGTGCCTTGTTCCCCTCGATTAGGACTGACGCGCGCGTATGTCCCCAAAGCGACAGCGACAAGCTTCCCATCGCAGGTAATGCGCGCGTCCATCACAATTAAATTGCGCCCGCGCTTCAGCACCCGAGACTCCGCAACAAGAAGTTCGCCGATGGACGGAGACAAATAATTGATCTTGCTCTCCACGGTTACACACTGCTGCACCCCGTCAATCGGGGGTGCAGCCGCATGGCCCATGGCAGCGTCAGCCAACGTGTTCGTCACGCCGCCATGCACGAAGCCTTCGATGCTGTTATGAAGATCAGGGTGGGTATGCAATTGCATAACACATCCATCTTCATCCAGCCGAACGATCTCGATTCCAAGCAAATCATTAAACCGGTTGCGATGCGTCGGCTTGCTCACTCATGAACCTCCGCCATATGCATGGATACCAATTTGCCGGCAAACCCCATCAAATCCTTGCCGGACGCCTTGCCCTCAGCGGATGACAGGGCTGCCTTCAAGGCCTCTTTCGATTCAAAATACATCTCGCAAATCAGGTGCAAATCGCTATCCCCCATTGGCGTTCCATAAATCGTTCCCACTTCCATCTTCACGAGTCCAGGCATTTTTGCTGCCAATGGAGAATGGGTATTAAAATAATGCTCGTTGAACGCCTCGACATCCTCAGGCTTGCGGTAGATCGCGATTAATTTGACCATGAATAAATCCTCCCTTATCTCTCAATATTCATTCATTACATCTATCAAAACGATGATTACAACCCGAACGAAACAAATTTCGTTTCCAAAAATGCATCCATTCCGTAGCGTCCGCCCTCCAGGCCAAGTCCGCTTTCCTTCCAGCCTCCGAATGGCGCCTGAGTCTGTGTTGGTGAACCATCATTAATACCTACGATGCCGTATTCCAAAGCCTCCGCCAGACGGAAACAGCGGCTGCTGTCACGCGTATAGGCATAGGCAGCCAAGCCATATGATGTGTCGTTCGCCATTTGGATAACATCCGTTTCATCCGTGAAGGTCATCATCGGCACAACTGGGCCGAATGTTTCCTCGGCAGCAATCTCCATTTCCTTAGTTACGCCCGTAATGACGGTCGGCTCGCAATAGAAGCCTTTGCCGTATTCCCCCTCCATCAAGCGCTTGCCGCCGAAAACAACTTTCCCGCCTTTGTCCTGTGCATCCTGAATATGGCGCAGCACTTTATCAAGCGCCCGTTGGTTAACGAGCGGGCCAATTTCGGTCTCTTTGCTGCGTCCGTCGCCAACCTTCGCCTTGCTCAGCCGTTCGATCAGCTTGGTGCTGAATGCCTCTGCCACAGACTCGTGCACATACAGGCGATTCGTACAGATGCACATTTGTCCTGAATTGCGGAACTTGCTCTCGAACAGCCCCGCAACCGCCGCATCCAAGTCGGCATCCTCGAACACAATAAACGGCGCATGGCCGCCCAATTCCAGACTGACCCGCTTCACATGCTTGGCCGCCCCTTCCATCAACAGCTTGCCGACGTGCGTCGAGCCGGTGAAGGCAATTTTGCGAACCTTTGGATTGTCGAGCAGCTCCTGGCCCACTGTCTCCGGCTGGCCGATGACCAGATTAGCGACACCGGCTGGGAAACCGGCTTGTGCGATCAGCTCGAATAACTTAATTGCGCTTAGCGGCGTGCTCTCGGCTGGCTTCAAAACGACCGTGCACCCTGCGGCGAGCGCGGGCGCAATCTTCCGCGCGACCATATTAACCGGGAAGTTCCATGGTGTGATCGCTCCGACGACGCCGACCGGGTGGCGGCTGACCATAATCCGCTTGTTCGGCACAGAGGATGGAACCGTCTCGCCATACACCCGCTTCGCTTCCTCTGCATACCACATGAAGTTGTCGGCAGCCCCCAGCACCTCGCCTTTGGCCTCACGCAGCGGCTTACCCATCTCCGCCGAGATGATGCCCGCCAGTTCATCACGATGGCTGCGCACCAATTCATATAGTTGGTACAAATATTTTGAACGCTCACGGGCGGTCAAGCGAGACCAGCCTGGGAATGCCTGATGAGCCGCATCGATGGCCGCTCTTGCGTCCAAATGATCACCATAGCTTACCGTCCCTACCTCTTCTCCAGTTGCTGGATTAACGACACGGAGCATACCGCCGCCTTGTGCTTGCGTCCATTCTCCGTTGATGAACATCGACTTCAATTCAACAGTCTGCATGCTTTTTTCCATCGTAATCGGATACCCTCCCTCTGCCTCTGCGGCTTATACCGCTCCAGAGG
Organism: Paenibacillus sp. MER 180; assembly: GCF_023713665.1. NCBI lineage: Bacteria > Bacillati > Bacillota > Bacilli > Caryophanales > Paenibacillaceae > Paenibacillus > Paenibacillus sp. MER 180. The sequence continues at coordinate 135,946 of NZ_JAMAVT010000002.1, read as the reverse complement.
CGGCGCAAATGTGCGCAATCGTTTTCCTTGCCTTCCTTGTCGCTGCCTGTAAAAAAATTACTTGTTCAACCTTTACAGAGCCTTGTAACACCATACAAAAAAGCAGTGCAACAAACCAAACGTCTAACAACATCACAATCCCGCTATGAACTACAGGCATTAATCCTTAAAACCTTAAAGCCTTAGAGCACTAAAGATTAAGCATTAAGCACTAAAGATTAAGCATTAAGCATTAAACACTAAGCACTAGAGCATTAAAGGCATTACGAACCATACAAGCCTAGCCTTACAACACTTTCAAAGCTTCGAACGGATTTTTGCAGTGCCTGCAGTATAAAATGCTGCGGCAAGCCGCCGGACCGAACATATTGTCCATGCGTGTGTACGGAGAATCGCAGTAGGGGCACCGCACCTTCCACTCTTCGCCCGGCGTACAACCGCGCGGCGGTGCAACAATGCCGAATGAACGCAGCTTCTCCCGGCCTTCGTCGCTAATCCGATCCGAGATCCAGGCTGGTTCCCGCAGGAAGTGGACGATCCCCTCGCGCACTTCCTCGATGGAAAGCAGCTTCTCCTGAATTTCGCTCCTCATCAATTCCAGAGCAGGACAGCCAATGAAGGTCGGCAGTACCTCCACCTCAACCACGCTCTCGTCTACAACTACCCTGTGAATCATCCCCATCTCGATCATGCTGATAACGGGGATTTCTGGATCCTTGACCTCCTGCAGCAGTGCCCAAATTCGTTCCTCAAGCCCCGTTGGCATCTGCCGCATCATCTGCGTCACGATGAACCGCCTCCTTTACCAGCTGGCCGCCGGGTCAATCCGGTACACCTCCGACAAGATGGCGACGACTTGCTGCAAATCGTCGGTATGCTGCCCGTCGCGTCCAGTCCTGACAGGAATAATCCAGTCTCCTGGCCATGCGAGCCCACTCGCTTCGAACAAGCTCTGCGCCGAAGTCTTCCAGCGCCGTGCCAATTCATCGCCACCTATGCTCAGACCGAAGCGTACGATCGCCTCCTCCTCGCTGCCTAGGGGGAACAGGCTTCCTATATCGCTCCACGCCTGGGCTACGGCCGCAATCAATCGGGAACGCGCCTCGTTCGTGCCGCCTGCCAGCCGCGTGAACCAGGAGCGCCAATACCGGCTGTGATACTGATGCTCGCGCAGCATTTTGCTGGCCTCCTGCCTTAGCGGCACATACGAAGAATGGGTCAACACTTCCAGACGGATTTCTTTGAATATGCCGTATAGGCTGCAGCGGGCAATCGCGAACGCCCAGTCGTAATGCGGCTCATTCGCATACTCGCCTGGTCCATTCGGTCGCTCGAGCAGTATGGCATTGCGGAAAGCCTCCGGGCTGCGCAAATGCGCCAGGTCATCCGCCTTGCCAGCTCCCAACTCCTCCAGCATCTCGTATAGCATCGCTGCATGCCCCATCATGTCCTGCGCCATCGAGGAGAAAGCGACATCTTCTTCGATGTGAGGGGCCAGCCCAAGCCATTCCGATCCCCGGTATGCCAAAATATAGTCATCGTCTGCAATCTGCAGCAAGAGCTCCTGCAGCGCCCGAGTATAATCCGGGCGGCGCTTGGCCTCTTCCGCCGCCGCTACTTCGATATGCTCCGACATTTCACCCCTCCTTCTGTGCTGCGATATCCACCTTGCTCTCATACTCTTCCTTGTGGCGCCGCCACCTCGATTGGATGTCGCCATATCCCTTTGTTTCGCGGTAGCTTTTGTTGTCCAGTCGTTCGAGGCTCTCGCGTTCCTCCGGTGTCAGTCCGTGAATATCATCGCGCTTCACAACCCAGATGTTGATGCAGGGCTCGCGGCGCATGAAGTTCTCCCGCGCCATCAGGAGCGCGGCTTCCGGGTTAGGCGCCAACAAGCTGAACTGGTGCACGAAGCCGGCAGACGGGCTCTTTTGGCTGAATACCTCATAGACGGCAAATTTCTCTTTCCGTTCGCTGCTCATATCGCCCCTCCTCCAGCCGCATAGGATGTACGGGGCGGAGGCGCCACCATCGCTTCCCGCACCCATTCCGCCTCTTCGTAGGACGTTTTCCGGAGCCGCAGCCGCTGTGCCGAGCAAGGTCCGTTCCCACGCACAATTTGTACAAAGAGATCCCAATCGGGCTGCTGGTAATGCCAGACGCCCTCCGCTTCGTCGTAACGAATCGTGTCGTCCGGAAGCGTCAAGCCCAAATGATAAATCCGGTTCACATATTTATGGAAAAAGGCCTGCCGCAGCTCCTCGTTCGTCTGCGTGCGAATCTTGTAACGCATGTTCATCTGCTGGTTGCTGGACACGGTTCCGCCTTCTGGCGGGCCAAAGAACATCAGCAAGGAAGGCCACCAGCGGTTTACGGCCTCCTGCAGCATCCGGCGCTGCGCTGGCGTTCCTTCGGCCAGCTCCAGTACGATGCTCTCGCCGTGCTGAGCATGGAATTTCTCTTCCGCGCATATGCGCTGGAGCGCGCGGGCATATGGCGCGTAGGATGTCTCCAGCGACATGGACTGGGTAATGATTGCCGCACCGTCAACAAGCCAGGCGATGACGCCTGCATCTGCCCATGTGGGCGCCTCCATATGGAACACGTTGTGGAATTTCAGCTTTCCTGAGAACAGATTGCGCAGCAGATCCTCACGAGTCTGGCCAAGCGGCGCCATTAGATCCTCCGCGACCCGCAGCAGCAGCTGTCCATGTCCCATCTCATCCTGCACCTTGGCCATAATCGCCAGTTTGCGGCGCAGCGTCGGCGCCTTCGGAACCCATTCCTTCTCCGGAAGCGCCCCCATTATTTCACTAACGCCATGCATCGATATCAGCTTAATTAACTGGTTGCGGTAATCGTCTGGCATCCAATCGTCCGCTTCAATCTTGTCGCCCCGGTCAATTCGGTTCAGAAAATGCGCCAAACGCTCGTCGTCCAGCGATCCATCCTGGCCCTTCCGATTACTCATCTTCCAGCCTCCTCTCGTTCACAATGTGTATGGCATGCCCCAAAGCGGCGGCGGCGGCTTCCAGCCAGCCTTCACTAAGCGTCGGGTGCGGATGCACCGTCATAGCCACATCCTCCGCTCTCGCAGCCATTTCGAGGGCGAGGACCCCCTGGCCAATCAAGCTGCCGGCATCCGCCCCCACCGCATGCATGCCCAACAGCAAGCCGGTTTCCTCTTCGACGACTACTTCCGCAAAACCGTCTGTCTTCCCAGCCGCCAATGCGTATCCGTTGGCACGGAAAGGAAAGCGGCCCGTCTTCACCTTAATGCCCTGCCGCTCGGCTTCCGCCCGCGTCAGTCCCACTCCGGCAATTTGCGGGTCAGAAAAAATAACGTACGGCACATACGGCGAGTCGAAAGCACTCGGCAATCCGCCGATCACCTCCGCGGCGACCGTGCCCTGCCTCGCGGCGCGATGAGCAAGAGCAGGCCCCGGCGTAATATCACCAATGGCGAAAATGTGGCGCACATTGGTTCGGCATTCCGCATCGACCGGAACATAGCCGCGCTCATCCATTCGTACCCCGGCCTGACTGAGACCGAGTCCTTCTGTGTTCGGCATGCGTCCGACCGTCACAAGCACCTTGTCGCAGCGGACGCTCTCCTCCCCTTGCTGTCTCGATTCGAGTCGCAGCTCGACATCATCGTCATGCTCCATAATCGCGCGCACTTCCGTGCCCGTCTTGATAACCATCCCTAGCTTGCCAGCGCGCCGCTTCACTTCCGCAGCGAGGCTGCCTTCCACAAGGGGGAGAATCCGCTCCTCGCGCTCAATAAGTGTGACGCGGCATCCAAGCTTGGCGAATGCCATGCCCAATTCGATGCCGATATAGCCGCTCCCGATAATGGCTAAACGCTCTGGTATACTGTCCAATTCCAGCGCCCCCGTGGAAGTGAGGATGCGGGAACCACCTGCCGCAGCAAATGCTGGAAGATGCGGCCGCGATCCTGTCGCGATAACCGCCTGCTTGAACTTGTAGGTCTCGAAGCCGGATTCCGTCTCTACCCCGACGCGGTCATCGGACAGGAAGACTGCGCTCCCCTTCACGACCGTAACCCCGTTAGCGGCGCAGAGCTGCGCCACTCCGCTTCCCAGCCTGCCGACAATGCCGGACTTCCACAACTGCCAATCGGACATATTGAAGGAAAGAGCCCCAGGCTCTATCCGCAGTCCCAGCTTGGAAGCCGCTCTGGCTTCGTCATACAATCCGGCCGCATGAATCAGCGCCTTGGATGGAATGCAGCCCGAATGAAGACAAACACCGCCGAGCTCCTCCTTTTCCACCAACACGACCGATTTGCCCAATTGGCCCAGCCGGATCGCTGACGTATAGCCGCCAGGCCCGCCGCCAATGACAACAACATCCGTTTCTACTGCAATTTCACCGACGACCATCTATACCATCTCCGCCCATAATAAGTCAGGCTGCTCCAGCAGCTGCTTGATCCGATTCGTGAATCGAATCGCCTCCGCCCCATCGATAAGCCGATGGTCGAAGGAAAGCGCCATATTCATCATGAGGCGGATAACACCTTCCCCATTGCGAACGACCATGCGCTGCTCCATTTTGTGCAGCGCCAGGATGGCCGCCTCCGGATGGTTAATGATCGGCGTTGCGAGAAGACTGCCAATCGAACCGACATTGCTGATCGTGAAGGTACCTCCGGTAATTTCCTCAAGCTTCAGCTTTCCTTCCCGAGCCCGCTCCGACAGCTGCCCAATCTCTTCTGCCAGCTCAAATACTGTCTTCCGGTCAGCGTCCCGGATAACCGGAACAATTAGACCGTCCGGTGTATCGGTCGCAATCCCGATGTGATAATAGCGCTTCAACACAATTTCCTTCGTCTCGTCATCAAGCGAAGCGTTGAAGAATGGGAATTCCTTAAGCGCGATGACAATTGCCTTGATGAAAAACGGCAAGTATGTCAACTTCACCTGCCGTTCGGCCGCCAGCGGCCGAATCCGCTCACGCAGCGCCTGCAGGGCATCGGCTTCCAGTTCATCCACCTGCGTGACATGCGGGATGATGCTCACTGCCTTAACCAGCCTCTCGGCGATCCTCAAGCGAACGCCGCGCAGCGGAAGCCGTTCCTCGGCACAAGAAGTCGGTGCGGCCCCTTGCAACCTGGCAGCGGCATTCTGCGGCCGGACAACGGAAGCCGTTCGCTCCAGCGCAGGCTGAACCGCATTTTCCCATGTTAGGTCTGCCCCTGCCCCTTCCGCTTCCTTAGTCGTGCCCGCAGCAGCATAGCGCCGTACGTCCTCTTCGGATATCCGCCCGGCGGCTCCGCTTCCCTTCACCTGCTCGATGTCGACATTCAACTGCCTCGCAAGCTGGCGAACATAGGGAGCTGCGCGCACTCTTCCCACAGGTAATTCAGCAGACACCGACGGCGATGCCGCTGCAGACAATGGCAAGGCCTCTGCTGGTGATGGCGAAGGAGCGTTGACAACCGCTGCTACTGAAGCCGCCTGTTCCGCCTTGCCCGCTTCTATCGCAGGAATGCGCCCCTCCGCTTCGAGAAGGAACAATACCTCGCCTACTCGAACTCCAGCGCCCTCGGCGAACATCAGCTTGCGCACTACGCCGGCCGCCGGAGCGGTCAGCTCGGCGTTCACTTTGTCCGTCTGCACCTCGACGATCGGCTGATCGCAGGCCACCCATTCCCCTTCCTTAATGAGCCATTTTCCGATCTCCCCTTCGTGGATGCCTTCTCCTACGTCGGGAAGCTTGAACTCTATCATTCGCGTTCCTCCTCCTGAACGGTCAGAACTGTATCGCTGCAGCGATTCCCTCTCTTACCCGCCCGACCGTCGGAACATAGACATCCTCGAGCGAGAACTGCGGAACTGGCACATCAAAGCCAGTAATTCGCTGAATCGGAGCCCGCAAATACATCAGCGCTTCATCATTGATCAGCGAAACAATTTCTGCTCCGACGCCGGCCGTTTTCTGCGCCTCATGAACAATTATCGCGCGGCCTGTTTTCTTCACGGATGCGGCAATTGCATCCCGATCAAGCGGATACAACGAGCGGAGATCGATGACCTCACAAGACCAGCCCTTCTCCTGCTCCAGCTGCCGCGCCGCTTCAAGCGCCACCCGCATCATGGCCCCCCATGAAATCAGCGTCACATCTGTGCCTTCCCGGACAATGTTCGCCTTCCCTAGCGGAATGCGGTACATCTCTTCCGGCACTTCTGCCTTGAAGGCCCGATAAATCCTTGCCGGTTCCAAAAATACGACCGGATCGGGATCCTCAATGGCGCTAACAAGCAAACCCTTGGCATCGTAAGGATTGCTCGGTACGACCACCTTAAGCCCGGGCGTATGAACGAAGAATGCTTCCACACTCTCCGAATGAAGCTCTGGCCCTCTAATTCCCGCGCCGTAAGGCGTGCGAATAACAAGTGGGACATTGTACTGTCCCCGCGTCCGATATCGCATGCGGGCCGCATGTGTGACGATCTGCTCGAAGCCGGGATAAATGAAGGCCAAAAACTGAATTTCAACGACTGGAATGAAGCCATTCAACGCCAGCCCGATTGCTGAGCCAATAATGCCGGCTTCAGCCAGCGGCGTATCCACAACCCGTTCCTGGCCGTACTTCTCGAACAGTCCTTCCGTTGCCCGAAATACACCGCCGTTGACGCCAATGTCTTCTCCTGTAAGCATGACGCGCTGATCGTCCGCCAGCTTCTGATCGAGCGCTTCATTAATCGCTTGTAATATCGTTACGTTCCGGCTCATGCTTCACCCTGCCTTTCCGCACACAGGCCGCTCTGTTCCCGTTGCTCAGCCACAGGCCACAGCATGTCAGCGTTTACGTGCATGAACATATCTTCAGGCTGGGAATTCGGATAGCTCTCCGCCTCTGCAACCGCGGCCTCGATAAGGCCGCTGATCCGATCCACCAGACGCTCCTCATGCTCCTGGCCCCAAATCCCCCTCTTCACGAGATACCGCTTCAAGCGCTCTATTGGATCGCGCTGCTCCCTCCACTCGGCAGAGAGCCGGGCCTGATCCCGATATTTGCGCGGATCGTCGCTGGTCGTATGCGGCCCGTAACGGAACGTGACTGCCTCGATAAGCGTCGGTCCGCCGCCGTTCAAGCCGCGTTCAAGCGCTTCGCGTACGGTCAGCCAAACGGCGAACACATCGTTACCATCCACTCGAACACCCGGCATGTCGTAAGCAGCCGCGCGCTGGGCGATCGTTCGGGAAGCGGACTGCGCATGGAACGGCACGCTGATGGCGTAGCCGTTATTCTGGCAGAAGAATACAGTAGCCGTCTGATATACCCCGGCAAAATTCAAGGCCTCATGGAAATCTCCCTCTGAGGTTGCCCCTTCGCCGAAGTACACGATGCTCGCCTGCTTCTCACCCTTCAGCTTAGCGGCCCAAGATGTGCCTACGGCATGCGTCAAATGCGTGGCTATCGGCACGCATGGCGGCATAATATGGCGGCCTTCCGGACTGATCGAGCCTTCCATATGGCCCATCCAATAAAGCAGCACCCTGCTGAGCGCCTGCCCATGCGTAATTGCAGCAGCATGATCGCGATAGCTGGGAAACAACCAATCATTGGGGGACAGTGCCAGTGCACTCCCGACCTGCGAGGCTTCCTGCCCCTCATAAGGGGCGTACGTGCCCATTCGGCCCTGCCTTTGCAGGTTGACCGCCTTCCGATCGAACATTCTTGTCAGCATCATGTTCTCGTACATTTTTATTGCCAGATCCTCGTCAATGGCTCCCTCGGTAGGGTGGCGAAGCTCTCCGTCCGGCGCCAGCACCTGATAGGGTTCAAGCACTTGATACGGCTCAAGCAGCCCGCGCATATCTTCATGCCGCATTCTCTTTCCTGCCTTCTCTATAACTGGCGAGGCAGACGGATGCCCCTGACTTTGAATCATCAATACCGCTCCCTTTCCCTTTTTTGCTATCCCAACAGCAATCGGTCATCCGCGACTCCCTTCAACTGGGCGAATTTTTTCAACAATACCTCAATCGTCAAATGCTTCTTTTCCTCTTCCGGCACATCCAAAATAATCTCGCCTGCATCCATCATAATCAGGCGGTTGCCGAGCTCGATGGCTTGCTGCATATTGTGCGTCACCATCAGCGTCGTGAAGTTGGAACGCTCGACCACTTCCTTCGTCAGCGCTGTAATCAATTGCGCCCGCGCCGGGTCAAGCGCAGCCGTATGCTCATCCAGCAGCAACACCTTCGGCTGCGTGAAGGTCGCCATCAGCAGGCTAAGCGCCTGCCGTTCTCCGCCTGACAGCAGTCCGGCCTTAGCTGACAGCCGATTCTCGAGCCCTAGGTGCAGTGAGGCAAGGCTCTCGCGGAACAGATCCTTCCGCTTCTTGTTCACACCCCGGTGCAGGGTACGTCCTTTGTCACGCGAGTAAGCAACCGCGAGATTCTCCTCAATCGTCATCGTCGGCGCCGTGCCAGCCATCGGGTCTTGGAACACGCGCCCGATCTTGCGCGAGCGCTCGAATTCAGAGAGGCTGGTCACGTTCTCGCCGTCGATTTCAATGGCTCCGCTATCTGGAGTCATCCCGCCCGAGATCATATTCATCAGCGTGGACTTGCCCGCCCCATTGGAGCCGATAATCGTTACGAATTCACCCTCACGAAGCGTTAAGTTTATATGTTGCAGAGCAATTTTCTCGCTCGCCGTCCTGCGGTTGAACACTTTTCGAATCCCCTCAAGTTTCAGCATGGCTTTCCCCCCTTGCTCCGTGGTCGATGGATAGGTGTGGAGCATCTTCTTGAAAGGATCTCATTCGCCTTTCTTTCCATGTTGTTAGAACCCGTGACATGACAAGGGCAGCGACCACAATGACGGCGGTTAGCAGCTTCAGGTCATTCGGATTCAACCCGATGCGGAGTGCAAGCATAATAATGAGGCGATAGACTATAGCTCCTCCGATTACGGCGAAGGTTGCCCGCCGAATGGAAGCATGACCGAACACGGCTTCCCCCATAATGACGGAGGCCAAACCGATGATGATAATGCCGATTCCCATTGAGACATCCGCAAACTCCTGATATTGGGCGAAAAGCGCGCCGGATAGCGCTACCAAGCCATTAGACAGGCTCAGCCCGATAATTTTCATATTGTCGGTGTTCGCAGAGAGGCTGCGGATCATTTTCGTATTGTCGCCGGTGGCCCGAATCGCCAAGCCAATCTCTGTATCCAAAAACCAGTCAATGGCCCATTTGATGAGCAGAACGAATATCCCTACGGCTGCCAAAATCGCAAGCGGCTGCAGACTGGACAAGAAGGATTTGAGCTGTGTGAATAGAGTGCTTTCCCCCAGCAGCGGTGTATTCGCCTTACCCATAATCCGCAAATTGATCGAATATAAAGCAATCATCGAAATAATACCGGACAGCAGCGTATTGATTTTCCCTTTCGTATGGAGCAGTCCGGTCACGGTTCCTGCCACACATCCTGCCAGCAGCGCCCCCAATGTAGCGAGCAGCGGGGAATAGCCGGATGTAATCATGACAGCCGCAACGGCCCCGCCGGTGGCAAAGCTGCCATCTACGGTCAAATCGGGAAAGTCGAGAATTCGAAACGTTACGTAAACGCCCAGAGCCATTAACGCGTAAATGACCCCTGCTTCCAAAGAACCTGTCAGCGCATATAGCACGATAGCATCCTCCTAATTTGAAACGACTTATTTCTCTATCAGGATTGCGCCTTGTGTCATCTCTTCCGTCAATTTGATTCCTTGCGCCTCCGCCGCCTTCGGGTTAATCATCAGATCCAACTTCTTTGAGACCTCAACGGGGATATCTGCCGGCGATGTGCCCTTCAGAACCTTCACAGCCATCTCACCTGTCGCGTAGCCGAGATCATAATATTTGAATCCGATTGATGCGAACGCGCCTTCCCCAACCGATTCACTGCTCTCGCAGAAGAGCGGAATGTCCTTGTCATTAGCGACCGAAACGACTGAGCTTAGCGCCGAAATGACCGTATTATCAGACGGGAGATAGATGATATCCGCGCGGCCTACCAGCGAATCGGCAGCCTGCTTCACCTCCGAACTGTTCGTCACGGTGGCCTCGACCGTCTCCAATCCGCCTTCCTGCAGCACCTGCTTCACATTGGCGATGTTGACAACAGAGTTCTGCTCCCCGGAATTGTAGATAACGCCTACCTTGCGGGCCTCAGGGAAAAACTTCTTCATCGTCTCCATCGTCTTCTTGATCGAGTCTGGATTCGTGTCGCGCGTGCCTGTCACATTGCCTCCTGGCTTTTCAAGACTGTTGACCAGCTTCGATGCAACCGGATCCGTCACAGCCGTGAACAGCACGGGAATGTCTTTCGTCGCCTTCACAATCGCCTGTGCGGTCGGTGTAGCGATTGCCAAAATGAGGTCATTTTTATCGCCCACCAGCTTTTGAGCGATCGTGAGATTGTTGTTCATATCCCCCTGCGCATTGTGGAAATCAACTTGCAAATTAACATCTTTCTCGTACCCAGCGTCCTTCAGCGCCTGCAAAAAGCCTTCTCTCGCCCCATCCAGCGAAGGATGATCTGCGAACTGCGCAATTCCGATTTTGATCATCTTTTTGCCGTCTGCATCCTTACCCATGTCCTTCGGTTCGTCTGAGTTCCCACATGCTGTCAGCAACAGTGAGCAAACCATAAAAATCGGGAAAAACAGTTTCATCCAACCTCGCTCCTTTGCAACAATAATTGGTATTGATTGCGCTTTCAATATAATAATTAGATAAAAAGCGTATTAGCGAGTTGTTTAGATATAAGGCTTTCAAGGCTCTCTAGTGGTATCAAGACATGTTAGGGATTCGCTCTGCTGCTTCGCAGAAAATTCGTTCCTAGTCTGTTGCTGTGTTTCATCTGGAAGGATAAATGTGAATGCGCTTGCCCTCGTGGATGAGCGCTGCTGCCTGATGGCTTAGATGTGGAGATGTCGCGTATGTATGCGTTGTAAAGATCGCGTAGATGCACAGGGCCGTGCTAAATGCTGGAGTTTTTTCAATTCGAAATCGTTGAGTTGCTCAACATAATTGAACATTTGTAATACGTTTTTTCTATGGTGCGTTATTTTAACGTTATATTATCACGCCGTCATAACTAATGTCAATATTTGGACAAATTTTTATATGAAATGTGTGATTTATGTTATATCCCATTCCGTGAAAACAAAAAAACCTGAAAGATACAGGCCATTCAAGGTCGATTGAGCACATATGCAAGCTTTTATGAATTTTTTACTGGTCAAAAAATAAAGCGGTGACACCGCGATCATCAGATCATCAGCGTACACCGCTATCCCGTATTTAGAGCAATAATCCCTATTCCTGTTGCTCAAAAAAATTCCGTATGTATAGGCTTAAAAATCCGAAATCTCCGGTTTTTTCCACAGCATCGCTGATCCACCCACAATAAGGAGTGCTGCTAATGTAATCCCGATTAGGGAAGAGCTCGCAAACGCGCTTAATGAAAAGACGGCAAAGAACAAAAGCGAAACACAGGTCAGAAAACATATCGGAATCAGGAGCCATTTATTACGGTTCCCCATGATATAAAATTCAAATAATCCGAAGGCCACCGCAAGCGGAAATCCAGGCCAAACCGTACCGAATGCATCGAACAGCATCCCAATTTGACATACTACACCGCTAACGATCAAGATCCCACCAGGTATAAGCAGCCCCGCTGCGCGCCCCTTGGTAACAAAGAAGAACATAAAATGAAAAAACAAACCGAGTGGGATGACAAACAATGTTGGCCAAAAATAACCGAATATGCTCCCCGCAGTTGCAAATTTCTCAGCGCCCCATCCGCTCCATGTAACCAGCATCAGCAAAATACCGAAGCCGATTAATGAGAGCGCCTTAATACTTCTACTATTCAAGCTCCTCTACCTCCCTTTACTTTCCCAACCCCTATTTCGTTATCCATACGTCGCTTCATAAGACGACATTCCCTTCGTTAATCCCTTCATTATCTTTATGAAAAAAATTTTATGTGACATGAATGACCTGCTCTCTCCGTTCAGCCTCCTTATAGGCGCTTGCAATCCCTGACTTGTGTATTTGCTCCTTGGCTACAACTTTATAAGATAACACGGCGGTAAACGGTTCCGTAAATGGAGTTGGAGTTACCCGAATCGTCCTGTCATCCAGCCACACGGCTTGCAATTGCTCACCTGATTCCATATTAAAAGGCTCTGTGCGCTCGAAGCCGTCCTGGTACCAAGGGAACTCTTCTGCTTTTTGTACTCCTGGTTCATTCAGGCACACATACAGGGACAGGTCATCACAAAATTGAAGCATTCGAAAATGATTGGCTATCGTCGAATCCGACAAATCCACAACTTGTTCCCTAATTCGCTGCTGACGCTGCCGTTCATGCTGGAGAAATACGATTACGTCCTGCTGCTCCTCTACATGAAAGAAAGAGGCGAAATGCTTGCTGCACAATAGGCTGGCATATGGATTGGCTGTCTCGATATCGTCCAGCCCCTTACGATAGAACGCAAGCTTTAAGGCCATCGGATAATCCATGAATGTATACGGCTCCTGTTGTGCGTCATTCCAAATTGGTGTATCGTCAAGTCCGATCCAGCTGCAATCATGCTCGTAGGCAGCATATATGGCATCCTCATATCTGTCACGGGTACCAAGCAACTCCGTGCGGAACTTTGAAGCGATCTCGCCAGATAGATATCCATGGTCGTGCTGTGCAATGCATACGATTTCATCTTTCCTTGTCCGAATAATCATTTCCATACAACTCCTTTATCGTCGTACTACCTTTATAAAGAGAAAGAAGTGCCATCCTTGATCCTTAATTAGGACTCACGGTTATTGATTTTTCCATTGGCAGCAGTTATGCTGTGTGAGATGAACAATTAGGAGGGATATTATGAGCAAGACATCCAACAAGCGCCGCAAGTCAGAGCGCGCAGGACATTTAGACCCGAGCTTACTGCGGGGAAGCTGGACACGGAAGCCGTATACACAAGTCGTGCCGAATAAGAAAGCAGAGCAGCGCCGAAGCCTATGCCGGAAACGGGTAGATGACGGCGCTGTTGCTTTTTAACGACATCTAATCTTTTTGTATCTCCTCATCTCCTCGAATTTGTTATCTTTTCGAAAAGTGCCTTTGATCATTTGCAGCTTCTTCCCTGCTTCGATACAATATGAATAAGCAGATCCGATTGGACGGATCCCACAGAAAGGAAGGTGCCGCCGTATGGCTAACACTCACACCTATTCGCGCGGCGAAGAAATCGCTAACGCGATTACGCACGGCATTGGAGTCGTTATGAGCATAGCTGCCCTGACGCTGCTTATCGTATTCGCCTCATTGTATGGACAACCCATCCATGTCGTCAGCTTCACGATTTATGGCATATCGATGCTTCTCTTGTATACCTCATCGACATTGGTGCACAGCTTTCCTGAAGGAAAAGTAAAGGACTTGTTCGAGACCTTCGATCACGCATCCATCTATTTATTCATCGCGGGCACTTATACACCGCTTGTCTTAATCGCATTGCCTAAGCTTATCGGCTGGACACTGTTCGCCATCGTATGGACTATTGCTGTCGGAGGCGTTGTATTCAAAGCCTTCTTCACGAAGCGATTCCTCTTCATGTCCACGCTGCTCTATATTGCTATGGGGTGGTTGATCGTGTGGGCGTGGCATCCACTGACAGAGGCTATGCCATCCTTCGGACTGACGATGCTGATCATTGGCGGTATCCTGTATACACTTGGCACTATATTCTACGTATGGAGAGGTTTCCCCTTCCATCATATGATATGGCATCTATTTGTGCTTGCAGGTTCCGTTGCTCACTTCTTCTCCGTACTGTCCTTAGTCCAAATTCACGTATAGCTCGTAAGTAGAGGTTGTTCACAAAGTCCGCTTTTGATCACGTACTATGTAGGATTTACCCGATTGATGAAGCCGCCAATCTCCTCTTGCCGCAGAGATTGGCGGTTTTGTGTAGGTTATTGCAGAAGTTATTGTTCGCTCTGGCATGGGCCAGTTGAACGTCTATTTACGAATTGAGGCTCGAGGATAACCTTGTGGTACGCTTCTTTGCCAGCTTGCCCTTCCTGGTCGGAACGCTCCATAATATCCGCTAATATCGTAGCGGCACGGCGTCCAATCTGTGCTTCATTCTGATAAATATGACTAAAGAATGTCTCTCGCTCCTCCAAGTGCTCCGGGTCATCAAACGTTACGATCGAGATATCCTCTGGCACTCTCAGTCCCGCCCGCTTCGCGATCTGATGCATGCGCATGCCAAGCTTGCCATGCAGCGCAATAAACGCAGTGGCCATCTCGCTCTTCATATACCGAGCAAGTACAGAATCATCAGCTTCCTCTCCGACAGGAAGCGTAAAATCCGTTAGAATGAGTGCTGGATTGATCATGGCCCCCCGTCTCTGATATTCATTCATATACCCTGCTATGCGATCCTGCACACTCACACAATCTCGGAACGCATCTGTGCAGATCGCAATATTCCGGTGACCGAGTTCCCATAAATGAGCTACCGCCATCTCCGCGCCTTTGCGGTTGTCCGAGCATACATAATGGGTGTCCACTCCAGGCAAATATCGATCGATAAGCACGAATGGGAAACCATTTACCTTCAATGACAATATTTCTTCATTGTAGATATCTTCATCCACAGGGAATAACAGCAAGCCTGATATGCCCATGTCCAGCATCTCCCGAATTTGCTGCTCTTCCCGCTCCTTCGATCCTCCGCTAAAGGCCACGATTAGAGAGTATCCACGCTCGTTCAACGTCTGCTGAATCGAATTAATAAGCCGCATCGCAAAATAATCATCTAAAGTTGGCATCATGAATCCGACTACATTTCTTCTTCGTTCCTGGCTTCCAGAGCCTGCTCCATTGACATCCAGTCCTTCTGTACCTCCAGCTTGCTCTTCACGTACCGAGCTGGAGCCAACTGATTTCTGCTCCGCTACGAAGCTGCCTCTTCCGGGGACTCGATAAATTAATCCTTCCTTCACAAGAGCTGCAAGCGCATTCACAACTGTAATGCGGCTAACTTGGAACTGCTCCATCAGTTCCTTCTCTGTCGGAATTCGGTCATTCGTCTTCAATTGTTTCGTATGAATCATATCCTCAATATATCGCTGAACTTGCAAATATAGCGGCGATCGAGAATCATAGCTCATTTAGATCATCCTTAATTATTAATTTAATATATATAATATAGCATTTAGGTAGAAGAGACAATGATTAGGGAAAATTCGGAAGCAAAAAAGAGCGATGCACCACTCTCCACCGCTCTTTCCCAGATTCATATCTAAACGGACGACTAGCGCTCGTGCTTCGGGATATACGTAAAGATATCACCGGATTCAAACGCATCTATCAATTGATTAAGCCATCCATAATACGCTTCCGCCTGCTCCATCTTGGCGATATCCTTCGCAATGACTGCCGCAAGCTGTTCATCCTCCGAGCTGCCGCGCAGAAGCTCCAGCTCTTTGACTGAACGTCGAATCGCAGATAAGTTTATTTCTACGGCTTTTCTCCATTTCAGACCGAAGTAATCCGCAAATGTCTGATGCCAATCCTGTTCTGCCTCATATAAATCCTTGCGCGTCCCCTTCTCCCACACTTTATGCACCATCTTCATGTCCACAAGTGTGCGAACGCCCGTACTCATGCTTGTCTTGCTCATCTCCATCTCCTGCTTCATGTCATCCAACGTCATCGGATGATCGCTGAAGAACAGTAGGCCGTACAAATGCCCAGTAGAATGGGTCATGCCGTACAAGTCCATATTTTGTCCGATCGCTTCAATGACACGATTGCGAGCCTTCTCCACGGCGCTCTTCTGCTCCTGTGTCAACTGTGCGAACGTAGTCATGAGTCATTCCTCCTGTGCCGAATCCTATCCCTGCAGCAATGGCAGACCGATTCGAAACCGCCCTATATATATTTGTCGAACATTGCTGTAAAAGCTCATTCTCTATGTTCCACGAACATTGTAAGAGAATAGGAACAAATTGTAAAGAAGCAAATGGGATAGCAATATTTAGCATATTGGAGTATTCAAAAGAATAAGTTCATAAAGTTTTTTCTGAACGTATCTTACAAACTGTTTTCATGGTTGTTCTCTGTTTTTTCCAAGGGTTAAAATGGATATAGCGTAAATAACGCTCAATTCCATACGCAAGAGAGGTGACAGGATTGTCCATGATCAAGGTCAACCAAGTGACTAAAATATTTGGACAGCACGAACAAAAAGCACTCACTCTACTGCAACAAGGGTGGTCAAGAGAGCGGCTCGCCAAAGAAAAACAAGCGACCGTAGCTGTGAACCAGGTATCCTTTGCCGTGGAAAAAGGAGAAATCTTCGTTATTATGGGTTTGTCTGGCAGTGGCAAATCCACACTCGTGCGCATGCTAAACCGACTCATTGAGCCAACCTCAGGTGAAATCTGGCTGAAGGATCGGAATATTTCGAGACTGAATGCAGCCGATTTGCGAGAGGTGAGGCGAAGGACAATTGGGATGGTATTTCAGAAATTCGCACTCTTCCCCCACCGTACTGTGCTTGACAATGCCGCATATGGCCTCGAAATACAAGGTCTCTCCAAGGAACATCGCTACCGCAGGGCCACTGAAGCGCTAGAGCTCGTCGGCCTAGGTAGCTGGGAAGACAAATACCCGGAAGAACTAAGCGGCGGCATGCAGCAGCGAGTTGGATTGGCACGTGCCTTAGCTAATAATCCAGATATCCTCCTTATGGATGAAGCATTCAGTGCACTAGATCCGTTAATCCGCCGCGATATGCAGGATGAACTGCTTGCCCTGCAGCAGAAAATGCACAAAACCATCATTTTCATTACCCATGACTTGGATGAAGCGCTGCGCATCGGCGATCGCATCGCCTTGCTGAAAGACGGCAAGCTTATTCAGATTGGAACCCCCGAGCAAATGTTGATGCAGCCAGCTGACGAATATGTAGAGCGATTCGTTGAAGGCGTAGACTTATCCAAAGTCCTTACCGCCTCGCATATTATGCGCAGGCCAGAGACGATATCCTTAGATCGCGGTCCGCGAGTGGCGCTGCAATTAATGAGGGATATCGGTATTTCCACACTGTTCGTCGTCGGAAAGGATAAGTCCCTTCAAGGGGTCGTTACAGCCGAACAGGCTAGCGAGGCAGCTCGCAGAGGCCTATCCTTGCAACAAGTCATGCACATCGACGTTCCCATCGTATCGCCCTCTATTGTTCTTCATGAGCTGCTAGCCTTATCTGGCGAAGCGAAACTTCCTATTGCTGTTGTCGATCCGGATGGCAAGCTAATGGGCGCCATTGTACGCGGTGCCGTACTCGGAGCGCTTGCAGGCAATCTAATTGACTCAGCGGA
The DNA here is from genome assembly GCF_023713665.1 of Paenibacillus sp. MER 180. NCBI lineage: Bacteria > Bacillati > Bacillota > Bacilli > Caryophanales > Paenibacillaceae > Paenibacillus > Paenibacillus sp. MER 180. The sequence goes on along the minus strand of NZ_JAMAVT010000002.1, from coordinate 118,507 downwards.
TGAGATGGATGATTCTACGAAATCTATGCCAACTGCCTCATCAGGACTCGAGCGCCTAGAACCCTTAGCTAACGCAGACAATAGCAGTCGCTCTACGGAAGGAGTGACACTCGATGCAGCTGAGAATCGGTGATTGGGTCGAGCACGCCGTCAATTGGCTAAGCACGAACGCAGATGGATGGTTCCGACTGCTCTCCAAATGGATTGAGCGAATTGTAGAGAGCATCTCGGATCTCTTTCTGCTGCCACCGTCTTATGTGTTCATTTTCATGGCTGCATTGCTTGCCTTTGTCATCGGCCGATGGTCACTATCGCTGCTTACGCTTATCGGACTCTTTATCATCGATTGGCTTGGATACTGGGAACCCACAATGAATACACTTGCGCTCGTAATTGTCGCCACGATCCTATCAATCATCATCGGCGTCCCACTAGGCATCGCTTGTGGGAAAATAGACCGATTGTCCCGCATTGTCAAGCCAATACTGGACTTCATGCAGACGATGCCGGCATTTGTCTACCTGCTTCCCGCCGTATTTCTATTCGGTCTAGGAATCGTACCTGGCGTGATTGCTTCTATTATTTTTGCCGTTCCTCCTACCATTCGCCTAACTGAACTCGGCATACGTCAAGTTCCGCACGACATGATCGAAGCCGCTTCCGCGTTCGGCTCTACATCCATGCAGACCTTGTGGAAGGTACAGCTTCCCGTAGCCATGCCGACACTAATGGCGGGCGTGAATCAGACCATCATGCTGACGCTATCCATGGTCGTGATCGCATCCATGATCGGGGCACAAGGGATTGGCACCGAAGTCTATCGAGCTGTCACAATGCTCAAAATCGGCAAGGGATTCGAGGCAGGGCTGTCTGTTGTACTGTTAGCCATCATCTTGGATCGTTTCTCTCAACAATGGCTGAAAAAACGGAAAACGAATAAACAAGGAGCGTGATGGAAATGAAACAACGTCGTACAAAGTATTGGGTGCTGGCTGGACTTGTTGCTATGTTAGGCTGGACTTTGGCCGGATGCGCCGACTCATCTAGCAGCACGGCTGGCAATGATGGAACCGCGAGTTCAACAGGCGGCAGCATCGGAAAGCAGGTTGATTATAAGATTATCGGAATTGATGCCGGTGCAGGCATTATGCAATCGACAGAAGCAGCTCTTAAGGATTATGAGCTGACCGATTGGAAGCTGATCGAAGGCTCTGGGGCTGCGATGACTGCCGCTCTAGATAAAGCAATCAAGAAGCAGGAGCCTATCATTATTACGGGCTGGACGCCGCACTGGATGTTCGCGAAGTATGAATTGAAATACTTAGAGGATCCAAAGGGAATCTACGGAGGCGATGAAGAGATTCATACGATTGCTCGCAAGGGATTGAAGGAAGATGAGCCAAGCGCGTACAAGACATTGGATCGATTCGAATGGACGGCTGAAGACATGGCCAAGGTAATGGTGGACATTCATGATGGTCAGGAGCCGAAGGATGCAGCTACGGCTTGGATCGAGGCGAATACAGACAAAGTCCAGGCTTGGACGAGCGGAGTCGACAAGGTTGAGGGTAAGAAGCTCAAGCTTGGATATGTGGCTTGGGATTCCGAAATAGCGAGTACAAATATCATTGCTTCCGTATTAGAAAATGAAGTCGGGTATAAGGTCGATCTGATTCAGGTAGAGGCTGGTCCAATGTGGACAGGTGTTGCCAATGGCGACGTTGACGCAATTGTAGCAGCTTGGCTGCCTACTACCCATAAGGACTATTATGAGCGCTTCCAAAATAATGTGGACGATCTTGGCTCGAATTTAAACGGCACGAAGATTGGCCTTGTCGTCCCTTCTTATGTAAGTATTCAATCGATCGAGGATTTGAAGAAATAGACAGCCATTTAAAAAAGCGCCTGTGGCAAGGATCGGATTCCCGATTCAATGTCACATGGCGCTTCTTCAATTGCTTACATATAAGTTGTTATCCGTTAGCTTCTTCCTTGGTTCCATGAATCAAGGAACGGTGTCACTGATCCAACTGCCAACAAGGCAAGGCGATGCATTGCTCGCGTACACACTGTGTAGAACAGCTTGCGATCTGCTTCATTCCCATAAGCCTGCTCGTGCGCGTCAAATACAATAACTCCATCGAATTCAAGACCCTTCGCCAAGTAGGATGGGACAACCCATAATCCAGATACGAACTGCTTCGTATGCTTCGATACCCGCTTCAACTGCGGGAAGCTGTGCTGCAAGCGTTCGTGAACCTGCGCCGCTGTCGCTTCATCCTTCGTAATAATTGCGATGGAAGCAAGCTCCCCTGCCTCTGTCCATGCCAATAGCTGCTTACTAGCTTGATCCAGCTGCTCCTCTTCGTCCTCGCAGCGAATGAGAATCGGCTCTTCACCCTCTCTACTGAAAGGCTCTACCTTCTCGCCATTCGGCAGCACACTGCTCGCGAGCTCCATAATATTTCGGGTGGAGCGATAGCTCTTGCGAAGCGTAATAACACCGGACTTCTTCTCTGAGAATACAGCTTGCAGCGCGGACGCTGACCCCATACGATTCGATTCGTAGATCGCTTGATTCCAATCGCCCAATATCGTGAAGCGGCTGCGTGGAAATAATCGAGTCAGCAGCGCATATTGGAACGGCGAGTAGTCCTGCGCCTCATCGATCACCACATGTCGAATATGGTTGAAGGTGTCGAATCCTTCTACACTTTCAATTAAATACAGCAATGGGGAAGCGTCCTCAAATGGAATCATCCCTGATTCGAATTGATTTACTGCCCGCTGGCCAATTGCCCGTATCGTCTCCACGTCAATGGTTCCATTGACGCTCGCGATACCATCTGTCTGACGCGCCCAATGCTCAATCTTGCGCATGCAGTCACAATACATCTCTTCCCAATCGACGAAGCGAAGCTCCTTCGCCTGCTTGCGGAACCGCTTCAACCACTTGTTCACCTGCTTGCGGCTCAAGTCGCGAAGCTCTTCTTCCGTCCCTAAATAATTCGGCTGCTGCTGCAGCTTGCGATAGACACGCTTCTGTTCCTTCACTGCCCAAGCACGAAGCTGTTCCAGCAGCCAATCTCTTAGCTTGTCCATCCGAGCAGGCAATGACCAATCCGCAAGCTGGCTATAGAATTGCTCCGCAAGCTGTTCGGTGCTAATTATCGTCCGCTTCGGCGTCCCGAAGCGAATGAAGCGCATGCCTTCCCGCTGCAATGATTCAATATAGCGATCGAGGATCTGCTGATAGCCCGCCGAAGCTTTCCATCTTGCCGCGGCCGCTTCGACTCTTGCCTCTCTAGAAGCTGTCCAGCGTTCCATGCCCTGCATGAGGCGTTCCGTCTGATCATAAATATCCTCAATGCTGCGCTCGGTGACGAGCCGATGCTCGATATAAGATTGGAACGTCGTCTGCGTCATATTCTCCTCGCCAAGCTCAGGCAATATGCTGGACACGTAATCGTTGAATAGATCATTCGGTGAGAATAAGATAATTTGCTCGGAACGCATGCTGCTGCGATATTTGTACAGCAGGTACGCAATTCGCTGCATAGCTGCTGACGTCTTGCCGCTTCCTGCCGCTCCCTGCACAATAAGCACATCATGCAGGTCATCCCGGATAATGGCATTCTGCTCGCGCTGTATCGTGCTGACGATACTCTTCATCTTCGTATCAGCACTCCGCTTCAGCATCTCCTTCAGCATGTCGTCGCCGATCTGAATACCGGTATCGAAGACAGCCTCCAAGCGGCCATTTCGGATGAGGAACTGACGCTTGAGCGTCATCTCTCCTTCAATAACTCCTGCTGGAGTCCGATATTGCACCGGACCTGGCGCATAATCATAGAACAACCCAGCAATCGGCGTACGCCAATCGTAAACAAGATGTTCTCCACTCTCTTCATCCGACACGGACATGAGCCCGATATAGACTGGTAGTGTCTCCATGTCTCCATCTTCTATAAAGTCAACGCGCCCGAAGTAAGGCGCCTGAATATGCTTGCGCAGCTTGTTCAGCCATTTGGCTGCATGCTTCTGTACGCGTTCGTGACTTGCCAAGTCCTTCGCCTGCTGCATGATGCTCACATACGTCTCGAACATCTCGTCATTATCGACCGATACCTCGTCCCAGAATTGGCGCTTCATCTCCACAATTTCTGCTTGACGTTCCTCAGCGGTCGCTTCTAATGCAGCGATCTGGCGATCCATTAAGCGAAGCACGCCTGTTAGATATAATTCTTCCTCATCCCTCATGGATGGTTGTTCGTTCACCTTGCAACTCCTTTCCGCCTGCTGGCCGATTCGAATCCTCTTAGGATCTGTATCGAAAAGTACTATTATATCCTAAACTTAGGCTCCGTGTAACGTCCCTGCACTTTCGTTTGCATTCTCCGCATCGTCTAAGTGAAGAATGACCGTTTCAAGCGCCTTCACCACATCATCCTGCGACATACTCGGCATGTTGGAATAACGAGCTGCCTGTACGGGCAAAAATGGGATATGAATAAATCCGCCGCGCTTATGATTTGGATCTTGCTGCTCATTAAGAAGGTGCATCAGCCGGTAAAATATCGCATTACACACGAACGTTCCCGCTGTATAGGAAATCGAGCAAGGGATGCCCTCTTCTTGTACAGCCGCGCGAATTGCCTTCAATGGCATACGGGCCCAATAGGCGACTGGCCCATTCTCGACAATGGCTCCATCAGTTGGCTGCGCCCCATCATTATCAGGTATGCGTGCATCCTTCAAATTAATGGCTACACGTTCCAGTGTAATATCCGGTCTGCCTCCGGCTTGACCGACACAGATCACGGCTTCCGGCTTCACTTGCTCCATTGTTTCCGCCAGCACGGTTCCCGCCCGCTCGAACGAGGTTGGAAGCTGGATGGCATGAACGTCGTAACGTCCGATACTGCGACCATGAAGCAACTTAACTGCCTCCCAAGAAGGATTAATCGTTTCATTGCCAAATGGGTCAAACCCTGTGATGATTACTGTGTTGCTCATCGATACAGCACCCCGCTCTGTTTTATTTTCAATACGTAGGAAATATGCTATTCTTGTCAACGAATGTGAAAGGAGATACATACCATGTCACAACTAGATATTTCTTCCCTCATCCTACTCGGATTTGCAGGACTCGGCATTGTAAGCGGCAATTCTACCGTTACGATCGCAATGGTGGTTCTTCTGCTGCTCCGCGTGACGAACATGCAGAGCCTATTCCCTTGGATTGAGAAGTACGGACTAACCGTAGGCATCATTATCTTGACGATCGGAGTCATGGCACCGATTGCAAGCGGCAAAATGTCCATCGATACGATCGCGCAATCCTTTATGAATTGGAAGTCGCTGTTAGCTATTGCCGTCGGAATCCTCGTTGCGTATTTGGGAGGCCGCGGCGCCCAATTAATGACTCAATCTCCAACTGTGGTCGCTGGTCTGCTCGTAGGCACCGTTCTTGGCGTGGCCTTGTTCCGCGGTGTTCCGGTCGGCCCTCTCATTGCAGCAGGCATACTGTCATTGCTGCTCGGGAAATCATAACGACGACCTCGAATCATCTTCATCATACGATGATTCCTGATATACGGCAAATCACCTATTAGGGCTATTTTGCTCACATAGCAGCTGCTTTAGCTGTCGCATATTAGCAGTTCAGCAGCAAATATGATCAATGGGATAAGGCACGTCAAATGTTAAATTTGTGCAACAAAATGATTGACAATATTTCATCCACAGTGCTAGAATCAACAAGCAGACAGGACGATAACAATGAATCGTCCAACTAAATTCATGCAGAAAGGCAGGTAAACTCCATGTTGACAGTACAATTGCTAAATCAACACATTGATAACGCAGCCGCAGCACAAGCAATTTCATATCAGTGGAGCCCTGCTGAACCGAGCGATCTGATTGGTTTCTAACGATTAGATCGAACGGAAGAATGAATCCATTTCGATAGATCATGAGGTACTGATTGGGTAATCGCCAATCAAGTGCCATGATGGATTTCGGATCGTGGAATCAGGATTGGACAACGGGCGCTCACCGCTCGTACATATGACCTTATTCATCAAGGGATATCGTTTACGAACGGTATGCCCTTTTTTTATTGTCTGGCGATCAATCTGCAACAAATGACAAAGGATGTGAATGTATGTTTTCCGTACTAGGAAAGCTCGGCTGGTTCTTTAAAGAACACAAAACGAGATACTTAATCGGGGTAACCCTGCTCATCGCAGTAGGCATACTTGAACTTCTGCCTCCCCGACTGCTTGGTAATGCTATCGATGAGATCGTAACAGGTGCGATCACGTGGCAGTCTCTAACGAAGTACCTATCTTACATTCTCGGTTCCATGGTGATCATTTATGGAATTACGTATGTATGGATGTATCAAATCTTCGGAGGAGCCAACCTTGTGGAGCGCAAGCTGCGCTCCAAGCTGATGCGCCAGTTCTTGAAGATGACGCCTTCGTTCTTCGAGAAGAATCGTACAGGCGACTTAATGGCGCGATCAACGAATGACCTGCGTTCCGTTGCCATGACAACTGGCTTCGGCATGCTTACCTTAACCGACTCGACTGCATTTCTCGCGACCGTGCTTGTCGCAATGCTTATAATGCAGTGGAAGCTGACACTTGCGGTGCTGCTCCCGCTGCCCTTCATCGCCATCGCGATGAAGATATTCGGCAAGAAGATTCATGAGCGCTACACCATTGCACAGGATGCGTTCGGCAAAATGAATGATCAGGTGCTCGAATCAGTTGGCGGTGTACGCGTACTTCGCGCCTATGTACAAGAGAAATCAGATGAACAGCACTTCCGCAACATCGTACAGGACGTGTATGAGAAGAATGTCGCTGTTGCCAAAATTGATGCGTTGTTCGATCCCGTTATTCGCTTGTTTATCGGGCTTAGCTACATGATCGGGCTTGGATTCGGTGCTTATCTGATTATTCATAATGAGATGACACTAGGTGAATTGCTGACATTCAATATGTACCTTGGATTTATGATCTGGCCAATGTTTGCCATTGGCGAACTTATCAATGTTATGCAGCGTGGGAATGCCGCAATGGATCGGGTAAACGAAGTTCTTCATTACACCCCAGATGTACAGGATGCAGCGCAACCTAAGGAAGTCGATGTTCCAGCAACCTTCACTTGGAAGCATTACAAATTCCAGTATCCATCGTCGACGGTGCCTAATCTGGAGGACATTTCACTTACGCTGCGCAAAGGTCAGACGTTGGGCATTGTCGGACGTACCGGCAGCGGCAAGTCAACGTTCATTAAACAATTGCTGCGGGAATACCCGATTGGGAATGGTCAGTTCTTAATCAATGACGTGCCGCTCGATCAAATTCCAATGGATCAACTCCACAGCTGGATCGGTTATGTGCCGCAGGAGCAAATTCTATTCTCAAAAACCGTGAAAGAAAATATTCTACACGGTTCAGAACATGGTACGGAACAAGATGTGATGAATGCCATCGATACGGCCTCCTTCACACATGACCTTCCTACCCTGGTCAACGGTATCGACACGATCGTTGGTGAGAAAGGTGTGGCGCTGTCTGGCGGTCAGAAGCAGCGTGTATCTCTGGCACGTGCCTTCATTAAAGACCCAGAAGTGCTTATTTTGGATGATGCCCTCTCTGCGGTAGATGCACGGACAGAAGCGAATATTATTAAGAATATTCGTGAGCAGCGTGCTGGCAAGACGACACTCATTACAACACACCGTCTGTCTGCCATCGAGCATGCAGATATGATTATTGTCATGGATGACGGACGCATCGTCGAGCAAGGCACGCACGAGCAACTGCTCCAGCAAGGCGGCTGGTATAAGGAACAGTATGACCGCCAGCAATTGGAGTCTGGATTGTAAGAAGGGAGGAAATACAACGTGGAAATGGAACAACAAAAAGAAGCGCCTCGTCATGTAGGCAGACGATTGTGGCGCTATGCGTTGAAATATAAAGGTACGTTCATACTTGCACTACTCATGTTGGCGCTGGCCGTGGCGGCAGAACTGTCCGGCCCATTCATCGCCAAGACGATTATCGATAAGCATATCTTGGGGATTGAGAAGCCCTATTATGAAGTTAATGCGCTAGCAGAGGGTGCCATCACATACGAAGGACGTACCTTAAAGCGCGAGGATCGCTTTGAGCCTGGCGAGGAGAAAGGCGCCGAAGCACGCATTCTGCAAGTCGGCTCCCAATTCCTATTCGTGAATGGACACATTCCTGAACAAGCAACGGGTGATCGGATATTCAAGGATGGAACCTTGACGATCGGAACGGGCGATACGGCTTATAGCTCCCCTGCTGTCGTCATGTCTCTGCAAGAAATATTGCATTTCTACGAGCCGGAGATTGCAAGCATCGTGAAGTTGATGGCTCTCTATTTTGGATTGCTTGTCGTGAGTATCTTCATGAGCTTCGGCAAGACACTTGGCTTACAGACGGCTGCGAACCGAGTTATTCGAACACTTCGCGGCGATGTCTATGCCCATGTGCAGCGTCTGCCAATCCCGTACTTCGATAACCTGCCCGCAGGGAAGGTTGTCTCACGTGTAACCAATGATACCGAAGCAGTGAAAGACTTGTTCGTCTCCGTACTGTCGAACTTCACATCCGGGATCATTACGATATCTGGTATTTATGTCGCACTGTTCATCTTGGATGTAAAGTTGGCGCTCGTCTGCATGTTCGTGCTGCCACTTATCGTATTGTGGGTTATTCTGTACCGTAAGTTCGCAACTCGCTACAACAAGATCATTCGTTCGCGACTGAGCTCCATTAACGCCATGATCAACGAATCGATCCAAGGGATGCCTGTCATTCGTGCATTCCGCCGTCAGCGTCACACAATGGATGAATTCAATGCCATGAACGACGAGTACTTTACGTACCAGAATAAGATGTTGAACTTGAATGCATTCACCTCGCACAACTTGGTTAATGTATTGCGCAACATTGCATTTGCGGTTGTGCTCTGGTATTTCGCTGGCGCTTCCTTGAGCGGCTCCGGGATCATCACGCTCGGTGTGCTGTATGCATTCACCGATCTGTTGAACCGCTTGTTCCATCCAATTATCGGAATGGTGAACCAACTAGCCAATCTCGATTCATCCATCGTCTCGGCTGGGCGTGTCTTCGAGCTCATGGATGAATATGGCGAAGAGCTCGACGAAGGCTCCATGCCGCGCTATAAGGGGCATGTTGAGTTTGACAGCGTCTCCTTCGCATATAAGGAAGATTACGTCCTGAAGAACATCAATTTCGAGGCGAAGCCAGGACAGACGGTTGCTCTCGTCGGCCATACTGGTTCCGGAAAGAGCTCGATAATGAACTTGCTCTTCCGTTTCTACGACCCGCAAAAAGGGGAAATCCGCATTGACGGTACGCCTATCACGAGCGTTCCGAAGCAATGGATTCGTGAGCATATGGGAATCGTGCTGCAAGATCCGTTCCTCTTCACCGGAACAATCGCCAGCAATGTCAGTCTCGGCGATCCGCGCATTTCGCGCCAACAGGTGGAGGACGCCTTGAAGGCCGTCGGCGCAGATCGAATATTGAAGCAGCTTCCGAACGGTATTGATGAGCCCGTTATCGAGAAGGGAAGCACACTCTCAGCCGGACAGCGTCAGTTGATTTCCTTCGCCCGTGCTCTAGCGTTCCAGCCTTCCATCTTAATCCTGGATGAGGCAACTGCGAACATTGATACGGAGACAGAGGCTCTGATTCAAGAGGCACTCGATGTATTGAAGCGTGGACGTACCACATTCATCATCGCCCACCGCTTATCGACGATTCGCAGTGCGGATGTGATTCTTGTGCTCCATCGTGGTGAGATTGTAGAACAAGGCTCCCATGATGAGCTTATGGAACTGCAAGGACGTTACTATAAGATGTACCAGCTCCAGCAAGGTTCAGTCGCTGCGCCTATAGAGCATACCGCAGCAGTTTTATCCAGTACGAAGCTTGGCACGAGTTCGGCTTCTGCTGTCCCTACGACCTAATCGATCATGTTCAATAAGAAGAGCGTTCACTACGTCTGCATAAGCAGACATGGTGAACGCTCTTTCTGATCGATACAATCATTTAACGCAGGGAACACTTATTTTTAATAAAGTGGATTTGATTCTCTACTCGATTGAGTTCCTGCTCCAGATCATAAGACATGCCTCCAATCGCCTTTGAACGAAGCGATTCAAGTTCTGCCTTAAGCTGCGGCAAATCGGTACTTGCCTGAGAGCAGGAGTAGTCGCTCTCCAGATTCAGATGATCCATCGATTTGGCATCCTCCTTGAAAGGCGTTAGACAACAGGAAAGGCAATACTTCATAACTGCAATATCGAGGATAAGCCAACATGATTGCTGTATACATGCTTAATTGTTATTGCAGTTACTTGTGTTTGCCTTTTGCATTATTGGCATCTGAAGTACGCGTCGTCGTATTTTGACGGGAATGTCCTTGTTGTTTATGTGCCATTTGTTTACACTCCTTTGTCTTGTGCTTTGTCGTCTGTCATCCATGAGTTGGGAAGGTCAGCATTGCACGCAAGTTCATTCCTTCTTCCGGAAGTACGAGGCATCAGGCATCATATAATGAATGAGTATCCGTCTAGCCTTGCTGCTTCGGAATCTGGTTCAAGCTTGCTGCCCGGTGGGCAATCTTGCCTAGCTTCGGAGTTACTTGCTCCTCCATGATGCTGGCCTGATTCTGTTGTTGATGAATTCGCTGCGCTTTGTTATGCGGCATATCACTCACCTCCACTTATAGACTTCCCGCTTACCCCACATTTATAACGTCTTATGCCGATCTAATTCCTGTAGGATCTCTTCAAGTATCTTCAAACATATCTTGGGACTATCCTCCGAGCACAACCCGATCATCCACAAATTTCTCCCCACGAACACGCTCGAACTCGCGAAGCAAGGAATCTACCGTTAATGTCTGCTTCGACTTCGACGGAATATCAAGCACGATTTTCCCCTTATCCATCATGATAAGGCGATTGCCTAGCCGAATGGCCTGCTCCATGTTGTGTGTCACCATGAGTGTAGTAAGCGCTGATGCTCGCACAATCTCTTCTGTTAGACGAGTAATAAGCTCTGCACGGCCAGGATCAAGGGCTGCCGTATGCTCATCAAGCAGCAAGATACTAGGCTGCGTGAACGTGGCCATCAATAAGCTTAAGGCTTGGCGCTCACCGCCAGATAATAATCCCACCTTAGCGTTCAAGCGATTCTCCAAACCAAGCTTAAGTCTGGACAATTCCTCTTTGAACAAGGTTCGGCGAGCGCGCGTAACACCGAATCCCAGCCCCCGTCTCGTTGCACGGCGCAGGGCAATAGACATATTTTCCTCAATCGTCATATCCGGTGCCGTTCCAGCCATCGGGTCTTGGAACACACGACCGATCCAGCGACTCCGGCGATGTTCTGACATGGATGTTACCTCATGACCATCTAACGAGACGCTACCTACATCAGGCGCAATCACTCCGGAAATAATATTCATTAGGGTCGATTTGCCTGCTCCATTGCTACCTATAACCGTAACGAAGTCGCCAGGTTGTAAATGCAGTTGAATATGAGACAATGCCATCTTCTCATCAGCCGTATTCGCATTAAAAAACTTACTTACCTGATTGACATGCAGCATCCCTATTCACCACCCTTTTGAATCATCTGGATAGCACGAAGCTTGCTTGCACGACGTTGATTCCATGACTTGCGAATCATCGGTATCGTTAAGGCAACAATAACGATAATTGCTGTGAGCAGCTTCAAATCGGTTGCATTCATTTGCATTCGCAAAGCAATTGCGATAATGACCCGATACAGCACAGCACCTAGCACCACAGCTAGCGTAGCACGCATGATCGTGCGATGGCCAAATATCGCCTCACCGATAATGACAGAGGCCAGCCCCACAACAATCATGCCTACCCCGGATTGGATATCCGCGAACCCTTGGGATTGCGCGACAAGTGCGCCTGATAGAGCAACAAGTGCATTCGAGAGACTGACGCCAAGAATAATCGTATTGTCGGTATGCACACCGAAGCTGCGAATCATCCGCGGGTTGTTCCCCGTCGCGCGCAGTGACAAACCAATTTCCGTACGCAAAAACCAGTCCAGACCAAATTTAATAAGCAGCGCAAATGCTCCCATTACCAAAAGCAGCGTAAATCCATGCGATAGAGGCGTCAGCAGCGTCTCATTCTGCATCAGGCCAATATTGGCCTTGCCCATAATCCGCAAATTAATGGAATGCAAAGCAATCATCATCAATATGCCAGATAGAAGTGCGTTGATTTTCCCCTTCGTATGAATAAGACCCGTAATCATGCCTGCAATTCCACCACCGAGAAATGCAAGCAGCGTACCAATCCAAGGCGATATGCCCGAAGTTATTGATAATGCAGCGATCGCTGCACCCGTCGTAAAGCTTCCGTCTACCGTTAAATCCGGGAAATCAAGTATGCGAAATGTTAAGTATACCCCTAACGCCATTACAGCATATAACACGCCTAACTCGGCCGATTTCAGCATCGCTAATCCAAATCCATCCACGAGCCATCGCTCCTTCCTCGATTCGTATAAATGAACGAACGGCCCGTATCGAAATCAACTCGAACAACCAACATGATTGCGGTCGCCAAGCCGTTATCGTACAGGCCGTATGTAGTGCAGTAGTGCGGCTGCCTGTGCTTACACTTGATGCGCGATTAGAGCCTCATAGAACGGTTCGGTAAAGCATGATTCTGCTCTCTTTCGTCTTCCGCATGTGCAGCGAAGCAATGCCTACCGTCTTTATTGGAACAAGTTCTCCGGCTTGACCTGCTGCTTCATCGCATCCGATACATCGAATCCTTGAGCAGCTGCAGCCTTCAGGTTCAACGCCAAATCGAGAGATTCAGGAATACGAGCAGGAACATCAGCCGGTTTCTTGCCGTCCTTAAGGATTTCAACAGCCATCTTGCCGGTCGTATAACCTAGATCGAAATATTCGAAGCCGAAGGAAGCAACACCGCCGTTCTTTACTGAGTCTTTCTCTGCAACGAACACCGGAATCTTATTGTCATTGCCCACACCAATAACCGAGTTCAACGCACTTACGACTGTATTATCAGAAGGAACATAAATGGCCTGCACCTTGCCAATAAGCGATTCCGCAGCTTGCTTCACTTCCGAGCTATTCGTTACAGGGGCTTTGACAACCGATAACCCGAGCTTTGTTAGAGCTTCCTCAGCTTTCTGGACATTGACTACGGTGTTTTGCTCGCCTTCATTCGCGATGATGCCTACTGATGCAATATTTTTGACATTGTCCTTAATGAACTCCATCAACTTGGAGATCGCTTCCGGATGCAGATCTGTCGTTCCCGTCACATTGCCGCCAGGGCTCTCCATGCTCTGCACAAGACCCGCTCCTACAGGATCCGTAACCGCCGTAAACAGCACAGGAATATCCTTCGTCTCCTTCGCTGCAGCTTGAGAAACCGATGTGCCAATCCCTAAAATGAGATCCACTCCGCCCGTCGCGAATTTCTGCGCGATCGTAGCTGCATTTGTCTGATCACCCTGAGCATTCTGATGATCCAGTACTAAGTTCTCTCCTTCGACATAACCATTATCCTTTAATGCTTGAACGAAGCCTTTATAGGCCTCATCGAGGGATGCATGATTGACAACCTGGGTAATGCCAATTTTGACTTTCTTGCCTTCAGCAGAGCCCTTAGCTCCTCCGCTCCCTTCACTAGTGGCATTATTGGCAGATCCACCATTCCCACATGCAGCTGCAAACAGCATCAGAAGCAACATAATTGCAGTCATAACAAGATGACGACGAGATTTCATCATGACCATTCTCCCTTTCACATCATAAATTCTTGTAAACTATCATTTTTCTTGGTTCACCACAACACTAACGTTGTTAGCAGTGGTCAATTTCAACAAAAAAATGATTTACCACATAAAAGCATAAAACCACAAAAGCTTAAAAGCATGATCCAAGTAACGCGTTATAGGCATATTGTACCTACATATTCCAACTCGTCAATAATAACGTTTGATAAATATGGCATTTTCTAGTATTTTATTTCATTTTTTTGTGTTTTTCTCTCCTACATATAAAACAGCCACCCCTTCAGACATCGTAGTTTGAAAGAGTGGCTGTCATGTATGATTGTTTTCAAATGTATTTCTAAGCATGAAACGCAAGCAGAACAAGGTGCATCAGGAAGCCTCGAGACTTATCCGCTTCCTACGATATTCAATTTCAGCAAGAAGCATATCGACAAATGTAGCCTCCAATTGCATACGAACAGCTTCCTCATAAGCTTCTTGTAGTGATTCGTCGGTCAATAACGTGTACATAACGTGTAGATTATACCCCTTTGTTCACGTCTCTGTAATCACGTCTGCGTGCCACGCCATCCGCATAGGCCGCATCTACGACCGCATCACGAACCTTCGGCACAACTTGTGCATTAAAGACGCTCGGAATGATATAGAGTTCATTCAGCTCATCGGCAGGTACAACTTCAGCAATTGCATGTGCCGCTGCCAGCTTCATACGTTCTGTCACCTTGGACGCACGGCAATCCAGCACGCCGCGGAACAGCCCTGGGAAACAGAGAACATTATTGATTTGGTTCGGGTAATCCGAACGGCCTGTTGCAATAATGCGAGCAATATCTTCGATTTCGTCCGGATCGATTTCTGGAGTCGGATTGGCCATAGCAAATACGATTGGGTCGGAAGCCATTGTCATGACATCCTCTCTCTTCAATACACCTGGCCCGGATACGCCGATAAATACATCCGCACCTCGGATAACATCACTCAGAGAACCGCTCTCTAAGTTCGGATTTGTCTTCGATGCGTACCGATTCCATGCTTCATTTTCATACACGGTATCGCGTACTAGCGCACCCTGACGATCGACACCAATGATATTCACAACTCCTGCTGTGAGCAGCATCTCCGTGCATGCCATTCCGGCTGCACCTACGCCGCACAGCACAATCTTGCAATCTTCGATCGACTTGCCAACGATACGCAACGCATTGAGAATTCCCGCCAGCATGACTACAGATGTACCATGCTGATCATCGTGGAAAATAGGAATATCCAATTTCTCGCTTAATCTCTGCTCAATTTCAAAGCAGCGCGGTGCCGATATGTCTTCCAAGTTAATGCCGCCAAATGCCGGCGCAATCGCTTCAATCGTTCGTATGATTTCTTCCGTGTCCTGCGTATCCAGACAGATCGGGAAAGCATCTACATTGGCAAACTGCTTGAACAGCATTGCCTTCCCTTCCATAACTGGCATTGCTGCTAGTGCTCCAATATTGCCAAGCCCCAGCACTGCCGTTCCATCCGAGATGACGGCAACCGTATCCCGCTTAATCGTCAGCGTATAGGCGCGGTTAGGATCTTCGTGGATAGCCATACATACACGGGCAACGCCTGGCGTATACACGCGTGACAGATCGTCACGGTTACGAATCGGTACTTTCGGGGTCATTTCAATCTTGCCGCCGAGGTGCATCAGGAATGTCTGATCCGAGACGTTCACGATCGTAACACCCTTCAGCTGCTTCAACCGCTGTACGATGCGATCACCTACACTGCCATCATACACATTGACCGTAACGTCTCGTACTGTAAATGCCGGTGTGCCGCGAATGACGTCTATCGCAACAATATCCCCGCCGCTCTCGCCGATTGCTGCTGCAATCTGAGCAAATGTACATACATGCTTGTCAATTTCCATTCGAATAATAATATTCGTGCTTGAACCTAGTGACTTGGCCATGGCTTGCACTCTCCCCTGAATCAACTGCTTCCTTAACGTTACAGACGTTCCAGTATACTAGCCAACAATGCAGTTCGACGCGGCAACTCATGCAGCCAAATAAATTCCGACGGTGAATGTGCGCCATCTCCGCGCACACCTAATCCATCGAGCGTTGGTGCTCCACATGCTGCTATGAAATTCCCGTCGCTTACACCGCCCGTGCTTGTCTCCTCCAACTCCAAGTTCAATTGTTCTTTCGCTGCTTCTCTAGCTATCTGATACAGCTTCGCAATCGAATCTGTCCGCTCCATAGGGGGACGATTCATGTCTCCAGTCAATCGGAGACGAACATCGGGATGAATTGAAGCAAGTCCATGAATCCTCTCTACAAATCGATTGAAATCTTCCATCGTCCGGACGCGCACATCAATGTCTGCTTCGGCATAATCGGCTACCACATTGGCTCCAATCCCACCGCTTATTTTACCAACGTTCACATGTATGCCGCGTTCTGGATCCGACATACGGTGAAGTTGAATAATTTGATGTGCTAACTCTTCGACCGCAGATACGCCCGATTCGGGATTGACACCCGCATGTGCTGCTTGTCCCTCAACAGATAGATAGAATCGACCACTACCCTTGCGAGCTGTCTTCAATGCTCCAGTAGGCTCCATCGGCGGCTCTAGCACGAAGGCCGCCTCGCAGTCTCTCGCATAGAATTCAATCCATTGTCGCGAAGTTGGACTTCCAATTTCTTCATCACTATTAATTAATAACACAATTGATAGCTGTTCGGGAAGTCTGTTTGTAAATTGTAGAATTTTTATCGCAAATAATGCTTGGATCAAGCTCGCCTTCATATCATATACACCGGGCCCGTAAGCTCGTTTGCTGTCTACGCGGAATGGCCTTCTCTTCGTCTCTCCCGCAGGCCATACGGTATCCGCATGGCCTACGAGCAATATGCTCCTCGGACCGCTGCCTACGCGAACGACGAGTCTATCTCCATATCTATCATTCGGAACTCGTTCTACTACTGCTCCAAGTTCCTTCTTGAAGCAAGCCTCATACCAATCTATCATCCGGTCGGTTAACTCTTTATTCGTTGATGGGGAATCCATATTCACACTCTGCTCCAGCAGGGCAAGCATTTCGGGCAGCCACCGTTCCAATTGCTCTACGAATTTCATATCTACTTTACCTGCCTTAATGGGATTGCGAATTGGAGCCGAACAATCGATCCAACCCGTACACCCGTTCTAAGATGAAGATAAATACGAGACTTAGCAATATCATGATGGAAGAAATAGACGCGACAAGCGGTGTTAACGATTCCTGCATATAATTGAAGATAGCCATCGGAAGTGTTGTCGTTGATGGAGATATTAAGAATAAGGATACCGTGACATTATCGAATGACGTCAGAAACGCAAACACCATTCCTGAGAAAATAGCAGGCCGGATAACTGGCAGGGTAATGTCCCAAAACGTGCGAATCGGATTCGCACCTAGAATAGCCGCAGCCCGCTCCAATGTATAATCGAAGGAACTGAGCCCGGTCAGCACAAGCCGTACGACGTATGGTACCGAGATCAAGATATGAGAGAGCAGCAACCCCGTAAAGGTACCAGCAAGTCCAATTCTCGTAAAAAATAGAAGTGCAGATATCCCTATAATCAAGGAAGGTACTGTCAATGGGGACAAGAGCAGCGCGTTGATCGCTCCACTCCCCTTGGGCTTATATTTGTGCAGTGCGAATGCAGCCAGTGTACCAATGATTGTCGCGATTACAGCTGTAATGGATGCCAGCTTCACACTTACCCAAAATGACTCAATGAACTCTGGACGGTCAAAAATTTTCACATACCACTGCAGCGAAAAGCCCTCTGGTGGAAAGCGAAGCACCCCCGTCGAAGTAAATGAGGTGGGCACGATAATAAGGAGCGGCGATATGACCATTAGAACGACGAGAAACGTAATGATGCCAAGCGGCGAAATTCGAAATCGTTTCGATTCGTTCATCATGACGAGAACACCTCCTTATATCGTTTCGTCTCAACCAATCGTGTAAATAGAGCCACGAGGCCAAGCGTCGAGCCAAGAAGCAAAAAGGCAAGCGCTGCGCCAAGCGACCAATCATAGGCAGCCATCATCTTCTCGTAGGCGATAACCGGCATTACCTTCACAGATGTCCCCCCCATAAGTGCAGGCGTGACAAAGGCACTCATCGCCAAGCTGAACACAAGCGTCGTGCCGGCAAATATGCCAGGCATGCTTAGCGGCAGCGTCACACTGAAGAACATCCGCGAACGGGAAGCACCTAGTATCCCTGCGGCCTTATACAGGGAAGCATCTACTGCATATAGGCTCGTTGCAATCGCAAGTACCATATAGACAATTAATGAATCTGCAAGGCCGATAACGACGCCAAGCTCGTTGTACAACAGACGCAGCGGTTTCTCAATTACTCCTAGCGAGATAAGGGTGTTATTAATGAAGCCATTGTCGCCTAAGATGACCACCCAGCCGAAATTCCGGATGACGACGCTAATAAGATGAGGAGAAATAATGAGAAACGTAATGAATCCCCGCATTTTGGGCGTTGCCTGCGCCATATACATGGCTACGGGATAGCCAAGTAGCAGGCACACGATAACTGTGTACAGACTAAGCTTGATTGTTCGCCACAGCACCTCTACATAGTACGGATCTTGAAAAAATAATACATATTGCTCCAGTGTGAATGCACCAGTTCCTCCATCTTCACGAATGCTAATTACGAACATGTACAGCATCGGCAGTACAAATACACCCAGTATCACGATCAGGCTGGGAACAAGCAGCAGTAGAGCTGCCCAGGACTTACTTCCTGCGGGCTTCGCCATATGCTAGCCCTCCTTCCGCGGGAAGACGATGACATCTTGCTCATCCCATGTAAGCTTCACCAGCTGTTCGTCTGACACATGCTGATGACGACGCTGGGAATGAGTTCGCACACTGATCAAACCATCGGCTGTTCGTACAACCATCTCTCCATATGAGCCAAGGAAGGACACCAGCGAAACAGCTCCATGCGAGCAATTGGATTCAATCGAGGAATCTCCAGCTTCCGATCGTGCCGCTTCCATTCGAATATGTTCAGGCCGGACATAAGCGAGCACCTGCTCTCCTTCCTTGAACGAGTATCCCTTCCGTTCAGCCTTCAGCCTTATTCCTCCTGCTGTACGCAGCTCCCCCCAATGATCGTTTACAGCAACGACAGTAGCTTCGAAGCGATTGGATTTGCCAATAAACTCATGCACGAACGCTGAGGCTGGCTCATGATAGATTTGCTCAGGAGTCCCAATCTGCTCTACAGCTCCGTGATCAAGCACGACAATTCGATCAGAGAGATACATTGCTTCTTCTTGATCATGTGTGACAAATATCGTCGTTACGCCGATTTCCTGCTGCAGACGCTTCATTTCCTCCCTTAATTCCTCTCTTAGCTTCGCATCGAGATTACTAAGCGGTTCATCCAGCAGCAGCAGTGACGGCTCCGTCACAAGTGCCCGAGCGATAGCGATCCGCTGCCGCTGTCCTCCTGACAATTGCTTCGGATATCGATCAATGACATGCGGAAGCTTCACGAGATCAAGCACCTTCTTCACGCGATCCGCCATCTCCGACTTCGATGTCTTTCTCAGCTTCAAGCCGTATGCAACATTTTCCCCGACTGTCATATGCGGAAATAAAGAGTACGTCTGAAATACCATGCCGAGATCTCGTTTATTCGCAGGAACACCACGCATGGATTTGCCTTTAATTCGCAGTTCTCCTCCATCCGGTTCTAAGAAGCCGGCGATCATATTTAATGTCGTCGTCTTCCCACAACCCGAGGGCCCGAGGAAAGTAACACACTCTCCCCGTTCCACTCCCAAGTTGAAATTGTCAACGACGACCGTTCCACCGAAGCGCTTATGAACGCCCTGCAATTCTACGTCGTACGTGATCGTCATGAGCATATCCCCCATCCTGATTATCTATAAGTTATTTACCTACGAGAGGTGCTACTTCCTTATTGAACTGATCGAGCCATTGCTTCGTATTGTCACTAATGACACCATAGTCAAATTTCACAATTTTACTTTTATCAAAATCAAGCAGCTTCGCCGTATCCTCAGGCAGCTTCACATCAACAGCCGTGTTGTAATACAACTTCGTCGCGTACAGCGTCTGTACTTCGTCCGTCAGCAGGAAATCGATGAATGCTTTGGCCGCATTAGGATGCTTCGCACCCTTGATTAAGGAAGCGACGTTCGGCACGATGTTGGCGCCTTCTTTCGGAATGACGAACTGCAAGTCCACGCCTTGATCCTTCTGTACGATACTTCTTGCCATCGTCCAAGCTGTATAGGCTGCCGTGTTATTTTGCAAATTCTGCTGCAGCTGAGCCGCAGTCTTCGCGAATGTCGGCATATAACCTGCGATTGTCTTCAGTTTATCGAAGCCTGCAGCCATGTCCTTCTCAGAACCGCCATTGGCATAAGCAAGCATAATGGTGGCTGAACGGCCGAAGTTGCTCGACATTTCTGTCAGCGTAATATTTCCCTTCATGGCAGGAAGAGCAAGATCATTCCAAGACTCCGGTACAGGCAGTCCCTTCTCCTTCACCAGCTTGACATTGTATGAGATGCCCATTGGGGTATAGTTGACCGTTACGCCGCTGTTTTCATTGATCTTCAGTTGTTCGTCAACTTTGGACATATTCGGAATCTGTGCAGGATCGAGTGCTTCCCATAGTCCCTTCTCGCGGCCTGCCTCCTGCTCGCCACCTTCAATGACGGCTACATCAATTTGCGGAGATCCCTGCTGCGCCGTGACCTTGGCCACAATATCTGTCGATACGCCCGATACATAGGACAGCTTTACGTCTGGGTATTTTTCATTGAACTTTTTGAAAATTTCGTCCTTCATCAAGGTCTCCACCGTAGCTCCATTCCCGGCGATAACCAGTTCACCTTCCACAGACGAACCATTGGAACCGCTTCCATCTTTGCTGCTGGAATTTGAAGATCCGCAAGCAGCCAACAAAGAGCCGATCAAGGTTAAAGTTAATATCAATGATGCCCAGCGACGTGCTTTCATTGTATTCCTCCCCCAAATTTGTTCACTATTCGTGAACAGTGTTTATAATTGGTGAATCTTGGTTTGATTTTAGCATAGGGGCATGGTATGTTCAATATAGAACCATGAAATTTGTCACATTTTAACACAATTTGTACCCAGCCTCGCACAATTACTTGAACAACGCCATATTTCCATTTGTCAGCATCATGCCATCAATTGAAAATATCGGCTAGTACGATCATAGGAGAGAGAATATGGAGCACTATCTGTCATCCGTTCAGAAATGCTGTACACTGCTGAAGCTGTTTCTTCACGGATCGAAGGAATGGGGAGTCACGGATTTAAGCCGCGAATTGCAGTGGTCTAAGGGGGCTGTCCATAAAATGCTGACCACCTTGGAGAGCGAAGGACTGATCAAGCAGCATCCACGGACGAAGCTGTATTCATTAGGGTATACACTGCTGGAATTAGGAAATAAGGTAAAAAATGATGATGATATGGTCAGCTTTGCAAGACCTTACTTGCAGCAGCTCGCAGACTTGACGAAGGAGTCGGTATGCTTATGTATTCGCGATCAGCAGGATGCTATCTATGTCGACAAGCTCGACTCCCCGCTGCCAATCCGCTTTATCATTGATGCCTATAGGCGGTTTCCGCTCTATGCGACAAGTGCCTCGCGCGTTATTCTGGCCTATAGTTCGGAGTCGCTGCAGCAGACCTTGCTTGAAGAACCAATGACTGCCTTCACGAACTACTCCATCACGGAGCGCGAGCAAATGAGCGAGCGTCTTGCAAATATCCGTGAACAGGGCTATGAGATGAGCTCGAACATGCGCAATATTGGCGTAACCGGCATTGCTGCACCGATTTTCCATGGTGATGGCTCTGTACATGCATCTATTAGCTTAATCGGCCCGAGTGATCGAATGGAGCCTCATGTCGATCGCTGGATCAGCATGCTGCTGCAGGTGACCCAAGAGATGTCGCGCCTGCACGGCTTTAGTTAGACGCGTATCCTTGCAAGCAACGCATCGCCCTCATCATACATAAGGGAAGCTGGATTGAAGAGGAACCTTCCCCTTAATCCGCTTCCCTTATTGTTGTTTTGCTATTAGATGAGTACGATTAGCATACCGTAACCGTTACTCACGGTTCAGTTCGAGCCACTGCGACCCGTCATGTTTATTGATCGTAAACGTGAAGCCTAGCATTTGCGACAGTGAGCGGAGCGGAACATATAATTGCCCATCCTTCACTTCTGGTGCTAGCGGCATGACAAGCGTCTGCCCACCAACCTTCGCCTGCTTGCTATTCATCGTTAGTTCCGCTACTGCTCCCGTAATATCATCAGTTATGGTCAGCTTCGTCTTGCCTTCCCATTTCAGCTTCGCATCGAATTCCTCCGTAATAAAGCGCAGCGGAACCATCATCGTTCCACTCTTCGTATACGGCAGCGCCATATCATCATAGAACCAGTCGTCATAGTTCGTTGTTGAGACTGGGATTGTCGTCCACTTCTTCGTTACTCCCACTTGCTTCAGCCATTTGTGCGCTACAGATGAAGGGTCGAAATGTCTGAGCCACTTGCCAGGCGTCATCTCTGGATCTGTTAGGGATACGTAAGAGGAGAAATCCACGTCATCCACCTTCACATTACCATTTAGGTTGCTGTATTCGGTTGATTGGTTAATGGTAACCTTCTTGAACGGAGCGCCAGCAGAAGCCGGAACAGCGATCGCCAGCGATGCATTCAGCTTGCGAATATTCGATTCCTGATCTGCATACAGATCCAAGACGAGCTTCGTATCTGGCCCGAGCAGAACGGCCGCGTCCGGATTGCTCTTCACCCAAGCCTCATAACCTTGATCCAGCTGTGAAATGATGGATGGCAGCTGTTCCTTGAACATTTTGTACGCCGATAATCCAAATGCCTCGCCATCCTTCAGCATATCTGGAACCTCTCCCTCCATCTCAGGAGCTGCTTGCGCTAGCGCAGCCGTTAGCATCGGTACGTACCACTTGCCCATTTCCAGAAACCAAGCCTTCATGCCCTCTTCGTCCTTCAGAGCGGATTGAAGCAGTTGCTTCACCCATGGCACCAGTTCATTGCCTCCGAATTCAATATGGAGCTGCGATAATGGCAGCGATTGTCCCATTATTTGCTCTGTGACTTGCTTTACAGATGCATTTTGAGGATTCGGTGCATGCTTGCCAAATAGCGTTATCGTAGATTCAGTAAAAGCCTTCAATTGCTTTGAGGCAGGTTGAACAGTAGATAAAAGTTGAGTATTCATATCATTGCTCATTACAATAGGGGATTTAGCTCCCTCCAGCTTAAGCACCATGCGATTGTCTTTCCAGCCGATTGTGAACGGAACCTCGTCGCTTGCCACCTTCAGCTTGCCACTCATCGAAAAACGCTGGGCATCCTGCGCCTTCACTTGAATCGTCAATTGCGCATCGTTGAATGCTTTTATCATTGCAGTATCATCATCTTGCAGCTTGCCAGATGCCGGCTCAAAATGAATGCTCATCGTCTGCTGTGCTTCATACGAGTTGATGTCCAGCTGCTTCTTCATGACCTTCGTTACATCAAGTCCGCCAATTGATTGACAGCCTGTAAGCAGCACAAGCACTGCCGCCATGCACATTGCTAACCACTTGCATGTTTTCATGTCCCGTTTCCCCTCTTTCCATTTCATATCGAATACCTGCCTTTACAATTCCGCTCCGATACGTAAGCTGTATGTATCTCATGACCATTATGAAGGACATCGGAATACCGTGTAAAGAAATAATTCCAACAATATATCGGAGATCCCCTGTTGGCTGCAGTTACTCCTGCAATTACTCTAGTGGTTGTTCTTGTAGTTGTTCTTGCAATTCATCTCCATCTATATCAGCAGTCCTCCAACCGTCTCACTGCCTGAATAGAAAAAGCGCTGCCAGCTATATTCCAAGAATACAGCGAACAGCGCCAATTGTAGCAATGCCTATTCAATCATCATATGGAAGTACTAGACATCTAATTAGCTATTCGTTCATTGTGGAAAATCACTGAACTCCGCTTCATTCCACATTGCAAATTACAGAACCTTGATTGGAGCCAAGCTCCACACTTCCTGATGGGTTGCTACAGCTTCTGGTTCCAAGGTAACAAGCGGTCCGAGTGACTCTAGTTCCAATATATGCTCGTTCGTATACAATTCAAAGGAGCAGCCCCCGTCCGGATAACTCGCACCAGAAATCGGTTCATAGCGCTTCTCAAAAACGATTCCATTTCTTGTATAAGACGCCTTGCCCTCCTCTTGAAGCATACCGAACTTGAACGCTTGCTTCAGGTGAGCAACTTGCTTCACTTCGATGTGTCGTTCTCCCCATGTCACCCGTTCATCATTCATAGCAGCATATGGCCACAGCGAAATGGAGCGGTTCGGGAGCAGGCCGGTATCTCTTGTAATCTGCGGAACAACAGCTGTACCACCCGGTGCCATAACCGTGATCGCCCACGGTGCCAGCTGAATCGGCCATGCTCCCTTATTGGCAATACGGTGGATGACAACGACGTCGTCTTGCTGAAAAATCAGCTCGATCTCCTTGGCGCATTGCGTCCATGGTTCTACCGGAGCAATCAATCTCACGCCTGACGCTGTTCGTACGTATTCAATAGGCCGATCATCCGGCGTGTACGTCCGTGGATAAGCTTCTGGACTTGCCCATAACCGATGCCCGCCGCGAAGCAGCCAACCGTCGCTGCCTAAGGCATGGAACGCTTCTCCCTCCTGGCGGATTGCCCCTTCACGATCCTCGAACAGCATATTTTCTTGACCGCATAAGCTGAAATGCATAATTCGGATGCCAAATGTTAGCGGCACAATTACCTCATAGGTTCCATTCTCTAGGTGCAAACTCTCGCCCCAGCGTTCATGCTGAATGGTATTCATCTGTAAAGCAGCCACTGCCGCTCCCCCTTCCGTCCTCATTCCCTTTTGATCTTCTCTCTATACTGCTTTAATGGAACTATTACGTACTTTACTATCTATGCGATTCAATCGTTTATACTAACAATCAATAACACTCAGCAACACTCGTTAATACTTATGTTTCACTATCACTTACATCTCAGTATCAACAGAATTCAGTATCTCTTATATCTCAGTATTAATAGAATTCAGCATCACTTATATTTAAGTATCAATAGGATTCAATTGTTAATATTACGATGTCTTCCAAAATTCGCTCATGGCTTTACTTGCTCATACCCACATGCCATGGCGAAGCGGCAGAAGGCCTCGCGTCCCAACTCATCATGCTTGAATACGCCCGCTTGACCCAGTATGGTCACAAACTTATTGCCGATCTCATGCAAAATGACCTGTCTAGCCTTATCAACTGCCATAATCCCGTATTGATCCAGTAATTGATCCACCCAAACACGATGAGGATATAGGCTATCGGTTTCTTTCAGTTGATCCCTTGCCTCCCCCCATTGTCCTTGTTCGGACAACAGAGTCGTAATCCGCTCAATATCTTGCTTCAGACGCCCTGGGAGAATCGCAAGCCCCATCACTTCAATTAAGCCGATATTTTCTCTCTTAATATGGTGATGCTCTCGGTGTGGATGGAATATGCCCTCAGGGTGAACCTCATCTGTGCGATTGTTGCGAAGCACCAAGTCCATCTCGAATAACGAACCCCGGCGCCTTACAATTGGCGTAATCGTATTGTGACGAATCGATTCCCCGCCACGAGTCGTACTCGCTGCAATCCCTACGCTGTCATCACTGTACAGCTTCCACTGCTCATAGATTTCATCCGCACATTGAAGCAGGACATCCGGCTGCTCACCTTGCAGGCGCAGTACTGACATCGGCCAGCGAACAATCCCTGCGGTTACGCCAGGGTATGCCGAATGCGTGAACCGAGTCTCGATCGGCGCTCGTTCAATTGGGAACGTATGTCTGCCCGCTTGGAAATGATCATGACTGAGGATCGATCCGCCTACAATGGGCAGGTCAGCATTAGAACCAATGAAATAATGCGGGAATTGCTCCGTAAAGTGCAGCAAACGTGCAAACGTATTACGCGTTAGCTTCATCGGAATATGCTCACTGTTGAAAATAATGCTGTGCTCGTTATAATACACATACGGCGAGTATTGGAAATACCAGGATTCTCCGTTCAACTCCACTGGGAGAATGCGCAAATTTTGCCGGGCAGGATGATCCAGTCTTCCTGCATACCCTACATTATCCGCGCAGAGCAGACATTCGGGATAGTGAGATGCGGACAACTGTGCAGCAAGCGCAATTTCCTGCGGATTCTTCTCCGGCTTCGACAAGTTGATCGTCATTTCGATTTCACCGAACTCACTCATATGGAGCCAGTATTCATTGTTGCGGACACGATCAGTCCGAATATAATTGCACTTTTGATTGAGACGATAGAAATCATCGGTTGCCCGCTCCATTCCATCCGTCATCCGTATCCGTTGGAAACGGTCCTGCATCTCAGAAGGACGCGCCATGAGAAGCCCCATAATCCGAGCATCAAGTAGATCGCACTGCGTAATAGTGCAATCTGGAAGAATGCCGCTCTCATAGGCATAATCCAGCAGCTCATCGAGTATAGGATGCGGTTCATCCGGAATTGCTTCCCATTGCCCATCTCGGAAGCTTGAACAAGGCTCTGGCAATTGGAATAAAGCTAATAGCTGATTGCGAACATAGGGCATATCAAGCCGATTCATCAGATCATGATGTACTGCATATCGAATCAAGGTCTCAACCGCGAAGCTTGCCCGCTGGGCAGATGCTCGCGACAGAGCTAATCCTTCCACACCTTGTGTCATCTCGCATTCCTCCTCAGCTATCGTATCCGTGTGGACGTGCTTGATGCCATTTCCAAGCACTCTCGATCAACACATTCAGATCATCCCGCTTCGGATTCCAGCCCAGAACAGACTTCGCTTTGTTAGCCGATGCGATAAGCACAGCAGGGTCTCCGGCTCGGCGCTCTTCCACCACAGTTGGTACACTTCTTCCCGTAACCCGTTCTGCTGTCTGGATCACTTCCAGAACCGAAAACCCGTTGCCGCTGCCCAGGTTGAACACATCGCTCTGACCGCCGCCGCGCAAGTATTCAACTGCCAGCACATGGGCATCAGCCAAGTCGCTGACATGGATATAATCACGAATGCATGTGCCGTCAGCTGTAGGATAGTCGTTGCCGAACACCTTCATTTCCTTCCGCTGGCCAAGTGCTGTCTGCAATACAAGTGGAATGAGGTGCGTCTCAGGTCTATGATCTTCGCCGATCTTGCCATTCGCATGAGCGCCAGCCGCATTGAAGTAACGCAGCGAAACGTAGCGAATATCATGTGCTTGATCGAACCAGCGCATCATCCGCTCCATCGTCAGCTTCGTCTCCCCGTATACATTCGTCGGGTTCGTCGCTTCTGTCTCTTCGATCGGTGTGCGCTCCGGCTCCCCATAAGTTGCTGCAGTTGATGAGAATACAATCCGGGACACTTGATGCTTGCGCATCGCTTCAAGCAGAACAAGCGTGCCGTGGACATTGTTATCGTAATATTTCGCAGGATTGCTCATGCTCTCGCCTACAAGTGAGTAGGCAGCAAAATGAATGACTGCATCAATAGAATGTTGCGCAAATACAGAATCGAGAAATGCGCTATCGCGAATATCACCAATATGAAGCGTACCGCCAAGAACCGCATCTTTATGTCCAGTCTCTAACGAATCTACAATCACGACCTCTTCACCGCGCGCCAGCAATTCTGCAACCGTATGCGAACCAATATACCCTGCTCCACCTGTAACTAATACTGCCATGCTATTACCACTCCTCACCAATTGTTGCTGTCTGTATAGAAGGCTTGATCTCTCTTACCCCATCTCCTACGCGACAGATATAAAATTCCGGATGTAATCCGGTCTGCTGTTCATATGCGGAACCTACTTGCGCGACAAATTGTTCAGCATCCCCTTCACGTACGAGCGATACCGTGCAGCCGCCAAATCCTGCTCCCGTCATTCGAGAACCAAGTGTCCCTTCGATATGTCGTGCTTCCTCTACCATAATATCCAACTCGTTGCAGCTGACTTCATACAAATCACGCAAGGAGTCATGCGATGCATTCATCAATTCGCCGAAACGAATCAGGTCATTGTTCTTCAGCGCCTCAACCGACTGCTTCACGCGATCATGCTCTGCAATGACATGCGCTGCACGTGCACGCACGATATCATCGGCAATCGTATCGGCCGCAGCTTCGAATTGCTCCGCGGTAAGCTGCGCCAGCAGCGTCATATGCGGATATGTAGCTTGCAGCGCCCGTACCGCCTCATCACACTGTGCTCTGCGCTCATTGTACTTCGAATCGACTAGCCCGCGGCGCTTATTCGTATTGCCGATAATAAGACAGTACCCCTCTGTCTGGAAAGGTACATGCGTATATTCCAACGTATCGCACATTAATAGAATGGCATGATCCAGCTTGCCTTGCGATACTGCGAATTGATCCATGATGCCACAATTCACGCCGACGAATTGATTCTCTGCTCGCTGGGACAATACAGCGATGTCTGTTCGATCGATACTGTGCCCTTCCATCGTAAGCAGCGCATAAGCGGTCACCACTTCCAGCGATGCAGAAGAGGACAATCCTGCCCCATTCGGAATATCTCCGTGGAACAGCAGCTCATATCCTATAGTCAAGCCACGAGCCGATTGCGAGAGCTGATTCATGACTCCGATTGGATAATCTGTCCATTGATCCTGCTTCGCATCACCAAGTGCATGCAGCTCAATATCCAGCTGATATTCAAAATTCGTCGACGCCAGTCGTATGCATTGATCCTCACGTTCACGAATTAATAGAGTCGTCCCGAATTCCAATGCGGCAGGGAGCACATATCCTCCATTATAGTCAATATGCTCTCCAATCAAATTCACTCGTCCTGGAGCATGGAAAAAACGAACCGGTGCAGAACTCGTTCCATATCGTTGTTCAAAACCTGCCAGTAGTTTGCTTGCATCCATTACAATGACCTCCCGTTGTTTCACGTGGATACGATACCGTTACATCAATCATACGAATATCCGCTGGATTCCGTAATATATCGATGTGCGCTACATATGGACTTATGTGACTCTACCATCATTTTCATGCTACAATACAATTATTGGACACGCAAGGAGGATCTCATTATGACTGACTCCCTTAATTATGAAGCGGCAGAGGCAGCAACTGCAACGATCGATGCAGAGGCTAGTGTCGTCAGCGCTCTAGAGACCTATACGGTTGCATCAAATCCAACTTACGTCGAACAAGAAGGAATACGCGTTCTATTTGCAGGGGAAAGCCAGACCGTCCCCTCTCATAAGGTCGGCCCTAAACTTTACGACTACTATTTGCTTCATCATATCATGGATGGACAGGGAAAATTTTCAACGGAAACGAAAACTTACGAGCTTCAGGCGGGAGATGCGTTCCTCATCGCACCCGGACGCCTCGTCAGCTATGAATCCGATGCAGCGCAGCCATGGAAATACTGCTGGATTGCCTTTCAAGGCAGTTCTGCTGATGACCTCGTAGGCCGTGCTGGGTTCTCGGAACAAACCCCCATTATTCGTGCAGACGATCGCATGGATGTTCCCTATCAGATGAAGCACATTACTGCAGCATTTCAAGAGCGAAGTGTAGCAGCAGATCTGATTGCACACGGCTGTCTCCATCTCATTATGGCGAAATATGCAGGCATGCAGCGGCAATTGGATGACACGAATAGGCTGCGTCCCGAGTCTGAAATGCAGCAGACCGTACGGCAGGCTATCCAGATGATGTCTACTCAATATGCGCATCCATTATCTATCGAGCATATCGCGGAGAGTTTAGGGTACAGCAGGGCCTATTTTTCTCGCATATTCAAGCGGATAACGGACATGACACCTGTTACCTTCCTGTTGAAGCTGCGCATCGATAAGGGCCGCCAATTGCTTCGAGAACGCCCTGATCTGACGGTTGAGCATATAGCCGCCTCAGTCGGCATCCCTGATGCGCTCTATTTTTCGAGACAATTCCGGCGGTTCTATGGACAGCCTCCTACAACCTATCGCAATCAAGTTATGCAACCCGACAGCACTTATCAGCGTAAATCTTAGTATGGATGTACACCAAGAATTAGGAGGGAACACCTATGAAAAGACTGAGCATCAAGGAAGAGTGGGAGCAGCAGGCGCGATTAGCGGAATCCAGTCGTAAGGAAGCTGCATCCAAATCCATTTCAGAGCTTATTCAAGACCTTACGAATACTGGTGGAGTCTACGTACAGGATCACAAGCAGACTAGCGCAGTTGGCGAGCTGTTCCGCCGTGCGGTAGACAAGCTGAATCCATCTCATAAATCCTGATCTATCTAACAAAAAGGAGCGTCGCCCTGTTGAACAGAAAAAAGGCGTCGCTCCTTCTTATGTGTGACTGACATACTCACTCTAATGCTGTAGTTGTTTCCATGCTTATGTTATGAATCCCGCTCTGTCTTTCCACGCCGATGGAACTTTCATTTCTCTGTAATGGATCGCTACATCTCGCGGAGCACTTCAGCGAAAGGCATATAGCGTGAGTCGTATACCTGTCGATAACGAAGGTGACGCTCTGCATGAGGGTGATAGGTGTCTACGCCTCGACTTTGCATCGCCTGACGCACTTCCTCTGCATGGGCATAATACCCGCCCCCAAGTGCAGCTGCGCATGCAGCGCCAAGCATCGTCGCCTCCTCAATAGGCGGCACGACGAGCGTTGCATTCGATATATCCGCCTTCATTTGCAACCATGCAGGAAGCCTTGTTCCGCCTCCAACTGCGCACATATTGCGAATCTCATGCTCCGAATTGCGTTCCGCACTTTGACGAATCATCTCCAGCTGATAAGCCGTACCTTCAAATACTGCCCGCAATAGCTCCTTCTTGCCGTGCGACTTGGACAGACCGATAAAGGCAGCACGCGTCTTCGAATTCGGATAAGGGGCGCCGCTTCCCGATAAATACGGGAAGAACAGAGCTTCCCCCGGGCCATCGTTCACATCGTTCATGAGCTGCTTAATCTCTTCGTAGGACAATGTCTCATCGGCAAGCTGTCTCCGAATCCATTCCACTGCACCGCCTGAAGAAGCATTGCCACCCATCCAGAAGTGATAACCCGGCACAACATGATAGCCGTAGGATAATCCGGTATCAAACTCTGCTTGTCCGAGTGGACGCTTCGCGATTGTGCCAACGAGCGTCTCTGCTGTTCCCATAGAAACATATACGTCACCCGGCTGCACAGCCCCAACTGCAAGTGCTGCACAGACATGATCATGCCCGCCAATTGCAACTCGTGTATGGGCAGACAGACCAAGGGCTCCCGCTACCTCCGGCGCTACAGTTCCTAGGGGTGTGCCGCTTGGCAGAACTTCTGGGAAAATCTGCTCATCCAATCCGAAATGCCGAATCCACGGGACATCCCAGCTGTCCGTCTCCATACTGTATGCAAATGTTCGCGTCGCAAGCGATGGGTCGAAGGCCATTGCACCAGTTAATCGGTATGCAATATATCCCGATACGGACAGCCACACAGCCTGCTCGAACATACCCGCCTCTCGATCCTTCAGCCAGAGCAGCTTCGGCAATCCATGCTTGAACGACAGGTGCAAGCCTGTGCGCTGGAACAGCTCCAACGGCGTTCCTTCTTGACGAACCCGCTCCGCTTGCTCGGAAGAGCATGTGTCGAACCACGGCAGGAGCGGAGATTGCACCTTGCCCGTATGACGGTTCACGAGCAGTCCACTCTCCGCCATGCTCGTAATCCCGATATAATCAACAGGAACTTCACCGTGAGCATCCATTAGCTCGCGAACCATTTCGGATACGTCATTCCACATCGCATCTGGATCATATACAACGTAGCCTTCATTCGTATCTACGGTAACGGTTGGACGACTCGCTTGTCCTAGAAGTCTGCCTGACTCATCGAATAGTCCGACCTTGCGATTGGTCGTCCCGAGGTCAACCCCGATCATGCGCATAGGGCTATACCTCTTTCCCTGTCATCTTGTAATATGCGAGTGCGAACAATTCCCCCATTGGTTCACGATATACCGCATCCGCATGTCCATCCATGCTCGTCGCCGTCCGATTCATCAGCACCAGCTTCGCCTTTGTTGCTAATCGAACAAAGCTGGCCGCTGGCTGCACAGTAAGCGAAGTACCGCCCACGATTAACAGATCCGACTCCCGGATCCGTTCAATCGCTCTTGAGATAACTGCATCATTCAACTGCTCTTCATACAGTACAACATCAGGCTTCAATGTCCCTCCGCATTGCTTGCAGGAAGGGATAACCTGTTCACTGTTCAGCACTGCATCCAGTCCATATTCCGCTCCGCAAGCGGTGCAGCGGTTCCGGTGCACCGAGCCATGAAGCTCCCATACTTCCTTGCTGCCTGCTGCTTGGTGCAGTCCATCAATATTTTGTGTGACGACTGCCGACACGATACCATCCTCTTCTAGCCGGGCCAATGCACGATGCGCTCCATTCGGCTTCGCAGAGGGATGCAGCATCTTCGCGCGATAGAAACGATAGAACGTCGCCGGATCACGATCATAGAAGGAGCGGCTCAGCATGACTTCCGGAGGATATCGGAATGCCTCATCATCCGCAAATACCCCATTGTCCGATCGGAAATCGGGAATCCCGCTCTCTGTCGATGTTCCTGCTCCGCCAAAAAAAACAACATGCCTGCTGCTGCGCAATAAATCTGCCAGCTCCTCTGCATGAGCATGAAGAATAGGATTCATTTGTTCTGTCATCGTCGTCGCTTCCTCCCTTTTCCACCTAAATAGTTCAATTTTAAGTATACCGTACCTATTCATCTAGGGAAAGATTTCAAGGGCGGCATGCGCGATCCCACACTGACAAGCTATTCTTCTGCTCCTACGAAGAAGGCCTGAGAAGGCATCAAGTACAGATGCGTTCTCAGGCCTATATGGATTGAGTAAAATATATACCTAGCTTATTATAGATACGGGTTCTCGCTCTTCGCCTTGAGCACATTCCAGCGCCGCTCTACTTCTTGCTCGAACGACTGCAGCGCCTCTGCATTCTCCGGCTTGCTCATATGCTTCGTCTTGCCCATCATAACCAGCCATTCGAGTAACGGGACTTTCTTATTCTTATCCTCCGGATTGTACGTAATTGTTGTAACCCCTTGTTCCACTTCATACAACGGGAAGAAGCAGGAATCTACGGCTGCATTGACAATCTGTGTGCCCAGCTTGTCTTCGGACAGCCAGTTAAGAGGACAGGTAATTAAAATTTTGCCGTATACAAGCCCCTCATTCTGAGCATACCATTGTGCTTTAGCCGCCTTCTTAAGCAAATCCTGTGGGAATGCTTCACTGCCTGTGAAGACATATGGAATGTTCGTTGCCGCCATAATTTGCGCGGTATCCTTATGATGGAACATCTTGCCCGCCTGCACTTTGCCTACGTTAGAGGTCGAAGTGCGGTGGCCAAGCGGAGTCGAATATGATAATTGCGCACCCGTGTTCATGTAGCCTTCATTATCGTATTCCAAAATAATCATCTTATGATTGCGCAGAGCCGCTCCAATCGCCGGCCCCATACCGATATCCATCCCGCCATCGCCTGTAATCATCACAAACGTGAAATCATCTGGCAGGTTCAGGTGATCCAGCTCACCGCGCCGCTTCCGTTCCCAGAACATTTCGACGACTCCGGACAGCGTTGCTGCCCCATTCTGGAACAGGTTGTGAATATATGTCGCCTTGTGGGCAGAGTAAGGATACCCGGTTGTGACAACCATTGCGCAGCCCGTATGGAACAGTGCTACAATATCCCCCTCGATCCCCTTGAAGAACAGCTCAAGACCGGAAAAGATGCCGCAGCCTGGACACGCGCCGTGGCCTGGAGCAATTCGCTTCGGCTTCTTCGTCAATTGGCGCAGCGGCGGAACGCGGACTCTTAGCTTGCCGGACTCCTCATCCTGCTTCACCGTAATTAGTCCTGTCTTCAAATCTTCATATTTCATCGGTTCAATGACACGCTGCGGGGCCTTGGCTGGGTCACCAGGCGTATGACCATGGTAATCGAATGGCTTCTCCACATACCCCTTCTGTGCTGCCTCAATGGCACACTCGAACAGTGCATGACCATCCTCAGCATAGAAATCCTTGCCGCCAAGCCCGTAAATACGGCTGATAATCATCGTATCACGGTTACCATGCGTGAACAGTGCCGACTTCACTTCATTGACCATATTGCCGCCGTGACCGCCATAAGAATCAGCACGGTCTCCCACTGTCACGACTTTAATATGAGCCAGCGCATCCGCTATCTCCTTCGCTGGGAATGGGCGGATGATGTTCGGCGATATGGAACCGGCTTTAATTCCCTGCTCCCGAAGCTGATCGACAACATCCTTAATAATTTCCGCTGCGGAATTAAGCAGGAATACAGCTACTTCTGCATCCTCCATCCGATATAAATCCAGAATCGGATAATCTCGTCCCGTCAGCGCAGCATATTCGGTGCGGATGCGATCGAATACCTCTTCTGCCTTATACATAGCCATGGACTGCTGATAGCAGTTATTAATATAATCCGGCTCATTCATATAAGGCCCTACCGTGATCGGATTATTGCGATCCAGTGTATCAGCGAATCCGCGCACTGGCTGTTCGCCAACGAAGCGATGTACGTCTTCTCGCTTCGCGAAGGTCTGAACACGCCGCTTCTGGTGCGAGGTGAAGTAGCCATCGAATGCAACTAGCACTGGAAGCCGAACCTCTGGATCCTCTGCAAGCTTAAGCGCCATAATGTTCATATCGTACACCGCTTGTGGATCTCGGCAGAGCAGAATCGGCCAGCCTGTATTCAGTGCAAAGTACAAATCCGAATGATCCCCATGGATGTTCAACGGACCCGATACGGAGCGGCACACTAAATTCATGACCATCGGGAATCGCGTACCTGATTGGACAGGCATTTGTTCAAGCATATACATGTATCCGTTCGCACTCGTCGCATTGAATACCCGTCCACCTGCAGTCGAGGCTCCATAGCATATTCCTGCCGATCCATGCTCACCGTCTGCTGGAATTAGCTTAATGTCATGCTGTCCGTTCGCCTTCATCAGATCAAGGAATTGTGCCACTTCTGTTGATGGCGATATCGGAAAATAGCCCATAACATGATAATTAATTTGATGTGCGGCATATGCAGCCATTTCATTGCCTGACTCATACACCATCCGCTGCTCAACCGTACCGCCGGTCACTTCTTTTTCATACTCAATTGCCATAGCTACTCATCCTCCTTACCTTCTATCTATCAATGGCGTTCAGCCAGCTCGAACATATGCGGAACACGATGTTCATCCGCATATCCGTCCTCTTCCCGCTCATCGGTCAATGCTTCTGTAGGACATGCATATACACATTTCAAGCAGCCTTTGCAATATTGATAATCAATGCCTTGGAGGAACATTTGCGGTCGACCCTTCTTGTCCGGCTGTTCTTCCCACACAAAGCAAAAATCAGGGCACACATTATCACAGGCCGCGCAATGAATACATTTATCTGAGGCAAAGTGCGGCATCATACCGGCACGAGAGATGCTTAGATCCTTCAAAATGGAGTTGCCTGGATTCACGACGGTACCGCCGATAGGCTGCGTCTCATATCCAAGCGCTGGCGTATCCCAACGAATTGGCTTCGGCAGCAGAACTCCCTCAGGGAAGGAAAATGACTGGAATTTCACTTCATCATATCCACGTTGGAACGTATTCAGCGCTGGCTGAACCGCCCCCGGATATTTTTTTTCCAGTGATTTGCGAATAACGCTCTTCATTTGCTCCGCATCCAAGAAGTCGCATAAGCGGAACAGCGCACCGAGCATCGCCATATTCACGCGATTTTTCTCTTCCAATGCAATTCCGATTGCATCGACCACCGCGATGGTTCCACCCGGCAGCTTCAGCTTCTCCTTCAGTTCCTCAGGAGATTTGGCAGAGTTGACGAGTATGAGGCTGTCCTCATATATGCCGCTCGTTACATTGACTGTCTTGTATAAAGACTCATGAAAAACACCCACGATATGAGGACGTTCCACCGGTGTCGTATCTCGGATTAGCGTTTCTGGCATGCAGAACCGGATGTGCGCCTTAACTGGAGAACCCTTTTTCTCTGATCCATATGAGGAAAAGCTGACGCCGTTCAAATCGCTGCCGGTAACTCCAGCTTCAGCCAGCATTTTGCCGGCCAAATTCGCTCCAAGCCCCCCGATTGATTCCAATCGGATTTCAAAAAAACCTAGATCATTTACTTTAGGCAGTGTAACCATGTAGGCACTCCTTTCCTAACTGCTCCTCCCCTAACGGCGCTTACAACGCTGGGAGCAGAACCTTTGTCGTTATGTGCAGCTGTCTCGTAGACAGATAGAACCGAAAATGGTGGAGGTTGTTCACATCGTCCGCATTGATTTGCAGGATGCAGGTTAACTTAGACTGAATTCGGGCAGCAAAATACACCACTTTACCCGCACTAAATGTGACGAACCAGTTCTAAGTGATCTGCGCTGCACCACGAATGCACCACAAATGAAACATTGGTAACTCGCACTTGTTACGGTATGACAAAATGGTAAGTCTGATGGAATGGTACAAAGTATGATTTATGTCACTAATGACTAAGGGTAAATTGACCAATCGATGAAATGTGAATAATGAATGACTGCAATCTAATAGAATGAAAAGACTAGACAGCCCAGATGCGTGGTAATGTGAGAATGAGAATCCAATAGATCCTTGAAGGTTGAGGTGAAAAGTCGTGCAATGCCATGCATGATCATGCACGCATACGGATTAGATACCGTGTGCCGAAGTAAGATTTGATTCAAAAAGTTATGATCTGCCTCAAATAAAGACATGTGTCATAGTTCGTAACATATATGCTAGAGGTCTATTATGTTATGACTGTCGGGGCTCAATCATGCCTAATTGAATCCATTGCAAGCGCGCGAGCCGATGATAAGCAGCTCTCTCAATGTTGGGGAAATGCTATGTTTCTATCCATAAAAGGAATATACCAATGCTAGCAAATATCCGCAGCCCCAAATTAAGAAGGAGTACGGTTGTCACGAGTTATTACGAATCAAATTACGCACCACAAAATGGTAGCGGTTGCAATTGTCATCTCCCTTCTTTTCTTGTAGAAATATGCTCTATTACGGCTTATCATAACCCTATATTTGCCAACTAGTCAACTGAATTAAGCAGTCTTAACTGGCTGCAAACAATGGGCACAATTGAAAGCGTTATTTGTGATTAACATCACAATGTATGCTTACCTTCTATGTTACGTTGAATCTATAAATGACAGCTAATGAGCTCGCCGGCTTACGGTGCCACATTCAAAGAGAAATCCGTAAACCGACTACACCTAGGTAAGGAGGGAACCATCATGCGGGAGCACCTTAGTATCCCCACTGCCCCCGGATGCGGGCCGTCAACGTTAAAGAAAAGTGGAGAGACGTTCGGCTTAAATTTGCGATTTCTACTAATTGTATGCGTCTTTGTCGGCAATGCGATTGAACCACTCATCATGCGCATGCCTGAGATGAAAGCTATTTTCCTTTGGATTTTTACGTTCCACATGCCTTTATTCGTGTTCATCACAGGATATTTTGCACGCAGCAATCTAAACGGTGCGGCAGGTATTCGTATCCTGAAGCAAATCGCACTTCAATATATTATTTTTCAAACGATCTACTCGCTGCTTGATTATCTTGTGTTTCGCGTACCTGGCATTAGTCATTCCTTTTTCATTCCATATTTACTGCTCTGGTTCTTAGTCGGCCATCTATTCTGGAGACTTATGATGAAAATGTTCACGCGTTTTTCGATAAGTCATCCACTGCTTATCTCCATTGTACTAGGATTTCTAGTCGGCTTTCTGCCGCTCCAGGGCGCATGGCTCGGCATTTCTCGTTCGGTCGTCTATTTGCCGTTCTTCGTTATTGGGTACACATTCTCTTATGAGCGATTTCGGGCATGGCTGACACCGTTCGTGCGGTATATAGGGATTTCCATATCCATAACACTGCTTGTCGTGCTCTACGTGATGTCTGAGCCTATTAATCCTATCTGGTTCATGAATCATATGACCTTCCATGAGCTTGGATGGACACAGTCCGGTTGGCTTGCCCTATTCAACCGTACCGTCATCTACTTGACGCAGATAGTAGCTTCCGCTGCCTTCTTGGCTTGGGTGCCAATACGGGAAACTCATTTAACGAGCTTAGGCAAGCGAACTTTGTACGTGTTTCTCCTTCATGGGCTAATCATTCGGTTCGTCGTGCTGACAGGTGTATATGCCCATATTACGTCAGGCTGGAGCGCAGCACTGCTGATCACAGCGTCCATTGTCGGTGCTGTTCTGCTGGCGCAGCCGCAGGTTACGGCATGGCTCCATCCAATTATTGAGCCGAAGTGGGATGCGATTGCTGGATGGATACGCCATAAGCTTTTGCGCGCGAAAATCAAGCACAGCTAATCGATTATTCTTGTTGTCACATACGAGCTGATTTCAGCCCACAATCATTGTCCAAACACCGCGAGAATCTGCATTTTTGCATGCTGTTTTCTTGCGGTGTTTTTGTGCGTGCAACAGCGTGTTCGCCTAGAATGGATTGGTAGAAAAACCCCAACAGTTGTGATAGACTACTAAGAAACCCATTGGCAACCATTAGAAATATAAGTAGTTGTAATCTATTAATCATGAATTAGAAAAATAGGACTCGTCCCGCGCGACGGGAAGGACATGAGATGGAGGTTTACCATATGACAGCCAAAAAGATGCGCTCAGACATGATTAAAAAGGGCTTTGATCGTGCGCCTCACCGCAGTTTGCTGCGTGCCGCAGGCGTTAAGGAAGAAGATTTCGACAAGCCGTTCATTGCAGTATGCAACTCGTATATCGATATCGTTCCCGGTCATGTACATTTGCAGGAATTCGGTAAAATTGTAAAGGAAGCCATTCGCGAAGCCGGCGGCGTTCCATTTGAATTCAATACCATTGGCGTCGATGATGGGATTGCCATGGGACATATCGGCATGCGCTACTCGCTGCCAAGCCGTGAGATTATCGCGGATTCCCTTGAAACCGTTGTATCCGCACACTGGTTCGACGGTATGGTATGTATTCCGAACTGTGACAAGATTACACCAGGTATGATTATGGGCGCATTGCGCGTCAACATCCCGACTGTATTCGTCAGCGGCGGGCCAATGAAGGCTGGTAAGGATTCCAACGGCCGCTCCATCTCCCTCTCCAGCGTGTTCGAAGGTGTTGGTGCTTATCAAGCCGGCAAGATTGACGATAAAGGACTTCAAGAATTGGAGCAGTATGGTTGTCCAACATGCGGATCCTGTTCCGGCATGTTCACAGCCAATTCCATGAACTGCTTGGCAGAAGCACTCGGAATTGCGCTTCCGGGCAACGGAACGATCCTTGCTGTAGCGCCTGAGCGCCGCGAATTCGTCAAGAAATCCGCGAAGCAGCTGATGAGTCTCATTGAGAAGGACATTAAGCCGCGCGACATCGTAACAATGGAAGCTATCGACAATGCCTTTGCCGTTGATATGGCGATGGGCGGCTCCACGAATACGGTGCTTCATACGCTTGCTATTGCAAGAGAAGCTGGCTTTGAATATCCAATTGAACGTATTAACGAAGTAGCAGCGCGTGTGCCTCACTTGGCCAAGATTGCGCCTGCTTCCGATTATCATATTGAAGATGTGCACAACGCTGGCGGCGTTAGCGCGGTTCTGAACGAGCTGTTCAAGAAGGAAGGCTCCCTTCACGGCGAGTGCATTACCGTAACAGGCAATACATTGCGTGAGAATGTGTCGGACAGCCCAATTCTCAATACCGATGTGATTCACACCTTGGATAACCCGCACAGCGAGCGCGGCGGCTTGGCCGTTCTGTTCGGCAATCTGGCTCCAGAAGGCGCGATTGTTAAGGTAGGCGCGGTTGATCCATCCGTTGGCGGACATCACATGGGCCCTGCAATCTGCTTCGACTCCCAGGACGAAGCATTGGCTGGTATCGCGAACGGCAAAGTCAAGGAAGGCCATGTAGTAGTCATCCGCTATGAAGGCCCTAAAGGCGGTCCAGGCATGCCTGAGATGCTTGCTCCAACCTCGCAAATTGTCGGCATGGGCTTAGGCGCTAAGGTAGGTCTGATTACAGACGGACGCTTCTCTGGCGCTTCCCGCGGCATCAGCATTGGTCACATCTCGCCTGAAGCAGCAGAAGGCGGTCCAATCGCCTTCGTTGAAGATGGGGATATTATTGAACTCGACCTTAACAACCGCAAGATCGAGCTCCAAGTATCCGATGAAGAGCTTGAACGACGTCGTGCTGGTTGGAAAGGCTTCGAGCCGAAGGTGAAGTCCGGATATCTCGCCCGCTACTCCAAGCTCGTTACGAATGCAAGCCAAGGCGGTATTTTAAAGATCTAATTCTATTTTTAATACGTATTGTTGCAATAAGGAAGCCCGCTCTGCTATACCGAGCGGGCTTCTTGTTCTGCAAAAATAAATTGTAGGCTATACAATGCTGGATCCAATCCCGATCTTCATGATGATAGTTTTGATTATTGACATGCAATATTATGTTCTATAGATTAGTTGTACAACACCAGAGGAGAATGTTCTTGTATGAACCAACTTTACATTCAACCTCTGTTTTATATCCATAAACAATGGTTTCCCTTCACCCAAAATAACAGGGTGAACGGATAATCTGAATTCATCAACAAGACCTAAACGGATAAAAGTTGTGATAAGGCTTGCTCCACCATACAGCCAGATGTCTTTACCAGGCTTATTCTTTAATGTATTTACTTCTTCAAGGATATTGTCATTTATGAATATCGCTTGATTATCAGTTCCTTTTTGCGTCTTGGAGAACACATACTTCTCTTTACTGTGCACGAGTTCCCACATTTCTTTTTCAGCTTCCGTACTTTCGCTTCCTGGCGTAAATTGTCCCCATAAATCATAACTTTTTCTTCCATACAAAATCGTATCAATTTGATGTAAGAAATGAGTAAATCCCATCTCAGCGTCCATCATGCACCAATCTACTTCCCCATTCTTCCCTTCAATAAAACCATCTATCGTAACGGCTAAATCAAGAATTATTCTTCGCCCCATAAATGGCCTCCCCTTTCATTGATTTGTTTCCCTCATTATAGACCTTAATGATGTCATCCTCTGTCATATTAATAAAGGAAAGTTCTCTCTGCCACCGTACGCAAAACAGGCTGCCTCATCTTGGATGAGACAGCCTGCAAATAACGAGAATTATTCAAATTAGACCAAATGGCAAGCAACCTGATGTCCGCCGCCCATATCGCGATACTCCGGAACCGCCTGCTTACAGATGTCTGTCGCAAACGGACAACGCGTATGGAACTTACAGCCGGATGGTGGATTCGCCGGGCTTGGAATATCTCCCTGCAATACGATCCGATCAGGCCTGCGTGTTGGATCTGGTACAGGCACTGCAGACAGCAATGCCTTCGTGTACGGATGAAGCGGATTTCTGAACAATTCATCACGAGGAGCCATCTCAACGAGCGAGCCCAAGTACATAACCCCGATACGGTTGCACAAATGCTCAACGACGGATAAATCGTGTGAAATGAATAAGTACGTCAGGTTCTTCTGCTCTTGCAGATCACTCAGCAAGTTAATGATCTGTGCTTGAATCGATACGTCGAGCGCCGATACCGGCTCATCCGCTACGATAAAGTCAGGGTTCAGCACCAAGGCGCGCGCAATCCCGATACGCTGGCGTTGACCACCAGAGAATTCATGCGGGTAGCGATCGATATGATACGGAGCCAAGCCGCAAATCGTCAAAATCTCTTTGACCCGATCGCGCACTTCATTCTTCGAAGAAATGCCATGGTCGATCAGGGCTTCGCCGATTGCATCGCCAATCTTGATGCGTGGGTTCAAGGAGCTGTATGGATCCTGGAACACAAGCTGCATCTTCGGACGCATTTTGCGTAAATCCTTTTTCGACAAGTCATGAATCTCTACACCGTTGAACAACACTTGTCCATCGGTCTTGTCGAGCAAGCGAAGGATCGTACGTCCTGTAGTTGACTTTCCGCATCCGGATTCCCCTACGAGACCAAGCGCTTCCCCTTTATTCAAGCTGAAAGACACACCGTCAACCGCACGAACATGGCCTACCGTTTTGGATAAAATACCGCCCTGGATGGGGAAGTATTTTTTCAAATTGTCTACTTGTAGCAACGGTTGTTGACTCATTGTACGTCCCCTCCCTTTTCATACAGCCAGCATGCTGTCTTATGTTTGTTGTCATACACCTTAAGC
Organism: Paenibacillus sp. MER 180; assembly: GCF_023713665.1. Classification (NCBI taxonomy): domain Bacteria; kingdom Bacillati; phylum Bacillota; class Bacilli; order Caryophanales; family Paenibacillaceae; genus Paenibacillus; species Paenibacillus sp. MER 180. The sequence goes on along the minus strand of NZ_JAMAVT010000002.1, from coordinate 76,062 downwards.
TGAGGCTGCTTATCCGTACAGATGGACATGCAATGCTCGCAACGATCATTGAAATAACAGTTCTCTCCGAGTTCAACAGGGTTCGGAACCTGTCCCGGAATCGTATATAGACGCTCCATACGCTCATTGATGACCGGCTTTGCCTTCAAGAGGCCCTGCGTATATGGATGCTTCGGATTTTTGAAGAGCTCAAGCACAGGAGCTTCTTCAATCACTTTACCTGCATACATAACGACAACATGGTCAGCCATTTCCGCTACGACACCAAGGTCATGTGTGATCATCATAATCGCCGTATTGAATTCCTTCTTAATGTTGCGCATCAAGTCCAAGATCTGTGCTTGAATCGTTACGTCGAGCGCTGTTGTCGGCTCATCCGCAATGAGAAGCTTCGGATCACAGCTAAGCGCAATCGCGATCATAATCCGTTGACGCATACCACCGCTAAGCTCATGCGGATATGCATCGAAGATTTGTGCCGCACGTGGAATGCCGACCAGTTCGATCAGATCAATCGCACGTTTTTTGGCTTCTTTCTTCGTAACGCCTTTATGCAACAGGATCGGTTCTGTCAGCTGTTCCCCGATTGTAAATACCGGGTTCAGAGACGTCATCGGCTCCTGGAAGATCATCGCGATTTCGTTACCGCGGATCTGGCGCATTTCACGTTCCTTAATTCCAAGCAAGTCTTTGCCATTATATAAGATCTGTCCACCCTCCACTTTACCCGGAGGTGAGACAAGACGCATAAGAGACATCGCTGTTACGCTTTTTCCGCATCCGGATTCACCAACGACGCACAGCGTTTCTCCTTCTTTAATCGAGAAGCTGACATCATTGACCGCTCTTACGACGCCACTGCTAGTATAGAAATTCGTCCGCAAATTGCGAAATTCGATCAAGTTATTTGACATAACGTATCCCTACCTCTTCATTTTCGGATCGAGGACGTCCCGCAAGCCGTCACCAATGATGTTAATCGCAATTACTGTCATGAAAATACATACGCCCGGCGGAATCCACAACCATGGACGCTTCTGGAAATCAATCAAGTTGTTCGCTGCCGTAATCATGTTCCCCCATGATGGCGTCGGCGGCACAACCCCTAGACCCAAGTAACTCAATACCGACTCTTGCAGAATTGCACCCGCAACCGTCAATGTGGCTACGACAATGATGATCGGAATCGTGTTCGGCAGCAAGTGACGGAAGATTTTGCGGCGGTCACGCAGACCGAGCACTTCTGCCGCTTGCATGAACTCTTGCTCACGCAGCATCAAGATCTGTCCGCGCACGAGACGAGACAAGCTTGGCCAGCTCATGAATCCGAGCAAAAACATAACGACGAAAATCCGCTTGTCCGGCGGAACCTTCATATCTGATAGTACCGCACCAAGAATGATCAAGAGCGGCAAGCTAGGGATCGACATCATAATATCTGCTAGACGCATGATGATGGAATCAACCCACCCGCGATAGTAACCGGCAAGTGCTCCTAGTGTGCTACCGATTGTGACAGAGATAATCATCGCAACGAGACCGACGATCAAGGATACTCGTCCTGCGAGCATTACCCGCAGCAGGATATCGCGCCCCAGGTTGTCCGTACCAAGCCAGTGGGTAGCTGAAGGACCTTTATTTTTCATTGGGCCCATTGTATCCAAAGTATATGGCGAGAACAGCGGACCAATAAAACAAATGATGAACATCAAGACTACAACGAAAATTCCGCCCATTGCGAATTTGTTCTTGCTAAGTTGCTTAAATGCCAACCTCCACGGGGAAGCAGGCTTCGTCTTCGATGCAGCTGTTGCAGCCGCAGAATTAGTAGCAGTTTGAGACACGAGCTTTTTCCCCTTTCTATTTCATGCGTACACGTGGATCAGCCACGCGGTACAGCACGTCAGCTAAGAAGTTACCGACTACAGTGAGCAATGCCAAGAACATCGTGAAGCCCATCAACAGGAAGTAGTCACGCGACGTGATTGCTTCTAAGTTAATTCGACCGATCCCCGGCCAGTTGAAGATTTTCTCTGTAATCATTGCGCCACCGAACAATCCCGGAAGCTCGATACCCAGCAACGTAATTGCAGGCAGCATTGCGTTGCGAAGCGCGTGTTTGAAAATAACCGTTCTTTCTTTCAAGCCTTTTGCACGTGCAGTACGGATGTAATCCTGACGGATAACTTCCAGCATGCTCGTACGGAAATAACGAGTAAGTGAGCCTACACTCAGTGCAGTCAGTACGATGACTGGCAGCATTAAATGATGAACCAAATCCCAAAAATGCGCCAATCCGGTAGCATTGCTTCCGGAGGTGTACATTCCGCCAACAGGGAATATTTTGAAGTCGACAGCTAACGCTTTAATTGCATATAAGCCAACAAAGAACGATGGCAATGACATTAAGGCAAATACGAGAAACGTAACTACCCCATCAAAAAATGAATATTGCCTGATAGCAGAAAATACACCGACAAGAATTGCTATTGCCCATGATAAAACTAATACGATTGCAGCGATCATAAAGGAATTCCACATATAGCGATTAAGTACAGTTGTAACCGGTTGCTTATGCTGTATCGACATCCCCAGATCTCCCTTGAGTGTATTGCTCGCCCAAGTGAAGTAACGCTCAGTAAGCGGCTTGTCCAAACCATGAATCGCTTTAAGTTCAGCAGCGCGCTCTTTGGAAATCGTCGGGTTCGAATCGATAAAGTTACCCGGTGCCAATGCAAATACGGCGAACAGGATAACGGATACCCCTATTATCGTAGGAACCAATTGTAACAGCCGCCGAATGGCGTATTGCTTCATAATTATTCCTCCTAGCTTTATATAAGCCTAAATGCCCAGCCCGGAGGCTGAGCATTTTGCAGGCATAATTCATTTGCCTTGCGGCTATTGAATTTGCAATTGTGGCAAGCTGTACGTGAAGTTGCGGTATGGCGACATATCGAAGCCTTGCAAGCGAGCGTTGTTCGCCCACATATCACGACGTTGGTACAAGAAGATGTAAGGAAGATCCTCATTCAACTCTTTATAAAGTTCTTTAAAGACCTCTTTACGTTTTTCAGTGTCTACCATTGCTCCAGCTTTCGTGAACAACTCATCAACCTTCGGATTGGAGTATCCAACATCGTTCTGGGAACCGCCAGTCTTGAACACATTTTCACCGGATTGCGGATCTGGTGTTAAGCCCCACGCCAAGAACATCATGTCGAAATCGCCTTTTTTACGCTTGTCTACAGCAGCATTGAAGTCCATTTGTTCTGCAACGAATTCGATGCCAAGCTCTTTGTAGCTTGCTTGAGCAAGTGGAATGATTGCATCGTTTACAGGGTTAGGAGTAGTCGCTGTGAACGTAATCTTGAATTTCTTGCCGTCTTTCTCACGAATGCCGTCTCCACCGACTTTCCAGCCTGCTTCATCCAGCAATTGTTTTGCTTTTTCCAGATCGAAATCGTACTTATTCACATCATCTGTGTACGCCCAAGATACTTTGGATTGCGGAACGTTCAGAACGTCTGCATAGCCTTGATATACGGCATCAACGATCTCCTTACGGTTCAGACCGTAAGTCAATGCTTGGCGTACACGCTTATCTTTAAATTGGTCATGCTTGTGGTTGAATGCGATGTAACCATAGCTGTTCGCTGGGAACAGGTTAATATCCAAGTAGCCGAACTCTTTCAACTGCTCGATTGTATCTTTGTTCACGGAAATGAAGTCCATATCTGTCTCGCCTGCTTGCAGCAATTGGATGTTGGTTTCTTCAGTCGTAAACTTGTAGATCAATTTTTCAATCTTCGGCTTGCCTTGGTAGTACAACTCGTTAGCTACCAAAATAGCCTCTTGACCTGGCACGAACTTCTCAAGCTTGTACGGACCGTTGCCGACTGGTTGCGTGAACGTATCTTTCATGTAGCTCAGGTTGCCTTGCTTGTAGTCTTTGCCGTAGATTGCTTTCGGAAGAACCCCTACAGAACCGATTGCAGAAAAGGCCAATGCATTCACTTCTGTCGTTGTTACTTGAATTGTACGTGGATCCAATACTTTAATGCCTTCGATGGATGTTGCTTTGCCTTCTTTATACTCTTTGCCGCCCTTGATATGAGCGTCCTTAATAATGTCGGTAGGACCGTCATAGGACTTGTCGTGCAATACAGTCAAGCTGAATGCTACGTCGTCCGCAGTCAATGAAGTACCATCGCTGAATTTCAAACCATCGCGCAATGTGAACGTGTATACAAGGTTGTCAGAAGAAATTTCCCATTTCTCTGCAATACCTTCCTTATAAGTACCATCTTTGTTCACTTCAATCATGCTGCTGAATACCGAAGTATTGACAAAGTTATCGTACGTAGAGTCTGCAAACAATGGGTTGAAAATACCACTTGGTGCCGTCATACCAATAATCATGGTGTCCTTGCGGTTCTTCGCAATCTCTGGTGATAAGGATGCATCCGAAGCTTTAATCAAGCCATCGGTTACCAATTCTTCAGCCGGTTGTTCTGTATTTTGGCCAGTAGTCTTGTCTGTACCCTCAGAGGAATTCCCGCCTCCGCAAGCAGACAGAATAAGTGTCAATGACAACAATAAGCAAATCATAGTGCTAAGACTTTTCTTCACAACATTCTCCCCTTATTTCTTAGATGTCATTTATAATTAGTATAAAAGTTGTATACATATTACCTAGGATGAATAGAACGTTCGGTTATATCCTCTTTTATAGAACATTGGTCAATAAAATAAGAAAGAATGACCAAATCCTCCGTAAGAGACGAATATTTTTTCATAATACTACTTGATAATTTCGTATTTGTAAATGCTTATGTCAGCTTTACCTTAAAAAATTTTAATTTTCGTTCGATAACTTTTTTTTATCAATCATAGGAAAATCGTCTCAAAAAATCAAACTATTTTTATACTAAAAACGGAAATCTGATCCTATTTCACTATATTGTATCCCCTCAGTGGATAACTGTCTACTTATTCCTCTCAGAATGTGCATTTCTGCATTTTTATTTTCTTGCATAAAAGTTGCATAAATACTCATTCCGTTAAGGAATACAAAAAAAGCTCTGAAAAATGAACAATGTCATTTTTCAAAGCTTTTAAATCAAATGTTATTATTTGGTAAATATATCGAATTATAACGGATGCGCCACATTCTCTACTTTCTTATCGACGAGCACAAGCCGCTCAGAACCGTTCGCATCATATGCATAATTTCTATCTCTTCCATAACGCGATAACAAGGTTTCTGTCGACATAATAATCAACTTAGGAATCATCTGTTCCGCTTGCTGCCTCAATCGATTCTGTCCCTGTGGATGAATAATGCTCATCAGCAGCCGCAAGTATCTCCGAGACACCCAGGAGAATAATCCTCTTGGCAAATCTCTTACCGTAAATCCGAATTGCTCGGGTCCCCGGTGCATCATACTTACTCCGTACAATGCTTTCACATTCGCCTGTAAATTCTGATCGCTTAGCAAGTAATCAGCAAGCTCTGGCAGCGTACGTTCTACGGAACGTATCATCTGAATTGCAATTTGCATCGCACTCCTCGACCGATGACCAATATCATATAATAGTCGATTGTCGAAATGCAGTTCCAGTACCAGGTCATTATGCTTCAATTCTACTCCGTCATCTAAGACTACGGCCTTGCCATGATACGGACGAACACGGAAATGAAACACAGGCTGTTCATGGTTCGTTGTCTTCAACGCAAAGACGGAGTGGAAAGCTTTCTCATAGAGGAACCAGAGACGTACGACCATGCGTCTAAGCAAGCTTGGATTCTTCATCCGGGCTTGATCGGTCAATCGAATGAGCTCATCGATACGGACACAGCGCAGCTCGCGCTTCTCCGCTTCGTCTAGAAACCGTTCCAATGCCGCCAGCATATTCGCTGGCGCTTCCCGATCTGCCCCAAGTGTAAGGCCGCAATCATGCAGCAGCAGAACTTCCCCACCCCGACATCGCTTCATCATACGCCGATACAAGCGTTCAGAGCCGAGCTTCTTCCGCCAATCCCCGAATAGAACAGACCACAATATAATTTGCAAGTGACCCAATCTGCCATAATCGAATAGATTGACAATCCCCCAAGGCGGTCGATAGTAATTCGATCGTTTGCCAGTTACTGATTCAATAATGTCTGACGTTTTACGGATTTGTCGTTTCACCGTTTTTGGACGCATCAGCCAGTTGGACTTATGAACATAATTGTGAATACCGATAAGATGACCCTCATCGTGCATTCGCTTCAGCACGTCTGGATGCTGCTCTGCGTGGATGCCAACCACAAAGAATGTTGCCTTGGCATTATATTTCTTCAATAGGTCTAACAGCTGAGGTGTATAGATCGGATCTGGACCATCGTCGAATGTCAATGCCAGTTCCCGTTCTGCACGTCCCTTCTGGAAGACACGAAATCCAAACAGGCGGCTGATTAAGCCAGGGAGAAACGCATAAAACGTCAGGATGTAAAACCCCCATAATAAAATGAATTCTACCATCCCAGTTCCCCGTTTCTTATTTACATAATAAAATGCAACGTTCTCAAGCTCTTCAGACTTGAACATGTACGTATACTTACTCTACGTATGAACAGTTATTATTGTAACATAATGAACAAAGAATAGGCACGGGAAATCGTTTCGTGTACAATGATTATCATATTGTTATTTGGTGAAAAGGAGTCTGTTCTATGATTGCATTTTACCGTAAGTATTGGCGGACAGCATTTGATATCGCCTTGTTGATTTTGACTGCATATTTAATCATGTACACGTTTAGCTATTTGTATTCGATAGCCGCTCCTATTTTTCTAGCCTTCATCGTGTTCATGTTCATCGAACCGCTGGCGGCATTCCTTCACCGGCGGGGTATGCGGAAAGCTATCGCTTCGGCCATCTCCGTCTTATTGTTCGTACTTGTCATTCTAGGAGCTATGTTTGGACTCGGTTTTATTCTCGTGCATCAAGCAATCGAGCTGCAAGCCAAGCTGCCTACCTATATTAAGGCAGTTCAGAGTGAATTGGTGAACATCGCCACGTACTTGCAGAACCGGTATGAATCACTGCCGCCTGATGTATCTGGCCGCATCAATGAATATGCTGGCAATGCGGCCCAGCATATTTCCGAATTTATCGTCGGATTGCTCAGCCTGCTCATTAAGCAAATAACGTCCTTCTCGACGTTTACGCTGAACTTTTTCATCGCCATCATCCTTGGCTATTTCCTCAGCATCGAGATTGATGCTTGGCGCAGAGTTGCCCGCAATAAAACGCCGCGCACGTTTCTTAAAGCCTACATATTTCTAAAGGAAAATGTTCTGAAGGGGTTATCTGCTTACTTAAAGGCTCAACTGAAGCTGATTTCCGTTACCTTTGTCATTGTGTTTATCGGTCTGCTTGTACTTGGCGTGAGCAATTCCTTCTTAGTCGCTTTATTGTCGGCACTTTTTGATTTACTGCCGCTCTTAGGGATTCCATTTATCTTTATCCCTTGGATCGCCTACCTGCTCATTATCGGTAATACATCGCTAGCCATTGGACTTGCTGTCGTTATGGGCGTCACCCTTCTAATCCGGCAAATTCTTGATCCGAAGATTACGGGGACATCGCTTGGGGTATCCGCATTTACGATGCTGTCCTTCATGATTGTGTCCATGTCATTGTTCGGGGTTATCGGCATCGTCATGTCCACCGTCCTCTTGATCTTAATAAAAGCTCTTTACGATCAAGGTTATTTAAAACGTTGGATTCGTATGCCTAAAGAAGAATTTGTATCTGGACATCCATTTGACAATTCTCCTGATCAAAGTGAGGACAATAAAGATAACGAAGAACCAAAGAACAAGTAGAAACCAAGATACCTTGTTGATATGAAATAGCAGGCCAATCTTCCTTGAGGAGATTGGCCTGCTATTTATGTGGAGGCTGTGCAGCCAGCACATCCATTACAGCTTGGAATACCTCTGTTGCCTTATGCGAAGTGCCAGATTGGTCATCTTCGCTGACGACACTCACTGCATACTTTGGCTTCTCAACTGGGCCGTACCCTACAAACCATGTATGTAAGTTAGCCGTCCCAAATGCCTCAGCTTGGGCAGTACCACTCTTGCCTGCAACGTTCCAGGAAGTCTGTTTAAGCGATTGCCCCGTACCGTACTGGACGACATCCACCATCATTTTCATTACGTTACGGGCTGTCTCCAGCTTCATCACTCGCTCCTTTTTGACTTGTACAGGGAATCGAACGATTGGCATCCCTGTGGCATACTGCACTTCCTGAATCAATCGTGGTGATCCGAAGTTTCCATTCTGAAGCAGCGTTACGACGAAGTTGGCTGCAGCCAAAGGTGTCAATCGCACATTCCGCTGCCCGATACCAGATTGAGCTCGTTCCCCTCCCGACACATTCCCCGGCTGTACATTGTCAGGAAATATTCGACTCTCTTCCTCACCTTCGAAGTGCCGCAAACTCCGGTGGCCCATCCCATCATCCGAAACCATACCAACAAATCCGCTTAGCCCCATTGTCTTGGCATAGTCCAATAGCTGCTGCCCTGTTAATCGTTCTCCCAGCTCAGCAAACACTTCATTGCATGACTCTGCCAATGCCTCGCGCAATGTCAACGTACCATGCCCTTCCGGCAGCCAGCACGCTAGACCATACTTCCCATAATGCCCATCGCAGTAAAAGCGTTCATTCAGTTGCGTCAGCCCTGCTTCCATTGCGGCAGCCGCAATGAACAGCTTATAGACAGAACCCGGAGGGAGGGCCTTGGTCGCCCGATTGTTCCACGCCGCCTTCTCCGGCTCAATATGATAAGGATCTGCGGCAGGGCGGGACACCATCGCCACCACATCCCTTGTTGCTGCATCAAGAACGACTACCGATCCCTTCTCAATATGATACCGATCAAGTACTTGTTCAATAGCAGCTTCAATTGTCTGATCCGTTGTCGTAATAAGCCTTAATGGATAATATGGATTATCAGGACGCCGTAAGCGCACATCGAGTCCATGCAGCGGAAGTTGACTTGCATCTGTATAATGGACGACTGTCGTGGCACCCAATCCTTTGAGCAATGGTTCAAACGTTCGTTCCAAACCCGATACACCAACAATACTTGAACTAGCATTGTTGCCACTTTGCTTGAAATGCTCATAGTTCGATGTATCCGTCATATCCGCAATAGCCCCTACCCATTGCGGAGTATGCTGACGAAGCGGATACCGAACCGTATATGGAAGTACTCGAATCCCTTCCCAATCAGATAATTGAACTCGATCGGCCTGCTCCGCGCTCAGCTCGAAGGGCAATTTTTTATCCTTCTCATTCGGCCAAATGTAAGGTTCGGTAAGCTCCTCCCATCGATGCCGAACCTCTTGTTCTGACTCGTGCAGCCAAAGCGCCATGCTCCGAACCGCATCCGTACGAATAGCATTTTTATTCACTGGGAAGAGGACAAGGGCCTTCACGACTTGCACCGTATACGGGCGCCCAGCCCGATCTACGATCAAGCCACGTCCATCATCCAGCACTACACCACGTGCCCGTTGAATGACGGTGCGCTGCAGAACGGTATGGACTCCATCATCCACCTTGCTGTGCACGAACAATAGCTGGAGCCAGCCCAATCTAACAATATAGATTCCGATCATTACGGTAATGGCACATGCGAGCAGAACAAGCCGATTGTACATGAGCTTCTGCCGCTTCGAACGTTGGCGCGACAACACTTCATCCACCTCCTTATCCACAAACGAAGTCCGTTTCTCCTTATCAGTACCATTACTGCCCACTTCTCCTTATGGATAACCACAAGCGTTGGATCGTGCGCCAACCTATCCTTTTGTTCGTACCTACTCGGCATTATTTCTGCACAAAAAAAGCCCCTACCATCGGTAAGGGCTCAATACTATTCTGTTATTCTAAATCACTTACGCTTTGGCATTCTTCTTACGCATCATATCGAAATACGTAACCGGCTGATCGACCTTCATACGCACAAGTTGCAGCGGATGGCGAGCTGCATCCAGCTCATTGCCTTCTGTATCCCACAGCTTCTCTACCTTCTGCTTGAAGAACGTATTGTTCGGGCCGAAGAACTCAACCTCAGCTCCAACCTTGAAGTGATTGCGCTGTTGAACCGTCGCGATGCCTGTCTCAGCATCGTAGTCCATAACCAATCCAGCGAAATCATAAGGTGCCGGCTTGTCTTCCGGCTCGTAAATATGATCCTCATGATCCGGCTCTTCGTAGAAGAAACCTGTATTGACAGGACGGTTAGCCGCCTTATAAATCTCGTCCAGCCATTCCTGCTTCAGCTCATAATTGTCCGGATCGGCCATATACGCATCAATAACTTTCCGATACACATTAACGACCGTAGCCACATAGTGAATCGACTTCATCCGGCCTTCAATCTTGAAGCTGTCCACCCCAACATCGATCAGATCCGGCAGATGCTCGATCATGCATAAGTCCTTCGCACTCATGGCGAACGCATTGTCATTCTCATCGAACAACGCCTTTTGATTGACGCCTAGACGGAACTGCTCCAATACAGACGAACCAGATGCTTCCTGTTCGCTGATCATATCCATTGCATCTGCACGGTCATCCTCGAACAGATCGTATTTCCAGCGGCATGATTGACAGCAGCCGCCACGGTTGGAATCGCGGTCTGTGAAGTGGTTGGACAACACACAGCGTCCAGAATAAGAAGAACACATCGCACCATGAATAAAGGCCTCAATTTCGATGTCGACGTGATTTTTCATCTCCTGAATTTCATCCATGCTCGTCTCCCGAGCTAAGACGACGCGAGGCATGCCTTCATCTTTCCAGTATTGAATCGTCTGCCAGTTCGCGATGGACTGCTGTGTACTTACATGAACCTCCAGCTTCGGCGCTACGCGCATCGCAGTATCAATAATGAATGGATCTGCAGCAATAATGGCACTAATGCCCGCATCCTCCAAGTTGCGAAGATACTCTTCTAAGCCTTCTATATCTTCATTATGCGCATAAATATTCGTCGCCACGAACACCTTCGCACCATATTTTTTAGCGAACTCCACACCTTCGCGCATTTCTTCAAAGCTGAAATTGTCCGCATTGGAACGCAGACCGTATTTTTGTCCGCCAATGTACACGGCATCCGCACCGTAATGAATAGCGAACTTCAACTTCTCCAAATTACCGGCGGGAGCAAGTAATTCCGGCTTATCCAAGCGATATCGCTTGCCGTTATATTTACGTTTCGTTTGTGTACTCATCGTTGTACGCCCCCTCCTTAATACATTTGTTCTTTATAGAAAAATCCGAATGAGAGCTCTCGCTCTGGATCTTGAACCGCACGAATGCGTTCCAGCCATTCTTCCTTCATGGAATACCCTTCAGGATCGGCAATATAGCTATCAATCGCTTCGCGGTACACGCGAACAACAGTTTCATTATATGAAATCGACTTCAAAATTCCTTCGATCTTAAAGCTGTCAATGTGTGCATCGAGCAGCAACTTCAAATCTTCGATGAAGCACATATCGTCTGAGCTCATGATATGTGTTCCGTTCGCATCTTCATACATCGGGAACTTCTCATCCTGACGTTCTCGCTCTACGAGGAACAGCTTCTGCTCCATCCCTACCTCATATGTGCCTTCTTCTTTGCCAAGATGACGCATGTAATGGTGAACTAAATGGCGCTTGGAATGATAAATATTCGTCATCCCATGGATTTGAACTTGAACCTCCATATCCGGAAGCTGCTGCTTCATCTCTACCACTTGCTCAAGGTTCAGCTCGCGGGCAGCAACGATACGGCTTGCGCCACGCTTCTGCCAGTACTGAGCTGTCCGGTAGTTCGTCGATGTCATCTCCGCATTCCACTGAAGACGAAGAGTTGGCGCTGCTGTTCGTGCAACCATAATTACAGCTGGATCGCCATAGGCAATCGCATCAACGCCCAGTTCCTCAAGTCGCTTCAAGTAAGTCGACAGATCTGTCAGATGCTCATTATGCATAATATTATTTACTGCAACATACAGTTTGGCGTTATGGCTGCGGACGATCGGCAGGCTTGCCTCGATATCTGCAATGGTCATTTCGCCTGGCATGCGCATGCTATATTTTTCTTCCCCGACGAGGACTGCATTCGCGCCTGCTTGAAGCAAGCGTTCCAATTCCTCAACACTGCCTGCGGTAACAAGCAATTCAGGTTGATAAGTCATGTTCATTTCACCGCTTTCTATTGTGCTGCCGTTTTCTTGCTCTGTTCGATATTACGCTGATGCTCTGGGAATGTCTTGGCGAACAGATGCGTGTGGGTGCCGTCTTTTTTCGTCACATAATACAAATATTCTGAAGCCTCCGGCTTCAATACTGCTTGAATGGAGGCCGTACTTGGACTGGAAATAGGCCCTGGCGGCAATTCATCTATTTTATACGTATTGTAAGGACTGTCGATTTCCAAGTCCTTATAATACAAACGTTCCTTCGGCTTGTCCAGTGCATATTGAACGGTGGCATCAATTTGCAGACGCATCCCCTTCGCAATTCGATTATCGATGACGCCCGCAATCAATGGACGCTCTTCATCCACAACCGCTTCTCGCTCAACAAGCGAAGCCAAGGTCAGCATATCGTGCAGCGTAAGCCCGCGCGTCTTCAAATCGAATTCCCAAGTTGGGGAAGCCTGCGACAATCGCTTCTCTGTCTCTTGCACCATCCGTGCAATAATTTCTTCCTCAGAGCTCCCCTTCTTCAACTCATAGGTCTCAGGGAACAAGTATCCTTCAAGTCGATGCTTCAACTTGGCGTCAGCCGGAATATGAGCAGCGATCGGAGCCTGTCCCTTAAGCCAAGCCGTATCATTCACCAGCTTCAAGAAGCGATCCTTATCCACAATTCCATCATTGCTTAGTTTGTCCGCAATTTGTTCTACGGTATAGCCTTCTGGAATCGTGAAGCGAACCATTTCTTCCGGCACGACTTCCCCGCTGTTGAGCTTCGCGATAATGTCGTCATAGGTAACACCGGGACGGAACGCGTATTTCCCCGCTTGGAAGCGGCTTCCCTCCCCGTTCCATTTCAAATACACTTTAAAAATGAGTGCATTGCGAATAATTCCCTGCTCCTCCAGCTGTGATGCGATTGCTGCTGTTCCAGAGCCCTGTTGAATCGAAACGGGAATCTCCCGTTCTTCTTGCGCGAGCGGACGCATCCCGCTCCATATATAACCAACACCAGCGCCAGCTACGAGTAGAAGCACAAGGCTGATTGTGAACAGCACCTTCGAGCCTTTCTTCATCCACACACTCCCCTACATGGAAAAAGAGCGGAAATCCGCCCTTTTTCCGTAAAATATCAGTTAGCCGATGCCATCCACCGACTCTAAAAACGACAAATTAAAATTCGTCTCGGTACGTTAATTCATCATACAGCTCAGCTACTTCTTCCCACTCGTCATCATCTTCGATCGTTTCGAGCTCCCAGCCTTCTGCTTCGCTCCCGATAATGCGATACAGTTCCTGCTCCGGTTCTTGAGCACCTTCTGGAAGAAGTACTGCATACGCTCGATCATCAAGCCGGAATTCAGCGATTAACGATAGGACACGACTGTGACCGGCCTCATCCGTCATCTCAACGAATTGACCGAAGGCATTCTTTAGCTGTTCTGTCAATTGAAGTTCAAGTCGTTCGGTCACCCTTCATTCTCCTCATCCGCTGTAAATAACGTATTGAACGTTTCCTCGACAATATTCCATTCTTCTTCGTCCGTAATGGTAAACAGCTTCAAATCGTCGTCCTCTTCTTCATAACGGAACGCATACACTTCATCCGCATCTTCATCATCAGAATCGACAGGTACGACCATCATATATTTTTTGTCCGTGCCATCTACATCGAACTTCATAATGACTTCGAATTCTTCCTCGTTGCCCTCGTCGTCCGGAATATAAATGATCTCCGGTTCTTCTTGCAAATGTTCATCTCGTGTCATAGTAACCCCTCACCTTCTTGATTGATAGTCAAGATATGTTTGTAATATAATGGTTGCCGCCATCTTATCGATGACTTGTCGACGCTTCTTGCGACTGACGTCAGCTTCCAGCAATGCGCGTTCTGCCGACACCGTACTCAAGCGTTCATCCCACAGGTGAACGGGCAATCCGAACGACTGCTTCAACTGTTCTGCAAATGACATGCTTAGCTCGCCCCGAGGTCCGACTGTGCCATTCATGTTCTTCGGCAGTCCAAGGACGAAGGCTTCCACGCCGTGCTCCTTCACAATGTCACCAAGTCGCTTCAGATCATTCTCTGGTTTGCGACGCTCAATGACTTCAAGTCCTTGTGCCGTCCAACCAAAAGCATCGCTTATCGCGACACCGATCCGTCGATCTCCGTAATCCAAGCCAAGAATCTTCATTCAGTCTCTCCCAGTATTCATCCAGTGATGCTTACTTCTCTATCCGTGCTGCATTCATCCTCGCGACTTATCGGTGATGATTCAAGTAGAAGCGAACTAATTCTTCAATCAGTTCGTCCCGCTCTTTCTTCCTCACGATACTTCGAGCATTGTTATGCCGCGGGATATAAGCGGGATCCCCGGATAGAAGATAACCAACGATTTGGTTAATAGGATTGTATTCCTTCTCGAGAAGCGCATCATAGACAGACAACAGGATATCTTCGTTGGAAGCTTGCTGTTCCTCCGCTTTTACATTGAACTTCATCGTCTTATCCATGGAATTCATCGCTAACACCTCGCTTTACTCTTATCATAACACATACCCGAACAAACTAGAAAATATTCCGTTCCAAAGCTTGGCATTGTTCACAAATTTGACGACAATAACCTCCCTATGGAATCGGATCAGGGAGCCCCTATTGCAGGGCTCCCCTCTCTTATATTATACGCCAAGCTGCTTCCCAACAAGCTCATCCACGAGAGCCAATGCCTCTGGCAGCTTGGAAGCGTCTTTGCCTCCAGCTTGCGCCATGTCAGGACGGCCGCCACCGCCACCGCCGCACACAGAAGCGAGCTCTTTAATCAACTTGCCGGCATGAAGCCCCTTCTTTACAAGCTCTGGAGCAACAGCAACAACGAAGTTCACTTTATCTTCATTTACTGCACCGAGTGCGATAATCGCTTCTGGAAGCTTCGCCTTCAATTCGTCTGCCGTCGTACGAAGTGCATCCATACCGCCTGCATCGACTTGTGCAGCCAGCAATTGAACACCAGCAACGGTTCTAACTTGGTCTGTCAATTGTCCTGCTTCAATGCTGCTCAGCTTGCTCTTAAGCGATTCATTCTCGCGGGACAGCTCCTTCTCACGTGAGAACATAGCTTCAATACGCTTCGGTACATCCGCTACATTCGATTTAAGCAAGGAACCTGCTTGCTTCAACAGCTCCAATTGCGCCTCCATATACTGATACGCATGACGACCCGTTACAGCCTCAATACGGCGTACACCAGAGCCGATACCGCTCTCGCTCACGATCTTGAAGAGACCGATTTCCGAGGTGCTGCTAACATGGCAGCCACCGCATAGCTCAATGCTGTAATCACCGACTTGTACGACGCGTACAATATCGCCGTATTTCTCACCGAACAACGCCATTGCGCCCATTTCTTTGGCCTCATCAATCGATTTCGATTCGATAACAAGCTGTGTGCCTTTCCAGATTTGCTCGTTGACACGATGCTCGATGTCCACAAGCTCCTCTTCGCTAATGCTGCCCAAATGTGTGAAGTCGAAGCGAAGACGGTCAGGCTGCACGAGAGATCCTGCTTGGTTCGCATGCTCACCCAATACAAGCTTGAGCGCCTTATGAAGCAAGTGTGTCGCAGTATGATTCTTAATAATATCCTCACGTATCGCGCGAGCTACTGCAGCTTGTACTTGCATGCCGACACGCAGTGTTCCTTCTTCCACGCGCACTACTGCGATATGTTGGCCATGAGGAGCTTTCAATACATCTTCGACTGCTCCTTTGAATCCAGCTGCTGTAAGGACACCGCTGTCGCTTACTTGGCCGCCGCTCTCCGCATAGAATGGCGTGCGATCAAGCACTACTTGGCAAGTCGAGCCTACTTGTGCTTCTTCTGCCATTTCGTTATCCACGATCAGTGCCAGTACACTGGATTCAGTTACCAACTCATTATATCCAACGAATTCGCTTTTAGTCGTGTAATCAGCAAGTGGCCCGCCTTGTACCTTCATGCTTCCCGTATCTTGACGAGCTGCACGGGCACGATCACGCTGTTCTTGCATCGCCTGGTCGAAGCCTTCACGATCAACAGTCAATCCATGTTCAGAAGCATAATCTTCTGTCAAATCGAATGGGAATCCATACGTGTCATACAATTTGAACGCTTCTTGTCCGCCAATTTGCGTGCGTCCTTCCTGCTTCGCAGCAGATGCCAAGCTTTCCAGAATCGCCAAGCCTTCTACAAGCGTCTCATGGAATCGCTCTTCCTCGTTTTTGATTACCTTCTCAATGAACTCGCGTTTTTCAACGATTTCGTTATAATGTGAGCCCATTACCTCACATACCGTCTGTACCAGCTCTACCATGAATGGACGGTCGATGCCGAGGATCTTGCCGTAACGGACTGCACGACGCAGCAAGCGGCGGATTACATAACCACGGCCTTCATTCGATGGCAGAACGCCATCGCCTACAGCGAATGTTACGGTACGAACATGGTCTGCGATTACTTTCAAAGCAACGTCGAACTCAGGACGCTCATTATACTTCACGCCTGCAATGCGGCATGTTGCTTGAATGATCGGCTGGAACAAGTCAGTATCGAAGTTGGAGTCCACATCCTGCAAGATTGAAGCGAAGCGCTCCAAGCCGGCTCCTGTATCAATATTTTTGTTCGGAAGCGGCGTGTAGCTGCCATCCTTGTTATGGTTGTATTGAGAGAATACATTATTCCATACTTCCAAGTAGCGCTCGTTCTCTCCGCTTGGATAGCATTCTGGATCCTCTTCCAATGTTCCGTACTTCTCTCCGCGATCGTAGAAGATCTCTGTACAAGGACCGCAAGGGCCTTCCCCGATATCCCAGAAGTTGTCGTCGCCTGTCTTCACAATGTGGTCAGCAGGAAGGCCGATCTTCTCATTCCACAGCTTGTACGCTTCTTCATCATCGTTATGGACAGTAACATAGAGACGATTCGGATCGAAGCCGATCCATTCTTTGCTTGTCAAGAACTCCCAAGCCCATGTAATGGCTTCTTCTTTGAAATAATCGCCGATGGAGAAGTTCCCCAGCATTTCGAAGAACGTATGGTGACGGCGAGTCTTGCCGACATTCTCGATATCGTTCGTACGAATACATTTTTGCGAGTTTGCGATGCGCGGGTTCTCAGGCTTCACGCGTCCGTCAAAATAAGGCTTGAGCGGTGCCATACCCGCATTAATCCAGAGCAAGGATGGGTCATTGTGTGGTACAAGCGATGCGCTTGGCTCAATGTGATGCCCTTTGCTTTCAAAGAATTTCAACCATTTTTCGCGAATTTCACTAGCCTTCATGAGTAAACGCCCCCAATAGTTTGTTATATAAAAATAAAAAAAATCGCCCCTGAAAATCAGGGACGATTCATATATCGCGGTACCACCCTGGTTATCGCATACATCATACCCCATTTTATCAAGCCTGCGTATCATGCAAGCAAGGGCAAGAAAAGCGTCTGCGATCGCCTCGACGTTGATAACGGGTACGTCCCGGTGAAGTTCCATTCACACTCAGAAATTAGCGTTCAGCTGTTCTTCAAGGTGAAGATTCTTGCAGCCAGCCGGCATATGCCGATCCGGAATCTTCTCTCTGTTCCTAGGGCTTCAGCTTACTCGTTTTCGTCTTCGTTTTGTTCCATATACCTATCCAATAATTTAGTATAAGCAGCAGGCAGACGGTTGTCAAACTTCTTTCGTTTGATCCCATCTGCCTGCTCAACGGATTTTCGCTGAAATGCGATTATCCTAAATATTCAATTTGCTCGAGCATGCGTTTCAGCATAACTGCTGCCTGCGCACGTGTCGCGGTAGCCTTAGGCTGGAATGTATTCGCGGTCATCCCTTGCACGATCCCTGCGGATACTGCCTTGCCTACGCCGTCGCGAGCGTAGCTGCTCACTTGTCCGCGATCATTGAACTTGTTGAGTGCGCTCGGGTTCGAAGCCACATTGCGTCCTGTATATTCCATAGCTCGAACGAGCATAATTGCCATTTGTTCACGGTTGATCGACTCGTTCGGACGGAACGTGCCATTTTCATAACCGCCAATAATTCCTGCCTTGGTCGCAGCCCCAATATAGGGAGCCATCATGCTGGTCTGATTCACATCACGATAAGCGGAAGCACCGGATGCATCAGCTTGAAGCCCCAGCGAGCGTGCCAGCAAAATCGCGAATTGCCCGCGCGTAATGTTGGCGTTTGGTGCAAATGCATTATTGCTGACACCCTCAATGATATACTTTGATGCCAATTCGCGGATGGCGTCTCTTCCCCAGTGGTCTTTAATGTCCGAGAAGTCCTTCGAGCGATCCATCATGGCAACGGAACGATTGCCCTTGAACTGGAAGGCGTATACCGCAACGCCTAGCTCCTGCTTCGTCACTGTAGGCACATATCCCGCCTTGTTCAGCACGGAATCATAACGAACGGCTGATGCATTACTACGCTGTATCAATTGTGCGTTGCGCACTTTATATTTCAAGTTAGCCTCAATTGTACGCGGCGTAGCGGAGCCAGCAAATGCCGACAAGCGGAATTCAATCGGATTGACACGCACGCGTGCACCTGTATCGTTCAGGCTGCGCAGCAATGCATTGGAATCCGATCCCGACTGTGACTCTGCTTGAAGCAGCAGGTATGCCTGATTGTTTCCCCACTCGCGTTCAAGCGCACGGAAGTCCAGCTCACGAAGCGGTACCGACATCAATATATCGCCATAACGAATGGAGAAAATCGCATCATTCGCCTTATTGTATACTTCATTCAACGTTTGCAATGGAACAGCAACCACTGCTCCGCGCTCGGATGTCGGCACATCAAATGCCAGATGATTACGCGTGCCGTTCTTGAGTACATATTCAAAAGATGATTTCAACTTTGTTGCCGGTATTGTATAACGCTTCGCAGTGCTTCCGCTCAAGGAACGATCAGAGCTTGTGTCCGCTGCCGAACTGGAGAGCAAATACCATCCATCATCCAAGAACCAGCGGAACGTAGCCGGTTGCAAATCTCCGGGACGTGTCGTGGAACCATCAGTTTTATTCGTAACGGTCGTAGAAGCAAACGACTGCAGCGAATTCCCTGCCAAGTCCTTAATCGGATTTTTACCCTGCAAGTAAGCAACTGTTACCGCACTGTATGCATTGACCGCTTCGTCCAGCGTCAAGGTAACTTCTTCATTGCGTGTCGAAGCACGCTTTACCTTAATCACCCGATTGTCCGAGTGTACCACGAATTGAGATTCATCCGGCGAAGGCAATTCCTTCAAGCGCTCGGAGAAGACAAGTGTCATCGTGCTTCCCTTCACAGAAGCTGAACGCAAGGTTGGAGCCGTTCGATCAGAACCATTGTCCACCTTCTTCAAGGTAAATACAGCTGCCTTGTTCCCCGCCAGATCCGAAATACGAGGCTCACCCGTACCTGGCACATAGGATACCGTGACATCATCACCATCGCTAACACTGGAGCTCAAGATCAGATTAACCATATTATCTCGCACTTGAACAGAATCGACACTTCGGGATGAGCGATTGACATACACCGAGAAATGACTGCGCGGCGGTACTTTGCTCGTGTCTAATTGCTCATTAAAAGTCAACGTCAGCAGGCTCCCGCTTACTTCTGCCCGTTGAAGCACTGGCGCCTTCGTATCCGCATCATTGCGTGCCAGCACATCTGTAAATGCTTCAAGCTTGTTGCCGCTTCGATCCGTCAACGGATATCGATCTGGCTTGTAACTTACTCGCACCGTTTGATTATCGCGGATTACATAAATAAGCGACAGCGTTACCTTCGAGCCGTCCACAGATATGCGGCTGACTGTCTTCTCGCTTCCATCCACGGTCACCTTGAATTGCTCATAAGCACGCGCCGACACTGTATCCAGCGGCTCCGACATATCCAACACTACCTTCATGCCTTGCGCATTCGCTTGCTTCACAACAGGAGGCGTACGGTCAACCTCATACCTCACCGATATTTTCTCAAATGCAGCAGCCGCATTGCCGGCCGTATCCTGAATAGACTTGCGGTCAGCGCCAGGACGATAGGAAATGGAAATGCTCTGACCCACAGAGACTCCGTTCTCCAGGCTTACATCCACATAATCGTTGCCCACAGCTGTACCCGTTACACGGCGTGTGTCACCATTTACCCATACTTCGAAGCTTGCTGCTGGCGGAACCGATGTCTTCTTCAATTCCTTGTCGAACGTTAAGCGAATCGTATCCACCTTGCTCAGCGCAGCGGATTTCAACGATGGAGCCGCTGTATCCGGATTGCCTGTTGTGAATTTCCATGTATTCAATCCAGCATAAGACTTCCCACTTGCATTGCGCAGAGAGTCTGCCGCAATCTCTATCGTGTAATCCATATTTGGCTTCAATTGTTGAACGGGATCAATCGTAATTGTATTCGTTCCGTCTCCCGTAACCCGGGTAGAGGTCATCGGCAGCGCTTCAAGCACTTTGCCGTCCTTCGCCTGCTTCATAATGACGCTCCCGCCAGATTGCTTCCATACCTTCTCCTTGAAAGTCAACACAAGCTTGGAATCCACACGGACGTCCCGTTGCCCGATCGCTGGCGATACCGTATCCAACTGAGGTGCTCCAGTATCAGCTGCTGTCGTGAACGTCCATTCTGTAGGGTCATAAATACCCAGGAACTCAGAACTGCCAGACTTGAACGTACCGAAATCTGCTTGAACCCGATAGGAGGTCCCAGAATCCAACGGCTTGGATAGCGTAATCGTTGCTTTTTTTTTCGTATCATCGAGCCGAACTTGGCTGCCGTCTACTGCAACATCCTCTACCTTATCGCCATTTTTCTTTCTTATGGTGATGTTCCCGCTTCCTTTTTCCACTTCACTTGTAAATGTAAGAATAAGTTCAGTTCCAACATTGACATCCGTCGCTCCAGCAGCTGGAGACATGGATGCCACCTTAATTGTTTTCAAGCTCTCTATTTTATCTTTCACTGAGTCTTTAAGCGCTGTGCTTGAGTCTGTCTGCGGCAATGCCATTGCGGCATTCGCAGAAAGTTCCATCGCTAAAGCAATGGTGAGCAATATCGCAAGTGTTCGTTTCACGTAGAACTCCCCTCCCTTAATTTCCCGTTCGTTCCCCAGGACGCAGCTTCGCATAGTTTCACGAATAAAATATACGGCGTCCATCCTTCATTACCGCCGTATCCAATTCTTTAAACGCGCCGAACAACATATTTGTTGTTCATAATTGCGAAACTTTCTGAAAAATAGGTCTTAAGTAGGATGTTTCGTTACTTTGATTTTCCTCCACTACCGATAAATGTTCACACTGTCTTTCTTCGGATTTGATAGGCTACAATATGCTGACAGATTACTTTTACGACTGCAAAGAAAGGAACCGCAAGGATTAGCCCCACAACTCCAGCAATCTCCCCGCCCACAAGCAGGGCGAAAATGATCGTCAGCGGATGCATATGAAGCGTCTTGCCCACGATCTGTGGAGAAATAATATTCCCTTCTACAATTTGGCAGATAGTATTTACAACGATGACCAAAATAATCATTTTGAGCGATACCGTCGCTGCGAAGATAAGTGCAGGAGCAGCACCGAAGTATGGCCCGAGATAAGGAATAATATTGAACACGGCTACACATAACGCAAGCAGAAGCGCATAGGGCATGCCGATTATCCAATAGCCGATATATGCAAGCACACCGATAATAAGGCATACAAGAAATTGACCCCGGACGTAGCTTCCTAGCGCAGTATCAATTTCTCGGAATAGCATCACCGTATGCTTGCGATGCGAACGCGGCACATAAGCTATTACCGCCCTCTCGAAGACGTCAAAATCTTTCAATATGTAGAAGATGAGGAATGGTACGATAAGCGCAATGAAGAGCAAATTAATGGCGGCGCCAATATTCTCCATAAAGTCCGATATCGCTTTGCCTATGCGCTCCTCAAGAGCATAAATGGAGTCATTTAAACCGGAACGTACAGATGACGGCATCGTCTTGCTAACCCCGTCCATCATCTGTTCCGCCTTGGCATTCAGGTGGGGCATCTGATTGTTAAGCTCAGCAAGCTGCTTCACCAGCATGGGGATGATATTGACTAAAATCACGGTAACTACCGCAATAAACACTGCATAAATAAGCAGCACCGCCATCGTTCGCGGCACTTTCCGCTCATTGAGCAGGATTACGATGGGATTTAACACATAGGCAATGATCATGGCCACGAAGAAGGGGGCAAGCACGGCCTTGAGGAAGCCGTATACATGCCCGATAAGAGGTTTCATCATAAATAGAAAATAGAGGATGATAAGACCAAGCAGACAATAGATAGCCATTACAAAAAGACGGTTCTTCCAAAAACGCTCCACTGTATTATACACTCCGTTCATGTACGCTTGTGATGTAGAATGCTTGCAATACAGTAAAGTATGTGTAGCCTAGGGAGAAATTAATCCAACTGGTATCCCTTCCTCCATCCGCCATATGCGCTGATTGTCACTGCCGCGGAAGGGAAGTCCTGGACAACGGCGCTCCGCTGCGAATCGACCATCAACCAATACATCCACACAGTGAAGCAGCTCTTGCTGGTCAGCTGTTCCTCCTTCAAGCAGCTGCTCCACCGTATATCCCGTATATGCCCATATATGCCGACCCGACTGACGCAGCAGCCGGGCAAGTTCCTTCACTTCCTTCGCTTGCATGAACGGTTCTCCGCCGGACAGTGTGACATCCGTAAGCGGATTGGACAGTACCTCGGCTGCCACCTCCGCTACACTCATTTCCGTGCCGTTCATCATGTTCCACGATTGCGGGTTATGACACCCCTCGCACTGATGGGGGCAGCCGCTGAAGAACACAACTGTACGCAGCCCTTCGCCGTCAACGACACTGTCATGCAAAATAGATAGAACACGCATACTCATCGATGCTTCACCCGCTCCGTCTCTTCCTTCCGCTTCGCAGAGTTCCACTTGTCCATATCCCCTACCAAATAACCGGTAATGCGGCGAATGCGCTCAATCTGCGAACCTGAGCTTCCACACATCGGACAGCTATCTTCAATCGTATCTTGATGGCCGCATGTACGACAGCGATCAACAGGATGATTAAGAGAACCATACCCAATCCCGCTCATCGCCATTGCACGCACAATACGGTCAAGTGCCTGTGGGTTGGCTTTGGCGCTTCCATCCAGCTCAACATACGTGATATGCCCGGCATTGCACAGCTCATGGAACGGCCCTTCGATTTGAATCTTGTCGATTGCCTTCAACGAGTAATAGACGGGTACATGGAACGAGTTGGTGTAATATTTCCGATCTGTAATTCCTTTTCTCACGCCAAAATCATCCCGATCCCGGCTCGTAAATTTACCCGATAGACCTTCAGCCGGCGTCGCGATTAAGGAGAAATTAAGGCCTGTCGCTTCAATCGCCTCATCCATTCGCATACGCATATGAGACACAATGCGCATACCTAGCTTGCGTGCATCCTCAGACTGGCCATGATGGGAGCCAACAAGCGCTACAAGCGCCTCAGCAAGTCCGATAAAGCCAACACTAAGCGTCCCCTGCTTCAGGATATCTCCCAGCTCATCCTCGGGCTGCAAGTCCTCACTTCCGCGCCATACCCCTTGCTTCATAAGAAAGGCAAAGTCTCGCACCTGCTTCTTCGATTGATAGTCGAATCGCTCTCTCAACTGCTTCACTGTCAAGGACAGAAGCGAGTCCAATCGGCCAAAGAAATCATCCACACTGGACGACATCATAGCAAGGCGAACAAGATTCAAAGAGGTAAATGACAAGTTCCCTCTGCCGATCGCCGTTTCGTCCCCGTTCACATTGCCCATGACGCGCGTTCTGCAGCCCATGTAGCATGCCTCGCTCTCGGGTGTGCCGTTATCGTACTGCGAATTGAACGGAGCATCGAGAAAGGCAAAGTTAGGGAACAGCCGCTGCGCTGTCGTTTGCAAGGCAAGCTGGTACAGATCGTAATTCGGATCAGCAGGATCGAAGTTGACGCCTTTCTTCACTTTGAATATTTGAATTGGGAAGATAGGTGTTTCTCCTCTACCAAGACCGGCCTGCGTTGCGAGAAGAAACTGTTTAATCAGCATTCTCCCCTCCACAGAGGTGTCCGTGCCATAGTTCAATGAAATGAACGGTACCTGCCCACCGCCTCTAGAATGCATCGAGTTCGCATTATGAATGAATGCCTCGCAAGCCTGATATACGTCACGCTCCGTTAGTCTCCACGCCTCTGTCTCTAGATCGAAGTCTGCTTGCAGTGGCAGTGATTCCATATAGCGAATATGGCGATTGAATGTCTTGCGCACATAAGGGGCTACATCATAATCGAACATCGGATACGCCTGTCCGCCATGCTGCTGGTTTTGGTTCGCCTGCAATATAATCGATGCCAGCGCAAGCGCGCTCTTAATATCCTGCGGCTCGCGCATATATCCATGACCTGTGTTGAACCCCTGCTTCAACATCTTGCCCAGAGGAATCTGGCAGCACGTTGTCGTACCGGAGGCATAGAAATCAAGATCATGTGGATACATCAGGTTCTGCTCCACTGCATCTCTTACGTCAGCAGACAGCAGATGTTGAACCGCATACCAGCGTGCGCTTTCGCTAGCGATCTTCCCCATCATACCCATTGGCGATCTTCCATCTACATTCGCATTTTCCTGCATCAGATCCTGATTGCCACCGTCTACAATCTCGTGCAGCGATGCCGTCAAGTGTTCTGTGCTGGTCCGTTTGCTCCGATCCCATACTGCGTTCGTCCGTTTCATGGATACCATCGTCATATCAACTCATTCCTTTCTCTTTATGTACCATCATTTTCAGTGCAATTTGTCTATGTCAACTATATCTAGTGTTGTTATTTGAAAATGAGCACAATATGTATTATGAACGAACTCTTTTTCTCACAATATGAGATTCATCACGGACAAATGGCCGACCATGCAAAAAGCGCCCGCAATCGCCTCTATAAGGCGGTTACGAGCGCTTATGTTCCATATGGTGGATATTTCTGCCTGACCCTTACGATGAAGCCTGCGCCTCTGGGAACGAAGGTGCAGCAAATTCATCACCAAAAAACAAGTCATCCAGAGAGCTTAATGTGCCATCCTCTTCGACCTGGTAAACTGACATCTTGTCCCCGTTCACCGTCAGCTCTATATAACATCCCCAGCAATAAAATTGGTGGGAACCAATTTTCCCGATTTCTTTGGAATTGCAATTCGGGCATCGCAACATCGTATTCACCATTCCGTCCATTGACTAATTTGTTCGTACCGTTCAGGTTATCCGCCATCTTCGAAGATGATAACATCTGATCCCCATTTCAAGCGGCTTGTCCCATCTATCCGCCGTCTGCCTTCCAACAAGTCAGACAGCAAACCGTCTGAAATTTCCAGACCTGTTACTTGGTTACCCATATTTGGCTGAAAATAAACATCGGCGACCCATCCTAATTGCGATCCTTCACTTGTCATGACAGGCAAATCCTTCAACGCTCCATTCCCTGTCAAGAAAGCCCTCTCTATATGGATAGCCTCCGTATGCCGGATGGCTGTATCATTCGCGATCATTATTGCATCCTCACCACAAGCCGTTACCTCTTCCCAGCTTACAGAAGGAGGTGGTGATCCCTTGCGGGAACGACCTTCAAGCTCTATATGTGTGATAGTCCAATCATTCGAAATGCGGATATCCTTTACCTTGGTCAACCGCTTCCCCGTCTCAATTCCATATACGGGAAGGCCGATTAATTCCAACAGCTTCATATCGGGGCCCCCTCTTCAGCTAACGGCATTCACTTCCAAATGCAGGACGTTCCTCATCAGAATCAGGTAGATTCTCATTTCACGTACGTCCCCGGCCAACATGCCGCGTTATCTTCAAACGCCCCTCCTTTCACGCTGTGACAGTTCCCTTACTGTCTAGTACGAACACGTGATACGATGGTTGCAATTTGTTGCGCAGCGCAAGCAGCCTCTTCCCTAGTATTGCCCAAACCGAAGCTGAATCGTACAGCAGTTCTCTTGCGCTCATCTGGTAAATCCATAGCCTCTAGCACATGCGACAATTCAAGCGAGCCTGATGTGCAGGCAGATCCGCTCGAAGCCATAATTCCCGCCAAGTCCAAATTCATCAGCATTGTCTCCGTAGGCACATCCAAGAAACTAACATTCAATATATGCGGCAAATGCTCAGTAGGATGGCCATTCATGACCACTCGATCGCTGAGAGCTGCTGACAACTCTGTCCACAGCGTGCTGCGCACCTGCGCTAGTTCCTCCAGCTTCGCTGGAAGTGAGCCATTCGCTATCTCCATTGCCTTCGCCATTCCGGCAATCCCTGCTGCATTCTCCGTCCCTGCTCTGCGCTTGCGTTCTTGGCTTCCACCATACAGCAGAGGATCCCAGTGAACACCTGCGCGAGCATAGAGAACGCCTACTCCCTTGGGGCCATTAATCTTATGGGCAGAGAAACTGGCGAAGTCAACCGGCAACGCGTGCAGTTCGAGCTTCAAATGCCCGAGCACCTGAACAGCATCTGTATGCATCAGAATGCCGCGCTCACGTGCCAAGCGGCCAATTTCTTCTATCGGCTGAAGCGTGCCCACCTCGTTGTTGCCATACATGACACTAATGAGACAAGTATGCGGGCGCAGCGCAGCTTCAATTGCCTCAACCGATACTCGACCCAGCTGATCCGGCGCAACATAAGTAACCTCGAAGCCCAACTGCTCCAAGCGCTCGCACGCATGCAGCACTGCATGATGCTCCAATTGAGTCGTCACGATATGCGGCTTGCGTGCGGATGAATCGCCACTGCTTCCTTGCTGAGAAGCAGTTTCTGACGATTGCTGCAGCCAGGCAGACCATGCTGCACCGAAGATGGCAGCATTATCCCCTTCCGTTCCTCCACTCGTGAAGACAAGCTCCTGCGGCTGGCAGCCCAACTGGGCGGCAATACGATCGCGGGCTTGATTCAAGGCAAGCTTCGCTTCACGTCCGAACGCATGAACGCTGGAAGCGTTTCCGAACACTTGATGCATACTGTCGGTCATGGCTTGAAGTACGTCGGGATGAAGCGGAGTCGTCGCTGCATGGTCAAAATAGATGAGTTCCATTGTATTCCCTCGTTTCTGCTAATCCGTATGACAAATAACAATATCAAACTTCTCTCTCAAGATAAGTGGTCGTCAACCTATAGCTTGCTGTCCATCCATCGTCTAGATATAGAACATGTAGCTGTCCTGGCTTCCCACATCCTTATAGTTAACCAGATCGGCAAGAGTCGTGGAATCAAGTACCTGCGCAATGCTGTCCCGGATACGCAGCCACAAGTCACGCTTAGCCGGATCATCCTCTTCCGTGAAGTCGACTGGGGAGATTGGCCCTTCCAGCACGCGAATAATTTCACCTGCTGTAATATGTTCAGGAACGCCTGCCAGTATATAGCCGCCGTATGCGCCGCGAATACTCTTAACCAATCCAGCATTGCGCAGCGGCGCAATCAGCTGCTCCAAATAATGCTCGGACAGTTGGTTCTTCTCTGCAATACTCTTTAGCGACGTTGGGCCTTCTCCACAGCTCTTTGCCAGTTCCATCATAATCGTCAGGCCATAACGGCCTTTCGTTGAAATTTTCATATTATACACCTCATAGTTTTATTATCGTATAAATCCAATGTATTCCGATTAAGGTTCCCTGTATATCGTAACATAACTCTTCTCTTTATGGACAATAAACTGATGTGCCATTCACGAATTATTTCCATTTGCTTGAAATTTTCTTGACATCATCTCTTATTTCCGGTATACAAGCCCTTATGGTACAATATTAAAGGAAGTGAATTACTCTCGCTTTTGTACCAAGCCTGTATTAGTTTCAAGCTATTATGATAAAATCGCGAGCCGATAGCCATTATCGCAAGGCCATTCTTACAGCTCGCAGCAAAGACGGTGATACCATGACAAACTCTAATGCGAACACTCGCGTCGTCGTCGGCATGTCGGGCGGCGTAGATTCCTCGGTGACAGCACTGCTGCTTAAGCAACAAGGCTACGATGTCATCGGCATATTTATGAAAAACTGGGACGACACTGACGAGTTCGGACAGTGTACAGCCGAAACCGACGCGGAAGATGTTCGCCGCGTATGCGAACAAATCGGCATCCCTTATTATACGGTGAACTTCGAAAAGGAATATTTCGATAAGGTCTTCACCTATTTCTTAGACGAATATCGTCACGGTCGCACGCCAAATCCAGATGTGATGTGCAACCGTGAGATCAAATTCGGTGAGTTCCTGCAGAAAGCACTCGATCTGGGTGCAGACTATCTGGCGACAGGCCATTACGCGCGTGTCCTTCATGAAGACGGCAAGCATACGCTGCTGCGCGGTGTGGACGGGAATAAGGATCAGACCTACTTCCTTAATGCGCTGAACCAAGAACAACTAGCGAAGGCTATGTTCCCGATCGGCCATCTGCCGAAACCGGAGGTTCGCCGCATTGCGGAAGAAGCAGGACTAGCCACTGCCAAGAAGAAGGACAGCACCGGCGTATGCTTCATCGGTGAACGCAACTTCAAGCAGTTCCTGAGCCAGTACTTGCCTGCACAGCCTGGACAGATGATTGACATCCGTACAGGCGAGGTGAAGGGCCGCCATGACGGGCTTATGTATTACACGCTAGGTCAACGCCAAGGCTTGGGCATAGGCGGCTCAGGCAACGGAGAGCCATGGTTCGTTGCTGAGAAGGACTTGGCCAACAATGTTCTGTATGTGGTACAGGGGGATGATCACCCAAGCCTCTATTCCACAGGCCTCGTTGCAACTCAGGTCAACTGGATCGAAGGCGACATGCCAACTGAACCGATCCGCTGCACAGCCAAATTCCGTTACCGTCAGCCTGACCAAGGAGTTACTCTCCAGAAGAATGCGGACGGAACAGTTGAGGTAACATTCGACGTCAACCAACGCGCTGTAACACCTGGACAAGCAGTCGTCTTCTATGATGGCGACATTTGCCTGGGCGGTGGCACGATTGATATCGTCCGTAAATTGAAGGCGTAACACCCAGCAGGATTGCTGAACGATACAGGGGGTTATCCCGCACTGTGAAATTTCCACACGGTGCAGGATAACCCCCCTTCGTCATTGGGTCTAAATGCTTGATGCTGGATTCAGAATCGCATCATGGCTGGTTGCCGCCCCCAGCTTCTTCACATGAAGTCGCGCAATCCGGAAATGATCCGTTTCCTCAATGATGAATTCATACTCAAAGGCGCCTTCCACCCGAGTTCGCAGCCCCACTCTCGGAGGCACCTCCACCATGGCATACATCCAGCCGCCAATTGTATCATAATCCTCGGAAGAAATATTCGTCCCGAAGTACGCATTCACTTCTTCAATCAGCAAACGTCCATCAATCGAATAATTGGTTTCATTTTTCTTCTCAATTTGCGGACGCTCTTCATCAAATTCATCCTGAATCTCGCCAACGATCTCTTCCATAATATCTTCTAATGTGACCAAACCGGCTGTCCCACCGAATTCATCAATAAGCAGCGCGATTTGCACCTTATTTTTCTGCATCAGTTTCAACAAGGCACTAATTGACATCGATTCTGGGACACTTAACATTGGCCGAACAATCGTATGAATGCTCTCCAAATCATCAGGAGCCTTCACAATGTCGCGAATATGGATAAAGCCGATAATATTATCCTTATCGTTATCGCATACCGGATAACGAGTATGCATTTCCGTCAGCACTTTGGTCTTGTTTACTTCAAATGAATCCTCTGCATACAAACAGACCATATCGGTTCTTGGAATCATAATTTCCCGTGCATGCGTTTCCGTAAAGTCGAAAATGTTGTCTACAAGTGCCAATTCAGTATTATCAATGAGACCGCTCTTATGGCTTTCCTTGACTAGGATCCGAATCTCTTCTTCCGTATGAGCTGATTCATGCTCAGAAGCCGGCTCGATGCCGAATACCTTCAGCACCATATTAGCCGTACCATTCAATAGCCAGATGAACGGATACATCACTTTGTAGAATAAGCTTAATGGTCCTGCAGTCCACAATGCTACACGTTCCGATTTGCGTATCGCAAGCGTCTTAGGCGCAAGCTCACCGAGAACGATATGCAGCACGGTAATGATAATGAAGGCGATAGCAGTAGATATCGATGTAATCACCGCATTACTTGCACCGAGTGCCGTCAACGGTTCATACAGCAGCTGTGCGACTGTCTTCTCCCCAATCCATCCGAGACCAAGAGAAGCAAGCGTAATTCCCAATTGGCAGGCAGACAAATAAGCATCCAAATGCTCTGTCACATGCCGAGTCAGCTTCGCTTTCGCATTTCCCTCCTGCACGAGCGTATCCAGGCGACTTCCGCGCACCTTCACCATCGCGAACTCTGCCGCAACGAAAAAGCCATTCAAAAATACTAATAGCAGTACAAACAACAATCCCCAAAATATCGGTAACGGATCACTACTCACCCGATCTCCTGCCCACTCCCACTTCGAAACGGACAGGAACACCTCCCCATACAATAAAATAAAGACATATACTATTATATAAGAAAATACATAAGAATCCTACTCCCATACGCCTCTTCGTTGAACATATGAGAATTAGCGGGATTTGTTGTCTTTATGTATATTCTTTCTTTATATCGTCCTATCACCATTTTTGTTGAATATGAATCGGAACAATCAGCCTGCGATTTCGCGAAATTATTGCTCAACCGCGTATCGAACTGCTTCATTTAACAGCTCAAGTATATAAGCATCATCGCAAATATATAAAATATTTTGACCTTCTCTGCGATATCTGACGAAGCGATATGCACGAAGTGTTTTCAACTGATGAGATACTGCCGATTGTGATAATTGCAGAGCGTCAGCGACTTGATTTACGGCGCATTCCTCACGCGCAAGAAGTGACAAAATTCGAATACGTGTCGGATCACCCAACGCTTTGAACGTTTGCGATACCCGCTCCAGTACATCTGCATCCAAATCTTTTCCCAGGAAATAATTCATCTTCTTCTTCTCCTTTGTGTTGTTCATCTATATCTGGCTGCTTATGCGTGGGAACGAGATGAACATACCTACATATGTATGGCACTGTTGCCTGTAGGTTATGACAAAGCGAAGAAAAATAAACATGGATTCCTAAGGAATCCATGCCAATTGATTCAGAGCATGCATGAAGCCTGCTCCTACACAGCAGGAAGTGGCGTAGGAGTAGGTTCTGCATATCCCTCTTTGTATTTGGTATCAATAGCTTGGCGGATGTCTTTGGCCGACTTCCCGTCCCTCAGCATGAGGGACGCCTCTACGGCAATATCAAGGCACACACCACAGCGAGTGCCGTGATCATCCCATTCGATCTTCGCCTCTTCCTTCGAGGCGACGAAGCAATTCAAATTGCTCTGGTGGCCAGCTACTTCTCCGCATCCGCAATAACAAGGAATATATTGAAGTAATTCACTGTTCGTAGCAGCCAGCTGATAAACTTGTCGCATTTCCTTCTGTTTGTCATTCAAGAAAGGCGGAAGTTCGGCAACCGATGCCGTCGTTTGACGCAGATCGCCATTCTTCATCAGACGTTCATGATCTCCTGATGCTTGTCCGGCATGTTCTGCGCCTTCTTTGCCCGCAGGAGAACTGCCACAGCCTGCGACAATTGTTAATGCGATAAGACCAATAACCAATGAAAATGGTGCGAGTCGATTCAGACGATGTCCTTTGTTTCTGTTAGCTCTGTGCCTACGAATGAACATGAAAATACCTCCATCAAAGTATTCATTTCAAATTCAGTACAGGTCTGTCTACATTAAACGTACTAAACGTCGCCTCGCCCATGCGAGCCTCTTCTCCGCTCTTGGTTGATGCGCATCTTCGCTTCTGTCCCCTGCTCGTTCGCCATAAAGAATACCCGCTTCTTGATCAGGTCAGGCAGGTATTGCTGCTCTACATAGTGTCCTGGGTAGTCGTGTGGATACTGATAGCCCTTGTGTCCGAGCTTATCTGCACCTTTATAATGAGTATCTCGCAAATGCAATGGCACTTCAGCAGTCTTAATATCCTCAAATGCCTGCATGACGCGAGCAATGGCAAGCGGTATTGAGTTGGACTTCGGACTTTCTACCGCGAATAAGATAGCTTGTGCCACGATATACTTCGACTCCGGCCAGCCAATTCGATGATAGGCCTCCAATGCGCTCACAGCCTGCACCATTGCTTGCGGGTTCGCCAATCCGATATCCTCGCTGCATGCAACGGTTAATCTGCGAATGAACGTCATTGGATCCATGCCCAGCTTCTCGACCGCATACAGGAACCAGTACAATGCTGCATCACTGGAGCCGCGAATACTCTTGTGGAAGGCGGACAAGACGTCATACTGTACAGATTCATCTGCCTGCACAGTCGGCCGCCGAACGGATTCTTCCGCCACTTCCAGCGTAATGTGGACTGTCCCGTCTTCCTCCGGTGTCGTCGTCATTGCCGCCATCTCCAGCGCGTTCAATGCACGGCGTATGTCGCCATTCGCCATGGAAGCGATATGCTCAAGCGCATCCGGGTCTGCCTGAATCGGCATGAAGCCAAGCCCACGCTCCTTATCCACCAAAGCACGCTTCATCGCCATCAGCGAGTGCTCCTTCGTGAGCGGCTTTAATTGGAACAAGGTCGAACGACTGATCAACGCTCCATTTACATGATGGAATGGATTTTCCGTTGTTGCGCCGATGAATATAATCGTCCCCTTCTCAACGGCAGGCAGCAAGGCATCCTGCTGCGATCGATTGAAGCGATGAACCTCATCCAAGAACAGAATGGTCTTGGTGTTGTACATCTTCTTATTCGTATCCGCCTGTTCAATTACGGCTCGAACATCCTTAACTGATGCATCGACAGCATTTAAACGAACGAATTCACCCTTTGTCTGCTCCGAGATGATATTCGCGAGCGTTGTCTTGCCGCAGCCTGGGGGGCCATACAGTAATATCGAGGAGACCCGATCCGCTTCAATCGCTCTCCGCAGCAGTCTCCCCGGCCCTATAATATGTTCTTGGCCGATATATTCTTCCAATGTTCTTGGCCGGATTCGATCAGCCAGCAATCGCATCGTAGGATGCTGCTGTTCTTCCCCATAAGAGAATAGATCCATATCTGTCACCACGAATTACAAGTCTGCCAGCATATCGCGAATCACGACACTGACCATAATAAGCCCGGCTACCGGCGGTACGAATGCGTTACTGGATGGCGGTTGCTTCGCCTTCCGAATATCGGGGGCAGTATCCGGTACGATGCGCTCCGTAACATCCTCACGCGGCTTGATCGGCTCCTCTGTAGAGAACACAACCTTTACCCCTTTGCGAATGCCATCCTTGCGCAGCTTTTGCCGAATGACGCGGGCAATCGGGTCGTAAGACGTCTGCGAAATGTCAGCCACTTGGAAGCGCGAAGGATCCATCTTGTTCGCTGCACCCATGCTGGAAATGATAGGTATTTTACGTTTCAAACATTCTTTGATCAAGTGAATTTTATATACAATCGTATCTGATGCATCGACAACATAATCTAGCTCATACTTGAACAGTTCCTCATAGGTTTCTTCCGTATAGAACATGTTAAGCGCGATTGCGTCACAGTCTGGATTAATTAGCTTAATCCGCTCACGCATCAACTCCGCCTTCTTCTGACCTACTGTTGTCGTCAAGGCGTGAATTTGCCGGTTAATGTTCGTAATATCGACTGTATCTTTATCAATGAGAATAATTCGGCCTACACCGGTGCGTGCCAATGCCTCTGCAGCCATTGAGCCAACACCGCCGATTCCTAGAACTGCGACTGTGCTGTTTTTCAGCTTCTCTAATCCTTCAGGTCCAATCGCGAGTTCCGTACGTGAAAATTGATGCAGCATAACGTCCTTTTCCTCCTGCGTCTCATTATCCATGCATGGTTTATGCATCGTGTGATGTGCAATATTGCCCATCAATTGGCACACTTCTGCACAAATGGCAACACTTCTGCACAAAAAGCCATCATGCATCAAGTTCGCATCTTAGATGCTTAATCTACTACCTTCTATCGTACCATAGACGGGCTCAAGAGCATAGCGGAACGCCCCTTGCCCAAGCATCCGCTAGTAGGAATTTCGGGCGAGGGGCGTTGTATGCAGACAGCTTCTATTCAGCCGTCCGGCTTATTGCTCTTCGTTATTCTCTTGAGTCTTCTCTTCTTTTTCTTTCTTCTTGTACGTCGACTTAATATGCAAAACATCCAACTGAGACTTATCAACTACGTTAGGCGCATCTGTCATCAAGTCTGTTGCGCTTGCCGTTTTCGGGAATGCGATCGTCTCGCGCAAGTTCGTACGTCCTGCAAGCAGCATTACGAGGCGATCCAAGCCGAATGCAATACCACCGTGTGGAGGCGTACCATATTCGAAGGCATTCATCAAGAAGCCGAATTTTTGTTGTGCTTCTTCTGGTGTGAAGCCAAGCGCCGCGAACATCTTCTCTTGTACATCGCGGTTGTAAATACGCATCGAACCGCCGCCGATTTCATAACCATTCAAGACAAGGTCATAAGCTTGAGCGCGGATTTGGCCAGGATCAGTATCGAACAATGCCAAGTCTTCGTCCTTCGGACGTGTGAACGGATGGTGTTCCGCTACATAACGCTTCGCTTCTTCGTCGTAGCCAAGCAATGGGAAGTCAACAACCCATGCGAACTTGAACGCATTGTCATCGATCAGGTTCAAGCGGCGGCCGATCAAGAGACGAAGGTTGCCGAGCACATCGTATACCACTTTACGCTTGTCCGCAGAGAAGAGCAGCAAGTCTCCCTCTTCTGCGCCTGTACGCTCACGAAGGGATGCGATTTCTTCCTCGCT
Source organism: Paenibacillus sp. MER 180 (assembly GCF_023713665.1). NCBI lineage: Bacteria > Bacillati > Bacillota > Bacilli > Caryophanales > Paenibacillaceae > Paenibacillus > Paenibacillus sp. MER 180. Next base: position 40,822 of record NZ_JAMAVT010000002.1, on the reverse strand, counting down.
CATGAACTTCACGATTGGACCGCGGAATTCGCCGTCCTTCACTTGAATCCAAGCCAAGCCTTTCGCACCATAGCGTGCTGCATACGGTGCCAAATCATCGATGTCCTTACGGCTCCATGTTCCGCAGCCTTTTGCATTCAGGACTTTAACAACGCCGCCCTTTTCGATTACTGACCCAAACACCTTCACGCCGCTGTTTTGTACGATATCGCACACATCCACAAGCTCAAGGCCAAAGCGAAGATCCGGCTTATCGGAACCGTATTTCTCCATTGCATCTTGGTACGTAATGCGTTGGAATGGCGTAGGAATATCTACTCCTAATGTTGTCTTGAACAAACGAACCATCAATTGCTCCATCATTTCATGCAATTGCTCTGTAGACATGAAGGACGTTTCGATGTCCACCTGAGTGAATTCTGGTTGACGGTCTGCACGCAAGTCTTCATCGCGGAAACAGCGCGCAATCTGATAGTAACGCTCAACGCCGGATACCATAAGCAGCTGCTTGAAGATTTGCGGCGATTGCGGCAATGCATAGAATTCACCTGGATGCACACGGCTTGGTACTAGGTAGTCACGTGCGCCTTCTGGCGTAATCATTGTCAAGATTGGTGTTTCTACATCGATGAATTCATTCTCTTCCAGGAAATCACGGAATACTTTCGTTGCTTTGGAACGAAGCATCAGTGTCTTTTGCATTTCCGGACGACGAAGATCGAGGTAACGATATTTCAAACGAAGGGACTCATCAATTTCAATGCCGTCTTCGATGAAGAATGGCGGGTTCTTCGCTGCATTTAAGATTTCAATTTCCGTTACGCGTACTTCTACCTCTCCTGTTGGCAGATTCGGGTTCACCGTTTCTGCATCGCGTTCAACGACTGTACCGCGAACAGCAAGCACATACTCGTTACGCGCACGATCTGCAATGTCGTGAGCCTCTTGAGAGAAATCAGGGTTGAATACGACCTGTACAAGACCGCTTCTGTCGCGCAAATCAATAAATAATACCCCGCCCAAGTCACGACGACGCTGTACCCATCCATTCAGGGTAACCGTTTCGCCAATTCGTTCTTTTGTAATTTTTCCGCACTGATGCGTTTTGTACATCATAGGATGCACGCTCCTCACATTAATATAGTTCATCCATTTACGAATGGAATTGAGCCTAGTTAAGCTCTTTCGATTGCTTCAGCCAATTGCTCCAGCTTCACGAACTGCTGCTCTCCTGTTTCCAGATGCTTCAACGCGATCTCCCCACGTGCCAATTCGTCATCGCCGAGAATCCCTGCATACCGAGCCTTCATGCGATCGGCTGATTTCATTTGCGCCTTCATCTTGCGTCCTTGGTAGTCCTTCTCGGCAGCGATGCCAGCTGTACGCAATGCGTACAACAGCTTCGTCACCTCATTCTCTGCTTGTTCACCAAGTCCTACGAGATAAATATCAAGCGGCGGCTGCTCATTGCAGGCAATGCCTTGCTTATCAAGCAGAAGCACAATTCGCTCCATCCCGATACCGAAGCCAATACCTGTCTGCTCAGGACCGCCGATATCAGCGACTAGACCATTGTAGCGGCCTCCGCCCCCTACGGTATCAATGGCTCCAATCCCTTGGGCCTTATATTCGAATGCCGTATGCGTATAGTAATCCAAGCCGCGCACAAGACGGTGGTTCACTTCATACTCGACGCCCATCGCCGTTAAGTGCTGCTTCACCTTCTCGAAGTGTGTTGCACATTCTTCATCCAAGCTGTCCAGAATCGATGGTGCATTCGTGAACTTGTCCTGATCGACCTTACAGTCGAGCACACGCAGCGGATTACGCTCCATCCGGGATTGACAATCCTTGCACAGTGTCTCCTTCATCGGCATCAGGAAGCCAAGCAAAGTCTCGCGGTAAGCCGCACGGCTCGGTGCGTTGCCGACAGAGTTAATCTCGACACGAACACCGCTCAAGCCAATATCCTTCATGAACTGATAGCCAAGAGCAACAATTTCAGCGTCTAAGCTAGGATCAACAGACCCGAAGGCTTCCACGCCGAATTGGTGGAACTGGCGATAGCGACCCGCCTGCGGGCGTTCATACCGGAACATCGGCCCCATGTAATACAGCTTCGTCAAGTCCGGTTCACCATACAGCTTGTTCTCTACATACGAGCGAACTACGCCTGCAGTATTCTCTGGACGCAGTGTCATGCTGCGGTCGCCCTTATCCCGGAACGTATACATTTCCTTCTCAACGATATCCGTTGTTTCACCAACACCGCGCTCGAACAGTTCAGTCTGTTCGAAGATTGGAGTCCGGATTTCCTTAAAGTTGAAACGACGGCAGATATCCCGAGCTTTTTGCTCAACCGTTTGCCAAATTTCAACCGTGCCAGGCAGCAAATCCTGCGTACCCGTAGGTTTTTGATATGCCATGAGCGCTAACCTCCTAATCGTTTTGTCTATAAAATAAAAAATCTCCCGCCCCGCAAATGATTCATTTGCAAAGGGACGAGAGATGGTATGTTCCATTCACCCGTGGTGCCACCCACATTCCGCAATCGCAAGCACTGTGCCCTATATCGGCTGCACATCGAAATCTCCGATTACGCTTCATTCACGTGTAACGTACGTCATACGCCATACGGCTACTTGGACATTAGGTGTCCTACCTTGAGAGCTCAATGCTTTATCCAAGATCGATGCTTCTCGCTTCGCCGCAGGTTCTCGAGGATGTCATTCATCCGTCCATCATCAAGGTTCTTCCAGCCGTGGAACCTCTCTCTGCATATGTGGGTACGAATTACTTGTTCCTGTCATCAAATCATCATTTTCATTTACATGTAAAGTCGGAATATAAAGAACATTGTAAGGATGTAGCACGCTAAAGTCAAGAAAAAAACCTACATCACTGTAGGTTTATCAATAAGATATATTTTTAAAAGGGGGTCATGTCTGTTATTATAGGTATCCAATGTTAAGGAAACATGAAACAAAGATTACAATAAGATTACAAAAAATAAAGCGCTTTATTTCTGGCTCTTCCTCTCCAACATCAAAGCAAAAAAATACGCCCCAAAAGGGCGCATCCACTGGTATGATGCAGACTTCGATTAGTTTACCGCTTCATGCCTTCGCCATTTCGACGTGTCGCTTGCCTATGCTCTTCCTCTTGCTGCAATGCCGCAGCGGATTCACGCAGCGACTGCATTCCTGACAAGCAGCTGTACTGGATTGCTAACTGATGCAGGGACTGGCGCATCGAATCGCTCCTTTGCCTTGTGCGTCACAGAAGTGCCAGTTCTAGTATAGCCAGTCAGGAAGCTGTTATTCGGTACGGCTATCGACGACTAGCGTAACCGGTCCGTCATTAATAAGATGCACATCCATCATGGCTCCGAACTTCCCAGTCGCAACTTCCAAACCTAGTGTACGAAGACGTTCATTGAATAAATCATATAATGGTTCCGCCTGCTCAGGACGAGCCGCTGCCATGAAGTTCGGGCGTCTTCCCTTCCGGCAATCCCCGTATAAGGTAAACTGAGATACCGATAAAATGCTGCCGCCTACATCCTGCACCGAGCTGTTCATTTTACCAGATTCATCTTCAAAAATACGAAGACCTGCAAGTTTATCCGCCATCCATTCAATATCTCGCTCTGTATCTTCGTGTGTAATGCCCACAAGAAGCATTAAACCCTGTCCAATCCCGCCAACTATTACTCCATCAACGTCCACATGCGCCTCCTTGCAGCGCTGTACAACTACCTTCATGTCGTCATCCTCCTTAGTCCCATATTGCGGTTACAACACCCTTGAGGGGCTGGCATGCTAGATAAGCGTTCCTGTCATCCGCCATTTTATCCTTCTATTACCAACGTCCTTGCATGTAAAAAGGCAGCGAATTATTGCATAATTCGCTGCACTGTGTATACGTCTTTTACTCGTTTGATCTTCTCTACTACAGACTGAAGATGATCCGTATTTCGAATAAGAATCGTCATATGAATCATGGCCAGCTTATTACGGTCAGAACGTCCAGACACTGCTGCTATATTGGTCTTGCTCTCGGATACAGCCTGCAGCACTTCGTTCAAGAAGCCACGGCGATCCATCCCCGTAATCTCGATATCGACACTATAATTCGCCTCAGCAGACTCTCCCCACTCCACATCAATCATCCGTGCAGCGTCTTCGCCATCCGTTGTCGATACGACATTCACGCAATCTGCCCGATGGACAGATACGCCTCTTCCGCGGGTTACATACCCGACAATATCGTCCCCCGGCACTGGATTGCAGCACCGGGCAAAGCGAACGAGGAGATTGTCGATTCCCTTAACGGTAATGCCGTGAGTCGGACGATGCTTGCGAACAGGCTCCTTCTTGACTTCCTTCACTTCATGCGTCAATTCAATCTGACTTGCTTCCTCGGCTTCCTTGCGCATCTTCTCCGTCATGCGAGTGCATACCTGCGCTGCAGTGATCCCGCTGAAGCCTACGGCAGACATCATATCTTCTATATCGTTGAAGTTGAATTTCTTGGCTGCTTCCATCAGCTTCTCATCAGCCATCCATACGGATGTCTCGAGCCCAAGACGCTTCAGTTCACGTTCAATGGATTCCCGGCCCTTCTGCACATTCTCTTCTCGCTTCTCCTTCTTGAACCATTGCTTAATCTTGGAGCGCGCATGCGAAGATTGTGCGATCTTAATCCAGTCCGGGCTAGGACCATAGGAATGCTTTGAAGTTAAGATCTCAACGATATCCCCGGTCTTCAGCTGATGATCAAGCGGTACGATCCGTCCATTCACCTTCGCACCGATCGTCCGATTTCCAACTTCCGTATGGATGCGGAAGGCGAAGTCGAGCGGTACTGAACCGGATGGAAGCTCAATAACTTCTCCCTTCGGCGTAAATACAAATACGAGATCAGAGAAGAAATCCATTTTGAGCGACTCAACAAATTCCTGGGCATCCTTGGTTTCCTGCTGCAAATCCAAGATTTCACGCAAGAAGTGCATCTTCTCTTCGAAGCTGCCGCCAATCGTGCCATTCCCCTCTTTGTAGGCCCAATGAGCCGCGATACCGTACTCGGCCGTACGGTGCATGTCCCAAGTGCGAATCTGAACTTCCGTAGGCTCGCCCGTAGGCCCGATGACCGTTGTATGCAAGGACTGATACATGTTCGTCTTCGGCATCGCAATATAGTCTTTGAATCTACCTGGCATCGGCTTCCACAGTGTGTGGATAATCCCTAAGGTCGCGTAACAGTCTTTAATATTGTCGACAATAATTCGAATGGCAAGCAAATCATAGATCTCGTTGAACTGCTTGCTCTTCGCCGTCATTTTTTTGTACACACTATAAATATGTTTTGGGCGTCCTGACAGATCAGCTGTAATTCCCATCTCATCGAGTTTTTCTTTGATCCGGGAAATGACATCCGAAATGTACTGCTCACGTTCTGCCCGCTTCTTATGCATCAAATTCGCAATGCGATAATACTGCTGCGGATTCAAATACCGAAGCGCAATGTCCTCCATCTCCCATTTGATCGCGGAAATACCCAGACGATGCGCAATCGGACAGAAAATTTCCAGCGTTTCATACGCGATACGGCGCTGGCTTTCCTCCGACTGAAATTTGAGCGTTCTCATATTATGCAGTCTGTCCGCCAGCTTAATGACGATGACTCGGATATCATTTGCCATAGCTACGAACATTTTGCGATAGTTTTCATTTTGCTGCTCTTCTTTAGAGCGGAATTGGATGCGTTCCAGCTTCGTCAGTCCGTCAACGAGCATCGCGCAAGTCTCCCCGAACTTAGCTCGCACTTCCTCCAGGGATACGGATGTATCTTCTACGACGTCGTGCAGCAAGGCCGCAACGACAGAGGTAGGATCCATCTGCATGCCAACAACGATGTCTGCAACGGCCAACGGATGCAATATATAAGGTTCACCGGATTTCCGGACTTGTCCGGTATGCGCTTTGTCCGCAAATTCGTATGCATCGCGGATGCGATCGAGATCCGGTTCTTTCATATAGGTCGCAGCTTTCTCAATTAATTGCTCGATACCCATTGGAGTCGACTCGGTTCCTTTCTTCATCCGGGGACACCTCCCCTAGATTACAGAGTATCCTATAATTATGCCTTTATTCGGTGTCACTCGTCAATGGTTTCCGATCCTTATCATCCGTGAGTGGTGTTTATATATGTCGAAATTTGCAGAATAATCTCGTTTCTTATGGGCATTTGACGTTTTTTTATGCAAATCGAGTAAAATGTTGTTGAAATGAAGGGGGCTTAACCTGTAAATTATATAGTTGGGCCTTAGCGGTAGTTCAAGAAGCTCAAACTTTTTGAACATTGATTGTCTACACGCCCGAATACAACTACATATTTGAAAAAGGAGTGCATTCGCTTGCAACGCGAAATTCAAGTGCATGAAAAACCTGGCTTCGCTCCAGGGCTGCTGCTCAGCATTCAACATTTGTTCGCCATGTTCGGTTCTACCGTGCTTGTACCTAACCTATTTGGAGTCGATCCAGGGATTGTACTGCTGATGAACGGACTAGGTACACTATTCTATCTCATTCTGTGCCGCGGTATGATTCCTGCTTATTTGGGATCGAGCTTCGCCTTCATTTCTCCGGTTATGGTCGTTCTCTCTGGTCATGCGGAGAATTATGCACAAGCACTTGGCGGTTTTATCGTATCAGGTATTATATTTATCGTAGTGGCTCTCATTGTCCAAATGGCAGGCACTCGCTGGCTTAACGTATTGTTCCCTCCTGCAGCGATGGGCGCGATTGTTGCGGTTATCGGTTTAGAGCTTGTACCGGTTGCTGCCAACATGTCTGGCTTCATTCCTGCTGGCCCAGATGCCCCATTGGATGGAAAAGCGGTTACGCTCGCATTGATCACATTGGGTGTGACCGTAATCGGTAATGTTATGTTCCGGGGATTCTTTAAGATTATCCCGATATTGATCGGTATTATTACTGGTTATGTATCGGCTTACCTTATGGGCTATGTGAATATGGATAAGGTCGTTGAGGCATCATTCATCTCATTGCCTACGATTACGACTCCAGAATGGAATTTAACTGCTATTCTCACCATTGTTCCCGCAGCGCTGGTCGTTGTTGTGGAGCATATCGGTCACTTGATGGTAACGAGCAACATTGTAGGCAAAGACTTATCCAAAGAACCTGGCTTGCATCGTTCCTTGCTTGGTAATGGTATTTCTACTGTCATTTCCGGGTTCATGGGTTCCACACCGAATACAACATACGGTGAAAATATCGGCGTTATGGCGCTGACACGCGTATACTCCGTATGGGTTGTCGGCGGTGCTGCTGTATTCGCAGTTATCCTGTCGTTCTTCGGTAACGTGTCCGCATTGATTGCGAACATTCCAGTTCCCGTTATGGGCGGCGTATCCCTGCTCTTGTTCGGGGTCATTGCTGCATCCGGTCTCCGCGTTCTTGTGGACTCGAAGGTTGACTTCAGCAAGCCGAAGAATCTGCTGCTGACAACCCTCGTCATCGTCATCGGGATCAGCGGTGCCAAGCTCCAGTTCGGTGCTGTTGAATTGAAAGGGATGGCGCTCGCAACTGTGCTTGCGATTGTACTGAACGTGTTCTTCATCATTCTGGACAAGCTTCACTTGTCTAACGAATAATATTGAATCATACAAAAAAATCCCTTGCACGCATCTTCATCTATCACGGAAGAAGAGGCGGCAGGGGATTTTTATTATCGTTGCTTCACAAGAGAACGAATTAATATTGAACGAGCGAAATAACGTCGATGCCTTCGCCCAATTTGTCACGGCCGTTCAATTCACTAAGCTCAATCAGGAATACCGCACCAACGACTTCGCCGCCCAACTGACGAACGAGATCAATCGTAGACTTGATTGTACCGCCCGTAGCGAGCAGGTCATCTGCGATAAGCACTTTTTGGCCAGGCTGAATCGCATCCTTGTGCATAGCTAGCTTATCCTTGCCATACTCCAAGTCATAACCGACCTCAATCGTCTCTCCTGGAAGTTTACCACTCTTGCGGACCGGAATGAAACCAGCTCCGATAGACAGTGCCAATGGAGCACCTACTACGAATCCGCGCGCTTCTGGCCCTGCTACGAGATCAATCTGCTTATCCTTTACGAGTTCATGCATCGCTTCAATGGTCGCCTTGTAGGCTTGGCCATCCTTCAACAATGTTGTTATGTCCTTGAAGCTGATGCCTGGTTGTGGGAAATCAGGAATCACCCGAATATGCTGTTTTAAATCCATTAAAAATCCTCCCTTGGAATTATCCAAATATAATATAGCTTACTTGCAACGCGCTTCATCCCAATATGACCATATCCATGCCGCTAATTCCTCAGTCACTGGTTCGTACCAGCGAGATTCCCAGGCTGCTGCGGTCATCCAATCCTGATAGCGCTGTGATTGTTCAAGTGATGTTTTGTTCGGCTGCTGTACAATGCTGTAAACGCTGTTGTTCGAAGAAGATGTACAAGTAATAAAGTCCAATTCCTTAAATACTTCCATCAGCATCAGCAGTTCTCTTTCATTCATACGCAATCGCTTCGCAAGCGAAGACATCGTTGACACTTCCGTATCCCAAGTGCCGACTCGCTTCAGCTCGCTATATGCATAGGCCATTCGATCACGACTAGGCGTGAACAGCCGCCCGCCTTCCGGCTGGCGCGGGAGTATGGCATGTATTCTTCCTACATTCGAAAGCTGATCTGCCAACCGCTTCAGCTCCCACTCCGATGGAGGGATACTGCACAGCACGAGCTCATGGATATGCTTCGACACGTTCCCAAGCATTGATTCATCCGCTGCCCATGCCCAGGAGCTCGGTATGACGGTAGGCCCTTCAAGCTCATCGCTATACAACCAGACGAACGGTTCAGCGGCATACACTCCTGCCTGCTCTCGTGTCATAAGTAGAGCGCTTGTCTGCGGTTCGTCCTGCTCGAGTGTTCTTGCCAACTCGATAGCTGATTCGAGTGGACGAGCAGTTGCGCGACGATCGAATAGCTGTCGTTCTGTAATCTGGATATCCTGCATCATCAACTGTGGCTTGCGCTGTCCATTCCATTCATTGATCGACAGCTCTCCAAGCACATCAACCTGCACATCATTGGCAATTCGGTAGGACAATGCCCCTTTATGAAATGCCACCGCATCCAATGTAGCACGCTCTTTGCCTAACATCAACTTTAAATGTTGTCCTTCTTTCCCCATCGTGCGCTTATCGCGTACTACCGCGTTGCGAATAACCACACGCGGACTAGGATTGCCCATTCCGAACGGTGCTAGACGCCCTAATTGCTCAATCACTTCCAGCGGAACATCATCAAGCTCACATTCCGCATCGACTTCCGTGCATGGAATGTAATCATCCTCGGTCAATCTCTCCGCAGCCGTCTTATTCAAGCGTTCCTCAAGCTCGGATAATCGATCGCGATGAATCGTCATCCCGGCGGCAGCCTGGTGACCGCCATAGTGTTCGAACACCTCTGCGCATTCCGTCATCGATTCATATAAGTCAAACCCTGCAATCGAACGGGCCGAGCCCTTGCAAAATCCTGATTCTTCATCAATCCCAAGCACGAAGGTAGGCCGATAATAGCGTTCTACAATCTTCGAAGCAACAATGCCGATAACGCCGACATTCCAGCCCTCTGCTGCGAGAACGATGACATTCGGAACCTCGCCTGTATCAGTCATCTTCTCCGTCAACTGTGCCTCTGCTTCCTTCACGATGCCTTCTACGATCTTCTGCCGCTCCTTATTCAATCGATCCAGCTCAGATGCATAAGCGATAGCTGTCTCATCCTCATCAGCCGTTAACAATCGAACAGCGATATCGGCATGATCGAGCCGGCCGCTTGCATTAATGCGCGGAGCCATCGAGAAGGCAATACTTGTCGATGTTACTTCTGTCGGATCTATCGCGCCAATGGTCATCAAAGCGCGAATGCCTGCATATTGGGAACGAGCCATGCGCTTCAATGCTTCCTGAACAATGACTCGATTCTCTCCGAGTAGCGGCATCAAGTCAGCCACTGTTCCAATCGCAGCAAGCTCCAGATAATGTTCGGGCACTTTGCCGAGTAATGCATGAGCCAGCTTAAAAGCTACCCCCACCCCAGCCAATCCCTTGAATGGGTAGGGGCAATAAGGAAGCTTCGGATTGACGAGGGCATATGCTTCTGGAAGCTGCTCAGGCGGCTCATGGTGATCCGTAACAACGATATCAATACCAAGCTCTTTCGCATAGGCAACCTGCTCTACGGCACTAATGCCAGTGTCGACGGTTACGATAAGCGTACAGCCTTGTGCCTTCGCATCATCAATCGCGCCATTGTTGAGTCCATATCCTTCATTCGCACGATGCGGGATATAGTAATCGAAGTTCGCCTCCAGCTCTCGCATCAGGTAAATCATAAGCGAAGTACTCGATACGCCATCCGCATCATAGTCACCGTAAATCCGAATTTTCTCTCCGCTATTTAACGCCCGTCTTATCCGTCCCGCCGCTTCTTCCATCCCTGCCATGAGGAACGGGTCATGCAGTTGGTTGACATCAGCATATAAAAACTGCTGGATCTGCTCCGCAGTGTCAATCCCACGTACGACCATCATACGAGCCAACAATGGCGATAATTTGGCTTCTTGTGCCAATTGACTCACTTGCTCGTCTGACGTTGCCGCGCAGATCCACCGTGAACGTGGATGAAGCATTCTTTATCTCCTTTATTATCCTTATTGCAGCAATGTGGAGGCATCCTCACTACGTGCTTCCTGAGATCGATAAGGGAATCCCGGATCGAATGGATTCACATGCACGAATACATCCGCTACATGGATAAACCGCTGCAATAAATGTTTTTTGACTCGCTTGGCAACTGTATGTCCTTCCGCTACCGTCAAGCGAGGATTGACGCTAATTTTGACATCTACAATCACATAATGTCCGTGCTCGCGCGCTCGCAGCTCATCAACAGTAATTACACCGTCAACGGATTGCACTGCTCGAATAAGTGGATTCGCATCCTCATCATGCAGGACGTGATCCATGGTGGAGTGGATGGAGTCCAGTACGAGCCGATACCCCATTCGTAGGACGAGCAGAGCTACAACAGCACCCGCGATCGGATCTAAATAGAGAAGCCAGCTAATGCCTAGTTTGCCGCCAATCATTGCTCCCCCAACACCTGCTAGTGCCGCAATAGACGAGTATACATCAGATCGATGCTCCCACGCATTCGCAATTAATGCCTGCGACGATAAGCGCTTGCCCAATCGGAATTTGTACTGGAACATACTCTCCTTCGCTACGATGGACAAAATAATAGCTGCCAGCGCATACCACTCTGGCACGACGACTTTGCCATTCCATATTGACTTAGCCGCAGAGATTGCCAGTTCAATTCCCACGACCAGCAGCAGTACAGAGACGACAATTGCAGCAATCGATTCTGCCTTGCCGTGACCATATGGATGATCTTTGTCTGGAGGACGCTTAGCCGCCTTCAAACCGACTAGAACAGCGAATGAACCCGCTACATCCGAAGCAGAATGAAAGGCATCTGCGATAAGCGCCTGGCTCCCGGACAAAAATCCGGCTATTCCCTTGACTCCAGCTAATAAGATATTCCCGATAATTCCTACCCAGGCTCCGGTCTCCGCCTTGGCAAATCGGTCAGTAGACATGCAGCATCCCTCGTTTAATCATCATTGTGATCATGGCGGCTTACACAACGCCAAAACCGCGTCACAAACGGACGCGGCTTTATCGTATGTTTCTTAACTCCAGATTATGAGAGAAAAGAAAAACAAATGGTTTCTTTACAAAATAAATTACTTCGCTTCCTGCGGTTTAGCAGAAGCTTTTGGTTTCTTGCTCTCTTTGTTCTTCAATACGACCCACAGCGGGCTTGCAATGAAGATGGACGAGTAAGCACCGAAGCCGAGACCGAATAGAATCGCAAGTGAGAACATCCGGATTGACTCACTGCCGAAGATGAACAGGCAGAGCGCCGTTACCAATACAGTCAATACTGTATTGATGGAGCGAGTGAGCGTTTGGTAGATACTGTCGTTAACCAAGTGAGCCAAGTCATCCATACTCTTGATCTTCGAAAAACGTAAATTCTCACGAATCCGGTCAAAAATAACGATCGTATCGTTAATGGAATAACCGATGATCGTCAGCACCGCAATAATAAACGGCAGCGTGACCTCCAACCGGAAGATGGAGAACAAGCTGATAACCATAAATGCATCATGCAGCAGGGCGACAACCGCTGATACGGCAAAGCGCCACTCAAAGCGGATGCTGACATAGATAATAATCCCGATACTCGCGATCAATACAGCGAGCAGTGCATTACGCTGCAATTCACGAGCAATCTCTACATCAACCGTATTGATTTCCATGGAAGAGCCTTCATCAATCTTCTTCATGTCCGCCTTGAACTGCTTTTCGTGCTGCTCATCAAGAACTTCAGTGAAGCGTACGGTAATACGTTCCGCCCCCATCGTAATCGTAGGTTCTTTTTTGAAATTATATGTTTTCAGCAGATCTTCCACTTGTGATTTCTCAATTTTCTTCGTGACGTTGATATCCACATTCGTACCAGAGCTGAAATCAACACCGTAGTTCAATCCGAATATCGATAGAGACAACGAACCGAGAATGGTAATCACGATCGAGAAGATAAAGAAATATTTACTCTGATGAACAAAGTTGAATGTTCCCTTAAAGCGCACGGATTTCACTCTCCTTTACGCCAAAATATCCTGGCTTGCTCAATAACTTCGATTTCGCAAGCAGATGTAGGAACACACGAGACAAGAATACGTTTGTGAAAATACTGCAAATGACTGTCATCATCAAGATGAGTGCGAAGCCTTTAACGGAGCTTTCACCCATGATGTACATAACAACACCTGCAATAATCGTCGTTACGTTTGCATCCATAATGGTTCTGAACGAGTTCTTTGAACCAGCCTTGAGTGCGGAGTTAATCGATTTACCACTGCGCAGCTCTTCCTTAATCCGTTCATAAGTAATGATGTTCGCATCGACTGCCATACCGAGACCGAGAATGAATGCCGCAATACCCGGCAATGTCAGTGTAATATCAGCCAACCAGAACAACACCAGCAGAAGCCATGTGAACAAGACGAGCGAGAAGCTCGCAATTACCCCTGGCAAACGGTAAACAAGCAGCATGAACACGAGAATCAGTGCCGATCCGATCAAGCCGGCTTTCACCGTTTGTTCCAACGACAACTTACCTAGTGTTGCAGCAACACTTTGGGAGTATTTTTCTGTCAGTTTCAGCGGCAATGCGCCAAGGTTGATTTTGTCGCGAAGGTCGTTCGCTTCCTCAACCGTGCGCTGACCAGTAATCGTCGCCTCTCCACCCGGAATCTCGTAGTTAACAGCCGGATCAGAGATCATATTCTCATCCATGAAGATTGCCAAGTGGTTGCGCTGCTCACCGGCAAGTGAAGCAAGACGTTTCGTCAATTCAGAGAATTTGCCTGCATCCTTCATCTTGATAGCTACAATTGGTTGGTGCAACTCGTTAAATACGACGCTCGCGCCACCCTCCTTGAAGTCTGTTCCCTGCAATTCCACCTTACAGTAGTCCGTGGCTTCCTTGCAGCCGTCAGAACTACGGAAGGTCAGCACCGAAGGCTCCTTTAATTTCTTGCGAACTTCTTCCTCATTCTTCACATCGGCAAGCTTGACACGAATCCGATCCGAACCTTCAATGATGATCTCCGGTTCGCTCGTGCCGTTAGCATCAATACGCTTAGCCAAGCTCTTCGCCGTTTGTTTCAACGCCTCATTTGTAATTTTGCCACCCGATTCAAGCGGCGATGCTTGATACAATATTTCAAAGCCGCCCTTCAAATCGAGCCCAAGACGTATGCTGTTGACGATCGAAGGGCTTGTCCAAAAAATGACGCCTAGCGAAACGACAACGATGAGCAGGAATGCGGTCACCCTTTTCATATCGTCCCTAGTCCCCTTTCATATTCAATATTCCTATTATATCGGCGCTCATTTTTCGCGTCAATTTTAAGAATCATGGCAAACAAACAAAAAAAAGGCCTCGCCTTATTAAAAGGGAGCGCCCCGATATGCGGCAACTGTTATATAATTCATAAATTGCGTTGCTTTAAGCGATAAAATGTCATTTACAACCTTATGCAGCGCAGGTTCGATTCCATTTTTTACATACTTCGAACTTACACATTCCCATACATCCTTACCGGTAACGTGCTCGTACCCAATCAAGCGCAATTCTTCTGCTTTGCTCTCACAGCACAGTTCAATTGCCTCGATACGTTCCGCGTCACTAATTAGTTCTGTCATGCCGCATAACTCCCTTCTCCACGTTAGTCATAATTCGACCCTCTCCTCTTGAATTCCTGCTAATACGCAAGCTCTAGGCTGAAAAATCTCCTCAACACATTCGGTATGGTTTGTGGACAACCGCATATGAATGATATTGGGCAGCAATTACGTGTACTGAAGTTTGCGCGAGAAGAGGGATGCTATTGTCAAAAAATACCTTACAAAAACAAACATTTATTCAAGGAACACTTATTTTATTGGCAGCCGGCATCGTGAACCGCATCCTTGGATTCATCCCACGCATTATGCTGCCGCGCATCATTGGAGCAGAGGGCGTAGGCATTTATCAGCTGGGATACCCCTTCCTCATCGTGATCATTACGTTAATAACGGGTGGGATTCCACTAGCAGTGGCCAAGCTTATCGCGGAGGCAGATGCTACCGGCGATCAACAACGAGTAAAACGGATATTGTCATTGTCACTCAAAATAACGATTGGGGCATCCCTATTATTTTCAGTTGCCTTGCTTGTTCTTGCACCATGGATAACGACGCACGTTCTAACGGACAGCAGAGTATATTATACGTTCATGGTGATGACCCCTATCATTATCGTGATTGCTGCCTCATCCGTGCTTCGAGGGTATTTCCAGGGCATGCAGAACATGATACCAACCGCGATGTCTCAAGTTACTGAGACCATAATACGGATCTTTACCGTCATTTTATTTGCATATATGGGCTTGCCTTACGGCTTGGAATGGGCGGCCGCTGGCGCCATGGCAGGTGTAGTAATTGGGGAGATCGGAGGATTTGCCGTACTTGCTTGGATGTATTACACGGCTCGCAAACGTCACTCTCAGAGCAGCACTCAACAGCTCAATGCAGTGAAGCAGTCAATTGAAGGTGGACAAGAGCCAACGGGCGCAACCTCTTGCCCAGCTCAGGGCAATGTCTTGCGAAGGCTGCTGCAAATCGCGATTCCTGTTACAGGAGGCAAACTGGTTGGATCTCTGTCCTATTTATTAGAGTCCATCACAATCGCACGCAGTCTTGCAGCAGCCGGTATCATTACCGCAGTCGCAACGGCGCAATACGGAGCACTTCAAGGCATGATTATTCCCATTCTCACCTTGCCAGGAGCACTTACTTACTCTCTTGCGGTCTCACTCGTCCCTGCCCTGTCCGAAGCACTTGGCCGTAGAGATACGACCACCATTCAGAAGCGCATTCATCAGGCTCTCCGGCTTGCGCTCGTAAGCGGAGCACCTTTTGCCGTTGTTATGTTCGTGCTGGCTGTTCCGTTATGTTCTCTGCTATACAATGATGCAACCGTTGCTCCAATGTTGAAATGGATGGCGCCTGTCGCTATTTTCATTTACCTGCAAGCCCCGCTCCAAGCTGCTCTCCAAGCGCTAGAGCGTCCGGGAACAGCTCTCATCAATACCTTCATAGGGGCAATTCTTAAAATTGGATTGATTCTATGGCTCGCGGCAGATCCGAAATTAGGCATTACCGGCGCGGTTATTGCCATCAATGTGAACATCGTTGTCGTAACAACTATGCACGCATATAGTGTCGTTCGCCATGTTGGCCTTAAGCTTCCTTGGCTGGATTTCATCAAGGTTGGAGCCGCAATGATCATTACGGCCGGGTGCATACAAGCGACATATATTCATTTTCCAGGTTCTACGGACGAGCATCTTGTGCTTCGATTCATTATTTCTTGTATTGTTGGGATTGTTGTCTATATTCTGCTTCTTATCATGATGAAATTAATCGATCGCAGTGATCTTTCCCGCTTTCCGTTCTTTCGACGCTTCTTTCATGCGAAGCCTGATCCAAAATAATCTCAGCGCTTGAGCTTGCTCGGGTTGCTATCTACGTAAATATGGCCTTTATGGTCTATGGAACAGAAGAACACTTGCTTAAAATCATAGACACCCTTTTGTTGAATTTGATTCTTTAACCAGAACCGTGTCTTGTCGATGCTTAGCAAATTCTGTTCCTGTACCTTCCCCTCCATAATGAGCGGCAAGGGAAGTGACGTGAATTGATATTGGTGTGCTTCTGGCAGGGCGGGCTGTGTATTGGATGGTTTGGACTTGCTTTCCTTTTGCCCTTCCTGCTTGCTTGCATTCGAGCTCGATGAGTTCTGGTTTGGCTTTTCCTCACTTGCCTTAAATACGGACAATTCCCCTGTTGATTCTAAAATGGCGTAGGTAACATCATTGACGTTGTCGATCCCTTGTCCCCGCAGTTGCAGCATTAAATCATCCAGATTGTATCGCTGCTTCTTCATAACGTCCTGCTGCAGCACTCCATTGGCAATAATAATGCTTGGAGTCCCGTCAAATACTTCGCGCATTTTCGGGCTCTTTAACGTTACGAAGGCAAGTGTAACCTGGATGACGAGCAGTACAATGATCGGAGCAAATTCCACAAGAAGGGGACGCTCTGAATCGTCAATCGTCATTACTGCAATATCTGCAATCATGATCGAGATGACGAGGTCAAAAACAGACAGCTTGCCGATTTCACGCTTGCCCATTACTCGAAGAACAATAAATACCGCAAAATACATCAACACCGTACGAAAAACGACGGTCCAAAGTCCCAAATGTAACGCCTCCCTCGCTGCCGATTGTCGCATTGCGATAGCCGCTTTCATTGGTATTCTGACCGCCGTGATCGTGAAGCATACTGCTTCTTAATTATTGAATTTTTCCCATCCTGTATCTTACAAATGGACAATTGTAATTATAGGATGAACAGTAAAATGTATCCCGTAGAAATCAAAAGCGAGATAATCGTAATCGGCGCACCTATTTTCAAAAAGTCCATATAGCTAAAACCATGACCCTCACGCTGGGCCATACCCGCCACAATGACGTTGGCAGATGCACCTATCAGCGTCCCGTTTCCGCCAAGACATGCACCAAGCGCAAGTGACCACCAGAGTGGATTCAATTGGTTCGGGTCTGTAATCCCCATCTGCGTCCCGATATCCTGTAAGAGCGGAATCATTGTCGCGACGAACGGGATGTTATCAATCGTAGCCGACGCAATACCGGATACCCAGAGGACGAGCATCGAAGTCTTGGTCATATCCCCGTTCGTAAGTCCGAGCGTAAGTTCTGCAAGACGATTGATGACACCTACTTGAATCAAACCGCCAACAAGGATGAACAACCCGATAAAGAATAGAATCGTAACCCATTCGACTTGATGGAGCGCCTCTTCAAGCTCCTCCTCATTTTTCAATCCGATGAGCATCAAGATTGTTGCACCTGCCATTGCAACAACAGCTGCCTCAACGTGAATAACTGAATGGAGTGCGAAGCCAAGAATCGTTAAAATAAGCACAGTAAGGGACTTCTTTACAAGCTTAGCGTCTGTAATGTACGAAGCTGCCGACAGCTCCATCAATGCTTGCCGCTGCTCGTCCGATACATGCAGCTGTTTGCGGTAGATGAACAGCAAGCAGCCGATTATGATGATTGCGATGACAAACACAATTGGAGCCAGATGCGTCAAAAACATATTGAAAGTCAGATGCTTATTGGCAGATCCAATCATAATATTCGGCGGATCGCCTATTAGGGTTGCTGTTCCCCCTACATTCGATGCGATAACCTCCGCGATTAGAAATGGCACTGGGTTGATTTTCAGCATACGTGTAATGGAAAACGTAATCGGCACCATGAGCAGCACCGTCGTTACATTATCCAAAAATGCAGATCCTACCGCTGTGAGCAGGAACATAATGAGCATGATGCGCTTCGGATGTCCCTTAGCCCGCTGTGCTGCCTTGACAGCAGCGTATGAGAAGATCCCGCTCTTGTTCGTAATCCCCACCAAAATCATCATACCAACGAGCAGGAACAGCGTATTCCACTCGATATAGGTTGTAAATGCCATATGTACATCTACAATCTGCAGGACGAGCATCGCAACTGCGCCTAAGAGCGCAATAACGGCTCGATTAATCTTCTCCGAAATAATGATGGCATACGTGATTAAAAACACAATGACCGCCGCGGTCACTTGCCAATTTGCTACAGTATGTCCCACAAGACTCCATCCCTCTCTACCTTATAAGGCTCTGATTGCAACTTTCTTCTTTACTGACCTTTTGTTCACACATTATAACGCTGTCTTTTTTTTTCGTCTATGCCTTGTACTAAATTGGATAGCTTGCCCATACGATGAATACTAATCATAGAAATGATGGGAGGAGCGTGTAAGATGAATGCGATTCAGAATGTAACGCGCTGGAAATTAGGCCACCCGCTAGTGGCGGGAATCGTCTACGCCTTCGTTTGGATGGCTCTCGGTGCACTCGCCTTGTCAGTCTTGCTATATTCAAGCTCAACTAGTGAGGACGAAATGAAAGGCTATATTTATATTATCCATTGTATCGCTCTTTTTATCGGTGGATGGACTTCTGGCAGAAGAAGCGGCAAAAAGGGCTGGTACTATGGAGGAATGACAGGAATCTTCTATGTGCTGCTCGTCATGCTGATTGGTTTTCTTGCAATGGATGCAGGGGTAAGCGTTCAAAAACTCGTCCAAACAGTAGCAGCGTTCGCTGTCAGCGCAATAGGGGGTATTATCGGTGTAAATATGAGCAAGTCCAGCCAGTAAAGGAGGAAAGCCTTGCTCTCAAATGGCCGGCATGATCGCATCATGTAATCCCCACCCAATTGTGTTATACTATTGGAGTTTACAAAACGGCAATGTGACATAACATTAGGGGGATTCTCGTGGTTCTATTTCAATCCATGCAGACTGTCACGCTGTGGACCATCGTAACCGTCATTGTACTTGTCTGGTTTGGTTCACGCAGACAGCCGCTAGCTGTCGCTGGAGCATTACTACGATCATTGTGGACATCGCGTTCTTTTCTGATTGCGTTCATTGCGATGGTGCTTATTCTCATGGTCAATGGCTTTGAGCTTACGCTCGAAAAAGTGCTGCAGATTAATTGGGATTTCACTTCCAATATTCATCAACTTGAAGGACAATTCGTATACAGTGTCCAGCAGATTTTCAATCATCCGCTATTAACGCAATTTGTTTCCTTTTTCTATATTGTTGTCTTTCAAGCACTTATCGTAGCCTCACTCGGGATTTATACAACAAACGGGAATATCCGAATGGCGCACGCTGTATGCTATGCCATTATGATTAACTACATCGTAGCTATCCCATTCTATTTATTTTTCCCAGTTAATGAGGTATGGTCGTATGCACCAGCCGGGGTCAGCTTCCGCATGCTGGAGGTGTTCCCGAACTTCGAGGAGCAGTATCGCGCCCTCTCTGGACTTGATAATTGCTTCCCAAGCTTGCATACGTCAATCTCCGTAACGGTCGCTCTGCTCGCTTCACAGTCTGGCAATCGCAGATGGGCCATCTTTACAGCAGCAAGTGCAATTATTATTGTGTTCTCGATCTTCTACCTCGGCATTCACTGGTTAACGGATATGCTGGCTGGAACCGTACTTGCTATGGTTGCATCATGGGTGGGCTTGAAGCTTGCAGGTGTTCAACCCAAGCTCAGCTTGCTGCCAGATCGGCAGAAGACATTCAGCAAGTCTTATACCAATTCCAACGACATAAGCTAATCATGCTCCTGCTCCCTTCGGCATACGGCGCATGATGCAACGAAAGAAGGGGCTGGCCATTGCATCTCATGCAACGGTTAGCCCCTTCTCCTATGCTTGGCATCAACTTAGGATGCGCTTGTAGATTCATCTACAGATACAACTTGACTAATTGCACTGCGATCGAATGTCATTTTTGTAACGTCATTTACACGCAACACGACTGTGTCATCCGTAATTTCCATGATGCTGCCATGAAGACCGCCAATCGTTACGATCTTGTCTCCCTTTTTCAATGCACCAAGCATTGAGTTCCGCTGCTTCTGCTTCTTCTGCTGAGGACGGATTAACAAGAAGTAAAATACTGCAAACATCAAGACGAACGGCAACAACATTTGAAGGAACCCACCAGTTCCTCCTGCCTCTGCTCCTGCTATCAACATGTATGTATCCCCCTTTCAATAATGAAATAATTATGTATAGACTGCCGAACGAGCTGAAGCATCCACGAATGTAAACGATTCAGCAGGCAGCATGTCTACTGTTAGAACCCGCTCTCGTTGCGGTCCATTCCATAAGCTTCAAAGAATTCGTCTCTGAAATCGCGCAGTCGATCTTCACGGATCGCCTCGCGTACTTGACTCATCAAGTTCACCAGGAAATACAGGTTATGATAAGTCGTCAAGCGAAGACCAAATGTCTCATCTGCCTTAATGAGATGGCGCAAATACGCACGCGAGTAGTTGCGGCATGTGTAGCAATCGCACTTCGGATCAAGCGGCCCGAAGTCGCGAGCATACTTCGCATTCCGTACAACAAGACGGCCTTGGCTTGTCATAGTCGTACCATTGCGGGCGATGCGGGTAGGAAGTACGCAGTCGAACATGTCCACCCCACGCATAGCTCCCTCGATCAAAGCATCCGGTGATCCAACCCCCATCAAATAGCGGGGCTTATTAGCCGGAAGCAACGGAGTTGTGTAATCCAGCACCTCGTACATCAAGTGTTTCGGTTCTCCTACACTAAGTCCTCCAATAGCATACCCCGGGAAATCCATCGAAGTCAAATCCTTCGCACTCTGGCGGCGAAGGTCTTCATACATGCCACCTTGGATAATCGCGAATAGCGCTTGATCGTGTGGTCTAGCATGGCTCTTCAAACAACGTTCTGCCCAACGAGTTGTACGCTCAAGCGATGGCTTGATATATTGAGGTTCAGCCGGATACGGAGGACATTCATCGAATGCCATCATAATATCAGAGCCTAACGCGTTCTGAATCTCCATCGCTTTCTCTGGAGACAAGAAGAGCTTGTCCCCATTCAAGTGGGATCGGAAGTGAACCCCTTCCTCTTCAATCTTACGCATATCGCTAAGACTAAATACCTGGAACCCGCCGCTATCCGTCAAAATCGCGCGATCCCAATTCATAAACTTATGAAGCCCGCCAGCTTCGCGAATGATTTCATGCCCTGGACGAAGGAAGAGATGGTACGTATTGCTCAAAATAATCTTGGCTTCCATCTCTTTCAACTCTTCTGGGCTCATCGTCTTTACTGTTGCCAATGTCCCAACAGGCATGAAAATTGGTGTCTCGAAGGAGCCGTGCGGGGTATGAACCTTGCCAAGCCGCGCTCCCGTCTGCTTGCATGTCTTAATTAATTCGTAAGTAACTGCTGCCATAATTGTATCTCATCCTTGTATTAGGTTTCCGTTGCATTATCATAAATGAACATGGCGTCGCCAAAGCTGAAGAAGCGATATTTCTGCTCAATTGCTTCCTGATAGGCAGCCATAATATGTTCACGGCCAGCCAGTGCGCTGACAAGCATCACTAATGTCGATTTCGGGAGGTGAAAGTTCGTTAGTAGCGAGTTCACAAGCTTGAATTCATATCCTGGATAGATAAAAATGTCTGTCCAGCCCGAACACGGCTCAATCGCCTTTCCGACGAATCTCCCTGCAACCGTTTCTAGTGTTCTTGCTGATGTAGTTCCTACTGCAACTATACGGCCGCCTTGCTCTTTCGTTTCATTAATTGTTCGTGCCGTCTCTGCACTCACTTCATAATATTCCGAATGCATGACATGCTCTTCAATCGTATCAGAAGACATTGGTCGGAACGTGCCCAATCCTACATGAAGGGTAACATACGCAATTCGAGCTCCCTTATTTTCCACTTCCGCTAGGAGTTCTTTCGTAAAGTGCAATCCTGCCGTAGGTGCAGCAGCAGATCCCTCGTGCTTCGCATATACGGTCTGATAACGTTCACGATCATCTAGTTGTTCTTTAATATATGGAGGAAGGGGCATTTGCCCAAGCTCATCCAATATTTCATTGAAAATGCCCTCATATGTGAAGCGTAGCAATCTCGCCCCCATCTCACGCTCTTCCAACACTTCCGCTTTCAACTTATCACCGAACACTACAACCGTTCCCAGCTTGACTTTCTTCCCTGGCTTCACGAGCGCTTCCCAGCAATCATTCTCTTCCTGATTGAGCAAGAGAACTTCCACCTTAGCGCCCGTATCATCCTTAACTCCGAACAACCGGGCAGGGATAACCCGAGTGTCGTTCAGTACCAATAAATCACCTGGCTGTAAATAATTAATGATTTCAGGGAATGCATGGTGCTCCACTTCACCAGTCTGGCGATTCAATGTTAATAATCGAGATGCAGTCCGTACTGCCAACGGTGTCTGCGCAATCAAATGCTCTGGTAAATGAAAATCATATAAGTCCACATTCATCTGCTATCCGTCCTAACGCTTCACTAGCTCTACATTTTTGTAATAGTATTGCAAAATCGCTTTATAGTCATACCCTTGATCGGCTAATCCCTTGGCACCCCATTGCGACATTCCGATTCCGTGCCCATTACCTTTGCCAACAAACAAGAACGATGTCGCTTCTACGACTGGCTTCTGCTCTTCCTTGGTAGGCGACACTTTGCTTGTCGTACCTTTCCCATTCACAGCTACCATGCTGCTTGGGAGCTTCCCGCTTGTCTTACTGCTGCCGCTGACAACACGAAGCTGTGAGGTATCTTTAACGGATTGCAATTTGCCATCTGCCCCAACGATAGAAATCGAGGATGTGCCTGTCCCGCTGCCATTGCTGAGGACATCAGACACCACACCTGATCCGCCAGGAACGATATCGAACAAAGTACTCGGCAGACCGCCAAATGCATAACGGAAGTTGTCTGGATAACTAACCGCGACAGGCTTGCCATTAGCTTCGATCTTGACAGCACGTCCAGATGGACCTCTTTCCGTAACCGCTAGAGTCTTAATCGTTCCGCTTAATGTCGTCTCTGTCCGGTCCTTCAGCCAGCTGGTAATCTGCTCCGCTGTATAAGGGCCTCGTACCCAATTCATTTCATTATTTTCTTTAATCGTTTCAAGCACAGTTAACTTTGTACCCTTATCGACCTTCCCTACGGGCTGAACGTCTGTCTGAATAGCCGGTGTTGGGCGTACATTCGTACCATTTTCAAGAACGGTTGCCGTCTGCCCGGATAGACTCACTACATCCTCACGAACATATCCTGTTTTACCATCTGGCAAGGATACGCGATACCATGATTTGGAACCTGCCTCTGCGACATCGTCTGGACTATCGACAACTTGGAAGTAATCGTAAGATCCGCCCCAGACTTCCATCGGATCAGCCGTCTTGCCGCCTGCATTGGAATTGAAAATGGCCTCGATTAGCTTGCCGTTCTGCATCAACACTTCTCCAGCAGTCTCTTCCACGGCTCTCTTAATGTCTGGATGCTCTTTCTCCACGCCGAAGTAGGCTTGGCTTAATGTTGTATCTACCACATTAGCAATCTCGAATTTGTCCCCTTGATACAGTGCAAATGTACGAGCGGCTACTGCCTGCGCTTTCAATGCATCCATCGGCCAGCTGGAATAGACCTCTCCACCAACGACCGATATCAAATATTCTTCAAGCGGCACTTCATTAACCAGCGCCAGCTTGTCCTTATATAGACTAACCTCCATCACGCCGCGGTACGCTCTTCCGCTTCGTTCGCTTACCTTAATCGTCGTCGTCGTTTTCGGCTTCACAATCCACTTCGCACTGCCGTATACGCGGTAATGAGGAGTAAGCGCGTTGCCAGTCGATTCCATGCTATGTACAGCAGCACCTTGGGCTTGTACAGCGCCCGCCGCATATCCCTTCGATGAGACTACAGATTGTATCCCACTAAGCTGTGCATCCGAAGCAGCTTGTCCTGCCCAGACCGCTGTCCGCACTCCACTATCCGTTGCCAATGTCACCACATAAGCATCAAGATCTGCATCCAACAAGGATTGTTGTACATTTTTGGCCTCATCTTGGGAGCCATATGTGCCAGCTTGCACATAATGGGGGCCAACGACGGATGGTTCATATCCCTTCACCGTCATTCCACGCATCTTGTCCATAGCTTGGGAGGCAGATTTGCTGGTAGTATAGCTGCCAGCATAGACAGCGAAGAATGTCGTTCCACGTCTTGGAATCTGGGTAATATATGCTGGCCCTAAAGACTGTGCCTTCTTCATAACCGATTGCGCCTCAGTTAAATCATCGGTTTCGAGTAATTTCACTTTATAATCATCCGCACTAAAGCGAGCTTGTCCACCATCCACATCAACGCTGCCTTTGGAACTCGCACCAATTCGCGCTTCCAATTGCAGCGATGCTGTGGAGGCCAGAGACAGGAGCGATGTTTGCCCAGGTGATCCTTTGCTCAAATTAGCGAACAAAGCCACTCGGATATGATTCTGAAGAGCAGCTTGCTCAGGTCTTGCATCGTTACTTGCTGCCGCATACGCGACGTTAGCTGGCTGTATAAGAGCATACGGATCTCCACATAGCAGCAGAGCCCCCGTAAGCACACTTGCAACGGATCGGATAACGTTCCTGTTGTTATTCAAGTTTCCCCATTCCTTTCCTCTGTCACGTCTCCTCTGCATACGCCAATTTGTACGCGTTTTACTTAATTTTGTTCCGGTATAGGCAATCCTAAATGAGTATAGGCTTGAGGGGTAACCATTCTACCCCGAGGTGTCCGCTGAAGAAAACCAATTTGCAGCAAATACGGCTCGTATACATCCTCGATGGTCTGGCTCTCTTCGCCAATCGTTGCCGCAATCGTATCCAGCCCTACTGGGCCTCCACGAAAATTCGTAATCATCGTGCGCAGCATTTTGTGGTCAATTTGATCAAGGCCAAGTGGATCAACCTGAATAAGGCGCAGCGATTCCTTCGCAATGGCTGCGGTAATGATGCCATCACCACGTACTTGCGCAAAATCTCTCACCCGTTTTAATAATCGGTTAGCAATCCGCGGCGTCCCTCTTGAGCGAACAGCAATCTCATCCGCTGCTTCCCCCACAATTTGGACTTCCAATATGTCCGCGGCACGCGACACGATATAGCTCAATTCATCCTTATTGTAGAACTCCAAGCGGCTCACAACACCGAAGCGATCACGAAGCGGAGCCGAGAGTAATCCCGCTCTAGTTGTGGCACCGATCAAGGTGAACTTCGGCAGATCCAGACGAACGGATCTGGCGCTCGGCCCCTTCCCGATAATAATATCGAGTGCAAAGTCCTCCATAGCCGGATATAATACTTCTTCTACAGTCCGATGCAGTCTATGAATCTCGTCTATGAAGAGGACATCCCCTTCCTGCAAGTTCGTTAGCAATGCCGCGAGATCGCCCGGTCTCTCAATCGCCGGCCCCGAAGTCGTACGAATATTTACGCCAAGCTCATTGGCAATAATGTTAGATAAGGTCGTCTTTCCAAGACCAGGAGGTCCATACAGCAGGACATGGTCAAGCGCTTCCTTGCGGAGCTTAGCAGCTTCAATGAAAACCTTCAAATTATCCTTCACCTGCGACTGACCGATATACTCGGACAAATAACGCGGTCTTAGGCTTAACTCGACTGCCTGATCTTCCATCATGCAATTGGCTGATATGATGCGTTCGTGCTCTTCCATCTTAACCGCCTTTCTTATCCTTTAAACAACGCCTGCAGCGCCTTCTTCATTAAAGAATCTACACTTTCATCCGCATGAATGCGATGTTGCAAGTCATTCCATACACGATCAAGTTCTGTCTCTGTATATCCCAATGCTTTGAGTGCTTCTCTAGCCTCTGACCATACATTGCCGTCCACACTGTCATCGTCTGCTACTGTGACATTCATGAACAAGGCGTCCGGATGGATATCCAGTCCGATACCGTCCAGCTTATCCTTCAGGTCCAGAATGATACGCTGAGCCGTCTTCTTGCCGATACCCGGCAGCTTCGTTAAGAACACAATATTCTCTTGCTGAATGGCAGTTACAACTGCTTCCGGCTTGCCACAGCCTGCTAGAATGCCAAGCGCTACCTTCGGCCCTACTCCGTTCACATCGATCAGCCTGCGGAATAGCTTCTGCTCCTCTCGCGAGCTGAATCCAAAGAGCAATGTTGCATCCTCACGCACATGATAATGAATATATACGGTGACTGCCCCTTCCTGCTTTGCAAAAGCATAGGGATTCGGGGTAAAGACACGGTACCCAACGCCTTGAACATCCAAGACGATATATTCGGTTTCTAAATGAGCAACCTGTCCACGCAAAAAATCGATCATGATCGCCATACTCCATTCAATTTGTCATTAAGCCCACTCGAATGCGCATGACATATCGCCACCGCAAGAGCATCAGCAACATCATCAGGCTTCGGTATCTCCTTCAGCTTCAAGAACAGCTTCACCATCTCTTGAACCTGCTTCTTCTCTGCCTTCCCATAACCAACAACAGCCTGCTTCACCTGCATGGGCGTATATTCTGCAATCGGTATGCCGCGCTTGGCAGCTGCTAGAATGATAACACCGCGTGCTTGTCCAACAGCAAACGCATTCGTGACATTTCGATTGAAGAACAATTTCTCTATTCCCATAGAATCTGGTTTATACTTGTCTAGCAGCTGCTCCGTAGCTTCATACACCTGCAGCAGCCGCATCTCCGGCGCTGTCGAAGGTTCTGTCTGAATACAGCCATATTGTACAGGTACAATCCGACTTCCTTGTTTATCTACAAACCCAAATCCTGCAATCGCAATCCCTGGGTCAATCCCCAAAATACGCAAAAAAAATCTCTCCCTCACCGCATCCATGTACCAGTAAGCGAACATATGTGTTCACTCCATTATAACATAGATCGTGAAGAAGAGAATGAGTCATTCCTATGATGTTTGCAGGGAAAACAGCCTAATTACGGCCGATTACTTCCCAGCTGATACTTGATTTGCCGCTGCCTCAGTTGTAGAATGACGGAATGCTATCTTCAACATCGGAGGCGTCACCAATGTCGTCATAATGATGACAATAACGAATGGTGTGAAATACACTTTATCGAACAAGGCGCCTTCAAGACCCGTCGTTGCAATAATAAGTGCAACCTCACCGCGGGATACCATTCCCGAGCCGATCCCGATCGCACTCTTGCGATCAAATCCAGTCAGTCGAGCTCCCAATCCACAGCCGAACAGCTTCGTTACAATTGCAATAACGGTAAACAGTACAATAAACCATACATACTCCCCGAGGCCTTCGAAGTTGACATTAATCCCAACACTTACGAAGAAGATTGGTACGAAGATACCGTAAGCAATTGGCTCAAGGCGATGTTCTACCTCATGCTTGAACTTCGTCTGGGAGATGGCAATCCCGGCAGCGAAAGCACCGATAATGCCTGCAACGCCCAAATAGTCTGCAAAGTAAGAAAAGGCAAAACAAATAATAAGCGCCGCACTAATAACGGCTTCGGTAACGCGAAGCGGTGCAAGCCACTTCATCACTCGAGGCACTACATAAATCCCTGCAAGTATAGCTACGACGAAGAAAATAACTTTCTTCCCGATAATAAGTCCGATTGAAGCGCCACCGCCTGCACCAAGCAAGCTGAGCATGAAGGCAAGAAGTATGACAACAAGGATGTCATCCACGACGGCTGCACCAAGAATGGTCGTACCTTCCCTAGTGCTAAGCTGTCCTAGATCCTTCAGTGTCTGTACCGAAATACTTACCGATGTAGCGCAGAGCAGCAAGCCTACAAACATGGATTGGGTCGAATCTAATCCGAACAACAGACCACCACTATATCCACCGATAAACGGAAGAATGACCCCGCCGACTGCTACAGCGAACGCCGCCTTCCAATTCTTCTTCAATTCATCCAAATCTGTCTCCAGACCAGCAATGAACATAAGCAAAATGACGCCAACTTCCGCCATTTCCTTAATTAGTTCACCATCTGAAACCCATCCGAGCACAGCTGGTCCGATAATTATCCCCACAATGAGTTTACCAAGTACGGCTGGTTGACCCAATCGTACAGTGAGATCACCTGCGATCTTTGTCGAAGCCAAAATGATGAGCAACATGAGAATAAGTTCCATTGGCATTCCCCTTTCCGCTGTACAATTATTATGACCGCAAACCGACATTTTTTTTGTAGGTGGCTAAGGGCAATCCATACCATTTTTCTTTATGTTACATTTCATGACCTAAACCCGAGAATTTACAAAAAAAGAAGGACGTCGGTTACGGCGTCCTACTTGTTACTGCCTCTATTTTGTAATACGTTCATTCGGGTGGGTTGGTTTCATGACTTTCTTCGTCTCTTCGATCGCATAATCGCTAAACGTAGACAGCACACTATGATAAGCATCGACATCTGTAATGCGGATCCCTTGATATAACTGCTTCATCACCTTCGGAGGGAGCGAACTCTCCATGGACTCTACATCCAATTGGAAAAATGTACGTATCACCTTTCCACCTTCAGGCGGACCGTCATACAACGTCAGATTACCATCCTTGTCGAGGCTAATATGCGCCTTATCCTTGCATGTATCTGACAACTCTTCAACCTGTTCCTCCAAGATCACCCGTCCGTTGGCATCCATGGATACCGACCAGTCTGGATGGTTGAGCACGAGCTGAATAATGTCACGTGTTGGCTTTACACCCAACACTTCATCATTTTTTCCGCATATATATTGCTTGCGAGCAATGACTTCACGCTGTTCATCCTGCTGAACCAACTGCGCGATCACAAGCTGGGCTGATTCATTAAGCTTAGACTCATTATCTTTCCATAAAGCGAAGGTCTCAATCGAAGATGGCTTATCATAGTCCGCCAGCATGTCGCGCACACGATCAGACAACTGTATCCCAATGGCAACTACCGCTACGAACAACACAATTGCAGCCAAAGACCATATCGGCTTGCGGAAGCGCCGCAAACGCTTCTTCCATTGCTTCACTCGAAAATAGAACCTAGAGACGGTACGGTGTTCTCGAGCCATAAGTAATCCCCTCTAACTGCTTGTTAATTTGAGTAGAGCAATTGATTCCACGATGCCTGAATCATCTTGCTTCCTGCTCACAAGAAAAAGCCGCCAGAATCATCACTTGTATTACTTGGAGGCTTTTCTTATAGTGTGGCCCAGATAAAGGGGAAGTTATACAATTTATCTGTCTGTTCCTTCACTTCAATTTTCTCCATGGCCGAATGACGAAGCATATATAGACAAGAACCGGGAGAGGGGTGCCTGTAAATCCCCAGATCCCCCAGAACCAAGGGTACTTATTCCGCTTGCGCGCATCTAGAAACAACCAAGTTCCTTGAATGAGCAGAATGATTCCAATCAGAACCCAGACCCACCAAGGGACATTCTCATGACTGTTATTCATTCTGCTCACTCCCATTGCTCGGATGGATACAAATTGCCCAGATAAGAACCGCCCCACACAGGGAAATGAGCTGCATCCAGACATAGATATACCAATTCGCTTGGGCAAGACTGCACCCGCCGCCAACTAGCAGCAATGCAGCACTCCATAAGACAAGCAGCTCTTTCCACAGCCGTCTACGGTTCCTCTTCTTCGCCTGAAGCAATACCTGCTGGATATGGGCAGCACTTGGATGCGGAGAATGGCGATCACTCCATTCATCTAAGTGTTCCCAGTGCGGATGCAGTCTCTCCTCCCACGCCGAGTCCTGTTCCGGATGTGTAGCATGATTGGACATCGGTACTTGATGTAGAGAATCTACATGTCCTTTCTTGTTATCTTCCTTCTCACTCATCTTGCTTCCACTCCTTCCGCAGTTTCTCCAAGCCATAGTGCATGCGTGACTTTATCGTACCTGCCTGAACGTTCAACATTTCTGCAATTTCATTAACCTGATATCCATAATAATATTTCAACACAATTGGAGTCCTCTGTTCGTAGGAAAGCTCACCAAGGAGCTCCAGCGCTGCCGTCCACTCCATATTGCTTGATTCCATTTGATAACGCAGCTGACGCACAGCTTGTTCCTGCTCTCGCCATTTGCTCTCCACTTTCTTGCGGCGCATCTTGTCATAAAACAGACGTGTCGCAATCGTAATTAGCCATGACGAGAATCGTGAACTCCCATTGTACGTATGAATCTTCTCCATACACCGCACCATCGTGTCTTGAACCAAATCTTCAGCATTCGAAGAGCTCATCGTTAATTTCAAGGCATATTTATATAGAAAGGAGTAATTATCATGCAGCAGCACAGCAAGTTCATCCATGTCTCCTCTGACTGCTCGCTCTATCCGATGCTGCTCAGACATGTATTCGCCTCCTTTCCTTAATATCATAACGCAACGAGCTTTGCGCAAAGCAACTATATTACGAAATATCGTTAGGAATCGTTCAAGAGAATTATTAAAAAAGTTGAAATAATCATTTAGGAAGGAAGGATGGAAAAAAAAGAAGGATTAGAATAGCAAAAACCGCCGGTTATAACCGACGGTTGATGATAATGGTCGGGACGACACGATTTGAACATGCGACCCCCTGGTCCCAAACCAGGTGCTCTACCAAGCTGAGCTACGTCCCGAATGGATGGTGCCGGTGAGAGGACTCGAACCTCCACGGTTTCCCTCACGATTTTGAGTCGCGCGCGTCTGCCAATTCCGCCACACCGGCTTAGTAGTATCCATTATGAAATTAAGTGGCGCGCCCTGAGAGATTCGAACTCCCGGCCTTTTGATTCGTAGTCAAACGCTCTATCCAGCTGAGCTAAGGGCGCATATATATGGAGCGGACAACGAGATTCGAACTCGCGACCCTCGCCTTGGCAAGGCGATACTCTACCACTGAGCTATGTCCGCATATTACCTTATTTTATACAACTTGTACGACTTCATTTACTTCGTTGTCGTCGTTGCCGTTCAACAAGGACAAGTAATAATATATCAGACTGATAATTGAATTGCAAATCTTTTTTAAAGATTTTTTGATGGTATTTTTTTCTTGCTAAAAAACCTGCTTGCCAAGCCATATCTCAGCTCATACAAGCAGGTTCTAATAGTATGTTCTTAGTTTCTTATGATCTAACCCACTCAAGTGTAAAAGCAGGCTTGCGAATTCCTACTACCCTCGCATTGTCGTTTTTCGTCTCCGCAGGGCTCAGCTTTTTCAATCGTTCGATGGTTGCAGTCGTCGGGTATTGAATCTGCTCTAAAATGTCAGCAGCAATGATCGGCCATTGATCTTCCGATCCGTCCATCACTTTAAAGGCTATCCCTATTCTCTGCTCGCGCAAGCCGAAGCAATAGATGCCTTTGGCCCCGCCTTTCGCTACGATATTCGGATCCTGCAGCAGTGTTGGACAAATAAGTTCCGTTCCGGATACATAGAATGGATGTTTGTTCATTAGACCCGTCAAGCGTGTAATCGCTCTGCGCACTTCCTCATCTGCAATTAAATCCGGACAAGCCAATCTCAAATACAAGAGGGCTATATTGCGAATTGGAATCGCATATACCGGGAACCCGCAGCCATCCGTTCCTAATTTAATTTGCCGGGCAGGCACATCAGCAAGCTGAGACATCAAGCGCAGCACCTTCTGCTGAACGGGATGCTCCGGTTCTGCATAATTATCGGTTGGCCACCCCATCATCTTGCATAATGCCAGAACACCTAAGTGCTTGCCCGAGCAGTTGTGATATAAGGAGCGCGGTGGCTGCCCGTTGGCAATCCGCTCGTCCCTCGCAGCGCCATTCAGTGGATAGGTAGGCTTGCATACGAATTGATCCTCAGTGATCCCCGTTTTCTTCATGAACGATTCCAGTGCTTGTACATGGAACTGCTGTGCACGATGAGATGCAGTCATTAAGACGATCTCTTCCTCACTTAATCCGTAATGCTCCGGAACACCTGCTAACAAAGCAGGGAGCGCCTGCACCGGCTTCGAAGAAGAGCGCATAAAGCTTACATAGTCAGGGTCACCAACATGGAATAGTGTCTCAGCTTGTTCGTTAACACCTACAATATGTCCTGTATATGCACATTCCAACCAACCGCCTCGTGATTCCTCTACTAACACCTTGCCCAAATCAACCATTACTGTTCCTCCTCGCCAACACATGCTGTCATCATTCTCATTTCAAGACTTCCCCTATCATGACATAACTCTGCAAACATAGTATCATGTTCCTAGCTGCTCGTATTTATAACAAGTTCCTGTCAGTTATAAAAATTTCCGCTAACGAACCGGAGGGATAGGCATGATGACCATTGCGGATATAAGGCCATACATCCGTGCAGCGCATATGTATAATTACCGAGGAACGCGAGAGGAACAGCTGCGCAGAGGATACAGCTATGCATTCCACTTATTCTTGGACGGCCATGGTCATATGACGATAGATGACCAACGATATGCGGTCTCGAACGGCACGCTCATCTTTGTACGTCCTGGCGAATGGCATTCCTTCGAGCATGCACCAAATGAAACGATGAATGCATGCAATATCTATTGCGATCTCTGGGAGGCTCCCCCGCCGAACCAGCCTACCTTTGCTTATGAATGGGATGAATTCGATCCGAAGTGGTTAACCGTACAGAAGTCTTGCACAGAACTGGAATCATTGCCGACCTGCACTTCGCTTCGTCCTTATCCTTACTTCATTGAGCTGATGAAGCATGTGCTTACCGCATATAATCGGCGCGGCTGCTATACGAAGCAGGCTGCATCAGCTAGTTTTTACTCCTGGCTGATTCAATGGTACGATGCAAGCAGATTGCCCAATCCTACGGATTATCGCATAGCTCGAATCTTGGAGCGAATGGACGAACATCCCGAGCAGCGGCATTCGGTTGATTACTGGTGCAGCGAATGTGGGCTGGAAAAGTCCCAATTTTATCGGCTTTTCAAGCAAGAGACAGGAGTATCACCTAAAGCGTATTTGCTGCAGGCTCGCATGAAAAAGGCGGCCGTTCTGTTGATGGAAAGCCGCCAATCGATTACGGAAATCGCGCTAATGTTGGGCTACGATTCAATCCATTACTTCTCAAATCAGTTTACCTGCGTGTATGGAATCAGTCCTACCTTATATCGAACAAACAATAGTTACCAGAAAATTGATCGCTAGCATTATGATGAAAGCAGCCCTCTACCAAGTGGAGAAGAGCTGCTTTTTTAGATAACATTATTAAGCGCTTACAATTTCAGAATGTGCACTCGCTTCCTTCGTTGTTTTTTTCTCAGCGGGGATCGTGACAAAAATCATCATAACGCCTGCTGCTGCAAATAGCCCAGCGAAAAGCCACGTAATGCCGGCGTAACCGAGGCTTCCAATAAATAAAGCAACAAGAGCTGGTCCAACGAATGCGCTCAATCCCGCGCCCAGGTTCAAGATTGACATCGCTGCACCCTTTTCTTCCTTTACCAAAGACGGGGCTATCGCAGACAATGGCACGAAGCCTGCCAGACATCCGCCCCACAAAATCCCGACAATTTGCACAAGCCATACATTGCCTGCCGCAAGTTGAGGAACGTAAAAGAGTAAAATCGTAAAGAAGGCCGAGCCTGCACATCCAAACCACATTACCGTATTTCTCCAGCCAAGCTTATCGCCCACAATGCCGAACAGCAGGTTGAACGCGATGTTTCCGATAAAAATCATAGCCCATAGATGCAGCCAGGACGAAATGCTAATGCCTTGACTCTCCATGTATAGCGGCATATATATGGGGAAGCCGAATTGTGCAGCCGTATTGATGATGCGAACTAAGCCGACCAATACGATTTTCGGTTCCTTTTTGACAATTGCCAATCCTTTGGCAAGCTCTTTTACTTTGTTGTCATGCTGTTCTGCCTTGGACTTATCCAGCTTGCCGCCGGGATTGATGACCAGTGCGAACAATGCCCCAAGCAGTACCCATACGATTGCACTCCATAGTGTATTGATATGCCCCAAGTGCTTCAATGCCCAGGTGGAATAGTATGCGCCGAGTACGTTCATGCCCCCAGTGAACACGAACCAGAACCAGCCGACAGCCGTTCCCAGCTTCTTCTGAGGTGTCTGATAAGCGATCCAGACGAGGAACGAGTATGCGAACAAAGGATAGCCGAGACCCTTAAACGCATACGTCGGCAGCATCGTTGCAAATGAAAGCTGGGTAATTCCTAAACCAATAAAGCCTACGGAACCGAGAATGTATAGGATTAACCCGGTCAACATTGCTTTTTTAGGGCCGATCGCGTCAACGAATAATCCGGACAGGAAAGAAGACAATGCAATCGTAACCCCGTATACCGTAAATAAAATGCCGGATTGCTGTACGGTGAGTCCCTGTTCAACCAGATATGGGCTTAACCATCCCTGCTCCAGACCATCCCCCATCATAAAGATCAGAATGCCGAGATAGCCCCAAGCTAGAGATGCAGGAATACCTACTTTGTCAAAAATATTTTTGCTTTTCAAATGCATCACTTCTTTCCTGGATGATCTATTCCTTCTTCTACTGTTCGTAATGCAGCTATTCTATAAAGATGTTAATTTGAACTCTCTCCACCCATCACTTCCAATTTAATCGCTTTCAATTGTTTGATCGGACTCTGTTCATCGCGACCAAAATAATCATGCAGCCGCACATACTCGGCATAAAGTCGATTATAAATGTCCCGGTGCTTACTTTGCGGCTCATACGTTTTCTTAATGCCTCCACCCATTGCTTTCCCGGCCTGCTGAATGGAGTCGTATCCTCCATTAGTACTGCCTGCCGCTACGGCTCCTAGCATGGCGGCCCCCATCGCTGTTCCTTGCTGAGTTGCCGCGACGTGAATAGGCATGCCGATGATGTCCGCGAAGGTCTGCATAATGAATGGGCTTTTTTCCGCAATCCCGCCTGTAGCCATGATTTTGGAAATTGGAACTCCGTGCTGTACAAAGTTCTCAATAATCATCCGCTTCCCGAATGCAACTGCTTCAACCAATGCTTTGTACATTTCTTCGGCTGTCGTAGCCGTCGTCATGCCGAACATTGATCCTGTCAGATCCGCATCCACCAGAACGGAACGGTTTCCATTCCACCAATCCAGCGCAATCAAGCCGCTGGCACCGGGCTTAATCTTCTCTGCCTTCTCATTGAGAAGCTGCAGCACATGCTTGTTCGCAGCTCTGGCCTCTTGCCCTAGGCGCTCTGGCACACAGTGATTCGCGAACCATGAGAAATGGTCTCCCATGCAGGATTGTCCTGCCTCATAGCCGTAGAACCCAGGCAAAATGCCGTCCTCGCAAATGCCGCTAATGCCCGGCACCTTCACTGCCGTTTCACTGACCAGCATGTCGCAGCCGGATGTCCCCATCACCATCAATAAAATATCGGGAGTCGTAATCCCGCAGCCGATTACGGCGCAATGGGCATCGCCTATTCCTACGGATACCGCTGTCCCTGCAGCAAGTCCCGTCCATTTTGCACTATCTTCTGTAATTGATCCTGCTCTGGTGCCTACCGGATAAATGGTTCTCGACATTTTCTCGTCAACGACGTGTTCCAGCTTTGGATCGAGCGCTTTCAAAAATGAATTTGATGGAAATCCATTTTGCTTGTGCCATATGGCCTTATATCCAGCTGTGCAGCTATTTCGTGTTTCTGTGCCAGTTAGCTGTAGTGTAATCCAATCGGCAAGCTCCATGAACCGATCAGCGGCTTCATATATTTCGGGTGCTTCATTAAGAATTTGCCATATTTTCGGAAACATCCATTCTGAAGAAATTTTCCCACCGTAGAAGTCCAAAAATTCCTCGCCCCGCATACGGGCTATATCATTCAGTCGGTTGGCTTCCTCTGCTGCCGCATGGTGCTTCCACAGCTTCACATACGCATGCGGATTGTTCTTGTATGCATCCAGCATGCACAGGGGCGTTCCATCCGCCTTTACGGGAAGCATCGTACATTCCGTAAAATCGGTGCCGACGCCAATAATCTGCCGTGTATCAATGCCACTCGTTTCCAGAACCTTTGCCAGCGTTGCAGTGGTGCATTGTAAATAGTCCTGCGGATGCTGCAAAGCCCAATCCGGCCCCAGCTTCGTTACGCCGTCCGGCAGCACCTGATCCATTACGCTGTGAGGATAGTTCATCTCTGCAGAAGCACATATCTCTCCGGTGGATACGTTAACAAGTATCGTACGGGCACTTAATGTGCCATAATCAATTCCAACTACATATTTCTCCATTTAGCATTCACCCTTTTTAGAACGTAATCGCTACCTTGAAGTCACCATGCTTACCAGATGCATATTCAAAGGCTTCTTCCCATTGCTCAATCGGGAACTTGCGAGTTACAATGCCGTTCGTTTTCAGATTGCCGTTTGCAACATTTTCAATGACGAATGGGTAACAATAGGGGCTCAAATGTGATCCCAATACATCCAGCTCCTTGCGGTCGCCGATGATGGACCAGTCCACGGTAGTCGGCTCCCCGAACACGCTGAATTCCACGAAGCGTCCAAGCTTGCGAATCATGCTCAACCCTTGCGTTACGCTGGAAGGATGCCCTGTCGCTTCGATGTAGATGTCGCAACCGTAACCCTCCGTCATATCCAAAATCGTTTGAACCACATCCGTCTCTTTCGGATTGAGGACGATATCCGCGCCAAATTCCTTCGCCTTTTCCAAACGGTTCTCAACCAAATCCAGCACAATCAATTTTTTTGGATTTTTCATTCTCGCATACGTGATCATCCCTAAGCCAAGAGGCCCCGCCCCAGAGATAACGACGACATCCTCGCATCCGATTTGCGCTCGATCCACGGCATGCTTCGAGCAAGCGTAGGGCTCAATCAGCAACGCGGACTCCAATTCCATCTCTCCTGGCACCTTATGGACAACCGCCGTTTTCGGGTATCGAACATATTCCGCCATTCCCCCGTTGTTTGAGCCTTGGAAACCGAATATGTTATGGGGCTGGCACATCCAGTACTCCCCTCTTTTGCAAAATCTGCATTCTTGGCAAGGAACGATCTGATCCGCAGTTACTCGATCCCCAATTTTGAAATCGGTTACATTTTCGCCAATTTCTACGATTGTTCCTAAAAATTCATGCCCCGGAATAAACGGAGGCTTCACCCATTCTGGCTGTGTCTCGTCGCCCCAGAACATTGCTGCGCCATGCATGCACTTCAAGTCTCCTGCGCAAATGCCGCATGCTTCCGTTTTAATGATCATATCGTCTGGCCCACATTCAGGCGTAGGATAGTTGGCTTCAAAGCGGTAATCATGCTTCCCATACGCTACAAGCGCTTTCATAGTTGCTGGTACGTTCCCTGTCGTGGCTTTTAAGCTGGTAGATTGTTGTTGATTCATTATGCATCCGCCTCCCCAATAAGTAAATTACTTTTATTAAAGTGTTTTATAAAACTACTTAATGCAAGGATATTCCCTCTCGTCCTTCTTGTCAATATGCAATTAAAAAATAAGTATCATTTTGCAGCACAAGATAAGAAATATTTCCTGCTTGTTCAGCCGATTGGAGGATAAAAAAACGCATGAAGCAGGTAAAGGAACTTGACTCCTTTAAACCGACTCCATGCGATTGCTGTAAGCTTGCTATCTTCTTATATTTGATTAATGAACTGATCGATGAAGGGCAGAGCAGCCCCAGCGGCAATAGCCTCCGTTTTATAACTGCAAATGCGCACATAATCTGCATGATCTTCGAACGTATTGCGGCTAGCCACCAGCTTCTTCAACGTATCGATATAATTCTCCATATAAGCCCCTACGTAACCGCCAAGGATAATGTCACAGTCGAACAGCATGCGAATATTATTAATGGCGATCGAAAGATGGCGCAAATAGTTGTCCCAAACGATCAGCTTTTCACGATTGCCACCCTGTACCTCCTCAAAAAAACGCCCCAAACTCCCATCAGCTGTATCTGCTAATAAAGAAGCTGAGCAATATGCCTCAAGGCAGCCCTTTTGACCGCAATAACAAGGGAGACCGTCTGGAATGATCGTAATATGCCCGATTTCCCCACTCTTTTGATTCTCTCCGGCAAACACTTTATTTCCAATATAAACGGCTCCGCCAATATTATTGCTAAGAGAAATATAAAATGCATTTTTCGTGTCCGGCGTTGCCCAAATTTCCGAGAACCCAGCCGCATTCGCATCATTCACAAGAATGGCCGGATACGGTATGTACTTGGTGAAGCGCTGCAGCGTCTCTCCGGTGAAATTCAGGATCTTCCCGTAAAAGACAGTCTGGTGGTCTTCCGTAATCAATCCCGGCACCCCGATGCCGACACCTAATATTTTCGAATCGTCAATATCCAGTTCTTTTATGTCCTCCTGAATGATATTTCCCAATAGCTGAAAATAAGGATCCGAGGTTTCAAACTTTTGTCTTCTTCTGTTTATGTGGATAATATCCCCATTTAAATCAACAACCACAGTTGTGACATGGTTCCGCGTAATATCTAAGCCAATAGCGATTTTGGCATCGCTTATATAAGAATAGACCTGTGCATTTCGTCCTCCGGTATTACCAATGGTCCCCGTATTCGCAATCAGCTTCTCCTGCAGCAAATAATTTAAATTCTGCGTAATGGTTGGTAAGCTAATCTGCAAATGCTGCACAATATCCTGCTTAGATAAGTTTCTTTTTTGCCGCAGCAGCATATATATTCGATTTCGATTGAATTCCTTAATATTAACGGTTTTGTCTACCACCATAACGTCCCACCTTATTGAAACCCTTTTATAAAAGGAGTTAGTTATCTATTCCTTTAATCATAATGTCTTTCGAATAAAACATCAATAGAGCATGCCCTTATCATAATTCTAGGGGTAGTACAAATCAGCACCCTTAAATCAAAGATTGCGTACTCAGAGCATCTTACGCTCTCTCGAATCAGCTCTACTTGTCCAAACAACGACAAAAAAGCCCGACGCTTCCGCATCAGGCTGAATATTGCACAAACTGGTGAGCCATGAAGGACTCGAACCTTCGACACCCTGATTAAAAGTCAGGTGCTCTACCAACTGAGCTAATGGCTCTCATAAGAGAGAAATGGTGACCCGTAGGGGATTCGAACCCCTGTTACCTCCGTGAAAGGGAGGTGTCTTAACCCCTTGACCAACGGGCCTTATTCAATTTGATCATTTCTCAAGAAGAAAAATGGCGGAGCTGACGGGATTCGAACCCGCGGTCTCCTGCGTGACAGGCAGGCATGTTAGGCCTCTACACCACAGCTCCATATTTGGTTGCGGGGGCAGGACTTGAACCTGCGACCTTCGGGTTATGAGCCCGACGAGCTACCAACTGCTCCACCCCGCGATATGATGGTGGACGCTGACGGGATCGAACCGCCGACCCTCTGCTTGTAAGGCAGATGCTCTCCCAGCTGAGCTAAGCGTCCATATAATATTTCATATAAATGCTATGTATCTCAATCTATCAATAATTATTTCATAGCTCTTTATGGTGGACACTAACGGGTTCGAACCGCTGACCCCCACCCTGTCAAGATGGTGCTCTCCCAGCTGAGCTAAGTGTCCTTAACAACGCAATCCTATATGAAATAGCGATTATATATTTGGTTGCGGGGGCAGGACTTGAACCTGCGACCTTCGGGTTATGAGCCCGACGAGCTACCAACTGCTCCACCCCGCGATATTCACGCTGGATACTAACAAATTTGAATGTAATGATCCCACCCTGTTCAGATGGTTTCTATCTAGTTGACTAGTACCCTGTACTACGTAATTTCATTCATAAAATGGTGACCCGTAGGGGATTCGAACCCCTGTTACCTCCGTGAAAGGGAGGTGTCTTAACCCCTTGACCAACGGGCCAAACTGGCGGAGAGAGAGGGATTCGAACCCTCGAGACGCTTGTGGCGCCTACACGATTTCCAATCGTGCTCCTTCGACCAAACTCGGACATCTCTCCATGGCTCCCCGAACAGGACTCGAACCTGTGACAACTCGATTAACAGTCGAGTGCTCTACCAACTGAGCTATCAGGGAATATTAACTGCTTGGTGACGTCCTACTCTCCCGGGACCCTGCGATCCAAGTACCATCGGCGCTGGAGGGCTTAACGGTCGTGTTCGGGATGGGTACGCGTGGAACCCCTCCGCTATCGCCACCAAACAGCATCGGCATTAGCCAATATGAAATTCAGGTTCAGCACGACCAAGTGCTGTGTGCGTTTCTTCGTCTGCACTAGTCAGACTCCAAAACATTGCACCCTGAAAACTGAATGCGAAAGTTAGTGCTAGATGTTCATCCGGGGCCCCCGAAAAGGTTTCGGTGTTGCTGCAAAGCTTCACGTCACTTTTTGGGGTTTAATCTTTTAGGATAAGCCCTCGACCGATTAGTATTGGTCAGCTCCACACATTGCTGTGCTTCCACCTCCAACCTATCTACCTCGTCGTCTTCAAGGGGTCTTACTAATTGGGAAATCTCATCTTGAGGGGGGCT